>CAYTYZ010000007.1:36716-51049 GCA_964442385.1 uncultured Gammaproteobacteria bacterium
TGGGAAATGTCACTGATAGTGTTCTTTTTATCTTCATACTGGCGCCAGCGATCGCTAGAGCGATGAGAGATAAAGATATAGGCGGGAAAAAGTACTAGAAGTAGGAGGGATAACACCAAGGAATATTTAGCTAAAACTATTATGGTAATTAAGGCGGTTAGAAAATAGGGTAAAAAATTATTGGTCATGCTTTTAATAAACTCAGCGGTAGAGTTGACCCCTCGAATCATTTTATTTAGAATTGTGCCCATTTTTTCGTTGTCAAAATAGGCTACGTCTAGATATAAAAGATGGCTGTAGAATTTTTCATACAGAAACGTTTTTAGTTTGGAACTTAGTAGGTCGCCTACATATTGGTTTATTGAGTTAAATATGGTGGTAGCAAGATCAAAAAAAAGTATCAGAAAAAAAGAAAAAAGTAAGGGATTTATGCTGGTTAATTTTTTAAATTCTATGTTTTCAACTACCAGATCAACAACCTGTTTACTAATAAAAGGGGTAACTAAGGATAAAACCGATAAAAGAAATACCAGCGAGATTGACAATAGGTACCAGGGCCAGAATTTTTTAGTAAAGATAAGAATACGTAAAATAGAGGTCATGAGTTGTGAAGAAACTTTTGTAACTCTAGTGAATAAGCCATAAAAAATGGTATGGCAGTAAGAGTCAAGAATAGGTTGGGTACAAATGAAATCCAAAATGGAAAGTGTTCGTCAACAAAAGAGCTGGCTTGAAATATAATAAGTAAAAATATAAAAAAAGTGGTACAGGCAATAAGAAATCTGCGAGGGTTTAATAAAATAAGTTTTTTAATGGTGCTAAGGGTAAGATTAAAACTTTTGGTTTGAAAAATTAATCCTGGTACCAACAGATAGGTATAAATTAGAAAGATACCTGGAAAAATTAATACAGAACCCAAAATAGTAAGCAATAGCAGCAAAAGAGTGGTTAGAAAATAAACCTTTGCAGCTTTAAAGCTATCAATATAAGAAGCAAAGATTTTAGTTTTGTTTTTTAGCGCAGATAAAATGGCCATGTGGGCCCAACATTCTACAAATATTGAAACAAGTGCCAATGGAAGAACATAAATTAAAGCCCAAAAATTTTGCAAGTTGACCTCTTTTATCTTGGGAGCAAGAAAAAAAGATAGAACCAGGCTTGGAATAATGGTAGTTAAATAGACCGAAGCTACAGCCCAAAAATTGTCTTTGACAACTACCAGGGCATTGGCTATTGGGCTAAAGACAGTGGCTGGTCTACTATTGGACGGTGCCATCGGTACTTATACCCAAAACTTTTTTCTCAGTATTTTGACAACTTAATTTCAAAGCTTTGACTTGAGATTCAGTTTCAGACCTATAGGCTTTGGCCTTTTCATATATGTCAGATTTAGCCATTCCTTGTTCCTTTAACTGGTTATATAAAGTAACCATTCCTTTGGCTCTTTCTTTTAATAAATTAGCTACATTTTTATTACAGAGAGCCCTTTGGGCTATAATTAATGCTTTTTTTTGCTTTATCTCTGCTTGAACTCTTTTTAACTTTTCCAGTTCGTACTTTCTCATGTAGTCGGTATTTTCGTTTTGAGTACTAGTAGGCTTTGTGGTGGTGTATAGAGTTGGAACAGCATCTACTGCAAAAACTGCAGAGGCTGAACCTAGTAAAAACGCAGAGGCCAATAGAGCTGTTTTAAAAACTTTAGAATTGATCATATGTACCAATATAATGGAGAATAAACAGGGATGCAAGCACCAAGTGGCCCTAGCATGAAGCTAAAAGTTGTGTTAAGTTTATAGTTGTTAACAAATTAATTAGTTTAAAAAAATATAAAAATGCCAACAAAAAATACTCGACCTAGTCAGGTTGAAATGAAAGAACAAGGTGGTGGCAATGGCCAACTTACTTTATTTTTAGCTATAGTTGCCATAGTTGCTTCAGTCTATAATTTTTCCAAACTGCAAACACTTGAAAAAATTGTGGCAGGTGGAAATAGTGGAAATAATAATATTGCCAAAGTAGCCCAAGCACCACCACAGGTGCAACCAGAAGAACCCAAAGCTGACCTTACCAAAATGCCCCCGGTAAGTGACCAAGATTGGATACTGGGTGACCGTAATGCTCAAGTAATAATGGTGGAATACTCAGACTATCAATGTCCGTTTTGCCAGCGTTTTCATCCAACCATGCAACAAATCATGAAAGACTATGCTGGAAAAGTTGCTTGGGTTTTTAGACAATATCCCCTATCATTCCATCCCTTTGCTCAAAAAGCTGCCGAAGCTGGTGAATGTGTAGGCAAGATTGGAGGTAATGACAAGTTCTGGGCTTTTACGAACAAGGCTTATGAAACTGGCGCAAAAGATCCAAATGCTTTGGCTGTAGATAACTTAGTTAAACTAGCCTCAGAGCTTGGAGTAGATGCATCTAAAGTTAGGTCTTGTATAAGCAGTGGTGAGATGGCAGGAAAAGTTAAGGCGGATATGGACGGAGGCAGTGCCGCAGGAGTTACCGGTACCCCTGGAACTATTTTAGTTGCCAAAAATGGCAAGAGTGATTTTGTTCCTGGTGCATATCCTGTTGATGCTGTAAAAGCACAAATAGACGCTTTGCTTAAGTAAAAAAAGTAAGCTTGACTCTACCCCCTTGGATTCCAAGGGGGTAAATTGTGTATAATTGGCAATGAAGAAAATATTTTTGCTGGCTTGCCTGGCTTTTTTTATGAGTAGCTCCAAAGTCTTGGCTACACCTGGTGTAAGTGTACGTCTAATTAAAAAACAGAATGTAGTACTAAATTTTAGTGATATTGCCAGATTAAAGTCTGTAACGTATGAAGTTAGATATACCAATAAGGGCAAAGAAGAGGGTGCTGTGGGTACTATTAGACCCAAAAAAGCTAGCGATAGCAGAACTATATATTTAGGTACTTGTTCAAAAAGAGTTTGCACACCACATAATAGTATTACCGAGGGAACTGTAGAGGTAGTTTTTAAACCCACATCCGGCAAGGCCACGGTAAAAAGATTCAGATTGAAGTTTTAGGTTTCTTTCGCCAAATAATCTTGTTATACATAGTCCAATTATAGGGAAGTATAAAAAAAACTATTGATATTATTAAGAATATTTGACGGATTTGACGACTGTCACCAAAAAAGTGTGTCCCTCCTCCAATTACTAAAAATTGAATTATTATGGCTCCGATAGATGTTAGGTTAAATTGCAAAAATTTGCCTAATAATTTTAAGGGGTGATGATGTTTTTCATGCCTAAATGTCCAAAAGTTATTTAACAGAAAGTTGCTAACTACTGATACTTCCGCGGCCAAAGATCCAGCCCAAGCACTAGGATTGGTAAGCAAAAAATGAAGTGGAAATTCCTGGTGTCGTGTCATGTATGTGGCAAAAGTAGATGTGAGTGGAATGGATCTAAATATTTCTAGTGATAAGGAATTAACTATAAATCCCATAAAGCCTACCATGCCAAACTTTATAAATTTCTTTATAGTCGGATCTAAAAGACGCAATTTTAAAGCTACGATAAAAATTTCCTTGGCTGTTTGTGACTCTATTTTGGACTCACCTTCAGTTCTAAGCCCAAATACCAGGGGTACTTCGGCATATTTGGCTCCAGAACGGATCGTTTCATATAGTAATTGCAGTTTGTAGCCAAAACTTTTAGATATTAAGTGTTTGTAATCTAGAAGTTGTTCATTTACAAAGGGAGTAACTCGAGTTGCCTTAAAACCAGTGGTTGGATCGGTAACTTTTAAGAAATTAACCGTTGGAAAAAACAAAATACATCTGGCTACAAATCCACCTACTTCACTAAAAAATAATCTTTTAAATCCCCAACCTTCTGGATTTTTACCACCTGCGATTTTTCTTGATCCGCAAACATAATCAAATCCTTGGTCAATTTTTGTTAGGTATTTAATAATATCTGAGGGAGGATGTTGAAAATCTCCATCCATCTCCATCACTACCTGGGCATTGAGTTTGTCCTTGGCGTAGGCAAATCCTTTAAGATAAGCTGCTCCGATACCGTCTTTGCTGGTTTCCTTTAAAAGATGTACATTTTTATTTTTTAAAACAAATTTTTGTACCAATGCCGCAGTTCCATCCGGCGAAGCTCCATCGACAACCAAGGCGTGAACTTGCCACGAGGTGGAAGTTCTTAAATCTGGAAAGGTTTTTTGAGTAAGATGGGTAAGCATTTTGCCAATATTGTCGACCTCGTTATAGGTAGGAATTACTACCACAGCTACTTTTTGCATATTGCTAGTATACATTTTCATCTCTAGATTTGACAGAAGTTGTAAACAGGGCTAAAATCGGCCAAAATGAAAAAATACTTATTGTTTGTGACAGGTATCTTGCTATATGCTTTTGCTAACCAGAGTAAGCCAGTTTTGGCCTTAGCTCCTAGTAACAATCCCCTGGTAGAGAGCATAATTCTAACGTTTAACAGCCGGTTACCAATTCCAAAGAAGATAATTGTAAATACATACAGTGCTGAAGCCAATGCAAATGTTGAGACAGGAAATCTTGATACTAATAGCCAGCTTGAAATAAAGAGCTTAGGTATACTTGAAAAAATAAAACAAGGAAATACTTTGAATAATGAACTTTTAGTGGGATCAGGAGAAGTTCTAACCAATACAATAAACGGTGCCAGGGTGATTTACGCCCACAACGGTTTGGATAAATTTGGTCAACTTTACAAGCTAGCTATTGGAGAAAAGATTTCGTTGACTACAGAGAATGAATTGTTTGAATACATTCTTAAGGAAAAAAGCTTGGTTGATACAAATAGACTTAGTCAAGTTAAGGCAAAGAAAGATACTATTTATCTGGTTACCTGTTCTTATGGTCAACCTAATTTAAGATATCTGCTTCGCTTTGAAAAATAAATATGCCAAGAAAAATATCTAACAGGTGGAATTATAAAAAGAGTAAGCCAAAAAAATCAATTAGCATAGATTATATACTTGGGGCAAAATTAATTTTAGTGGTTGTTTTTACAACGATTTTTGCCATGGGGTTAAAAAATATAAAGAAACCAAATATTGATTTTGGGGCAACTTTTTTTCGCAAAGGAGAGAGTGCTGTTAGCAGTACTAGGACTAGCGAGTTGGACCTGCCCCCAGACTGGAAAATTATCAACAAAGAAGAAGGTGAAGTAATGTTAAAAACAGAAAAATCTGGAGATTACCAGATTATTCCTTCAATTTTATTTGTAAAACTAGATAACCAAGTAAAAAAAATAGACGAAGCTTATATCAACAAGCTGAAGCAAGGCGCCAAAAAGGTGATACCAAAGCTAGAATTTGAGAAAACTGTTACTAGTCAGATTGAACCTTTTACTAGATATGAGTTTAAAGGTGAGTACGTAACCAGAGGCAAAAAAATTACCTTAACACAGGTGGTATTTAAGAACAACCAAGACGCATATCTGTACACTATATCATCAGAAAAAGGTCAGCTAGAAGATGGCGAAATAGCCAAGGTAAATAAAAGAGTAGAAGACTGGTTTATCAATAAATAGTCTAGAATATATTATGCGGTTTGATGTAATCACTCTTTTTCCAGACATGTTTGTTAGTTTTAGCAAAGAAAGTATAATTAAAAGGGCAATTGGGAATAAATTTATCGAACTAAAAATACATCAGTTGCGCAGTTGGGCTAAAGATAAATATAAAACTGTAGACGACAAACCCTTTGGAGGTGGAGTTGGGATGCTACTAAAACCGGATGTTTTGTATAATTGTCTGAGTGATCTTAAAAAAATAACTAGTAAGATAAAAAAACAAAGGGTAGTTGTACTGAGTGCCAGAGGCAAGAGATTTACACAAAAGGATGCTGAAAGGTTAACTAAATATGACCAAATTATATTGGTGTGTGGTCATTATGAGGGAATTGATGCTAGATTTGAAGATAACTGTGCCCACGAGCTAATTTCTATCGGGGACTTTGTGGTAACTGGTGGTGAACTACCTGCCATGCTGGTCATTGAAGCAATAAGTAGGCTTAAAAAGGGAGTACTTGGTAAAGATAGATCTAGTGAAGTAGAAAGTTTTTCAAAGTTAGGTGGAAAGAGACTAAGAGAATATAGACAATATACAAGACCTAGGATGTTTCTTGGATACGAGGTGCCAAATGAACTAGTATCAGGTGATCCTAAAAAAATCGCAAGCTGGCAAAAACGAGAACAACAAAAGAAATAACTAATAAATACTCCACAACAACCACAATATGGAAATCCTTTTTCTGTAGATGGTGATAAATACTCCAAAAGAAATACCCTAAAGACAGGGTAAGAGAAGCAGTAAAAATTGCATTATTGGTGTGTCCTAGAGAAACAACAAGTAAAAGAGACAAGAAAATAAAAAAGATTAATATAATGTAGTTTTTTATGCGAGGTGTGGTAGGAAAGTTAAGCATACTATATTAAAGACCCCTGTTGGGTAAGCAATAACATTAAGAAAGCCGCAAGTAAAAAGATCATATGGGCAATAGACGAACCAGAAAGACGGTGAGTTTTGTTTTTGATGACCACTATATAAGCATCGATAAACAGCACACCAACTAGGACCATAAATATTAGACTACCAACTGCTTTTTGCACAGTTTTGGGGTTTATTAACGAAGAACTTTGGGAAAGACCGGCTACTGTTGGAACTTGTTCGCGTTGTACTACTGCCTCTTCAACTGGCTTTACCAAAACTTCTTTGACGACGGGTTTTTCTTTAACTTCTTTTTGAGAGAGTGAGCCTGTTAGTGGTGTACCAAAATGCTGGACCACCAGGGTAGTCTTGTAGCCATTAAGTGTGCCATTTACCACCCCTATACCAATTTCTTGGTACTTGTCGCTTACAAGATTGGCGTTGTGAGTTGGGGAACCTATCCAAGCATCCATAAGTCCCTGGGTATCGTAAAAGTCTTTGGCTAGGTTTTCTCCTGCAAAACTATATTTATAATTAACATCCTTGAAAAACTGCCATGGGCTGGTGCCGTCTGGTGAATTATGAGCCCAATAGCCCTTGGCAAACATATCTTTAGCTTTGGCAGTGGCAGACTCGCTTAGGCTAGGATTAATTGACAAGGTGGGTAAATTATTCTTTTGCCTATAGGCGTTGGTAGCGTTTAAAACTTTTTGGACAGTTATTTCAGAGGAGTAACCTAGTACTCCAGGATAGTAGTAGCCAACCGCTTTTAGGACTAAATAATTGGCCAAATACAGACTATATAAAATTGCAAAACCGATTGGCTTTAAAATTTTGGCCTTGTAATTATTTGATTCTAAAGGTAAAAACCAGTGTTTCATGTATGTTTACTATAGCGAAAGCGGGCCACAAGAAGCAAGCCCAAGACTCCACCCAAGCTATCAAAAATAAGGTCAGTAGCTTTGGATGTTCTACCAACAACAAAACTTTGGTGAAATTCGTCGGTCATTCCATAAAAAATTGTAAAGATTAGGCTAAGGTATCTATTTTTAGTGGCTAAATAGTAGCTTAAATAAAGAAGAAAGTAGATGATAACATGCAGCGATTTAAAGAATAAAAAACGAGCTGTACCGTCGTGGATAGGAACGGAATCCGTTGGACCTGAAGATAGATAAAAAATTAAAGCCATGCAAAGAATGCTTGGAATAAACTTAAGCATTCTTTTTAAAAATGCTTAGTAGTAGTGGAATTAGAAGAACCAGGCCGCCTGAAATAATTAATATAATTGGCAAAAACTTTGATAAGTCCAGTCCTTCCGATTTGTCGGAATCTGTTGATCCTTCGGCCATAAACTTAGTCTCCAAGAGGGCTGTATCTTGGGCCCCCAGAACATTAGAATCTAGAGTTTGGATTAAATAGGCTGGGGTAATGGTTGGAGCCGGAGTATCGGTAGGATAAGGGGTTTCGCTAGGTAGAGGTGTAGGGGTTGGAGTATGGGTTGGCGTTGGAGTTTGAGTAGGTGTAGGGGTTGGAGTATGGGTTGGCGTTGGAGTTTGAGTGGGGGTACTAGTTGGCATTGGAGTTGGCTCAAGAATTGAAGATATGGTCATGGTATTGTCTGATTCGGTTAAAGTACCAGTAAAGTTTCTGTTTGTTCTTACCCGCAAAGTAGAAGGAAGCTGGACTTCTTCTATTCTGGCCGTCAAGTTGGTATAAATAGTTCCTCCATTTCCAAGCACAAAAGGCATACTTGTCCAAGCTCCAGTATAGCCATACCAGGTTTGGTTGTTTTGGGTACTTATAAGGCTGGTGTTATTGGTGGCATAGACCTTTAGAGAATAAGTAGTACCTATTTGTGTATTATCTAATCTTATCCCAACTGAAAAAGCATCGTTTTTAACAACTGTGCCGGGAGCAGAAAGAATGGTCAGTTTAAAAGGCCCAAGAGTAGGTGTGGGAGTTGGGGTAAGGGTAGGAGTTGCGGTTGGTGTCAAAGTCGGAGTTGGGGTAATGGTAGGGGTTGGTGTAGGTGTCTCGGTTACAGTTTGGGCAAAAACAGCCGTAAATAGACTTAGCAAAAAAAGTAACATCATTTTATTCTAGACTAAGTCCAGGGCACTTTGCAATCTAGAAAGTACCTTTTCCTTGCCCAAAATTGGCAAACATTCCACAATAGGTGGAGTGATTTTTTGGCCAGAGACTGCTTGGCGTAGCTCTTTAAAGAAATCCCCTACTTTCCAGTTATTATCGGCAATTAGCTGAATAAACTTGGGTTGGATAGAGTCAAGATCTGAGACTTTTATTAAATCAATGGCTTTTTTTATCATATCTGGAGCCTGTGGAACTGGTGGGGTAAAATCCTCATATAAAAATTTACAAATTTCTCGAAGGTCAGATAGTTTAAAAATCCTTTCTTTGGAAATTGGTATCAAAATACTTAAGTTTTGGGCAGATAATTCCGGTAAAAATTTTTGATACAAGGGTAAAAGCTCATCGGTGGTTTTTTGACGAAGATAATAGCCATTAAGATAATCCAATTTTTTTCGATCAAAAATAGGAGCTTTTTTATTTAGATCCATTGGGTCAAAAGCCTGGATAAATTCAGAAAGACTCCATATTTCTTTGTTGGTACCGTCATTCCAACCTAAAAGCATCATAAAATTTAGTAAAGCTTCGGGCAGATAACCTTCGTCAAGAAAACTTCTAGCCGAAACACTACCCTTTCGTTTACTCATTTTGCCTTGACCAGAAGGATCTAGAAAAACCGTAACATGGGCAAAAATTGGTACTTGCCATCCAAAATACCTGTAAATAAGAATTTGTTTTGGAGTTGAGGTTATCCATTCTTCGCCACGCATAACATGGGTAATTCCCATAAGGTGATCATCAACGACTACAGCAAAGTGATAGGTTGGAATACCATCTGATTTGATTAAAACTTGATCATCCACTTCGTTGGAGTTGATGATTATATGCCCACGAACCAAGTCGGTAAACTCAATTTTTTCGTTGTCGGGAACTTTTAACCTTATTGTAAATTTTTCACCAGAATTAATTTTTGCTTGAATTTCTTCTTTGGTGAGGGATAGCCACTTGCGATCGTAGCGCAAACTCAATTTTCGATCGGAGGAAGATCTGATTTTCTCAAGCTCTTCTTGGGTTGAAAAAGAATAATAGGCGAGATCTTTATCTAGAAGTTCTTTAATGTATTCGTTGTAGATAGAAAGTCTTTCGGTCTGCTTGTAGGGTGCAAACGGTCCTCCGATGTCAGGACCTTCGTCCCAGGTAATTCCATAGTCTTTGATGTCCTTTAAAATACGTTCCTGGGCACCTGCAACCAGTCTCTTTTGGTCGGTATCTTCCACTCTAATAATAAACTGCCCGTTGTGCCTTTTGGCAAAGGCAAAATTATACAAGCACGATCGGATATGCCCGATATGGTATTCCCCTGTTGGGCTTGGAGCCATTCTAGTGCGTACTATCATTTTGCTATCTGTCATGTAGTGATTATACTAATACTATGGCGAATTTGACTATGACAGCTTATTGGGCAAGAAAGTTTATTAAATTTGGCGGGGCAGGTATTGCAATATTACTCGTAGTACAGATGGCAGTAAGTGCCACAATTTCTTATATAAAAAGTCAAAAAAAGGCTGAGCCGGATTATTTACTTGGAAGTCTAAATCCGATTAGCTTTCCAAAAAAAGATTTTGAAAAAAAACAATTTGCCTTTACCCTACCCAATGACAAACTTCCAGTGGTACCTAAAATATTACCTGTATATCAGGTAAATCGCCCAGTTTTTAGTTTACTATTACTTGATGAGGCCAAGGTAAGTGCCAAGGGTATGGGCTTTGTAACGGAACCGGTAGAAAAAGACAGCGGAAACGGTGAATACACATTTAGAAATGATATTGCAAACCAAAATCTGACTGTAAACGTACTGGACGGAAGTTTTACCATGAGCTATCCATACCAAACAGACCAGCTGATATTGGTTCCTGAAAAAATTCCTACAAAGGAACTGGCGATCCAATCTGCCTCTAGTTATTTAGAAAAAGGAGGAAAGTTGTCTCCTGATCTAAAGGAAGGCAAAAAAGAAGTATCTTTTTTTAGGATAAGCCCAGAAAAACTTGAACCACTTACCGCTCCAAATGGAGCAAATTTGGCACGTGTAGACATATTTAGAAAACCAATAGAAGTAGGGGCTAATTCTTATAAAATTTTGCCTAGCGATCCAAGACAAGCCACAGTTTACGCATTAGTATCTGGCTCGAGTGCCGAAAACAGATCAGTTGTAGAAGTTGGCTATAAACATAGCAATATTGACAGACAGATATTTGGTACCTACCCGATAAAACCAGTAGAGTTGGCCCAAAAGGAACTAACAAATGGCTTATATTGGCCAGCCAAGGATGTGGCCAGTAAAAGTGTATCTATTCACAATGTCTACTTGGCTTATTTTGAACCCAATATACTGGACAAGACCATGCAACCAATTTACGTTTTTGAGGATGATAAGGCAAATTTTGTTGCTTATATTAGTGCAGTAGATTTTAACGCCAAGCGAAATTAGATTTGAGCCAAGAAAGTAGCCTTACTGTGTCACCAAAACGATCGCGGCTATTTGCAACCACACTGATGAAGTCATGCTCATTATATTTTATATAGCCAACAAAGGCTTCGCCGGCTGTAGGTGTCCAGCCTGTTTTTAGCCCGACCACCTCGGGATATTTACCCAAAAGCTCATTGGTGGTGACAAGCGAATATTTGTCTTTTCCATCTATAGTAGTTACCAAAGTTTGCTTTTCTTTAACTATGTTTAAGACATAATTTAATTTTAGACTGGCACGTCCTAATTGTGACAAATCATAAACGGTGGAAACATGCTCAGGATTGTCATTACCATCAAAATTCATAAACTTGGTATTTGTCATATTGAGCGACCTAGCTAAATTATTCATTTCATTGATAAAACCAGTTACCCCAGAGGGGTGATGATTGGCCAGGGCAAAAGCTACGTCATTTGCAGAATAGACCAGTAAAGCTCGAAGTAAATTGTCAACGGTATAACTTTGTCCGAGTCTAAGACCCATGGTTTTACCATCTTTGTGAAGCTCTGTGATAACTACGGTTTCGTTAAGTGGATAATTGTTTAGGGCAGTTAGAGCTGTAGCTAGTTTGGTAGTAGAAGCAGGATAAATGGGATCATTAATATTTCTTGAAACTAGAATTTGGTTGGTTTTGGCATCTAAAAGAATATAATAATCACTACTCATATTCGGTAAACTATTTATAGTAGGAATGGGCAGGGTATTGGTATTCATCTGAAACAGATCCTGACTTTTTTTTATCACCAAAGGTGCCTTTTGTTGGTTAGCGGTATACCTGACAACCAATAGAAAGACACCTAGGCAAAATAGGGTGTATAAACCTAGATTTTTAATCATTTATGATTTTTATGCCAGTTTCTTTTAGCTGGGATTCTCTTAATTCCGATGGAGCATTCATAAGTACATCAACCCCATTGCTGTTTAATGGAAAGGCATAAACATCTCGAATGTTGGGTTCATCGATTAGAACCATAAAATAACGGTCGATGCCAATGGCAAAGCCACCATGAGGTGGAGCACCATAATGAAAGGCTTGGTACATTCCACCAAACCTTTTTAGCACCTCGTCCCGGCCATAACCAACCATTTCAAAGGCTTTGACCATAGTTTCTGGCTCGTGATTGCGAATTGAACCTGACAAGATTTCATAGCCATTAAGAGCCAAATCATACTGATCAGAAAGAATTTTTAGAGGCTCTGGATTGTCAAAAGCGGCTCGTCCCCCCTTGGGCATCGAAAAAGGATTATGGCCAAAATCCAAAGCTTTGGTTTCTTCATTGATTTCGAAAAAAGGAAAATCACAGATCCAAGCAAAGGCCAATAGATTGGGATCTTTTAGATTTAGGATGTCGCCTAGTTTACTACGGACATGGCCCAGAACCTTGCAGGCTGATTCATATTTGTCGGCAGTAAAAAATAATGTATCGCCAGTTTTCAACTCTAATTTGTCCTTAAGTTCCGAAAAAGATGTGGCTATGAATTTGGCAATACCAGACTCGAAACCATCTGCACCAACTTTGGTATAAGCCAAACCTTTGGCTCCCTTTTCTTTGGCAAAATCTTCGAGTTCATTAATTTGGCTTCTGGTAAAATCTACATTTTTGACGACAAGGCATTTTATAACTGGGGCTGAATTAAAAACATTGAATTCGGTCTTACCTTTCAAAAAGGTTACATCTTGCAACTTTAAATCAAACCTAATATCAGGCTTGTCGCTTCCATAAGTGTCCATTGATTCTTGGTAAGTGAGCCTGGTAAAAGGAAAATCCTTGATAGTTTTTTGGGGTGCTACTGACTGATAAGTGTCTTTGATCATATTTTCTACAACTGAAAATATTTCATCCCGAGTGGGGAAACTTATTTCCACATCAATTTGGTAAAAAATCCCATAATGGCGATCTGCTCTGGGATCTTCGTCCCTTGCACAGGGAGCAATTTGAAAATATCTGTCAACTCCAGCTACCATCAATAACTGTTTAAATTGCTGAGGGGCTTGGGGCAAAACATAGAATTTGCCAGGATGAATTCGGGAAGGAATAATAAAATCCCTAGCGCCTTCGGGTGAAGAACTGGTCAGAAGTGGGGTGGTAACTTCTGTAAAGTTTTGGGCGTCAAACCAGTTTCTGACGGCGAGCATATATTTGTGGCGCAGCTTCATAATATTTTGCAACCTGGGTCGGCGAAGATCGACAAAACGATATTTTAGTCTGGTGTTTTCTTCTAGTAACCTACCATCACTGTCTGTATCAAATGGCGGAACTTCGGATTTATTGATTATTTCAACTTTACTGGCCACTATCTCGATGCTTCCGGTTTCCATATGAGGGTTTACCAACTTCTTGTCCCTGGCCTGCACAGTTCCTGTAATAGCTACTACCCATTCACGACCTACTTTTTGAGCTGAGGTTTGGGGAACAACAACTTGAACAATACCAGACCAGTCACGTAACTCCAAAAAGACAAGACTGCCATGGTCTCTAATGTTGGCTACCCAACCTTTAAGAAGTACCTCCTCGCCAATTTTTTCTAAACACTTTTTGACTAATATGCGTTGCATAATTTTTTTCAAACAACTAAAAAGCCCTTGCAAACCCGCTTTAAAACGGACTTACAAGGGCCTTGGGAGGGGCGGTGCCACCTTGTGTTGTACTCTTTTATTTTGCAAAAGTTTGCCAGGGTAATTGTCACAGGTTACCACTTTTACTAGATTATGTATTTTATCAGCAGATGGGGCCTAGTCAAGTTGTATACTGAGATATGACTAACAAATCTTATATCCCAAAGGCTCGCAACCTAGCTTTGGAAATACATGGACCAGAAATAGTTACTACAGTTTCTGGATACAAAAGGCCAAAAACTCTGCACATGCAGCAGGTAGCTGATTTTGTACTTATGGCCGGTGGCAACGACGACGAAATTGCCAGTGCTTGGCTGCATGATACCGTGGAAGACAGCGATACCACTATAGAATTTATTAAATTAGAATTTAGCAATACGATTGCAGAAATAGTGTTAGGCTTGACTGACCCTACTAACTACAAAGGATTACCACTTCTAGAACGAAAACAATTGCAAGCTAATAGGCTCTTAAATTTGAGTAAAAGTAACAGACTTATTAAGTTGGCAGATCAAACGTCCAATCTTCATGCACTTGCCCTTGACCCAACTGCTGATATGACTCCTATGGAGTGCAAGGATTACGCAACGGGGGCCAATATTATTGCCAAGGCTTGTACAGGCATTAGTCCGGTATTGGACCAGCTTTTTGAGAGAGTATATGA
>CAYTYZ010000007.1:51059-54709 GCA_964442385.1 uncultured Gammaproteobacteria bacterium
ATGAAATGTGTATGGAAAGATATGGAGAGGAAAAATAATTAATTGATGGATTTAATTATTAGCTGAGGTTTGGTCGTGTTGTTCCAGGTGTTGGCACCAAGTTTGGCAACAAAACAGATGCTATCCCCTATTTTTAGGGCAAAGTCTTTTTCAGATGCACTAAATCTAAGAGCCTCGAGATTGTTATCCAGTACAAGCTTTAAATGTTTACCATCTTTGCCAAGAATATTTTTAGATCTGACGATGGCATTTTCAAATAAAAACAATGGCTCGGTGTTTTCTATACCAAAAGGAGACAGGGAATCTATTGCTTTGATATTTTCAAGAGTTACAGCCGATATATCCATTTTTGCATCTACAATTAGCTTGGGTTCTAAAATTATATTTACTAATTTAGATTTAACGATATGATGTATCTTTTTTGTAAATTCGGGTATATTAACTTCCTCTATGCTAAATCCAGCCGCCAGAGCATGCCCACCTAGATCGATGCACAGATGCCTGACTTCTTCTAAACAAGCTGTGATATGAAGTTCTGGAATAGAGCGACAAGACCCTTTGCAGATACCGTCAAC
The DNA here is from genome assembly GCA_964442385.1 of uncultured Gammaproteobacteria bacterium. Taxonomy (GTDB): domain Bacteria; phylum Patescibacteriota; class Microgenomatia; order UBA12405; family UBA12405; genus CAYTYZ01. Next base: position 51,635 of record CAYTYZ010000007.1, read on the forward strand.
TCTGGTTACTACTATACTGGGTTTGTAATATTTCTCGGTAAGTTTTCCGGCAATAAGCCCAATAACTCCCGGGTGAAGATCTGGTTTATAAACAAATAATATTTTTTTGGAAGTATCGATAAGGGTCTCGATAGATTCAAGTGCTTCTGTTTGAACTACTTGCCTATCAGTATTTAGTTGCCCTAGCCGCTCGGAATATTTTGCGGCCAGGGTTTCGGTTGGTGAACAAAGTAGCCTGAGAGCATCGGTGGGATCGTCTAGTCTACCCGAGGCATTTAGCCTGGGGGCCAAGCTGTAGGCTATATCATAAACTCCTATTGCTTTGGCAGCTAGCCCCGATGAGTTGATTAGTGCTTGGATGCCAAAATTCCTGGATTTAGTAAAAAAAGGCAATCCATGAACTACGATGCTACGATTGATGCCGATCAACGGCATGCAATCAGAAACAACACCGACAGTGGCCAGTTCCAGACGGCTTGTGTCATCAAACTGGCGGGCTACTAGCCAAGCCAGAGCTGAAGCTGAACTAACAGTCGAGTGTAATATATACTTTACATCTGGAACAGCTCCTCCAGACATGTGGTGATCAATAATCATTACTTCAATACCAGATTCTTGCAGTTTTTTAATCTCCTTTTTGGCAGAAATGCCATTGTCTATAGTTATAACTAGATCAGGCTGAAAAGATTTTTCTTTGGCAAAGCGAAAAACAGAACTGGCTTTGATACCATAACCATCTTTTTCCCGATGCGGGGTAAACGGGAGTAGGTTTTTAAAATATTTTGATAATGACAAATATAAAAGGGCCGTAGAGCAAACACCATCAGCATCATAATCGCCATAAATAAGAATATTTTTATCTCGATAGCTTTTTAGGTGAGAAATAAAAGCACTAAAAACCTCTGGAGAGATGGCAAAATCGGCCGGTGTAGCATTAGGGGCGGGAGGTGTGAGAAATTCTGCCAGATTGGTTATATTGCGATTAGTAGCAAGAAGAGATAGCAGTCCGGATGGCAAAGTAGAAGAATTAATTATTTGCTGTGATTTTAGTACAATTTTTTTATTCACTTGAATTATAATAGACGTATGAAGATTGCCTTGCAATTACCAGAAAATGTAGCCAAGCTGGCCAGGGTTTTTGATACAGCGGGTGCCGAAGTTTTTGTAGTGGGTGGCGCCGTAAGAGATCTGCTGATGAACCGAGTTGTTAACGATTGGGACTTTGCAACTAGTTTGCCACCTAGTGAAATACAAAAACTGTTTCCAAAGAACAGTTTTTACAATAACGAATATGGTACTGTTGGAGTAGTTTTTGGAGAAGAAGTTTATGAAGTAACTACTTATCGAACCGAACAAGATTATGATGATAATAGACATCCAAAGACGGTGTCTTGGGGTAAAAGTATACAAGAGGACTTGCAAAGAAGGGATCTGACCATAAACGCAATTGCCCTAAAAATTGAACATGATGGCTGCCTGATAATAGACCCCTACGGGGGAATAAGGGACTTGAAAAATAGAATTGTAAAAGCAGTAGGTAAGCCACAAGAAAGATTTGCAGAAGATGCACTTCGTATGATGAGAGCTATACGAATTGCTTGCCAATTGGAGTTTGAAATTGACAAAGATACGGCCGAAGGCATAAAAGCTAATGCTAAAAGCATTGAAAAAATATCTGCAGAAAGAGTACGCGATGAGCTACTAAAACTTTTAGCAACCAAAAGAGCAGATACTGGCATGGTACTTTTAAAAGAAACAGGTCTTTTGGAATTTATAATTCCAGAACTTTTGGCAGGGGTTGGAATGGAACAAAGAGGACATCATATTTATGATGTGTGGGTGCATAGCCTGAAAGCCCTCAAAAATTGTGACAGCAGTAATCCAATTACTAGACTAGCTACCCTGCTCCATGACATTGGCAAGCCACCTACTATGAAGATAGTAAACGGGGTGCGCACTTTTCATTCTCATGAGGTGGTCGGCCCTAGAATGGCAGTTAAAATAGGTAAAAGGCTAAAGCTTTCCAATGAGCAGTTAGACCAGTTATTTCGGCTGGTCCGTTGGCATATGTTTACGGTTGAAGAAACTCAAACCGATAGTGCGGTTCGAAGGTTTATTCGCAATGTAACAGTCCCTTATTTGCAAGAAATGATATCGCTGAGACGTGCTGACCGGATTGGCAGTGGGGCTAGGGAAACTAGTTGGAGGTGGAAAGCCTTTCAGGAACGGCTAATAGAGGTGCAAAAACAACCTTTTTCAGTAAAAGATCTAAAGATTGACGGCAACGATGTGATGAAGATTCTTAATATTAAGCCTGGTAGAAAAGTAGGTGAAACATTGGCCAAAATCTTTGCCGAAGTTGAAAAAGATCCGAAACTAAACGAGCGTGAAGTGCTACTTGAAATGATTAAAACTAATTAGTTTTTAATTCAAACTTGTCTAGTGACAGGTTCACTTGTTCAATTTCTTTTTTGGTTTCGTCGTAACGAGATCTACTGTCAAAATATTTTGCCATAACTATATACAACTTCTTTTCTGTTTTATTCCAGGCAAAATGGTATTTTACTACTACTGAATCATTTATTCCCTCTCCGACAATTTTCTTTTCTGATAAGAAGCAGTGTTGGGTACCACCTGTTGTGGTTGACTGTATTTCTATTTCAGTCTTAGACTTTAAGTATTTATTAACTAAGTTGGAACAAACTTGATTTGATGAACTATTTGATGTCAAATCTTCTTCTAATCGAGTCAAAGACAATCCTTCACCAACGTCGGCAAATCTATCATCTGGAAATGAATAAAAAGATAAGGCTGTTTTTGAAATAATGGTAGGGTCCTGGGCCTTGAAGCCTGTTGGATAATAAAACACATACCTATCGGTTACTATTTTTTCCTGAGTTGTGGATATAATTTTTTGATTTGATGTGGTAACTTTGGGTTTGCTAATAGAAACATAACCAAAACGTAAAATTAGGCCAACTAATAATAGTATAATTACAAAAAAACTTTTTTTATTCATGTTATTTTTTTATATTTCTTGATTTAAGCCAGACGACCATCGGGACGGCGATGGCA
>CAYTYZ010000008.1:0-2621 GCA_964442385.1 uncultured Gammaproteobacteria bacterium
CTTCTGAGAAAATCATGTGATCTTCTGTTCCTGTTTCTACAATAAAATCACCATACCCAGAACCAATCTCTAACACTTTTAGATTGCTATTTCCCGGAAAAATTGTAGTTATTAGCTCCTCCAGACTTTGTGTTCTAAGAACTTTAGGTGCCCTTTCTCCCAGTAAAGAGCTGGAGCGATGATCTAGTAAACCCACAGGCCTTAGTTGCATTGATTGAATATCCATAATTTGTAATATGCTAGGGGTATCTATCATTTGTAGCGCTTCTGGAGGGAAACCCTCTAGAGGTACGAGTTTCTCTGTCTGTCTTTGCAGAAAATATCTTCTACCTCCTTTTTCAGTTGGAATAAAAGTTGCCGAAAGAGGATGTACGATTAATTGACCGATTGGTTTTATTTCAGGACCTAAATTTATAGTTACTGGTTCTCCTTTTAATTGGTACTCTAAATTTGTTTTTTTGTAGGCCACTCTTCATTGTATCTGATTATAAGGTAAAAATCAATATTATAGGGCACCTTACTCGCTTCGTGGTATGGGTTTGGAATCGGTGGAGATTGTTAGTGCTCGCCGACTCAGATGGTATTCGGATTAGGGAGTGGGTAAAAATTTACTTGTTAGCTTCAAGTACTGAAAAAAGTAATAGATGGTTTGCCAAATCTGCTTTTGTTTAGGCTTGTAAGTTATGATTGGAAAGAAAATCTCGAATAGGCTACTTAGCGTAGTTCTCTAAAAATCCACATTCTTCACATTTGTACGATTTAACTGGTAGTTTATTTTCTTGAATATCTACAAAACCTAAGACTTTCTTATTTACACCCCAACCAACTATCATTTCTGCAGAGAGAACTGTGTAAACTCCCTCAATCATTTTGTTTTTGCATTTTGGACATTTTTTTATTTCTTCCATAATATATTCTATCAAAGACATTCATTCCTAGAATATTTTGCTCGAAGAGTGGTACGGGTTTGGAGTTAATTGTGATTGATTGAAGAAAGTAAATAATCTTATTTCTCAATACTCTTTCAATTGTGGTTTATCAAAGTTGTCTTTATACTTTCAGTTGAATGAGGTTACCCTTACTAATGTACCAAAAGCCTTTGTTAATTTTTGTTGTAAGTTTCTCCTTTGTTATCTTTACGCTTTTCTATCTTATCTCTGTCTTAATTGCAAAACCAAAACCGAGGCAGAAGTTAACTCCCGAAGATATCCTAACCTGCAGAGGAGTTTTTTGTGACGTTACGAGACAATCTATTAAAGATAACAACAAGTTTTCAGTTGTGACCAACATTTTTAAAATCAACACTTATGCACAGTTTCGAATCCTCTATGACAACTCAACAATTGCCAGATACGGTTTTTTAGCTCCGTTTATTGTTGATTTTAGAACAAGCTCGTCTCTTGGACGAGTGCTATATAGCAATCCTAAAGATCTTATCTTTGAGATTCTATTACCGCATGGAATATTTGAGTTGATGGCTGGTTATTTATCAACTTCACTATATTACTCACTATTTATCAATCTCCTTTCGAGTATATTTCGAAAATCACTCTCTGATCTCAAAACTGCTCCCAAAGTTGTATTTTTGCAAATATTAGTCATAATTGGCCTATATTTAATCTCTGCGATACTCGAAGGTATTTCATTTAGCAATAAGCTTGGGATAAGAAATTGGTTTTAATTAGTCAGGCTGTAAAACCAGTTTCACTGTCGATAGTTATTAACTTTTTAAGCTTAGTACTCTTGTGTAAAATTGACTTCTACAATACTTATGACAACTATAAAGATTACACTGATTGTTTCTTTATCTAATTCTATGTAAAAGCAATTTTTCAATCTGAATTTATGTCTTGTTTGGAAAAATTCATACCTAAATAGTTCTGCTCGAAGTGTGCTTGCCAGCCCTTGGTGGGGTACGGGTTTGGTGACTTGGGTGATATCATTTCCTATGATTCAAATAATTTTAACTAGACACTGCCAGACAGAACTTCTTGCCAGTGGAGATCCTGGTGCAAAGCGAAATGACTCAAGTCTTAGTACGCTCGGTTTAAGACAGGCAAAAGAAATAGCTGAATTTATAAAAAAATATGATTATGAGGCTATGTTTACAAGCCTTTTTATCAGATCGATAAAAACAGGTGAAATTATTAACGAGGGGAGAAAGGTACCAATATTTTCAAATATTTCTTTATCGGAATACTTTTTGGGTGATGATGGTAAGGGTAGAGAAAGTGTGGATATGGGTATTAATAGAACTATGAGTTATCTGTATAATTTCTTTGGAATCTTTAACTCTATTGCCATAGTCGGACATAAAAGTATTAATTCAACAATTTTAAGATCAATACTAAATATGGATTTTGAAGAAGCCGAAAGCTATTTTAAATCCCCAGGTGAAACCCTTTTACTGAGGAGAGATTGGAAGTCTGGAGATAAAACTTGGCATGTTGTAGCAAAATTTATACCAAACCAGGAATAAATTTTACCCAATAGTAGATTTGCGACCTGCAAATCCAACCTGGCTCGAAGCGTGCCTGCCCGCCCTTGGTGGGGTACGGGTTCGGAACGATCAAGAACTTGAACTCACAGCTTTTTGAATCAAGACATTGATGTCAGACCAT
>CAYTYZ010000008.1:2631-3956 GCA_964442385.1 uncultured Gammaproteobacteria bacterium
ATCCGTAATCATACAATCTGGTTGGGACAAATCAAAACTCACCCAAGAGCTATTAATCGGATCTTTAACGCTAATCCAAGCGTGGTCGGCTGATTCTGGAATTGAGCCATGAACTTTTTTTACTTGGTAACCAATGTGCCTAAGCATATCGGTAGCAATATTTGTTCTAGAACCACAGCTGTTCATTCCAATATTAAAGGCGATTTCTGTAGGAGTGAATCTTGATTCTAGGATACTATTGGCTTGGTATGATTTTCCTAAGTTTTTAAAATGAGATGCTAGATATTCTCTAATTGCCAATATGAGATTTTCTAAATCTAAGTTTTGGTTTTTTAATTCTTCTGCTTTTTTAAGATACTCCATTAAAGAATTCTATCAATTGTCCGGAAGTCGTGTGATTATAATCCGCCTATTTAGCCATATCAGATGTAGGCAGAAAACAATTTTAATAAAACGAAAGGGTTATTTTCCTCTTTGAAAACGCTCAGCCTGGATGGTATAAAGTTGAGCATATTTACCCATAGATTTCATTAGTTCTTGATGTGTACCATCTTCAATAATTCTTCCTTTGTGCATAACAACAATACGTTCCGCATCTTTTATGGTAGAAAAACGATGGGAAATAAAAATCATGGTTTCATGTTTCATTTTATTATTAAGGCGATCAAAAATTTCCATTTCGCTCTTGGCATCAATAGCTGATGTTGGCTCGTCTAAAATCACTACGGAAGCTTGTTTGGCATAAGTTCTGGCGATTGCCAAACTCTGCCATTGGCCACCTGACAAGTCAATACCATTTTCGTACTCAGGTCCTAGTTGTTGTTCAAGTTTATTCTTTGTTGTTTCAACAAATTTCCAAGCATTGGCGTACTTGAGAAAATTAATCATCTCCTCCTGAGATAATTTCCTACGCGCAGCTAATTCTAGATTTTCCTTAACGGTTAAATTAAATCTGCCAAAATTTTGAAAGAGGGTACTAAAAATTGAATAAAGGGCTTGCGTGGGTATGTCTTTAATATTAATGTTATTAACAGAGATACTCCCACTATCTGGATCGTATACTCGTAATAATAATTTAACCAAGGTTGTTTTTCCAGCACCGTTGTGTCCTAAGAACCCAAAAATCTCTCCACTGTCTACACTCAGATCAAGGGAATTAAGAGCAAAAAATTCTTTGTATTTCTTGGTAAGTTGATGGGTACTTATAATTGGCTTGCTACTGTGCATAGTCTTATTGTACGGAAAGAAGTATGAGAATATGATGAGAATTTATCATTAAAAATAGCCTTAAAGTATATATATTATGTAACTATTATAGTTTTGAT
>CAYTYZ010000008.1:3966-48766 GCA_964442385.1 uncultured Gammaproteobacteria bacterium
TCACCAATTAAGGCTACGTTTTGGGAATGTGGAATTGTTAGTGTGATATGGCTTAAAGTGTCATTTTTGGCATTTGGGTACTTAAATGAAATATCGTTAAATTTAATCACTGGATTTGATAATTTTTCAAGCCACTTATCTAATTCTTCTTTATTTGCAACTTGTTGATAAATTAATCTAGGTTTAAGATCGTAAAATTCAAGAATATCTTTAATTGAATTTGATTCACCCACAAGACTTACAATTGTGTGACTAAATCTGGACAAACTACCAGAAAAAATAAGCATATTGGTAAACATAAAAACAAATGTACCGACAGAGATTTGACTATTTTGTAATTGTCTTGCCAGAATTAAGGTAAAGATAAAACTGGCAATAATCGGCAGAAAGTTGATAAATATGCCGATAGTTTGGTTACGTTTCTCTAGATTGATTTCTTTGCTAATGAAGCCATTGTAAATATCCAATATTTTCTTTTTGATGTAACTAAAATTTTGGAAAAGTTTTAATTCCAATAGTGTTTCTCTTTGATTTAACAAGTCGGTGGCATAACCAAACCTCAATCTGGTTTCATAGTCAGCTTTGTAAATATTGAAGTTGGTTCCTCCCAAATACGCTTTAAAACTAGTACTTACAATATTGGCTAAAAGTAACAATAAAGCGCCAATTGGTGATGCAAATAGAAAAATAATCAACGCAAGCATTATTTCTAGAAAAGAAGTTAAAAGCTGGACTATGTTCCTAAAAAAATACTCAAATTGAAAGTGGATTCGGCTATAGGCACGACTAATAACTCCAACAGTCTTGGGGTTCTCTAAGCTGGCGACATCTAGGTGAGAGGTTTTATCTATTAGCTCGCTTAAAAAAAGAAGACTGACCCGTTTTTTGAGGATTGGTAATAAATAATCCCTTATACCAGATACTAAACTGGAAAATATTTGAAATACGGCTTGGAAAAATAATATCCCCCAAAGACTAAAATGAAGAATTGTTTTACTGCCGTTGGCAGTATCGATAATTTCTTTGAATATTAGGGTGGTTACAAAAGAGAGAATGGAATAGAAAACTGAAAGAAAAATAAAACTATAAAAAATCGACGGACTACTGGCTTTTACTTTTTGTAGAGTAAATAAAATTACTTTAAGCATAGGAATCTATTTAAAGTATACAGAATAGATAAAGTTTAAATAATGTGAGTAAAAACAATCTCTATTTAACCTTAGCACATAAGGATATATTATGTATATTTAGGATATATTTAGCTTGCTCGAATCGTGGTGCGGGCTTAGCACTATTCCAAATTAAACTGCTCGACAAAGAATCTAGCGTCTTCGGTTAGATCTTGGCTTAGGGCATCTTCTTTTTCTAGCCACTTATAGTTATCGTGTTCCCAGTTTAATGTAATTAATTGATCTTTGGTTTGACACTGATAACCGATAATCAGAATAAAATCATTGTCTTCTGAGGTGTAAGTGCGCAGGGAAAATGGTTTTATATCTGTAACCGACATTTGAGTCTCTTCTTGGATTTCTCTGGCAATAGCAGAGTATGGTTCTTCTTTATTTTCAAGTCCCCCACCAGGAAGGGACCATTTACCACCTCATCCAGACTTTTGGGATCTTTGTAAAACTAAAATTTGTTTTTGATTATTTACGACAATAGCTTTTTGACCTACGAGTAAATATGTTTTTGTGGGAACATAGTTTGGATAGTACTCACTCATAAAAAAAATATATCAAAGTTCGGGTAGTGTAATATATGCTCGATGAGTGGTACGGGTTTGGAACAGTGACTCGCTTTTAATGTCATGTTCTATAAATAAATGAGATTTGATTGCATCACAGTTCCTCATTTCTGAGGAGCTAATTATAGACATCCTCAACAGTGAGGAGATCTATTGACAATCTCCTCACAATGTGGGATATTTGATGAGATGACGTCACTTCTAAAACAAAACTTTATTCCAGATGTTTCTAGTATCTATGATCAAAAGCTAGCGAACCAGCTTGCAGTGACGCATGGTGCGATAGGAAGCCTAAATCAAATGTCGCACCTGCTTTTGAATCCAAATTTACTAATGAGACCAATTCTAGCTAAGGAGGCTGAGGCGAGTTCACAGCTAGAGGGTACACAAGCATCAATAGTGGATGTGTACAAGATAGACATAACAGAACAGACTTTCGAAGAAAAAAATGAAGCTATTGAGATCAGAAACTATGAAGAAGCTATGTTAACTGGGTTGGATATTTTGAATAAAACTAATAACAAGATCAGTCATCTTCTAATCAGAGAAATACACAAAAGGCTTATGAGTGGAGTAAGGGGGAAAGACAAACATCCAGGTGAATATAGAAGGGATCAAGTATGGGTGGGGCCACTTGGTACCAGCATGGATAAAGCAAGGTATCTACCACCAGCTCCAGAGCATGTCTCATCACTTATGGATAAGCTTGATGACTTTATGAAAAACAATAAAGACTTACATCCACTGATCGCATGTGGAATTATTCATCACAGATTTGAAGCTATCCATCCTTTTGATGATGGTAATGGTCGAACAGGCAGGTTATTAATATCACTTTTCTTAATAAGTAGAGGTCTTTTAGAATGGCCTATTTTGTACCCAAGTGGATATTTTGAAAAAAACAAGTCTGATTACATTAATGCCCTTAATCAGGTTGATAAGAATGAAAGTTGGTATGACTGGTTTATATTTTTCCTTGAAGGCCTAGAGTACCAAGCAAATTTATCTTTAAAAATTTCTTTGACGATTGATAATCAATATAAAGAAAGTAAAAGAATTATAGAAAATGAAAGAGCTAATATTGGGTTATTAAAAGTACTAGAACATACTTTTATAAAACCATACATTACAAGTTCAATTCTTAATAAATACACTGGTTTACCCAGACCCAGTTGTGATAGATATTTACAATCCCTATCAAAACATAAAATAATTGATGATCTGGGGATAATTAAAAGACAAAGGGTTTTTGTCAATTCTAAATTAATTGGATTGCTTCAAGCAATATAGAATTTCTTTTTGTCCACCCAGTGATAAGGTTTGGAGTAAACTAGTCCTATTTTTTTAAACTAGCAATCAGCTTTACCTATTGCCCGTCTTATCTTGCCTTTCACCTCTGGGCTCTTTCTTGCACAAATTATCGCCTCGGCTCTTGTTCTCACCCTTTTCATGTTTTTCAAGATAGCTTACACAATCTCCTTGGTTCTTGAAGGTTGGATTATTAAAAGTTCTCCAACCGTCTTTTTTGCATTGGTCTTTGTTTGTTGGAGGACCAACTAATACAGGAGTTGGGGTGGCTGTGGGAGCAAGAGTTGGTGTTGGGATCGGTGTTTCTGTTGGTGTAGGAGTGGGTGTGAGAATTGAGGTTGGTGTGGGGCTTGGATTAATACTTGATAAAGTTACTGTTAAACCACCCTCATTCCAGTCGTAACTACTGTCGTATATATAAAATGATACTGGATTACCTTCCCCTTGAATAAAAAGTCGGTAAGTGTGATCAGGGCTGAATGTATGGGGGTAATAGTTTATTCCATCTGTTGACCCAAGCCAATCCTGGGCTACACCATTTACAATTAAATCTAAATTATATTGACTATTACCTACATCAATTGATTCATACCAGGTTGACGTATCTGGGTTGTACCAGAACTCGGCATCAGCAAGTCTATTTCCAGAGGAAAATGTATAGGTTCCCTTCGCCTCTATCATATAAGTTATTCCTGTCCCCAAGGTAGTGCTGGAAGTTACCAATGCTGGCGTAAGGCTGGAGACTTGAAGTGTTTCTATTGTTGTGGCCAAAGCTGACCTTGGAGACAAAAGAAAAGCAAGAGTTATAAGGGCAAAAAGTCTTAACATATTCATATACAGATAGGTAAATATCTAAAGGTGGTCTCCTTTATGTATAGAATGATTTCATGATGAAGTCAAATTGAGCTCCCCCGTCTTGAAATCAATAAGAACTCCTGTGTGCGGATATTAGGTAAATAAAAATGGTAAATTGATTATTGTCAGTGTCAAAACTTTTTTACTACAAATAATTTCCCAGTGATACAATAGGTTTGTGCCAGTAATAAGTTCTGAACCAATACAACTAAAAGTCACTCAAGAGCTCAGCGTTTCAGGAAAATACGAACAGTCAGTGAACAGATGCAAAGAAATTATCGCAAAAATACAAACAATTACAAACAGAAGAACTATCGCCTATTTTGCAGCTTCAAGCGATTCTCCCTCTTCGTTCATAAACGATAATGATTCACTCCAAATAGAAGATTTGCTGAGAATACCTAATGCACACCAAGGTTTGGATTTAATTTTAAATACAGGTGGAGGATATGCGATTTCGGCTGAAAGAATTATTAATGTTTGTAAAACCTATGCAAGCAAATCGTCTTTGAATGAATTTAGAGTAATAGTGCCTAAATTAGCCAAAAGTGCAGCAACAATGGTTTCATTAGGTTCAGATAAAATTTTGTTATGCGACAACGCAGAACTTGGACCTATTGACCCTCAACTTATCTTGACTGACAACAAAGGGATGAAGTTTTCCAAGCCAAGTTATCTTATTTACAACGCAGTGAAAGAATTGTTTGATAAATCAAACTCGATATTCAGTGCAAAAAATGAAAAATACTTAACATTTTTAAGACAATACAATTACGATATATTTACAAGTGCTAAAAATGAGCTAGGGCTTTCTAAAGATATTGCTGAAAAAATCTTAAATCGAAAAAAAAACAAATACTCGGAATTAAAGTATGAAGACTTCTCAATTTTTACTGATCCGACAATAACATTGTCCCATGGTCGGCTAATAAGTATAGATGACCTACGAAATACTCCGCTCGGTAAATCAGGTTTTATTGAAGATATGGCTGAACATTTTTCAAAAAAAGATAAAAATCACCTAGATACAAAAAAAATAAATGAGCTGAGTGGACTTATATGGGAATTATTGATTCGAAAGATTATGCTGCTAAATGATTCAGGTAATCCCCAAGTGAAAACAATTGAGGATAGTAGTTTTATTTTTGTTAGTAATAACCCTGAGTGGAAACCGCCTGTAATCCCCCAACCGAACCAGCCCCAGCAATAGTTTTAATCACTGATCCATTAGAATTTGGAGTTACATTCTCTCTTTTGTTCAATAGGAAAGAATTCAACTCTTCAGAATTTACTACTCGATAACTATTCCAATCGGTTACTAATTTACTACCTTGAGAAAGCAAATAAGGTGAAACAATTATATTATTTAAAGTTATCGAGCCTTTTATCTTTGACATTGATAAAGAAGTTTACCATAGGGTGATGATGCCCAAGACAAAGAGAATTCACAAATCAAATGCACCACCCAATACTTTTGCAGGTATGTCAAGTAAAGTGGCTAGTGATTATTAAACCAACTCAAAAGTAAATTTAATCTATCCTTTGGGGATATTAATATTATATATTAATATTTCAATATTTCCTCCACTTTGAAAATCATCCATTTGGCTAATTACACAACTGCCGAGCTTGGGAGTCATTTCAATAATAACTTCGTTCGTTATTCCAAGCTGTTCATTTATTACACTAGTAATTCTAAGTAGCAAAGAATTAAATAAGCTTGGTTTGTTTTCATCTGGTGGTAAAAAAAGAACCTCACTTCTTGAATATTCCACTTCCGAATTGTTATATTCCAACCCAAATAGCTCAAGGAGGTGCTCGTCAGACTTGTCAAAAAGCTTAGATACACTCTTAGCAATAAGTCTTGGAACCATGTATTTAAATAAGGAAGCTTCGTCTTTTGGTGTAAGTATTTTTGATGTAATTCTGTTTATTTGATGTATATAAAAGTATAGAAACTCAAGAACTATCATGCAGTAAGTGAAACTAGTTTCAGGTTTATACCATACTTTTCAGTTAGAAAGTTTGGTAGCCAAGTAGAAGACTTAATAGCTGTGTTTTCAATTTTGTCCATCAATAAATTAACACCTTTTTCCCGTCTATATTTTACATAAACAGCCATATTTACCTTAGCAGAAAGACTGGTGTTTAAAAAGACTTTTCTTGGATGGGCCATTCCATCATTGGGTCCTATTAATCCTATCTCCTCCAATTCATCTATTAACTTGGACGACCTTGCATAGCCTAGCTTAAGGTTTTCTTGAAGCATAGATGCACTTACGTTGCCATAGTGAAGTATCAAACCGATTACTTCTTCAAGAAGTTTGTCTGTAAGTGGATGCTTAGAATAATTATCAGTTTTTGTCATTTATTTTATAACTGTTAACCATTAATAAATTAGTGAATTTAAACTCTGCATTTAAAGTCCACACTGTTTCTTATAAAAACTGTCTTCTTTTAACAAATCCGTTAATTGCTTATGAATGTCTAAATTAAGACAAATGCGGAGATCATCTGAATTCTCCACCTTTTGACATTTTGATTCACGGACTAACTTTTGTACTAAATCTACCATGACAAATGGAGTACTGAACGATGAATAAACATACTTTTGGAGTAATCCTACCGATTCAGTGTTATTATCCGCACTACTTACACTTCTGATTTTTTTAATCCTGTCTTCTACGATAGCAGTCTCCTGAAAGTTTAAACCATAAATATAAAATATCCTTGTTGCCATAAAGGCATTTGCTTCATTATCCAAACAAGAGATTTTCTTTTTATTATTGTTGGCATCTATGTATTGTTGAACATGGGTTAATTCGTGAGACAAAAGGAGCACAATTCCAATATCGTCAGACTCCAGATACTTAGAGTTAACTATTATTGGGTAATAGTCAGGTTTAATTTCTTTACTATTCAACACAAAGTAACCTTCAAAATCATCTCGCTTCTCAGGGTCTTCATCTATAATTTTTACACAGTTGACTAGTTCTGGAGTAAAATATTTAAAATAACTTTGATCATCTTTTGATTTATATCCATTATTATGTTCTTCTATCCTTTGTTGTATTAAGCTTAACGCTCTATCGTATTGGGGTTTATTGTCTAGCCTTGTTGTCCTTGTACAACCAACATTATTCGTATAAGCGCTTTCATTTTTTTCAACCTTAGTTTTACTATTTTCTAATAAAAGTCTAATACCGAAAAATAGTAATGATATCCCTATTACAAATAGAAGACTCTTTACAAACCGTCTTGGTTTTAGAGTCATTAGTACCAACTCTTATAACCTTTTTTACCCGTGAATGGGTTTACATTACCCTTGCTTGACCAGTTGTCGAACTTGTAGGTATTTGTATTAGTTTTAAAGTGAGGCATTACATACGTTCCAGTACTTCGCCTTGTGTATCCCCTAACCCGCGTTAGGGCATAGGACTCCTTTACTGAAAGAGAAAAGAAGGCAATAACTAACCCCAAGACTAGAATTAGTTTGTTCATATACAAGGATTATACTCTTAGCCTTGTTTTTTGTTGTAAATCCATACGACTCCTGCAATAGCTAGACTTGCGAAAATCAAATTTGATATTGTGTTGTCTGTAATCGGTTCTTCTTTTGCGGAAGTTGTGTCATTACTATCTTGGTAGTAGTTTACAATGGGTACTGCGGTCGGAATAACAGGTGGAGTCCACTTGGGTAACTCAATATCAAAATATGTAACCGTTGACCAGTAGCCGCTAATTTCTTTTTTTACATTTAGATAGTATTTACCAGTTTTGATGTTACTAAAATAAAAAGTATTACTGTAAAAGTCAGCCTTAGGGCCAGGGTCACACCCCTTACACTTGTTTAGGGTGGCGCTGTACTGCGAAGGAATCGGATCTGCCAGTGATATTTTAATATCAAAGGCTTTATCTTGCCTTGGTGTCCACTCCCATGTGGCATTCATCTGGGGGAACTCATAGTTATTGATTGGTGTGTATTCGTAACTATTTTCAGTGACACAACTCGGGTAATAGGGAGCACAGGTATCAGACAGAGGAGTCCCATCACAGCATCCACAACCACAAACTCCGCCATGATAAGAACAACACCCCGAACGTGCAAAGGATGTCTTACTAAATATAAGAAAATATGACATGAACACTATTAAAGCTAAAAATGCTTTAAATAAAGTGTTCAGATGCTTCATGTCTTTGCTATAAATTTTTTTAGGTCTACAAGTAAGTATCTCCTGTCCTTTCTGATTCCAAATCTAACAGCCTTAAGCACCCCTTTTTTATCCCACTGCCTAAGCGTGTTTGGGTGAACCTTTAATAGTTCGCAAGCTTCTTTTAGGGTGAGTAGTTCTGGGTTTTTCTTTTTTCTAGGCATTATTGTTTAGTAACTTAACATTTGTTAACATATTCTACATGAAAATTTTATATAAGTTCATCGATATTGGCCAAACAAATGACCCCTCTAATAAGCAAAAAGATCGGATTACAGATTTTATTTCACTGTTAGAAGATGATGTCTATTTTGAAAAAAGAGTAAATAAAGTGAGGACGGATACTGGAATTAAAATTGATAATGTAAAAAGCTTAAAATTATGGAAGGAAAATGGTCCAGAAGCTGTGTTGAAAGAACAATTAAGACAAGCAGTTTTAAAAGAAGGAATAATTGCAAGCGAGTCAGCTTTACGATTATTAAAAGATTTTTCAAAAGAGTATGATGTTAACTCCATATTCTGGAATCCCCCACTATTAAGTTTTATTTATACTGGGATAATGCTATTCCTTCCAGGAATAGTTTACAAAGACGGACCTATTACTTTTAGTGAAGATGAAGTTAAGATTAGTCCATTGGGCATAACAACCCTGGGTAATGTGTGCATAAGGATAAATTACTTAATTACCAAAACTCAATTTAAGAAATTTATTGACAAAAATTGGAAAGATATTAAGTGTATTTTGCTAACAAATAATAAGAATGGAAAACTAACTCCAAACATAAACATACCTAATCTTGAGGTGTATAAATTCATAGGCTCAATGAGATCGATGATTCCCAAATGTAGTTATTCTAAAATTGCAGATCTTTTAACAGATAAATACGGAAAAGCGTTCTCTGACGATGAAGTTAGGGCAATGTACAACTCAAACTATAAAAAAATTATAAGAAATCTAAGGCGAAATACCGTAAAGCTGAAATAAGTATTTCACCTTGATTACATTCCCTACATAAGCACGATATCTAGATAGATTAGCTTGTTAACAATTAAAACAAGCTATATGAACAACTATGAATACTTCACTACACCAGACCTTGCCCTGGCCACTGTGATTTCACTTTCCTACCCTGTCGACAATATAGAGACCTCTACTGGGAGAAGAGTGGTCTTTGTATTCAGACGTGATGAGGGACTAGACCAACTGGTTGAAGCTTACTGGAAGAGAGAAACGAGAGTCGAGCCACTCCAGTTTAGCGAGGGTCGAAAGTTATTAATTTCCCGAATGGAAAACCTGAATGGTTAGCAAACAACTGGTTGACGAACTTTGGGTAATTTTAGCTGAAGAGTTTCAACTTAAACTGGACTACCCCACCGTCAACCGACTGGCTAACTTTCTAGTTTCCTATTTTTCAATCTTAAACAAGGTTAAAACACAATGAAAAAACTAAAATCTGAATCAAAATATTCGATTATAAAAAGCCACCGAGAACTAGAAGAAGCAGTAAAAGCAAAGTGCTATGACTGCATGGGTGGACAAAAGAAAATCGATTGCTGTCTTAAAGACTGTCCTCTTTACCAGTTTAGACCTTGGTCAAAAGGTCGCAATTCGCAATGATTACTGTTTTTCTGAACTAAAGAAAACAATTTTGACATTAAATGTATATGAATAGAGTAATAGAAGCCCATGATATAAAAATAAAAATTAAACTGCTTTCCTCCAGCACTGTAATTGCTCAGGCAACTGTAATACTTTTTGACTATTGGGAGGAGCATGCCTGGAAAGTTTTGAAATCAAAAAAGTTACACGAGATGTTTCAGGATTATGTTTGGATTCAACCTCCCTGTTTTCTGTCGCATGGCAAATGGAAGGAGCTGGTGTTTATAGACAACATAGAAATCTACAATTTGGTGCAGATGAAGATTTATAACGCTTTTAAATTTGCCAGGGACAAGCAAGAATCACTAAAAAGTGAAGGAATCAAAACAGAAGATTTATCAGATATTGTAATTCCAGATGAAGTACAACCGTTCTAACTCACCATACTTACTATTAAAGAGTCTCTATATAGTGACTCTTTATAGTTACTATACTGTACCTATAAGGAAAGTAGATATAAAAAGTAACTTTATCTTTAATTGTTTCGATAAAGTAGAAGTTTATGGGAAGGTATAGTTACTCAGGTAGACTAGTTGCTGACTCTGTTAAATCTGTTAGCATCTATTGGCTTAAGCAGAAGAAATATTTGGTCGGCGGCTGTATTTCGGGAACAATGACTTGGAGTCGTAATGGAGAAAAAACAGGGAGTATTGGAATTGCAGTAAACATTGACAATGAATCTTCCTGGGCTAATCTTAACTACCAGATGACCAGACGCGACTCGGGAATGGTGGATAAATTTGACTACAAAGTACCAATAGTAAGTACAAAGTGCTTCTTTGGTGGAAAGAGGTACTGGTTTGAGTGCTCTGCAGTAAAAAATGGAGTTGCTTGCAATCGAAAAGTTGCAAAGCTTTACCAAGGACAAGACTATTTTGCCTGTCGACACTGCTATAACCTTACTTATCAGTCTAGATTGGAAAATCCTACTTTCCGAAACTTTCCCTACTCTGTACTGAATTTATCCATGAAAGCAGATGAGATGGAAGGTAAGATAAAAAAGCGATTTTACAGAGGTAGGCCCACCAGAAGATACGCACGATTTTTGAAACTAAAATCTGTTGTTGGCGATTTAAATGAAGTAAGGCTTGAAAAATATCTTTATGAGCACAAATAACTTAACATTTGTTAACAATAGGGTTATACTAGATAAATGACTATGAAAGCTGTACTTTTTTGTAGAGTTAGTTCTAAGGACCAAGAGGATAGCGGATATTCTCTACCCTCACAGGAAAAACTGCTTACCGAATACGCAGAAGCAAGGGGTTTTGGTATTGCCAAGATATTTTCCCTTTCAGAATCTGCTGGCGGAGGTAAACAACGCAAGATGTTTTTACAAATGCTAGATTATCTAAAAGAACACAAGATTAAAGTTCTGGTTGTGGAGAAAACTGACCGACTAACCCGCAATATGAAAGATGCAGTGGCAGTGAATAGTTGGATAGAAGACGATGACGAAAAGCAGGTGCATTTTGTAAAAGAAAACTTTGTGCTAAGTCGCAATTCCAAATCTAATGACAAGTTTATATGGGGTATTAAAGTAACTACAGCGCAATATTACTTGGACAACTTGAGTGAAGAAGTAAAAAAAGGGCAAAAAGAAAAGCTAAGACAAGGATGGCTACCCAGTACTCCCCCTTATGGCTACAAAACTATTGGCGAAAAAGGTCATAAGATACACGTAGTAGATGAGCAGATGGGACAGCTGGTAATAAAAATGTTTGAGCTGTATGCAACTGGAGACTACTCGCTACAAAAGCTTACTACCGAAATGCACGCCATGGGACTTAGGAGTAGCAAGGGTGGAAAGGTTCACAAAAGCCGTATACATAGTTTACTCACTGATCCATTTTATATTGGAAAGAATGTATGGAACGGTGTTGAATCTCCTGGAAAACATGAGCCACTAATAGACTTTGAGACTTTTAGTAAGGTTGGGAAAAAATTAGTATCCAGAACTACTCCATACTACCGTAAGCATATGTTTTTGTTTAAAGGGCTTTTTACCTGTTCAGAATGTGGAGGTATGATAACTTGGGAAGAACAAAAGACTTTTGTGTATGGACATTGCAATCACTATAGAAGCTGCAGTATTAACAGATGGATACGAGAGGAAGTGTTGGAAACAAGACTTGTGGAAGAATTGGAGGGACTTAAAATTGAAAATCCAAGATTAATGGCCTGGCTTTCAAAGGCACTTAAAGAAGCTGGGCAATCTGAGAGTGATTTTTATATTGCCTCTACTGGAGAACTGGAAAAAGATAGGCAAGTAATTACAAAGAGAATGGATGGTCTTTATGTAGATAAACTTGATGGGCGTATTACACAGGCATATCATGATGAGAAATTTAAGGAGTTTTCAGAACAGCTAAAAGCTGTTGACGAAGAAATAGCTAAACATACTAGTGCTAAAAATATTGGGCACAATAGAAGGGTTGAGCTTTTTGATTTTGCACAAATTGGAAAAGAGGAATATCTAAAGGGTGACATGACCAAACGGAGATCGTTAATGAGATTGGTATTTGAAAAGCTAGAACTTGGCCAAGAAACCATGACCTTCAGGCTGTCCCCTGACTTTGCTCTACTAAAAGACTTGGTTACCAAAACAAATAGTTCGAAACTGCCAGAAATCTATGAAAATCAAAAAGAGATTTTCGAACACTCAAGTCTGCTGGATGTTTCCAAGTATTATAAAGCCTTACAGCCTGATTGTTCCGTTCTGCTCGCCCTTCTGGATTCGAACCAAAAACCTTCCCGTTAACAGCGGGTTGCTCTACCGTTGAGCTAAGGGCGAATGTAGAGGCATTATAGCAAAAATGGCGATTTCGGACTAGGAAGAAAAATATAATATGGTAACATAGGCAATGAAGCTAATTATCGTGACACATGGGCAGTCAAATTTGGACTTGGGGATTGAAGATAACAAGCAGGGTCTAACTGAAGTGGGGATAATTGAAGCCAGACAACTGGCATTAAAACTAAAAAATGAAAAAGTAGATTTCTGTTACTGCTCCCCGGCTTTGCGGTGCGACCAGACTCTTTCGGCAATATTAGCTGAAAAGGAAGAAAGTGACATTCCAGTAAGTGTGTCTAGACTTTTGGGACCAAAAACAACAAAGGAAGATCTGGCGAAATTAAAATCTAGGATAAATTTGTTTTTGGATGAACTGAGATATGACCATGATAAAGACGATACCATACTAGCAGTGACTCACAAAAAACCAGCCGAAATGGCAGTACTAATTGCAACAAAAAACTTTGTTGAGTTAGACCAAGGTGAGATAACTAGATTGGAATTAGAAGAAACTCCCCTAGCTTTGTAGTCTGTTTTTTTTAATTTTATTTCGAAGTGAGAGCAGAATATTTAGTCCATTTATGACAGCTAGGCCAGAAATTGTAGGAAGTAGAAATTGATACTGTCGCAGGGGTATGTCTACTAGCCCAGTTAGAGACACCAAGATTATAAAGGCCACCCAACTAATGGCAAATACTGTTTTCAAATCAGACCATTTGCCAAGTCCCACCTCGCCTTTTTGTTCAGGACGAACATATACCACCATGGAACCAACCATGGCCAGCCCCATAAGAAGTCCACGGGCAATGGGCATGAGACTTCCTTTGTAAGCTGGATCAGTGATGTGATTAATTTCTAATAGCACCAAACTGGTACCTAAAAGAATTAAGCCGCCCAGGATAAAATTATGAGAAAAAGTGGTATGCAAAAAATGATTGAGATGGCCAGCCTGGGTTTTGTCATCCCTTAGCCCGGCATCATGGAGAGCTTTGGTTACGGTATGGACGGCTTTGCCAGCAAAGACAAAGAGCATGGACAGAAAAATAACGTTGAGAAGCATGGTGTCGGGCAGAATACCCCAGCCGGATTTGGGGAATTTAGTAATATCTAGGGCATAAGATAGAATTAGAACCGAGGAGATGCTGGGTAAAACAAAGAGATAAAGAATTTGGTGGAGATTTAGTTTTAAAAATCTCCGGTTTTTTAAAAAAGATGATTTATAAAATAGAACACTGGAAGTTGCGAGAATAACAAGCAGAGATGCAGTGTGGCTTTGCAGCATATATTTATATTAGCCTAAATAGTCTTGAAGTTTTTTGCGCCTACTGGGGTGGCGTAACTTGCGTAAAGCCTTGGCCTCGATTTGACGAATGCGTTCGCGAGTTACATTAAATATTTTGCCTACTTCTTCAAGGGTTTTGGGTGTTTCACCACGCAGGCCAAATCTAAGTGAGAGTACTTTGGATTCGCGTTCATCAAGACTATCTAGAACTTCTTCGATGGATTCGCGTAATAGTTCTTGACTGGTTTCTTCGTAAGGGGAAAGCTGGGTGGTGTCTTCGATAAAGTCTCCCAAAAAGGAGTCTTCGTCGTCGCCCACTGGGGTAGCTAGGGAAGTAGTGTCTTGGGAAATGCGATAAATTTCTTCAACTTTTTCAATTTCCATAACCACTTCGGCAGCAATTTCTTCGATGGTGGGTTCACGACCCAAGCGTTGGGTTAGGGCACGAGTGGCTTTGTAAACCTTGTTGATAGTCTCGACCATGTGGACTGGAATACGAATAGTTTTGGCCTGGTCGGCAATGGCTCTGGTTATTGCTTGGCGAATCCACCAGGTGGCATATGTACTAAACTTGAATCCTCGTCGCCAATCAAATTTTTCTACGGCCCGCATTAGACCCTGATTACCCTCTTGAACTAAATCCAAAAATGTTAAACCACGACCAATATATTTTTTGGCTATAGATACGACTAATCTAAGATTGGCATTGATTAGTTTTTCGCGTGCTTTGCCTGAACCTTTTTCAATTTCTTTGGCGTATTCTACTTCTTGTTCGAACTTTAAGAGATCAACTTTGCCAATTTCTTTTAGGTACATTCTAACGCTATCGACACTACCTTTGGGATTGAGAAGACCTAGTAGCTCGGCACTGGAATCACGGTTTTTACTAAGATTACCCAATACTTCTTTAGTGTCTACTTTGTCGTACAGGTCAATACCACGATCAAGTAAGTAATCAAAAATTGTATCTACTTCGGCAATGTGGTTTTCTGGAGATGGGATGATTTCTAGAATTTCGTCGTGCGTTAAATACCCCTGTTTTTTGCCTAAGGCAAGGAGGCGCTGTTTGAGCTTGCTCAGGTCAAGCGCTTGTGACATGTGGCCAGTTTACACCATGGATTGAAGTTTAGCAAGTCTTTTGGCCACTTGGTTGTATTGGTCTTCTAAAATAGGAGTGTCCTCTCCCCGGCTTTCCAGGCGCGCAATTTCTTTGGAGAGATCCGATAGCTGTTGTTTTAAGTTTTGAATTAAAATTAAATTTTGCAGAGAATGAATTTCTTGGGCCTTGGTTTCGGATTCAAACTCTAGTGCTTGGGCCCTTAAAAAAAGCTCTTGAAATAGGGGTTGTAATTCGGCTTCTATTTGATTTTGAAAAGCAGAAGCATCAGTAAAATTGGGTAGCTGTAACCAAATCTTTTGTAAAATTTCATCTTTTAGATTTGGAATTTGTTTAGCAACTTTTTTGACAACAGAGGAGGGTGACTTGGTAGATAAGATCAAGGTAATAAGCTGGCGTTCTTTTTCTACAGACTGGCTAGTCTTGGGCTTTATAGCAACTGGGGTTGATTGACTTGGGTGAGAGATTTTTTTGGCTTCTTCTTGAACAGAGGCTAAATCAGTAGACAATTCGTAGGCAATTTTTTGTAAATAGTCTCGTTTAATAACTTCGTTTTTTATATCGATAATAAAGGGCAGTGTGGCTTCAATAAACTTTTTACGCCCAAGTGGCGAGAAAGTATCGTGCAATGCTGCCATGGTTTCGATAATAAAATCCCAGACGGGCTGGGCTTTTTGAAGTTGGTTTTCAAAATAAGTTGGGTCGGATTTGATGGCTTCGTCCGGGTCTTTATATTTATCACCAAGGCGTAGGACTTTGATATCAAAATCTTGTTCTCCTGCCAAAGTGATACTGCGAAGCGAGGCTTGGGAGCCGGCAAAATCGGCATCAAGGGCTAGAATAATCGTATCGGTATAGCGCTTTAATAATTGCAATTGCTCTTTGGTAAAAGCTGTTCCTTTTATGGCGATAATGTTTTTAAAACCGGCTTGATAAGGGCTAATCATGTCAAACTCACCTTCGGTGACAATAACATATTTTTTGGATCTTATGGCTTCTTTTGCTAAATGAAGTCCAAAAACAGTATGACTTTTGTGATACAGGGGAGTTTCGGGGGAATTGATATATTTGGCATGAGTTTTTGGGTCAGTAGTGGGCAAAATGCGCCCAGCAAAACCTAGAATTCTACCTTGGGAATCAGCAAGAGGAAAAATCAACCGGCTATTAAAGCGATCGTAGGGAGTGGAACTGTAGCTACTGGGACTAAAGGTACCAGAGGCAATTAAATCGGCCTGCGCAAAACCCTGTTTTAATAGATATCCAGATGAGGATGAAGAGTCTTTGGGTGAAAAACCTAGTTGGAATTCTTTGATAGTAGCGAGGCTTATTCCCCTGCCCTGCAAATAAGACAAGGCCTCCTGGCCCACTGGGTGATTTAAAAGTAGATGATTATAAAATTTAGCCAGAGTAGTATTTAGAGATATTAAAACATTTTTTTTACTCTCTTCTTGGGTGGAATGATCAGATTTTTGCAAAACTACTCCGGCTTTTTTGGCTAAAAATTCCAAGGCCTCTTTGAATTCCATTTTTTCAAATTCCTGCAAAAAAGTGAAGGCGTCCCCTCCTTTGCCACAGCCAAAGCATTTAAAAATTTGCAGTTCTGGAGAAACTATAAAGCTGGGTGATTTTTCATTGTGAAAGGGACACAGACCTGTCCAGTGGCGACCACGCTTTTTTAAACTGGGTACGTACTTAGTGATCAGCTCGATAATATCTATCTTGGATTTGATTTCTTCGACTTGTGAGATCACAGCCTATTTTAACCTGAAAGCTAGCCAAGTGTAGACAAAAGGGCTTTTACTCTGGCTTCGACATAGCCAACTTCGTGAGCAATTCTTTCATTTTTTAGTTTTTTGCAAATAAAAATAGTGGCAAGTCCGATGAAATTTATTTTAACTAGCTGGATACGATGTGTATTCTCCTGTGTTTTTGAGATATTTAGTCTTAAGTATTTTTCATAAGCCTCAAAATCAGTTGCATTAATTACATTGGCAATTTCCTTGGTCAATTTGGAAACCTGGCTACTGGATAAATAACTTTCCAATGGCTTTCTTAATACATAATTAGCAAGTGGACTAGATTCAGGACTTGTTATAGCAGATAGTTTTATCTTCAGGTCGGTTAGATACCTATTAATTGCCGAATCAAGTTCTTGCTTTTTTAGTTCTTTTTTATCGGGTCTGACCTGTTTATCTGCTTTGACAATTGGTACTGGGGCTGGGGCAACCCTAGCAACAGGAGGGATAACTGGTGCTAGTTTTACCTCCGGGGCCCTTGCAGTTTCTACTTGTCTAGGGGTTGGTGTTGCTACTCTTGGGGTTGTGGCAACGATTAGTCCATTGCTTCCATCAACATGAATCTCGGTAATACTAGGAGCAAAGAGTCTAGTTAGCCGATCTATAATTCCCTGACAGGCACCGTTTGAGTCTCCGCCTAGTTGCTTGCCTTTATAAAATTCATCCATACTGGATAAGCTGTCTAATAAATTTTGTAATATTGTTAGATCTTGAGGTAGCTGAAGTACATGGTGTAACCAAGTTGTATCGCTAGAATTGAGCATATCTCTTAATTTGTCTGCCAGCACTTCACGTTGTTTGGTAATTTCTTTGGTAGTTAGCAAGCGATGTCCTGGAGACATTTTTTCAAGTCTGCCTTGTAAAATATCTAGACTGGCTTTACTGGGAATATAGTCTAATTTATCCTTTTCAAATCCCAGCTGTCTTAACTCGGAAACCAAAGAAGCATGGAGATAACTAGTAAGACCAGCTAGAGTTTCCAAGTCTTTTAGGTTCAATGGCCCAATTGTTAATTCTGAGGAAGAAACCATTCTTTCGGTTGGTTTTCCAATAGTTTGAATTGGTCTTTTTCTTAAAACGTAGTCAGCAGACTGTCCCATTCTGCGATTGAGAGCGTTTCCACTAGCAATTTTTCCTGGTGTTAATATTTCCCAAGTACGGTCTAGATCCAGCTTCTTTTTGAAACGAACCAAAACCTGGTAAGCCCTATGGACTGATTCCAAGTCAGAATTGCCATAAAGAGATAGAGCAATTTCTTTACCATTGGCTGGATGTTCTTTGATGAGCCGTACCAGTTTGGCTTCCATAGGGGTTAAAGATGCACCTAGGCCTTCAAGCTGAACTGGGACTAATGGAGTTTCGCGTGTAGTACGCCTAGGCTGAAGGGCAGGCTGGCGTGGTTGGACTGGAGTTGCTTCTGGTCGTTTTTTTGGACCACCCAAAGCTTGGTCAAGTCTGTCTATTTCTCGTTCAAACTCAGTTCTAGCTTTATCGACAGCAGGGCTAGTACCCCTTCTAGGTAGACCATTTAGCGCTTCTATCAATGCCTCTCTTTCGACTTGTTGTAACAATTTGGCTTTGGTTGCTTCAGCAGCTTTAATTTTGGCCTCGGCGTTTGCTATTCTTTGTTGTATATTTTCTATTATGCCCATTAGAAAAGTATTATAACATAATAAATATAATTTGGAATTATGTATTGTAAGTTAATAAGTTAGTACTTAGATATAGTAAATGTATTTTGTTATAAGCTGAGTTGTAGTATAATCTTTGACCTGTATAAACAGGGAACTTTAACAATCTATGGATAGGGAGGAAAGGTAATGGGAAATAGGATATCTGTTCACTTACACGAACTCATAAAAAAAGGAGTTCAATTTGAGCAAATCTGTAAGACGTGTGGTGTTGTCCCTGAGACTGTGGGCCGCTGGATGGGAGATGGAAAACCACCTGAAGGCGAGACCATGATTCGACTTTTGTACCTGTGTTGGCAATATGAGGTGTATCCAAATGACTTTGTACCAAACCCTGTTATTATGGCTTTGGCAAAGGCATTTGTGACTGGATCTACTACTGGGGTTGATTTGGCAAAGGATCTGGATTATGGCTCTATGTCTAGGTATGGAAATGACACAATCTATCGTGTCCTTATGGGTAAACATGCGCTGACACCCGAAAAAATGGCCTTGGCAAAGGAGCTTATTGCTCAGAAGGGCTGGAAGAATGTGGAAAAAGCAGTGCTAGCGCCAGTAAGTGGTAACGCTAACTGGGCTAAAATCAAAGCTCTGTTGGAAGAGTTAACCAGAACTTTGGGACCGTTTGATGTAGGGTCTGCTGAAAGTAGGGTGGAACTGCGTCAAAAGGTTGGAGCTGGCCTGGTATTCGTTCTTTCCAATATCTTGAATGGACTTACGTCCGAAGAAACACACAGAATTGTGCACAAATAAGGAGACAAAATGACCACAATGACAAGGTACGGTATGAAACTAGGCTTTGACTCAAAAGGGATTCTGCGCCTAATCTCTGATACTTATGGAAGTCTGCTGGCAGTGATTTCCGAGATGGTACAAAACGCCCTGGACGCGGAAGCAAAGGGAATCTCAATAACCATCGATATGAAGAATGGAACCCTTTTGGTTGTTGACGATGGATTGGGGGTTTCTATTGAAAAACTGCAAGATAAACTGCAAATGATTGGCAAGTCTGACAAGGAACTAGGTTCAGGCACCTTGGGTCAGTTTGGACTTGGCTTTTTTGCACCTTTGTCTCAGTTGGGTCCAAACGGCAAAATGTATTTTGTAAGTCGTGATAAGAAAAAAGGCAACAAGGCTTTTTTTAAACTGGTCATTGATCCTGCCAAGCTTGACCATATGAGTGCTAGTGGCCAAGGTTTTCCAGTGGATTTTCCAAGCAATGAATTTGCAGCAGACAATACTTGGTGGACCACCATGGTTCGGCTTAGCGGTCTAGGTGTGGTTGACAAAATGGTTCCTACTCCACAGGAAATTGAAGGCGAGACTATTTCCCGGTTTAGCCGGAATATGGAGGCACAGAAAACCAAAATTGGTGTGCGGATCGTCAGTCGTTCTGGCAAAGAAAATAAGCATGAATTCACTGCCAGACCATATGCCGGGGAACCTCTTGAGGTGGTTTGTATTCCAGAAGGTCATGGTACAGGATGTGCTGAATTCCGATTGTTTCTTACAAATCGGATCAAGGGTGGACGAGTGGTGGCGGTTGGCACCCAAAACAATGCCTCACTCATTCCTTGGGGAAAATTCGTTCAATACCTAGGGAAAGGACTTTTGACACCTGAGATAATTCAAGCGTTGGGTAGCGGTGTGTTTGAAGGTGTAGTTACGACCAGCTGTGCCATGATGAGCACTGATCGAAAGTCGTTTAAACAATCGCCCGAGCTGATTGACTTTTGTGTTGCCATTGAAAAATGGTGGGAGACCAAGGGCAAGGCCATCTACGAAATGGCTTCGCGCACGTCTGATGCTGAAAGATACAACAAAGCCACAATGAGTGCTTTGCAGGAATTGCGAAAAATGCTTCAAGGATCTGAAATTAAGCAGGCTTTGCAATCGATTTTTTCTTCTGGTTCAATTGGTGAAGGTCACAGCCCAGTTCCTAAAAATAGGCGAATTGGTGAACTTCAGGGTTCTACTGCCGTAACTGGTGGAGTAATTGGAGAGAACAATCGTAAAGTGGGACAGGACGACCAGAATTCCCAGTCTGGAAAACCAAAGTCGAATAAGGTTTCAGTTGTAAGTGTGGGGGCCGGTGCCAAACACCGAACGATTGTTCGTGACGAAGGATTTGGCATTCAAGTGGAACATGTAGCCCTGATGGGTAAGAACGC
Source organism: uncultured Gammaproteobacteria bacterium (assembly GCA_964442385.1). Lineage (GTDB taxonomy): Bacteria > Patescibacteriota > Microgenomatia > UBA12405 > UBA12405 > CAYTYZ01. The sequence goes on from CAYTYZ010000008.1 coordinate 24,596, forward strand.
ATGGGAATTGGACAGAGAGTTTGGAATTATTCGGATTAGTACTCGTCATCCGGATTTTGCCAAAGCTGAGAGTGGCCCTGATTCTGTTTTGGAGAGATACATATCTATGATCGTACTTGGTGTTGTAAGTTTGATTATGAATGGAGCAATTAATGATCCGAGGGCTAAGCAGACGATGGACACAATGCATGGATTCATGGTTGATGCGTTCGTAGGCACAGCCACTTTTAACCACGGGTTGAAGGTGGCCAAGTCTCGCGAACTTAACGCCAGGGGCTAATAGTCCTTGGTAGCCCGCTAGCACTTGTTGCTGGCGGGCTTTTTTTTGGCAAAATTAGAAAATGGAGCGAGTGGTTGAGTACAAAAACAGGCTAGTGATAGCTAGCATTATAATTTTTTTATGGATGGGAGTAGGCCCAAGACGCAGGCGCATAAGAAAAATTAGGCAAATGGTTATAAATACCGAAAGGGTGGCCAAGGGATGAAAATAACCAGATTGTTCACTTCGGGCTAGGATTAGACTAAAAATTAAAAAGAAAATGGGCAGAAAACTGGCAGTTTTGGCATGAAGGGAAAGGTCATAAAAAGAAATATCGTGGATGATTTCTAAAAAATTTAGACTGGCTTTTACAGTAGTTAAAATGCCAAAAACAGAGACTAGTATGGCCAGTGAGTGATGTTTGTTGTCCAGAAGTCCCTGAACCGAATCGGGGCTTAGATGAATACCGGAAAGGGCAATAATGGTAAAGACAAAAATGGCATAAGTTAGGGCGGCCAGGATTAATCCCAAAAAGGAGGACTTGCGTAGAACTTTTATAGAATTAAGTCTTTTGTTTAGCATAGTCCACATTTCTGGCAAGACGGTAAAACCTGAGAGAGCAAACATAGTCCAACCAAAGAAATTTAGATTGTAGGAGCTTGGAGCTAGTGGTGGCAAAAAGTTGGTTTTAAGAGAATTTGCCACTAAAACAAGTGGGACTATAAGAAACAAAATAGGTAACAACTGAAAAAAATTAGTTAAGATCTTGGATTTGGCTAAAGATAGAATGGTTAATAAAATTAATAAGCCAAGCCCAAGTAATAATGGTGAAACACTTGGAAAAATATAAGCTAGGAATTTTTGGGTCATACTGGTTAGTGCCAGTAAGGCACCAAGAGAGAGGATAAACATATTAAGGGCTGAAAGTGTCTTGGCCTTGGGACCTAAAAGTTTTTGAGCATAGCCAGAAAGTTGGTGGGTGGTATCAAAGTGAGTTATGATTTTGATATAACTGGTATTTACTTTGTAGGTTAGATACGTTGCTACTAGTAATCCGGCTAAGGCAAAGTAAAGATTAGAGGAGTAAAAAAGATATGGTAGGTAAAAAATTCCAACACCCAGGATACCAGAAAGTTGAAAAAGGCTGAGCCTGAAAAGCTTTTGGAGCATTAGAATAGTGTAAACTACTGGCAATGGATATAAAAGAGAAACTAAAGGAAATTGTGGTCCTGATGGACCCAATTTTAGAGAAAGAATGGAGCGAACTTATTACTGCTGACTTTGGTTTTAATCAAAGACAAAAAGATTTAGTAAGAAAAATGCTGCTTCATGCCAAAGAACACAACCTGCGACCTGCAAAGAGATTACGGGCTTCACTAGTGTACTGGGCCTTTTTGCTAAACAGTGAGTTTGATAAAAAAATATACAAAGCCATGGCGGCGGTGGAATTTGTACATACAGGCCTATTGATACACGATGATTTTATGGACAGGGATGCTGTGAGAAGAGGTAGACCAACCACTCATGTCTATTTTGGAGAGGGAGACCTGCACCACGGCGAATCTATGGCTGTAAATATAGGTGACCTGGTTTTTACTCACGGGTTTAGGTTAATGCTTAACACTGGGCTTGCCAAATCAGGAGAGGTTACCGACCATATGCTAAGCAGCATCGTAAAAACTGCTTATGGACAGGCCTTTGATGTGCATTTGGAAAAATATAGTGATTGGAATGAGGAGGATGTAATTGCTCTACACAAGGCCAAAACAGCTATTTACACTTATGAAAATCCACTGCATATTGGGGCGATACTGGGAGGATGCAATCAAACAGTCTTGGGAATATTAAGTCGCTATTCAATGGAGGCAGGAGTAGCCTTTCAACTACAAGATGACGTACTGGGAGTATTTGGCGATAGTGAAAAAACAGGAAAATCAGATAACTCGGACCTGCTTCAAGGTAAAAGAACGCTACTGGTCCTCAGGACTTTGGAAAGATCAAATCCTGAGCAAAAAGAAGCAATCATGGCGGTATGGGGAAAGCAGTCAGCCGAAGTGGACGAGGTAGAAAAGGCCAAATTGGCCATAAAAGAAACTGGATCACTGGCTTATTCTATGGATATATCAGTGCAGTATGCCAGGAAAGCCCAAGAAATTGCCAGGGAGTTGTATTCTGAGTGTAAAAATAAAGAGGCGGTGGACTATTTGGTGGGCGTAGCCCAATATATGGTAGAGAGGGAATTTTAGGCTATACTGATAGAAGCTATGCCGCCATCAACGAGTGAAATTCTACGTCCCAGTCCTGGTCCAGGTGTGGAAACAGGGGTAAAAGCGCCAGAAGGGTTAGTGGATGTTGCTGAAAGAAGAAGGGCCACGGTTCCAAAAGAAGTGGAATCATGGTTAAATAAACTAGAACGTGACCCAGAAATAAGTCCAAGTCAACAATCTGACCCGGGAACTGGTGCCCAAGTGGCCCAAATCAAACAAAATCTGAGACAGAGAACAAAACTGGGAGTAAAACGGAGCAGTTTTATTGCTGGATTTGGTCAAAGTGTGGCAAATGTGGCCAGATGGTTGTCGACTTTTATTTTACGTCTAATTAAAAAACACGAGGGCGACGTGGAATTTGAAAAAGAGGAGGTCTAGTGGAAGGAGATATTTTCGTTCAACTTGGCAATATGTTTGGCCTGGTAGTGCTAACTATGTTAGTGGCTGGATTATTGTGGTTTATAGTTTGGATGTTAATACAATGGTATAAGTGGAAGGATAGGGAAAAGAAAAGTTTGGATATGGTAAGTCTATTGATTATCGTACCTAGTGATAATGAAGTTAAAGTAGATGTGATGGAGACTGCAATAGCCAGTATGGCTACCATGTATAAAAATGCCAAATGGAAATGGCTACAAAGATTTGTGGCCCAACCAAATATTTCCATGGAGATAGTGGGTACCAAACAAGATATTCGGTTTTATATTTCCACTCCTAAAAAGTTTAGGGATTTAATTGAAAGACAAATTTATGGTATGTACCCAGGAGCGGAAATAAAAGAAGTAGAAGAACCGAATATTTATTTTGAAAATGGTAGGGTGGAATTTGCTGCCTTGCAATTAAAAAAGGAGCCCCAGTATCCTATAAAAACATATAAAGATTTACCAACTGATCCCCTTAGCGCGATATTAACCAGTATGAACAAGCTGGAAGTTGGAGAAAGTATTGTAATTCAAATTATCGTGCAGCCCACTGATGGAAGCTGGACAAAGCAGGGTAAGAAGTTTATTAGCGGAACTAAAAAAAGCGAAAGTAATCCTGAAAAAGCTTCCTATAAAGTGGATGCCAAACAGCTGGAAGCAGTAGAGGGAAAAACCAATAAAACCGGATTTGAGACTACGATTAGACTGGTGGCTATTGCCCCTAGTAGCGAAATTGCCAAAAGCCATTTAGCCAATATAAAGGCTAGCTTTACCCAATTTGAATCACCTTGGAACAAGTTTTCGTCCAGAAAAATCCGCCTCAAGTCACTATTTATGACTGATTTTATATACAAATATCCCCTGCTGTGGACTAGAAAGCCTAGTGTGCTGACTACTGACGAGCTGGCCTCGCTTTTCCATTTTCCTAATAAAAGCGTAACCACGCCAAATATTTTTTGGTTGAAAGCCAAAAGAGCGGCCGCCCCATCAGATTCACCTAGTGAAGGTATGTATATTGGGGACAATTTGTACCGAGGGGCCAGTAAAAAGTTTTGTATGACCCAAAGTGACAGGCAAAGACATTTTTATATTGTGGGACAAACAGGTGTAGGAAAATCTTGGTTACTGGCTGATATGGCCCTGCAGGATATTAAAGCTGGACGAGGGGTATGCTTTATTGATCCACACGATACTTTTGAAATTATTATGGAAAGGATTCCGCCAGAGAGGGCGGAAGATGTAATTTATTTTGACCCAAGTAGCACAGAGCGGCCCATGGGGTTTAACGTTATGGAATGCGAAAAAGAAGAGCAAAAAGATTTTGTAACAAGTTCGATTATTAACCTGATGTATAAACTGTACGATCCTTATAAAACTGGTATTGTGGGTCCAAGATTTGAACACGCCATTCGCAATATTATGTTGACGGTAATGATAGAACCTGGGGCAACTTTTATTGAAATAGTAAGAGCCCTAACTGACCAGGGCTACGTGCAAGCCCTACTGCCTAAACTAAAAGACCCGATGGTAAAACGCTACTGGACAGACCAAATTGCCCAAACTAGTGACTTTCACAAGTCAGAAGTACTGGACTATATTGTGTCAAAGTTTGGCCGGTTTATAACGAACACTATGATGAGAAATATTATTGGACAGTCACAGTCGTCCTTTAATTTTAGACAGGCAATGGATGAAGGAAAAATCCTGATAATTAATCTAGCCAAGGGTACAATTGGAGAAGAAAATTCGGCCTTTTTGGGACTAGTATTGGTGCCAAAAATACTAATTGCTGCCATGAGTAGACAAGATACCCCAGAGCCACAGCGACGTGATTTTTACCTATATGTAGACGAATTTCAGAACTTTGCCACCCAGGATTTTGCCATTATTATGAGTGAAGCAAGAAAATATCACTTGAATCTGACTGTAGCCAACCAATTTATTTCCCAAATGGATGAAGAGATAAAAAATGCCGTGTTTGACAACGGCGGTACTGAGTGGTGGGGGTTAATGATGCAGGTTATTTGGTGCGCCAAGATCAACCAGAATTTAGTGAGTCAGATCTGCTTAACCTAGAAATGGGAAATGTATATTTAAAGACCATGATAAACGGTACTCCCCAAAGGCCATTTTCATTAAAGGTGGCGGCGGCTGAGCGTAAAAAACCAGGGGACCCAAAGCTGTCGGAAATGCTCAAAAAATTATCTTCATTAAAGTACGGTAGACCAAGGTCAATAGTAGAAGCGGAAATTGCCAAAAGAGCTAAGTTTTAGACTTCGGATCTTCAACTTTTGGTGCTGGTATTATGCTTGGGCGTTGAATAATTGGTAGTGCTAAAAAATGCGGAGTTAGTAATACTTCTAAAACATCACCGTCTGCTAGTGGGACCCGAACAGGTTTGGGAATAAGTACCTTGTCGACTAAATCAATTATAGAACGGAACTTGTCTGGGAGCATTATAAAGTGAATTTATAACTCCTTTAGTTTTATACCTTTGGCCTCTTCTTTACCAGTATCAAGTAGTTCCATGTACTTTTCAGTAGTAGAAATTCGCTTGTGGCCAGAGACTTGGGAAACAATTTCCAAAGGCACTCCGGCTTTTAGCTGGTAGGCAATAAAAGTGTTGCGCAGGTCGTTGACTTTGACATTTTTAATATCAGCCTTGGCAAAATAGCGATTTAAGAGTGAACGAATGTTGCGAGCCAAAAGGTGACGACCGGTTTTGGTTACAAAAACGTGCTTGCTGGTAGTTTGATAGCGGGAATCTTTGATATAGCGAGCCAGAGAAGATTCGGCGGAATTATTTAATGGAACTATACGCTCGCGGTGGCTTTCATAGGCTTCTATGAGTAGCTCGCCTGGACGGACATGTTCTAGTTTTAAACTTTCGATTTCTTTTATGCGTAGGCCAGCTTGAAGCATTAGCTCTACAATAGCAGTGGCTCGAACATCGTTGCGGCAAGCATCGCGTAGAGAACGGTACTCTACTGGGAGTAACACCTTGGGAGCATCGTTTTCATACTTAGGGTGTTTGACTTCTATACTAGGATCAGTGGTTACTACACCTTCGGACTTTAAAAAGCTAAAAAAGTTTTTAATGGAGTTAAGTTTGCGACTAATAGACTTGGCAGTATAGCCGTTGTCGCCTAAATGCTTTTTGAGCTCTTCGATAAGTTTTGGAGTTATTGCAGATATTTCTACCACACCTTTGGTTTTAATAAAGGCAATAAGCTGGTTTATGTCGCCTTTATAAGCTACTATAGTATTTATAGATTTGCCCTTTTTGGAAAGGCTTTGGCTAAACATATTTAGAGCGTGCTCTAGGGTTAAATCTGTCATAATTTGTTGGTTTATTATTTTTAATGTGTCTTATAATAGCACACACCAGGTTTGATGGCAAGGGTTAAATTATTAGTACAGTTGTTAGTATATATTATATGTGTATATATAGTTGCTTTGGGCATAGAGAATATGCTACGGCAATGGCGCAATGTATGGTTTCTTAAAAATTTATATAGTGACAAGCAGGAACAGCTTATAAGATTGAAGGAAGAAAAAGATATAAAAGATTTAAAATTAGGCAAATAGTGCTATAATGCTACTGTTCGTAACATGCGGGGTAGTGTACGGCTGCACGTGAGGCTCATAATCTCACAGGCCGGGTTCAACTCCCGGCCCCGCAACATTAGAGTGAAATAAAATGGCTAAATACAAGCTTTATCTAGGTGTAGCAAAAGAAGAAATAGTCAAAAAATTGCCTAGAAATTTAGTACCCATATTACCTTTTGGCTCAATAGGGCAGGAAAAAGTGAATTTAGTGGTTTTTCCGTCTATTAGGGATAAGGTAGTAACTTCTGGCCAATAAGTGCTTTTATGACTAAAATCGAAAATCTAAGGCCTTTGGTGGTGCTTGGAGGATATTTTACCCTAGAAGCTGCTAAAGCATTGAGAGAAAAAGTGGATTATTTTTATTGTATAGATGAAGGGTTCTGGACGGATGAGTCTTACAACGATATTCGGGTGTCGATTTCCAAAAGAAATGGATAGTGCGGGCTAGACAAAAAACTAGGTTATAGTGTTTTGTGTAGCCCGCAGGCAGGGGAAGAACAATTGTCTATCCCCTGTCCTGCGGTGGTACGAAGGCTACTTAGATGTTATGAAATTGGCCGACAAGGGTACCTTTATTGATAAGTGACCTTGCCTGGACGGTGCCAATTATGGCGGCTCCTTCCTGGATTTCAACTTCGCCGGCATTGATGAAATTGGCCAGCACGATTCTCCCTTCGCAGACCACAAGGTCCCTACCTTGCAGATCATAGGTATAATGACCGTCCATGGTTTCCGTGATCCCAAAGTAGTTGGTGTCTCCGACGCCGATTGTCCTTCGAATAACCACGAATCTCTTCAGGGGATGATCGGGGGGGATAGGTTCAAGAGGAACCGTGGGGAAAAGGCTTGTCTGAATCGAAGTATTGAGTGCCATGGTAGTTCTCCTTATTGTTTGAATGAATCGAACTTTAGTACACGGCAAACTATTGCTTGCTGTGGTACGCAAAAGCCAAAACTGGACTTTGCGTACCACAGACAAAATAATTTAAGTAGCTTCGTATGTAAAAGGACAAAAACAAGATACTAGATGCAATATCTAGATATTGTTTACTTATTACACTTGATGCGTAATTAGTAAGTATAGCAGAAAAGTGACTAAATGTTAATATTATAGGGCGGAAACACTTGTGATATACTTGGCCGGTGGATTAAAAACCCACTAAAATTGGTTCTTTAAAAAGGAGAAGTATGGCAAAAAAAAAGAAACGAAAGTCTGAAAAGGTTTACAAAGCAGCCGTGAAGAAGTGGCGCAAAAAGCGCGACATGGAACCTGAAAAGGTAGTTCTTGCTCTTATTGCACACACCAAAAAAACTCAAGGAGATATTTTGGTGGAAGAGGGGCCAATTGTTGTTGAAGCTGCAATTTGCGCTCTTGCCTTGGAGTTTCCAGAAATGGGCTTTGAGAAATGGAAAATTGGGGGTAAGCTTTATCCTCAGTTGAAAGTCATGATGTAAGGAGGAAAGAAGAAATGGAAAACGATAAAAAAGATCCCACGTCTGTATACATGACCGCAATAGCTCGATATGAAGATAGACCAGAAATGAAGATCAAGAGGATTGTTTTTGAACTGATTTATTATGTGGTACGAAAGTATCTTGGTAAGGCAATTGACTTTTCTATTCAAGCATATGACGCAGGAATTGAAGGCTTGTGCACCGAGTTTCCTGATGTTGGTTACGAGAATTGGAAACAGCGTGGCAAGTTCTATGATGAGGCCAAGAACACAATTATTACCAGGGCAAACGAACTGAATGAAGCCGCGTCTAGGATGAAGGAGTAAAGAAAATGAACAAAGGCAAGAACCCCCGAACCGTGTACCAGAAAGCTTTGGCGGCATGGAAATTGAGACCCGAGATCAAGGTTGAAGCCATGGTAATGGAGATGTTGGATTACATCTATAATGATTTTAAAGACAAAGGCCTAAGTACCGTTCTGGAAGCCTATGACATTGCCATTGAGTCTTTGTGCAAAGAGCTCCCAGGCGTTGGCTACGAGACATGGAAACAAGGTGGAGAGCACTATGATGCAGCCATAAGCAAACTCAAAGCTAACATGAAACGCTTTGAAGAAGGCCAATCAAGCCGCTAAAGGTTCTTTGGAACAAGGAGAAAGACAAAATGGCCTGGGATTTGGATATTCGTGAAGCAACAAGGGTGTACATGGGCGCTTTGGAAAAGTTTGAACGTAGGCCGAAAATAAAGGTGGTCAGATTTGTTGATAACCTGATTATGGCGATCATAGCACGTTACCCAGGAGAATCGGATGTTTTCCTGATAAAAGCTTTTGATGCAGCAATAAAGGCACTTTATCTAAAATACCTATATTCACATCATGGATTTGAGTGTTGGATGCCTGATGGCTATCTATACGAAAAGGCAAAAGAAAAAATTGCCAAGATGTCTGCCGAAAAAAGGGCGGAGAAGTTGAAAGAGTAAGATAGTTTTCCCCGGAGGGCAACCTCCTTTGTCCGTTATGCGGGCAAACAGCTTTTTGCTGGGGGATTTTTTTTGGACTGAGTCTTGTTTTTTTTGTAATTTAATGTTATTATATAGGATGTAACTCTAGGTTACGATTAAAGTACCTTAACATAAGAAAAAACAAAAAGATAAGCCAACCAAAAGGAGTGTCTAAATGTCTACTGCCAACGTGTCGATGGATGGAAACAAAAGTGCCTTGAAACGTATGGGGTCATGGTCGTTTTTTGGTATTGTGGCCTTGCTCCTGGTCTTTACTTTGACGGGAGGGGTGCAATACGGAAACCTGCTGAAAAACATAGCAGACTTTTTGACTGGAAATCTGGCTGCGGTTCCAAAAGGTACGCAAGAACCGATGCTTATTTCGGTGTTGAATATCATAGCCTTGCTACTAATAAACGGGGCCCTAGCATTCGCAATTGGAATCCCAGTTAACAAGAAGCAAAAAAGTCACAATATGGCTGCATTGCAGGCGCTTTTAGACAAGGGGCCCATGCCTTTGTTTACAGTTGTTTTTTTTGAGGAGCTGATGGCGCGTGGACTTTTTCTGGGATTGGGTACATTGATTTTTAAAGGAGATATTGCTTTTTATATCCTGTTTTTCCTGGGAAATGCCATATGGGCTTTGATTCATTTGACTAATTATACTGATGAAAAAGAACGCTCCATTCTGAAAGTTATCCCTCAGTTTATAAGCGGACTGGTTTTCACTTATATCTTTGTGCGATATGGTTTCTTTGTGGCAATTTTGTCTCATTTTCTGTTTAACGTTATCCTGATGTCTACCTCAAAAGAGACTATGCCTGACCGTACAACTGTGTTCGGACTGCTGTATTATGGTGGAATTGGGCTAATCTTGCTTTTGGTTGCAAATGGGCAGGAAATAAACCTTGGCCAAATCGAGCCCTGGCTTACCAATAAACTGGTGCCACTGGATTCGTTTGGATTTGCACAGTATGCCGTTATCCTGCTGCTTGTGGAGTGTGCAACAGGTGTTTTGGTCAATGTTCTGCTTCTTGATAAAATGATTCTTTCCAAGGAAACAGAGGAGATTACCAGTAGCGCCTGGATGATTATCTTTGCCAGCTTGATTCACATCGGAATTATCCTGGTTGGCAATTGGTTGCTGTCGCTAATTTTTTCTGACCTGGTGACTAGAGCAACGGTTATAGCAGTATTCCTTTGCTTGACCACGTCCTCTTATAGCGGATCGTCGTTAACAAGAGTATGTTTGGCAAATATCCCATCTACCTTTCTGGTGGTTGTAGCAACAACAGTACTGGGGTTTTGGTATGCATTGGGTTTGATAATGCTAATTGTGGCCGTTGGTTTTGTACCACTTTTTGTAGAGAGTAAAATGAAATCTGCTATGCAATAGCTGATTTCATTTTTTACTAAGTTAAGATAGTTTTCCCCGGAGGGCAACCTCCTTTGTCCGTTATGCGGGCAAACAGCTTTTTGCTGGGGGATTTTTTTTGGAAAAAATCAAATAATATTTATTCTGACGGTAAAAGCAATTAAAATTGAACTAAGTACAATACTTAAAAAATAGAATTTAGGTTATAATACCGACACGGGCATGTAGCTCAGTGGTTAGAGCACTGATCTTATAAGTCAGGGGTCCCTGGTTCGATCCCAGGCATGCCTACTTAACTGTAATTCAATAAACAGTTAAAATATTAAACCAATGGCAAGGTAGCTCAGCTGGTTAGAGCACAGCATTCATAACGCTGAGGTCGCGGGTTCGAGTCCCGCTCTTGCTACACATTATTTAATTTCACCGCTTCGCGTGTTTCCACCTTCGGCGGACAGGCGAGTCCCGCTCTTGCTACAAAAAAAAGGCGCAAGCAGGTCTAACCTGTCTTGCGCCGTAAGCAAATTGTCAGCTAGGAGGAGCTGAACGGGTAATGCGTGCCTTCGTGCACACTGTCAATAATCACAATGTAGGCGTCTGCGTAGATATCACCTACAACCTTGGCACCATTCATCAGGGTGACTGTTGGCGCCCTGATGGTACCGATAATGGTAGTGCCCTTTTCAATTATCACCGACTTAGTGGCAGTCAGATCTTGTTGGTGCGTACCACCATCGTTGAACTCGAGATTCTTGACTCTCCCGCCTACTATGCTGTTCGAACCGCTCATTTGGCCTCCTAGTTGGTTGTGAAGGATTTGACTGTTACTGTCCAGCAAAACGCTGAGTTTTGCGACAAGTTACAGCCGTAGTGCACTATTAATGCATTGCTTATTATACTCTATATATTATAAGATGTCAAGCAAAATATTTATAGCCTATGGCTAAAAGACATTCAGAGAGTCTATTTTAAATAAAATGCTTCGCCAAAAAAATAGAATAGTAACTTGCATGGGGCAATTATGACACTTAAATGTGAACTTATTAATAATTCCTGCTATAATCTCAAACATTATGGCTAAGATCACACACAGTCTAAACATCAAAACAAGGGAAATTTTGGGTAGTAAGGTTCAGACACTTCGTAGAAGTGGCCTAACTCCAAGTAATATTTACGGCAAGGGATTAAAGTCAGTGGCGGTTATGGCAGATTCAAAAGAACTGCTAAAAATATTTAACGAAGTGGGTGAGTCTGCTTTGGTGGAAGTAAACCTGGATGATAAGGAAAAGTATCCTGTTTTGTTTAAAAACCCTGCATTTGACGCTGTAGCAGGAGATTTGATGCATGTGGATATGTACAAGGTTGACATGAAACAAAAAATTACTACCACTATCCCCTTGCACCTGGTAGGTGAGGCACCTGCTGTCAAGCAAGGACTACTTCTTATGGAAGTTACCATGGAAATTGAGATTGAATGTTTACCTTCGCAACTACCTGAAAGTATTGAAGTAGACCTAGGTAAGCTTGAAAAAGTTGATGACATGATTACCGTGGCTAACTTGAACTTGGGTAAGGATATCGAAATTATGACTGAAGCAGACGCTGTAATTGTGAAGGTAATTGAAGCTCAACAAGCCGAGGTAGTTGAAGAGGCTCCAAAGGAAGTTGAAGTAATTACAGAAAAGAAAGAAGAATCTACTGAGGCTGGGACAGAAGCTCCTGCAGAAAAAGCCTAATATCTTGCCTTATTGGATCGTAGTTTTTAGCTATTATCAAATGCTTTTTAGCGTTTTCTTTGTCACCAAGCTTAAGGTATAATGCGGCTACTTGAACATGCAGGTCGGCATTTTGATTGGTCAAAGACAAAAGTCTTTGAATTTTTACTTCGTGATATTCTGGATAATTAGCTTCTTTGATGGATTTGACAATTTTTTTATCTAAAGTGCGTTCTATATCTCTGGCTTCTTCCCAATTCTTATCAGCAATGGCATTGTAAAGCCCAACATAGCGATAAAAAACGGCGTCCCCCTGGGAAAAATTTGTGGTTAAGATATAAATAAAACCAAGAACTAAAATTAAGCTAAGGATTTTTCTGGCCATGGTTGGTTGAGAAGTATATCACTACTTTTAAATAATTCAGTATAAACTGCCTCGGATACAAAAGGAACAAAAGGGTGAAGCAAGATTAAACTAATTTTTAAAATATGAAGTAGATTGCCCAGACACCGGTCGCTTTCCCCTTTGGCATATTCGATATAAACATCGCAAAAATCATGCCAAAAAAATTGGTATAGGTCACTACTGGCTTGTCCAAAATGATAGGTATCTAGCATGGTAGTGGTAGAGGCAATAATTTCGTCTAGGCGGGCAAAAATAGCCTGATCTTCTTCGGTTGATATAGAAAGCTCGGGCGTGTAATCTGGGTGTTTTTCCCGTAAAAGTAAAATAAATCTGGCGGCATTCCAAATCTTGTTGGTAAAATTGCGCTGGGAGCGAATTTTGTCGTCAAAAAGTGAGATATCAGAAGCTGGGGCTACCCCAATAACCAGGGCAAGACGGAGGGCGTCGGCTCCATAGACATCAACAACAGAAATAGGTTCGATAACATTGCCTTTGGATTTGCTCATTTTGACACCTTTTTTGTCGACTACCCTACTATGAAGATGAACAGTTTTAAAAGGGATTTCTCCTGTGGCATACAGGCCTAACATAATCATTCTAGCTACCCAAAAAAAGAGAATGTCCCAGAGGGTATCCATAACTGTGGATGGATAGAAAGATTTAAAGTCAGGGTGATGTTGGCCACCTGGATCCCAACCTAGAGTAGAATAGGCCCACTGGCCAGAAGAAAACCAAGTGTCAAAAGTATCGGTTTCTTGCAGATAGTTGGCTGAGGGTAATTTGGCATCTTCCGGCGAAAAATAGTATTTGGCACTGGTGGGGGCAAGTAGAGTTTGTAGACCAGAAGTTATTTCTGCAATAGAATATTTGGTTTTAAGATTTTCCCAAGTATCATTTATATTATTTTTTTGCTGGTCTATAAAATTGATTCTGATAGTTGGATTCTCATCAAGATTATACCAAACAGGTATGCGATGACCCCAGACTATTTGCCTAGAAATAGGCCAATCTTTGATATTTTCCATCCAACGAAGAAACTCATCTTTGAATCTGTCTGGAAAAAAGTTTATTTTATCTTGAGTAACCGCCTCTACTGCTTTTTGGGCTAGTGGTGCTATGCGAACAAACCACTGAGGAGAGGTAATGGGTTCCATGACATTGCCACAGCGATAGCAATGTCCTACTTCGTAAGTATATTTTTTCTCTTCGGATATTAAGTTTAGAGACCTTAGATCGGCCAAGACGGCTGCTCGTAACTGCTTGGGGAAAAGGCCAATATATTTTTCGGGTACATTAGCGTTAGCCTTGCCATCATAGTCAAATATTCGGCGAAATTCTAAATTGTGGCGCCTGGCAATATCGTAGTCTACTGGGGAGTGACTGGGGGTAACTTTGACTGCACCTGTTCCAAAAGCTGGATCTATTTCGGTATCAGCAATAATTGGTATTTCGCGATCTGTTAGAGGTAATTTGATTTTGGTTCCGACCAGAGCTTTGTAACGTTTGTCATCAGGGTGAACGGCTACAGCTGTATCTCCCAGCATGGTTTCGGGTCTAGTGGTGGCAACGGAAAGCGGGCCATAATTAATAGTCCAAAGTAGGCCATCAACAGTTTTGTAGTCAATTTCAAGATTGGAAAAACCTGTGCCACAGTGAGTGCAATAATTAACGATTTTTTCGTCACGATACAGCAGGCCATCCTGGTGTAGTTTGTTAAAAATAAAATAAATTCTTTGAATGTGGTCAGAGTCTAGAGTAAAACGTAGACGGGACCAATCTAGCATATAGCCAAGGCGCTTTAATTGATTTACCGCAGTTTCTCCGTTGTCTTTAACATATTCAAAAATCATTTTATAAAGAGTGTCGTGATCAAAATCAAAACGGGATTGACCTTTGCTCTTTAATTTTTTTTCAAAGACAAATTGGGTTTCGATGCCGGCATGGTCAGTACCGGGAACCCAAAGAACCTTGTGACCCTTTAATTTGTGATAACGACAAAGGATATCTTGGACTACATACAGAGCATGACCAGCGTGAAGAGGGTCATTGGCATTTGGGGGAGGTAAGATAATGGAAAACGGTGGAAGATCTGGGTTAATATTTTTTTGAGTATCGGGATTAAAAACACCAGAGGTCTCCCAGCGCTTGTAAATATCTTGTTCAGACTTGGTGTGATCATAGCGCGCATCCATGGAATATTATACTAGGAAATAAACATACTTGGTATAATCGAAAGATATGGAATATTTGTCATATTTAGTGGGCGGAATGATAATGCTAGTTACCGCTCCCCTGCTAATACTCTTAAGTCTATTTCCAAGAGATAATTTTTTGGTTGAATATCTCTTTTTTGCCCAGGAAAATATTTTTACTAACTTGGCAGCTTGGCTAAAAATTTATTTATGGCCGGAATGGCTTTTAGGTGTAGTTTTCTTAATAATCACGTATGCCTCTTTTATTTACTTTATAAAATTTCTTCGAAGAAAAACTTGGATTATCAGAATCCCTCTGGCAATATTTTTAACTTGGCTAGTTTCGTTTCCATCACTTATGCTATTGTTTGCAGTTGAAAATCTAGATGACCCAATAGCCAGTAGTTATTTCCCAGTAAATGCTGCTATGAAAAATGTTTGTTATGCGGATTGGAATAAGTGTCCAAATACAGTAGAGGAGATGAAGGGACTAGACCAGAGTTTTTATGATTTGCTTAAGAATAAGCATGTTAAATTACTCAAAGACAATCAAAAAAAAGAGTTTGTTTTAGTAATAACCCATGATGACCATCGAGGCGTAATATTTGATAAGAAAAATGATTTTGTAGACATTCAAATCCAGGGGTGTCAAATTGTGAGCAAACAGGAAGTTGTTGAGGCAGATATTCTATGCAAAAAATAGTCGAAATATTAGCGGGTGGCGGTATGTGTATTTTGCCAAGTGATACTTGCTATATGTTGGCGGTGGATGCATCCAATCAAGAGGCCGTAGATAAGTTGCTAAAAATAAAGCCAAGTATGGTGGGAAAACCGATATCGGTAATAGTTTCTGATATGGAAATGCTAGAAAAGTACGTGCAAATCGATGACAATAAAAAATTAATAAATAAATTATTACCTGGACCTTACACAGTGATTGCTAATAGTCAAAAGTCGTTAGCTTTGGGAATAAATTCAGTAGAAAACACACTGGGGGTGAGAATACCAAAATATGAGTTTTTGACTGATATTGTGAGCAAATTAGGTCGACCAATTACGGCAACTTCGGCTCAAATATATGGCGATAGTTTGCCCTATACATTGGGGTTTTTGGATAAATTAAGTCAAGATAAAAGAAATTTGATAGATTATGTTCACGACGTGGGTGAATTGCCACGAAAAGCGCCTTCCACAATTGTAAATCTGACGACAAACAGCTTGTCGATACAAAGAAGGGAATCGCTTATAGATAGTAAATCAGTGGATCAGTGGATCAGCAAATCAGAAGAAGAGACAAAAAAAATTGCAAAAGATATTTTTAATAATAACTTTAATATTTATTTATTATTAGGCGATCTAGGTGGAGGCAAAACGGTGTTTGCAAAAGAGATAGGTAGACTAATGGGTGTAAAAGAGCTAATCACCTCCCCTACTTTTAATATCTATAATGAGTATAGGATCGGTGAAAAAAAGTTTCTGCATATGGACTTGTATAGACTGGAGAAAATTGAAGATTTTGACAATTTAAATTTTGTCGAAGACCTGCTGATTCCAAACACAGTGACGTGTATCGAATGGGCCGAGAGAATACCACCGTGGATAATTGCTGAACTTAGAACTAAAGCAAAAGTTGCTATTATTAATTTTGAATATATTGATGAAAAAATACGAAAAATATCTGAATATCCTTAAGAAATTATTATATTTTTGTTGGTGTTTATTTGGAGTGTTTTGTGTATATATCGCATGGCAATTTAAAAAAACAGGGTTTGAGCCTTGGATGCCAATTGATATGCTTTTTAGTGTTGGAATAGTGGCTAGCATTTTAAATTTCTTGGCATTAAAAAAGAATTTTAGGCTTTCGATTAAAATAGTTAGACTGGGCTTAAATTTGCCATTTGTATTGAGTTTAGTTTTGATCTTTAGTATTCTTTTTTCTTCTAATAAACCGCCTCAATTAATACCACTTGATGATACTAGGGGTAGCTATACTCTACGAAAAAGAGGATCTGATTATTTTGTAAAATACATACCTTCAGGAGATAAAAAAACATTTATCGATTGCCCTCTCATTATTGGGTGTGAAGTTGGCGCAATAGGAGGTAACTGGTTTGGCCAGTTTGTTGACAGGAAAGTAAATATTACAGGTGATTTTCAAGTAGAAAATAACATGGTTAAATTGTTTTTGATACAAGTTAGTGGCATCTAGTAGAGCCAACTTTGTCATGGGTGGACTTGGCAATGATTGTTTCTGAGTATCTTTGAGGCTGGATGGAAAGATGAACTATTCTAAACCTTCAAAGGCCCGCTCCATAACTCTTAGCTCATCTCTGGTGACCACCATAACACGCTTGAAATCACTGATGTTGTGGACTATTGCAGCATTAGTCATTAGTTCAGTAACATACCAGCCCGATGTAATTCGTCCATCTTTTTCCATCAGGTAATATTTCCCACCTTTTGGTTTATTGTAAAAAGGCCACCCGGCCCAGACATCTTCAATTCCTTCTTTTTGGGTGACTTTTTTTCTTTCATTTAGAATTTCATCACGCAAATCAGACACAAATTTTCCAAGAGATTCCTGTCTTGGTTGTAAATGTGATAAGTGGTGTAACACAGCTAAAAGATCCATGATTTTATGAATACGTGGATTGTCTGATTTCTGGTAGGCGAGGCTTAAGTCTGCTTTGCCTGGAAATAATTTTACTTTGTTAAATTGATTGTATAACTTATTGGCTTCGACATCGGTGAGCATGTAATCTCGCCAGGTTTCTGACACACTTGTCTCTGGATAATTTGGACTGTCAGGATTTGCTTGGGCTTTAAATCTTCCACTGGTGTCTCTGGGCTGGATAGGAGGCTGTATCTCAATTGGGTCGCGACGAATATGGTCTTCTATACCAATGTGGGCCAAAAGAGCCATGGCAACTTTATTTGCCACTTTTATCTCTTTTTCGGAAATTTCGCGATCTGGATCATCCAAATTGGGCATTAGTAAATATAGAAAATTTTCAGTAGTACAAGGAATATCTGGACCAGATTTTATATTGATATTCCTAAGTTGACCCGGGGTAAGTGCAGATTTTACCAAACTGCTAGCCTCTTCTTCGCTTGAAACCCTGGCATTTGCCCCCAAGAAATGTTTAGAAGACCATGAGTTTTTATTTTGCCCCCTTGCTTTGATTGCCAGAGCATAAATAAGGGCTTCTAAAACCGAGGTCATATTGTTGGCCTGGTTGATAACTTTTTTCCAATATCCATTGTCCTTGTTAATCTCAAAAGCCGATACTGTTTGATTGAAAAAGGTTCGATCTAATTTTGTATCTGTACCTGAGCCGGTATATGTTAGATAATTGTCCTTAAAACCTGAAGCAATTCTTCCAAAAGCTGCCCCTAATGCTGATCCTGAGTCATAGAGAGGTGGATCTCCCGACATTATAAAAAGTAATTGTGCCTGTCTGTTATCGGGATTAACTAAAGATAAGGCACATAATTCTGAATCCCCTAAACCGCTAAACCTAAGTACCGTGTCTTTTTCTAAAATATCATTGGCCATGGCTGAAGCGGTCATTGGTATGGCGCCTTGTGTACCTGGCCCAGTATACAAAAGAAAGTGAGTGTGTTTATTTAAAATAGTTTTAATTTCATGGGCACCTACTACATCAGAATCAGCAACTAAGGTCAGAACATTTCTATCTGGAACTTCAACAACAGATATGGCACCGTTTTCTGGTGGGGCTTGGGCAGTGGATTCTACACTAAGTAAATTACCCTTGGCATCTCTGCCAACTAACAACATTTTGGTTCTATTGGCAAAGTAAATCACTCCAAGTAAACTTGTTATTTTAGATCTTTCTTCTTGTTCTTGACTACGCATATGTCTATATATAACATATAAATGTCCTATAGTAAAGTTGTTACCAGCTTCTAGAGCTTCCGCCTCCGCCGGAAGAACCACCTCCAAAACCACCAAACCCACCGCTACTGCCTCCTCCTCCTTGGGAGTGCCAAAAGCCACCATAAGTTGACTTAAAACCTGTGTCTAGTCCCAGAGACTTAAAGCGATCGTAGTTTTTAGAAAGAATGAAGTCTAAAATTAGGCCAAAAAGACCGACAGCGATGGCTCCGGTGGTTTTCCAAATTAAAAAACCAAGTACGGCGCCAATTATGCCGCCAGCATAAACGCTCTTGCTTCTGGCAAGAAAGGCCACAAGATAAGGTCCAATAAAAACGATAAAATAAATAGCAAATTCCAGATACTGCAAGACATTATTGGGAGTTTTTGCTGAAAGTGTAGGTGGTGCGTACACTTGATTTTTTAAAATTACATCTTGGATGCGGGCAAGGCCGGCATTTATGCCAGAATCGTAGTTTCCTGCTTTAAAATCCGGAACTACGTACTTGTCAAGAATTTCGCCTGATAGGCCATCTGGTAAAATGGGCTCCAGACCATAACCAACTTCAATACGAACCTTACGATCGTTTTTGGATACTAAAAAAAGCAAACCATTATCTTTTTGCTTGTCGCCAATTCCCCACTCTTTAAAAAGTTTTTGGGCGTAAGTTTCAATAGTATCCCCATTAAGTGAGTCAATAGTTACCACTGAAATTTCTGATTTAGGCTTGAACTCAACTAGCTGGGTTTCGAGATTTTTTGAATACTCTGGACTTAACAGATGGGCAAAGTCATTTACATGACCAATTGGAGCCGGATAGGCAGCGGCAAAAACAGATTTGATTACTAAAAATATGACAAGAAAAAAGCCCATTTTTAGTTGTTTATTTCTACTTTGGGAGCGACTTGGGCTCCAGTATCAGCCTTGAATAAGGGTTTTTCTTTGTAGCCAGTAACGCCTGCCAATAGACTGGTTGGGATAGTTTTGATGGCGATATTGTAAGTGGTAACAGTATCGTTGTAGCGGGAACGCTCAACACTAATACGATTTTCGGTACCAGCAAGTTCGTCCATAAGTCTGGCCACAGTTTCGTTAGACTTGAGAACTGGATAGTTTTCCATAACAACTAATAATCTAGAAAGGGCCGAGTCTAGACCCAAGGCTGCCTGTTGCCTATCTGCTGATCCTGGTGCGGTGCCACCGTACTTAGTCCTGGCATCGGCTAAGTCTTTAAAGATTTTTTGTTCTTGTTTTAGGACTGACTCCGTAGCTTTGACTAGATTGGGTATAAGATCATAGCGGCGCTGATATTGAGTTTCCACTTGTCCCCATTGATTGTCTACTGCCTGGGAAAGTCCAACAAGATTGTTGTAGCCACCAACAGCCCAGACACCTAAAAATAACAAAGCTCCGATTAGAATATAAAGTTTGTTCATAGATAAGTTTACTATAATTTAGTGGAATATGAATAGTATGGGGTATAATGCGACATGAAAGTTCTTGGAATTGATACTAGTTGTGACGATACCTGTCTGGCTCTATTAATAGACGGCAAGATAATTAAAAACATTGTATCTTCGCAAATTAGTTTGCATTCTGGATTTGGTGGAGTGGTGCCGGACTTGGCCAAGCGGGAACATGAAAAAAGAATTGGCTTAATTTTTGAAAAGTATTTTTCTAAAACAGATTTTGATGTAGTTGCTGTTACCCAGGGACCAGGGCTTGCACCAGCACTGCAAGTTGGTATTAATTTTGCCAAAGAAATTGCTACAAAATATAATAAAAAACTAGTGGCTGTAAATCATATTGAAGGACATATACTGTCACCATTTATAAATCAACAGATTTCGGTTGACTGGCCGATTTTAGTACTGACAGTTTCGGGTGGTCACAGTATGCTGGCGCTAATAAAAAAGATTGATGACTATCAAGTCTTGGGGCAAACGCTAGATGATGCTGCTGGCGAGGCATTGGACAAAGCGGCTAAGAGCTTGGGGCTGGGATACCCTGGTGGCCCAATTATCGAAAAACTGGCCAAAGGTGGTGATGCAAAATACTTGGAGTTGCCACTGCCACTGAGAAACCATGAGGGGTATGACTTTTCTTTTTCGGGATTAAAAACTAGTTTTTATTATCAACTAAAAGAAATGAGTGAAGAAGTAAAAATAAAAAATATAGAAAACTTAGCAGCCAGTTTTCAAGCTGCAGTAGCCAGACATCTGTTATTTCAAACAGATAAAGCAATAAAAACCTATCGGCCAAAAGTGATTTTTGGGGTTGGCGGGGTAATGAGCAATGGCAATATGCGACTAGGACTGAGGCGACTGGCCAGGCTATATAAATTGCCGGTGTATTTTCCATATAGTAAAAAATTGAATACTGACAATGCGGCGATGATAGCCTATGCTGGCTGGCAAAAAGCCCTTCGGAGAGAGTATGTCGCAGATAATGATAATCTTGAAAGAGAGCCAAGAAAAAAACTATAAAACTAGGTTCCAGTACCACGACGGTAGACGGCGGCCCAGGGAACAAAAATAGAAGTAAAGTTTTTGCTATAGAGTTCTTGGCCAGCCCTGGTTACTTTCCAATCAAAACTAGTATTAAGGCCTGGAACTGCTGTTTCGGTTCGGATTAGTTTACCAGCTGGTAGAGTTGGATCGTCAATATATTTGGTGGCTGGTGAACTGCGGGCACCGTATTGACGATAATTGGTAATTTCAGACTTGCGACCATCGCTGGTTCCCCAAAGCTCGTAGGTAAGGGACTTGTTTTCGCCATCAAAATAATTCATAACCAAAATATAGGCAGGAGTATCATTAACAAACCTTAAATCTGGGTTGGGCGAATAGACAGTGGCGTCGTAACCGGGAGGCATATCTTCTTCGTAATAGCTGACACGATAGGAATGATTTTTTCTGGCGGTAATATTGACCCCGGCATTGAGCATGGCCCTGAACATAGTCGTGCTTACCTGGCAGACTCCCCCGCCGTACTCAAGTTCGGTGCCAGTTGCTTTGATTACATAGGCTTCTTTAAAACCGGTCTCGGCACCTACTGGTCCAAGATTTTGAGTAAAAGAAAAAGTTTCACCAGGGGCAACCAGGACGCGATTTACTTTGGAAGCACCATTGGCGATATTGTGATTGCGGATAGCACTTGAATGATGAAAGGTAGAACGACCGCGGCCCAAAAGCTCTTTAATACCTAGATTATTGACTGCCTCATTTGGAATATTGGGTGGAGTTTTTTTTGAGGGTAGTTCCAGAGAAAGAGTTTTGTCGGCGCCTGACAATAACTTTTGAGCGTTTTCGTTTATAAAAGCGGTGGTTTGAGGTATATCTAGGTCTAGTCCGTCTCGGGCCGGCCGAAAATCTAAAACCTTGTTATTTTCCAATTTCATATAGGCATCTACAGGGTCGCGACGTAGGCTTGAAGCTAAAGTTGTGGCATACTGATTTATTTTTTCAAGGTCAAAAGAACCATTGTAATCTAACCAGCTAACTAGTGACACGTCTGTGGCTGTTTGCTGTCGGTCGTCTAGTTTGAAAATTAGGGATTTGCTAATTAATTTAGTAGCAACTTGGGTGGCTTGCTGAATTTGTTCTTTAGTCGGAAGCATTCCATTTTCTTGATATGATAGGGTAAAATATTGCGGTAGCGAGTAATTTAACAGAGCGGAGGAGAGGTCGCCTTCAAACTTACTTAGGTTGGCTGAATACCCGATTTGACCTGGAGTAACTTTGATTTTGCCTGAAACCAATTCTAATTTGGTTGGAAGAAAGGGAATGTCGGTTAATTGCTTGATATTTTCCAGCTGGGCAAACAGCTTGTCTTTGTTGTAATAAACTTGCAGGGGATAATTTCTAGAAGTAGCTAAAAAGGGCACAAATTGAAAAAGTACAGCAAAACCTTTTTTAGTTTGACTATCTAGGGTTATTTGACTAATGGTTTGGTTGGCGTCCAAGGCAAGGTCTATATCTGAACTATTTATGGTGAAATTGCGATTACCAGCAAGCAGGGAAATACTTTGCGGTAGAGGAAAATAATTTTCTAAACTGGTCCGTATCTGCCCGGCGGTCTGATTACCCACAGGTCGTCCTAAAATATAGGTTTTAGGCGGCGCAAGGGTTTTGGCTAAATCTTTGGCTTGGTTAACTGCCATGCCTAGGATTAAAAGTAAGATACCTAATAAAATTATGGGTAACTTAAATTTCATAAAGCGGTTTTTTGGTGTCCATGGCCAGATTTGCAAGCTCGTCTGCCAGTTGGTTTTTTTCCCTTAATATATCAGTAAAAGTAATTTTAGCATGTAAGGAAGAGACAAGGCTGTCAGCTTTTAATTTCAAGGGTTTTAGGTTGGGAGATTTAATTTTGTATACTCCCTGCATTTGCCTACACAAAAGCTGAGAGTCCATTTGAAAATTTATAGTCTTAAAATTGTACTGCTCCTGATGATCTTTTAGCCAACTTAAGGCAAATATTAAGCCTGCATATTCAGCTTCATTATTGGTTTTGATCCCAAGATAGCCAGAAAGTGTAGCAAGTGGAGTAAGGTTGTGGTAAATTGTGACGCCAAAACCAGCAGGACCAGGGTTGCCTCGGGCTCCACCATCGGTAAAAACAGTTAAATTCATAGTACAATGATACTGTGAGCAAGTTTGATGTTCAATCACCATTACCATCCAGAAAGCCGATTTTAGAAGAAGACCTAGCGGCTAGTGCACCTTTGGACCTGCCTGAGAAAAGACAAAATATTGTCCAAGAAGAGATTGCCCTAGACACGGACACTAATAAGATAGTTGGGAAAAAATTTAGTCTACCTACTTGGTCTATTTGGGCTTTAATAGGGCTGATTGTACTACTAATTTTAGGTGTTTTTTTTAGCACTCTTTTGCCAAGTCTGCGTGGTACACCAACAGTGAATGTCAAACAGAAAACTATAACTTATTGGGGACTATGGGAAGAAAGTAGCATAATGGGGGGAATTTTTGAGGAGTTTGAGAAAAAGAATCCTGGGGTGAAAGTAGCTTACAAAATGGTAAACAAAAAAGATTATCGGAGTAGACTGATGGCTAGACTGGGAAAAACTGGTAACACTACAGACGAAGTGCCGGATATTTTTAGAATACATGCAAGTTGGGTACCGATGTTTGCAAACGAACTAGATAAAGTACCGACAAATATTGTCAGTCAAATCGGATTAGAAAGCGATTTTTACAAAGTCTTTTCTGAATTAAAAAGCGAGGGTAGCTATTGGGCCATACCTCTGATGTTTGATGGACTAGCCATGTTTTATAACAAAGACATGCTGGAGGGAGCCCAGGCTAGTGTACCTAAGACTTGGTGGGGGTTGGAACGACTAGCTAGAAAGTTGACAGTAAAAGATGACTCTGGCCAAATTACGAGAGCTGGTGTAGCCCTAGGGCTAACTTCAAATGTGGACCATTGGAGCGATATTGTTGGTCTTTTAATGAAACAAAATGGGATTAATGAGCCGACACCGGTTAAAGAACTGGCTATTCCGGTTATTTTAACTGGTCGTGATGTATTAGTCCAAGCACAAACCGGTACCGGAA
>CAYTYZ010000008.1:48776-53184 GCA_964442385.1 uncultured Gammaproteobacteria bacterium
TGGGATTGATCCCTACCAAGCTGATGCTAAAACAGCTGATAAGCTGGGCAAGCTTTTGCAGTTTTATACATATTTTAAAGCCAAGGATCCGGTTTGGGATGATACTTTTGCACAATCTTATTTAGCTTTTGCTCAGGAAAAAGTAGCTATAATATTTGCCCCATCTTGGCGAGTTTTTGATATCGAAGCCATCAATCCCAAACTAAAGTTCGAGGTTACAAATGTGCCTCAGCTGCCAACTTTGGACACTACTGATCTGGCGGCGATTGAAAATGGCACGGCAAGTGGTGGGCTGACAAATTCCCAGTGGGCCAGTTATTGGGTTGAAGGTGTAAATGCAAAAAGCCCAAACAAGGCTTTGGCTTGGGACCTAGTTAAGTTTTTAGCAGAAAAAGAGCAACTGTCTAAAATACATGCAGCAGCTAGTCAAGTTAGATCTTTTGGTCCGATCTATCCTCGCCAAAGCATGAAAAGCCAAATGACTGAAAATAAAAGAACTGCACCCTTTGTATCAATGGCAGATAATGCTAGTAGCTGGTACCTGTCTTCATATACCTATGACGCTGGGGTAAACGATGAAATGATTAAGTACTTTGAAGATGCCATAAATAAAATTGCAGCTGAGCCAAACTCCAGCGTAACTGATGTAGTGACTACTTTGACAAGTGGAATTAGCCAGTTAAAGCAAAAATATAAATTAACAAAACCCCTGTAAAATAATGATACTGGTAAATTTTAAACTCTACGAGAAAACCTTTGGTGATTTTAGCCTGGAGCTAGCTAAAATTTGTTTTGAAGCAGGTAAGGAAACAGGAGTATCAATTATCCCTATAGTATCGCCTTTTTTTATTGACAGAATATTTAAAGAATGTGGTGTCAAAGCTTGGATTGGACATGTAGATCCATACAGAGAGGGAAAATGGACTGGTTATATATCGGCAAGTGCTGCTTATAACATGGGTTGTACTGGAAGCCTATTAAATCACAGTGAACACCCGCTCCCTTTGGGCACTATTGCCAGTAGTCTAAGCCTTTTTCCAAAAGAAATGCAAAGTGTAGTGTGTGTAAAAAGTATGGGTCAAATGGAGCGATTTTGTAAAAAAATGACCCCAAATTACTTTGCTTACGAACCGCCTTATCTAATTGCTAGTAAAACAGCTAGCGTGGCTAGCGAGCGAATAGAAGTTTTTGAAAAAATTGTAGGCCTGGGTAAGGAAAAAGGGGTAAAGGTACTAGCTGGAGCCGGGGTTAAGGATAAAAATGATGTTATGGCGGTGGTAAAAGCTGGAGGGGTGGGGGTTCTTTTGAGCTCAGGAGTTGTATTGAGTAATGACCCAAAAGGCGTATTGATGGATTTAGCGAGCGGATTTAAGGTATAATAGAAGACTAAATATGGCATCAATTGATAACCTAATTGTAAATTTGCTGGTAGACGAAGTAGTTGGGGGCTTTTTGGTAAACATCAAGCCTGGACAGGTAGGGTGTATTTTCAATATTTTTACTGGGGTAATGAAAAATGTGTGGAGACCAGGAATGCATCTAAAATTGCCCTTTATTTATAGAGTAAAAATCTTTAACACGGAATTAATTGAATATTCAGTATCCAAAGATAGAAAGGTTACTGATAATCCAGAAATAATGGGAGATGAGGTTATAAATGCTGTAACATCAGATAATAAATTTGTAGCAGTGGAAGCTACAGCATTAATTAAAATTAATGTGGATAAACTGCCTGAGATTTGGCAAAATATTGGTGAAAACTTTGTGTCAAAAGTGGTTAGGCCAGTGGTAAGATCAAGAATACGTAAAGTAATTACTGGGCATACTTTAAACAATGCCTTGGCTAGTAGCAGAACTTTGATTGAAGATGAGCTTAAAGTAGAGCTAAGGGAATCGTTAATGCCCCATGGGCTAGAAGTGGATAATGTTTATTTGTCCTCTCTTACCCCGCTTGCCGCAGCAGAGATGTCTGAGGGGATAAAGGAATTGCCAAACTCGAATGGAAGTAGCAGAGTTAAAGGTGAGTTAATCTAACCCGCAATAGTTAAGCCCCAGGGTTTTTTATCACAATAAGGCAGTAAAGGATTAAGACACGAGAACAGAGTAGACCCTGTAGTAGCTACGTCATCAAAAAGAATATAATTGCCAAATTTAGCTTTGCTTTTTAAGGCAAAAATAGTTTTATTGGCAAAATGCAATTGTCTTGAAAAATCATCGAGTTTAACTTGTGGTCTAGTAAAAGCTATACGCTTTAGAAGTGAAGAGTCAATATTCAAGCCAAGATCCTTGGCAAGAGTACTGGCTAATAATTCTGACTGGTTAAACCCTCGCCAGGATTGCCTGATGGGATGAAGAGGTACTGGGATGATGGTAAAATTGTATTTTTGCCAATAAGACAGGATGTTTTTATAATTTAGTTTAATTTCATGACAGGCAAGTGAAGATAGCTGGTGCGCCTGGGAATAGAGAAATTTATATTTAATATTATGGATAAAGTTTGAAAGTGGAGGGTGGTAGCGATAAAGAGACAAAACGCTATCAAAAGGAGGATGTGGGCGAACTCCTCTTGAGATTAAAAGATCTGGGGGCAAGACTGGGGATGGAAAAAGTAAGTCTAAGAGATAGGACACTATATTATGTTAGAATTTTTTTATGCGATTGTATAGACAAGAAATGGCTAGTAGCTATGCTTTGACTGCCATCATGGCTGGGGTGGTAGGGGTACTGGGAACTAGACTTTTTTTAGAGCTGTCTGGCTATCCTAGCCTAGGGAGAGGTATGTGGCACTTGTCTCATACCATTTGGGGAGGAATTCTAATGTGCATTGGTATGTTTATGTCGATGAGTTTTTATGGCAGGCGGTCGCTGCGTGTAGCTAGCGGAATTTTTGGCTTTGGTATGGGAGTATTTTTTGATGAAATGGGTAAATTTATTACCAGAGATAATAACTATTTTTTTAAGCCAACAAGTATGATTGTGTATATTGTTTTTTTGGTACTGTTTGGGGTTTATAGACTACTGACCAAAAAAAGGAGAGAGTCTGGGGTGCATCTTTTCTATCACGTTTTAGATCGGTTGGGAGATTTGGCAGAAAATGACTTGGATGAAAAAGAACAGACTAAACTAATTGAAGTAGTAAAAGTTCTAAAAGAAAGATCTCATCACGAGCTGGCGGTTTTTTCGGCTGAACTGGAAAAAGCTTTGTGGCTACTGAAACCTAAAAAGTATGAAAAGTCTTGGACCAATTTGATAGTAAATAAAATTGATGGAGGACTTTATAAATATTTTTTGTCAAAAAAAGGAGTGCTGCTAATAATGGGAGTCTTGATGTTTGGTTATAGTGTGGCCTCGATAGTAGATACGGTTTGGCTAGTGCAAAATATAAACAAAGCAACAATTATCCCCAATTTTTTGGGTGAATACTCGCCAAAGGATGGTTTTGAAATTTATATGCTAGTGATAAAAATATTGTCAGACTTGGCGGTGGCTGGCCTGTTTTTAATAGGACTAGTTATGGCGATATTTCGTCGCTACAGGCATGGACTAGAGTTTTTTGAATGGGGGCTTTATATTTATATTTTGCTAACTAGCATGTGTAGATTTTATTTTGAACAATTTAGTGCGGTTTTGGCTTTGTTTATTAGCCTGGGAATTTTAGCGATAGTTAGAATGCTTCGGGTGGAAAATAAGGCTTAAAAATGATATAATACTCTTCGAGGAGATGTCATGAATTGACAGACTTGATCTTTTAAAAACTGCAAGCCGACATGTATCTGCTGTCGTCCCGCCTTGGTGGGTTTCGTCTGACGACGTCAAAAACAGGGGTTAAACTATAATGCCGAGGAAAAACTCAGCAGTCTAGCAGTAGTTACTGAAGCTAACATCAAAGCTCTTAGAGAGATGGTGGCAAGCTTTGGTGGCAATGCTTTAACTCAAAACGTGGCTTTGGCCTAGTTTTGGGAGACCATTTTTGTATCCTTTGTCTTGAGAGGGGTGTAAAAGTGTCAACTAAATCAAGATGCTTTTAGATAGAATGCTTTGGCTATCTAAAAAAAGATTCAAAAGACTTATATACCGATTTTGCCAATAATTAGGTATATATCGAGTATAAAATTGGTCTAAGCTTGTAGTATGTTTTTAAATATTATGTTTGGACCCTGGCTCAATGCCGGGCATCTCCGCCTACGATTACGCTATAACGGACATACTCGCTTACTTTTCCTAATATGAGACTTTCCAATCACAAAAAAACCCCAAAAGGGGTTTTTTTGTTTAAAACTGTACATTTAGTACAACTTTATTCTATCAGTTAAATTAGTATTGTCAATATTATAGGTATTCGCGGAGAGTGAGGGATTCGAACCCACGAAGCTAAATGTACAGTTTTAAAGATATATATTAGCTTGTT
>CAYTYZ010000009.1:0-50934 GCA_964442385.1 uncultured Gammaproteobacteria bacterium
TTGGCTTGGAATATACAGACAAAGATGGCCAAAAAAAGCGTCCTGTTATGATCCACCGTGCCATATTAGGATCTTCGGAACGAGCCCTTATGGTTCTTCTGGAACACTTTGCTGGAGCCTTTCCTCTGTGGCTATCTCCGGTCCAAGTTTCCATCATCCAAATTTCCGATGACCAGACAGACTACGCTCAAAAAATTGCCTCTCAGCTTAAACTTGCTGGCCTAAGGGTAGAGCTTCAATCTGACTCTGGCACCATGCAAGGCAAGATAAAATATGCCCAAGAACAAAAAGTTCCCTATATGCTTATTCTGGGTAAAAAAGAACAAGAAGCCAATACTGTTTCCTTGCGTACTCGAGAAAACAAACAGATGTTTGGCTTACAGCTATATGATTTAATTATTAAATTACAAGATCAAATCCAGCAAAAAAGCTTGGATTTGCTAAAATAGCTACTAATAGCCAATAGCTATAAGCTAACGGCCAAAAAACCATGAGTCTAGACTTTCGCAAATACAAAATAAACTTACAGATACAAGCCAAAGAAGTACGCCTGATAGATGATCAAGCCAAGCAAATTGGGGTCATGAGCATAGAAGAAGCTAGGTCTATGTCTCATGAAAGTGGCAAGGATCTAATTGAAGTTGTTTCCAAGGCCACGCCTCCTATTGTCAAACTTATCGACTTTTCTAAATTTAAATATCAAGAGTCCAAAAAAGACCGTGCCAATCGCAAGGGAGACAAGGGGAGTGAGCTTAAAGAACTTCAATTCAGTCCCTTTATTGGTCAAGGAGATTTTGACAACCGAGTGACACGAGCCAAAGAATTTTTTTCAGATGGAAATAAAGTCAAAGTTAGTGTACAATTCAAAGGTCGACAAAAGGCTAGACCTGAATTTGGCCATGCTCTTATCGCAAGATTTAAACTAGCGATAGCAGAAAATGGCGAAATTGAGGCAGAACCAAAGATGCTTGGCAAATATCTTTTTGCAATCTTCAAGCCAATAAAAAAGAAATAGTATGAAAAAAATAACTAAAAGATTAAAAATCAAATCATCGGTTTCTTCGCGTTTTCAAGTAACTAAAAACGGCAAGGTCATGAAAATTACCAGTTTTGGTAGGCACCTTAGACGTAAAAAATCCAAAAAACAACTTCGCCGAATTCGCAAAAAGAAGGTGATTTTCAAAGCATTTGCTAAAAAAGTTAGACAATTATTAGGTAAATATTAAACTATGCGCGTAAAAACAGGTTTTACTAGACGTCACAAACATCAAAAAGTCCTAAAGGCCGCCAAAGGATTTTGGATGACCAGAAGTAAGCGCTACAAGGCCGCTCATGAGGCTGTTATGCACTCAGGAGATTATGCTTTCAACGGACGTCGTCTACGACGTCGAGACATGCGCAAACTATGGATTGTTAGGTTAAATGCTGCCATCAGGGAGATGGGGAGCACCTATTCCAAATTCATTGCTATTGCTAAAACTAAAAAAGTAGAACTAAACCGCAAAACCCTATCTGAAATCGCCGTCAACGACATGTCAACTTTTAAACAAATTTTTTCCTTTATAATCAAATAACGACGACTTAATTAAAAGCCGTCGCAAGACGGCTTTTTTTGTTGAAAAAAAATATGCAGCCAACAGACTATATAAGCAAAATAACTAGCACCAGTTCAGCAGCGGAGTTAGAACAAGTCCGCATTGAATTATTAGGTAGAAATGGTCAAATTAACAAGTTATTTGCTAATCTTAAATCTCACCCAGACCCAAAGTCCTATGGCCAGGAATTAAATCTGCTTAAAAAAGCTATCGAAGAAGCTTTTACAGAAAAATCCAAGTCTTTTACCAAATTGGGTATTGAAAAATTGGATTTTGATTATTATTTCATACCTGTGAAATTAGGCCATCTTCACCCAATTTCTATTGTTGAGCGCCAAATTTATGGTGTCTTTAAAGAACTAGGCTTTTCACAATATGATGCGCCAGAACTTGAAACTGATGAATATAATTTCGAAAGACTAAATGTACCAAAAGATCATCCAGCTAGAGATATGCAAGATACTATCTATATCAAGTCCCCGGAATTTTTACTTAGAACGCAAACCAGCTCTATTGAAGCTAGATTATTACAAAATGAAAAGCCGCCTTATAAGGCCATGTTTCCAGGCCGAGTTTACAGAAATGAGAAAGTAACTAGATCCAACCATTTTATCTTCCACCAGTTTCAAGGGGTAGTCGTAGATAAAAATATCACCCTAAAGGATATTTTTGGTACCTTTAGCAAGCTGATTAAGTTTTTGTATGGCGACTCTCAGGAATTTAGATTTAGAAATAAGTATTATCCTGAAGTAGAGCCAGGAGTTGGCATCGATTTAAAATGCTTTAATTGCCATGGAGATGGCTGCGTTATCTGCAAAGGGGCAGGTTGGATTGAAGCAGGAGGATCAGGCATAATTCACCCCAATGTTATGCGTATGGCAGGTCTTGACCCCAAAGTTTG
The DNA here is from genome assembly GCA_964442385.1 of uncultured Gammaproteobacteria bacterium. Lineage (GTDB taxonomy): Bacteria > Patescibacteriota > Microgenomatia > UBA12405 > UBA12405 > CAYTYZ01. Next base: position 2,497 of record CAYTYZ010000009.1, read on the forward strand.
GCGTGGATTTGCCTTTGGCTGCGGCCTAGACCGTTGGGTTATGACCAAATACAAAATCACAGACATCCGAACCTTACTTGGTAGTAACTTAGTTTACAAACCCTATGAAATCTAAATTATTTTTGTTACCCGGGTTTCGCTTCGATTGTGAAAAACAAGGCTATCAACCTTTGCTAGCTAATCTAAAAAACAAATATTCAATTATCGAGTGTGACATAAATTGGAAATATACTACGATAGACAATTGGGTCGAGGAATTTTTGAATAAATATAAAGTTAGCAATATTGACACTGTTTTAGGATTTTCTTATGGGGCTATGACCGCCCTACTGGCTAGCCAAAAAGCACCGCCCAAAAACCTAATTTTATGTTCCATGTCGCCTTTTTTTTCCGAGGATATTGCCGCTCTACCAAATAAGTGGATAAAAAAAACCGGCCCCAAAAGAATAAGCGTTTTTTTAAAAACTCATTTTAATGACATTAGCAAAAATGACAACACTAATTATTACCTAACAATAGGGGACAAGGAACTATCATCATGGCCAAATATGAAATCAAGATTTGAAAAAACTAAGGATAAACTTAGTCCAAAACAAATCTTAATTATTCCTGATAATAAACACGAGTTTAACAACAGTTACGTCACCTTGGTTATTAATCTATTACAAAAAGTAACACTATGAGCACTGATGAACTTAAAAAACTAATTGATCAGGACAAGGCCTGGGAAACCTCACTTTTTCGCAAAATAGCCATTGTTGTTATTACCTATGTTTTTATGTGTTTTGTCTTTTATTATCTAGAATCAGAAAAATTTTATATCGATGCCCTAATTCCTACTATTGGTTTTATTCTGTCAAACTTGTCACTAGATTTTCTTAAAAAATATTGGTTAAAACATCACTTAACATGATCATTCTACTCTCCGAACTCAAAAAACTTCTTCCAAATCTCTCTACTTCAGGCCTCACTCTGGCCGATGATTTAACCGCCCTTGGCCATTTTAGGTCTGGATATAAAAAACTTGAAAACGGAGATGGATTGTACGACCTAGAAATCAAAGCAGCCAACAGGCCAGACTGTTTGGGATACATTGGATTAGCACGGGACTTGGCGGCTTTTTACAATATAAAACTAATTTTACCTCACACTCCTGCAGACAACCTAGAAACGCCAAAGACCAATGATAATTTTGAAATATCTGTTACTGCTCCAAATCTGGTGCAAACCCTACGGGCCACCAAACTAACCAACTTAAAAGTTGGACCATCACCTGCCTGGCTTGTCAATTTACTAACTTGTAGCAACATAAATCCTGTGAACAATTTAGTCGATCTGACTAATTATATTATGTTACTTTATGGTATCCCAGCACACGCTTTTGATGCCCAAAAAGTCAATAATACTCTATGTTGGTCCAAGTCAGAGCCCGGGGATTCTTTGACTACCTTTGATGGAACAAGTCTTGACTTAAAAAAAGGTCATTTAATCATCAAATCTGGAAATACTCCAGTTAGCATGAGTAGTATTGGTGGCGATAATAGCGGTATTGACGAAACTACAACAAGCTCCATTATCGAAATTGCCGTTTACGACCCGGTGCAAGTTCACCACGACAATCGCAACTTAAATATCCAAACCGAAGCTGGACACAGGTTGGAAAAATATTTAAGCCCCCAGTCTGTCCCTACAGCCTTTTATCATCTGGAAAAATTAGTTACAGAGCTTTGCCAAGGTAGCCCCACTGGCAATTATTTTGTTTTCGACAACTATGAAAACAATCCTAAACCAATTTACCTAGATCCACAAAACCCCAGTAACTACGCTGGAGCTAAAATAAACCCGGCTCAAAATCAAGCTATACTCTCCAGGCTAGGATTTACCTGCTCGACAGAAAACTATTATATTGCACCTTATTGGAGAACTGATATTTTTCAGGAGGAAGATCTAATTGAAGAAGTTCTAAGAATTTATGACTACCGCAAAATACCATGGAATGAAAGTGTAGAACCAAGTCAAAAAAACGATATTACACCAGCAATAATCACGCTATCGGAATCAATTAAAAATATATTAACTGAAAATGGGTTTGATGAGGTTCGTTCTTGGCCTGTTATAAGATTAGACCATAAATTAGCCAATATCTGCCAGGAGCAATATATAACCTTGGAAAACTCTATGAACGAAGAATTTACTACCCTGCGTCAAAGCATTATTGAATCCCTTCGTGTCCAAGTCGAAGATCGCATACGCTTTAAAGCGCCTATTTCTGATTTATTTGAACTGGGTAAAATATTTTATGAAAAAGACGGACGATATATTGAACACCATGCTATAGGACTTCATACCAACAATTCCGATATTCTAGATTTAATAAATAATCAATTGGATACCAAATTGCAATTTACTAAGTATCAAAACTTTTACCAGGCAATTATTAGTGACATAAAAGAATTTAAAGTCTATGATAAAAACCTAGTGGATTTGCCCTCTTATGAGCTCTCTGGACAAATGACAGAGCTTGATGCCACATTATACCTAGATTCCAAACAAGATCCAAAAGTTCTGTATCAAAAATATTTAAACAGACTAGACAAGAATATTCTGTTTTCTCTAGCTATCAAAGATTATTATTTTGATATTAAAAATAATAAACATAACTATACTTTTACTGCCCAGTACTTCAACTGTGACAGCTCCAAGGCCAAAGACGTGCATTTGGCAGCTTTCGAATTAGAAGATTTTAGAAGGGAACAAGATAAAGTTGATCAAAAAAAACCAACCGAACTTGTCTACTACCAAGATAATTATTTGCAATCATTAAAAGCAACTATTTTATCAATAGAGTCCTGCCAAGATCACTGGGTTATAATTTGCGATAAAACAATTTTTTATCCAGCTGGAGGAGGACAACCAGGTGACTGGGGCAAAATTGATAATATAGAAATATTTGATACCACTTTTGAGTCAGGCCAAGTTTTACATCATACTAAAAATAAACCAATATTGTCTTCCACCCAAAATGTACTTTTAGAAATTAACTGGACACATCGGTACAAATACATGCAAGTCCATACAGCAGGTCACCTGCTACATGACGCCATCATGTCTCTTAGCGTAAGTCTTAAACCTATTAAAGGTGATCATGGAGAAAACGCCTACTTAAACTATCAGGGTGAATTAAAACCAACCGAAAAAGATAAAATCTTGGCAAAATATCTAGAGCTTTGCAACCAGAATCTAGATATTGTATGTGCAGACCTCTCTGGGGAAAATAAAAACCAAATTTTAGGCAATGCGGCTGGCAACTTACCAAAAAACAAGCGTCTTCGTTACTTAAAAATTGGTAACTTTCCAGCTATGCCAGATGGGGGAGTGCATGTAAAATCTACGTCCGAACTACCACAAATTGATATTCAAATAGAAAACTACGCAGATATTTCAACAATAAAGTATAATTTTCATTATGAATGATTATACAAGTCTTCCATACCGCCAAAAAGTAATTGCCTATATTACTAATAAACATAAAGAGTTGTTACTCGTTCAATTGGTCGGTTACCAAAGTAACCAATGGAACCTTCCAGGTGGTGGTATTGAACCAAACGAAAATAAATCAGAAGCTTTAATGCGGGAACTTTACGAAGAGCTGGGAACTAAAAACTTTACCATAATCAAACAAAGTAAAATTGTTTATACCTATGAATGGCCAGTAGAAGTTATTGAAAAAAGTATTAGAGAGAAAAATACCTATTTCAGAGGTCAACAACAGCACCAGTTTTTGGTTAGCTTTACCGGACATGATTCGGATATTAAAGTAGATCCAGGTGAAATTAAAACCATAATGTGGTGCACCCAAGACAAATTAGATCAATTTCTGCTTTTTCCCAATCAATACCAAAATGCCATGGCTGTACTCAATGAATTCACGGAGATATAGCTTGTTTATGGAGTAGGCGAAGGGACAGGTGTGGAGGTGGCTGGTCCAGGAGTAGGACTTGGTTTCCAATCCCAGGGTTTGTTTACACCTATTTCAGCTTCACGCTCAGCTGTGTTGCCATCTTTGTCCTTCACGCTTACCTTGAGAACATAGGTGCCATCAGCCAAACTCAATTGAGTAGAAAATGGTTTGTCATTTTCCCCCCAGGTTTTTTTCTCAGCCCCATTTACATAAAGCTTTACATCTATAATTTTCTTTAAACTCTTGGGGGTAATCACCACCTCAAAGTTTGATCCAACAGTCGATCTGTGACCTGGAGCATCAATGGCCACATCAACTAGCCCCCCATCTCTACAGTAACCTTCTGGGACTTTGTATTTGTCTTGATCAGCAACTGGCAAACTGGCAATCCAAGTATCGATCCCTTCTTGCCAGCGATTTTTGCCATCAGTAGATATGGGGTCTTCTTCTTTAAGTTTAATAAATTCCTTTTCAACATAGTTTCCGTTAGCCACATCTGCAGGGGGAGCCAAACCAAACCCTGTTTTACAAACTTTCAACTTTTGATGTATTTGATCAGTGCCAGCCGGCAGAGATCCGTTTTCAAGATAATATGATTTAGTAGTTAGCCCATCATGAGCGGGATATCCAGATAGCGAATCTAAATCAGCCTTTATTATCCCTTCTGGTATGGTAAAGTCTTCCTTTTGTCTTTTAGTCACAAGCTCCAGCATTATCCTCTTCCAAATTGGACTTGCTCCGCTAACACCTGAGGCAACCTTGAGCATTGGAGTTCCATCATTATTTCCGACCCAAGTGGAAACCAACAAATTAGGGGTCCATCCAATTGTCCAGTTATCTCTTTTATTATTTGTAGTACCTGTTTTTACCGCCACTTGATAGCCTGGTACTATCAGACCATTTTTTGCACCAAAGGTAATTTCCCTGTTGCCATTTTCATATAGCATATTGCTAATTAAAAAGGCCTCTTGTGGAGTCATTACTTGCTTGTCTAGATTGGCCCTAAAGTTAAGTACTTCCCGGCCGCTTCTATCTTCAACTTGCAGTATACCCACCGGATCAACCCTTTTACCACCGTTGGCGAATGCACTATAGGCAGAAGCGAGTTCTATCATTTTTACTTCCCCTCCACCCAGAGTTATGGAATAACCCAAGTTTTTCAAATTATCGCTGGTTGGCTCAAGTGAGTTTATCCCCATCAAATATGCTTGTTTTAGCATATTTTCAACACCAAACTTAGCTACTAATTTAACTGCTGTGGTATTTATAGAATTACCCAAAGCTTGCGATAAACTCAATGGTCCTAAATACTTACCACTATAATTTTTTGGTTCATAGTTGTTCTTTTGACCAACTACTGGAAGCGACAGGGGAGCATCAATAACCATCGAGGCTGGCGTATACCCTCTTTGCAAGGCCAAAAGGTAGGTAATGGGTTTGATAGATGAACCTGGTTGCCTGGGCCGTAGGACTACATTAACTTGTCCATCGGTTTTTAGCGAATCATAGCCTCGACTTCCCACCATGGCCAATACTTGACCATCTCTAGGGTCCATTACCACACCAGCACCATTTGTTATACCCAATTTTTCAGCTTTATCAATTTCGTCGCTAACTATTGCTTGAACTTTTTCCTGCATATCCAAATCTAATGTTGTCTTGACTTTTAGTCCTTGATCTATGGCATTTTCACCAAAGGTTTTTATAAGTTCATCTCTTACCCAAAAAACAAAATGTGGTGCTTCCAAAATATTTTTACCGCTATAAAATTTATAGTTTTCCACTTCTTTTTTCGTCTCTTCTGCTTTTTCTTTTGAAAGATATCCGCTTTCAACCATTTTCGACAACACCGACTCAGCCCTACCAATATAAGCTTTGGGGGTTTTAGAATTGGGATTAAAAACATTTGGACGTTGAGGAATACCAGCCAAAATCACACTTTCAGCCAAATTAATATCTTTTAAAGGTTTACCAAAATACACCTCGCTTGCTGTCCCTGCCCCCCAATTTGGGCCCCCATAAGGTGCTTCGTTTAGATACATCAATAGAATGTCATCTTTAGAAAACTTAGAATCAATAGTAACAGCTAAAATAAACTCCCTTATTTTACGAGAAATTGTACGTTCATTTGTTTCCAGAATTGCATTTTTTACCAATTGTTGAGTTAGCGTGGATCCTCCAACCAAACGCTGTTTAAAAATTAAATTGTAGGGAATACGAATCAAGGTCAGAGAATCAAAACCATTATGTTTATAAAAATCCTTGTCTTCAATAGCTACCACAGCTTGTCTCAAACTATTAGGCACTTCACTGCTAGTTACTGTAATTCGTCTGGTATCGTGATATAAATCAAAAAGTAATTTATTGTTTCTATCAAATATTCGGCTTACAAAGCCCTCGCGACGAACTACGCTATTAGGATTTGGCAAATCCTTGGAATACCAAGCAAAAAGTACCATCACTAAAATTAAACTTAAAATTGTGGTAATGAAGGCAAAAATCGATCCGAAGTAAAGCAGTTTACGCCAATTTATCTTTGTCAAAAGTCTTTTCATCGGGCAATCAAAACTCCAAAGAATGGAATTAAAGATGACAAAACTAAGCCCACAATAGCTATAATAACAAAGACTCTTGAGATTATTGTTCTTTTTTTCATGGATATAATACAAACTATACCAGGAATTGGTCCAAAAACCAAAAAACTGCTTGAAAAACTAAATATTTTTACTACAAAAGATCTTTTGTATCACTTTCCCAGCCGCTACCTGGACTTTTCTCAGACTAAAAATATTTCCGAACTGTTGATAAACGATATAGCTACTATCAAAGCTCAGATAGTTTCTTTTGTAAACTTAAAAACCAGGAGGGGTATGTCCATGCAAAAACTAGTAGTCGGCGACTCAAGTGGACAACTGCAAATCATTTTTTTTAACCAAGACTATTTAAGAAACACCCTAAAACCTGGAGAAACTTATAGCTTTGCCGGAACTATTTCCACATTTTCAGGCAAGATATGTTTAACTTCTCCTGAATACGGAGATCTCCATACCGGAAAAATCCTTCCAATTTATCCACAAACTGCTGGTTTAAGTAGTAAGTTACTTAGAAAACTAATAACCCAAGCCCTAAGTCTACCCAAGCTACCAGATCTACCTCAGTCAATTTTAGTAAAACACCAACTTGAGCCTCTATCCCAATCACTAATAAATATCCATTTTCCAACCTCTTTTTCTAAACTCGAAATTTCACAAGAAAATTTAGCAACGAGAGAGATACTAGAGCTACAAATTAAATCTATGTATCTAAAGGAAGCCTGGGCTCGACGTAGACCTCAAAAAATCTTGCAATACAAACAACTGGCCGAAGATATGCTGATTAATAAATTACCTTTCCAACTTACGTCATCTCAATTACAAGCCTGGAAAGAGATTAAGATTGACCTTTTTTCACCCCAAAAACCCACCAACAGATTGCTAGAAGGTGATGTCGGAAGTGGAAAGACAGTTTTGGCCTTGCTTGCTTGTACCCAAGCTTTGGAAAATTCTACTACTAGCGTTTTAATAGCTCCTACGGAAATATTAGCCCAGCAACATTATCATAATTTTCTAAAATTTATTGATAAAGACCAGATACTCCTATTAACAGGATCTAAAAAAAGCAAACTAAGTGTTACTCCAAAAATTATTATTACTACTCATGCAATATTTTTTAAAAACCAGGAACTACTCAAATCAATTTCACTTGTTGTTATTGACGAACAACATAAATTTGGAGTTGCCCAGCGATCATATTTTGAATCCAAAGACATTTCACCCCACATACTAACCATGACAGCCACCCCTATCCCCAGAACAGTCAATTTAGCCTTATTAGGACATCTGGATATATCTACCCTTTCTCTTCCACCAGGTAGGTTAGCTATCAAAACCTATTTGGTTCCAGAACAAAAACAGCCCTCCTGCTGGAACTGGGTGTCAGAACAAATAAAGCAACATAAAAGCCAAGCCTATGTAGTTGCACCATTAATTGAGGAATCTGAAAACCTAGATTCGGTTGATTCTGTGCAAACCGTTTTTGAAAATCTACAAAAAATTTTGCCTCAGCATCGAATTGGACTTCTCCATGGTAAGCAACGACCTGCGGAAAAAGAACAAATTATGTCCGATTTTAAATCCCAAACAATCGATATTCTAGTATCAACTCCAGTCATAGAAGTTGGAATAGATATAGCAAACGCCACCATGATGGTAATACTTTCACCTCAAAGGTTTGGACTAGCCCAATTGCATCAGCTGCGCGGCCGTATAGGCCGAGGACAAGCTCAAAGTTATTGTTACCTTTTTACCAACACTACTACTGGCAGATTGCAATATTTTAGCCAAACCAATTCCGGGCACCAGTTGGCCCAGTACGATCTTCACTCTCGTGGGGCAGGTGAGATATTTGGCACCCTCCAGCATGGCTTCACCATGGCCAGTAGACTAAACCAATTATCTGACCTAGATCTCATAAAAAAAGCCCAGAATATTCTCTCTGACCTCAAGCCATTTCTAGGTAAGGAAAATGATTTTACCAAAGACCTTCGTCAGGTTGCTTTAAACTAAAAACCCAGTATAATATCTAACTATGACCGCACTACCTAAACATTGGCCCAGTTCAAGACGCCAGGGTCGCCGCCGTGCCACCCAATCCACTACAATTGCCAAAACTGTTACCTGTAAAACCTGTGGATCACAAAAATTACGAGGATTTGTCTGTAAAAACTGTAAACAATAACTTTGTCTAGGCAATCTATCTTTCAATCCACTATAATAAATTGTGAAAACCAGATTTGACCCTCGCCACCGACGTCGAATTATTTTAATGCAATCACTTTTTGCCTGGCAAGAAGACCATAGTCAGGAAGTAACAGAAATTTCAAGTGCTGAAATCCAAAAATGTGATGATCAAATTACTTTTTATGCTCCAAAATGGCCCCTAAGCCAAATCAACAAAATTGACCTAGCTGTACTCAGACTCGCTTTTTGGGAACTGGCTAATAGTACGACTCCACCAAGGGTGGTAATTGACGAAGCCATAGAAATAGCCAAAGAGTTTGGTGCTGAAACTAGCGGTAGTTTTGTTAACGGTGTATTGGGTGCCTGGGCGAAAAAAAATGTATAAATTAAAGCCTTCTCCACATATTACCCAGGCCTTAACACATAGATCGTATTTACACCAAGAAAGGAATCTCAACCAGCTTGATAGCAATGAACGACTTGAGTTTTTAGGTGATGCAGTCTTGGATCTATGGGCAACCCAAGTTTTATATAACCTTTTTCCTAACTTTGACGAGGGAAAGTTAAGTAATCTCCATTCCCTAACCATAGGTAAAAACAATCTATCAGCTGTATCAAAGAAACTTGGTTTTGATCAACAAATTTTACTAAGTAGTGCCGAAGAAAGAAACGGAGGACGTTCCAATCCTTCAATTTTGGAAGATGCCTTTGAGGCCATTGTAGGTGCTATCTATCTAGATTCGGGTATGGATGCAGTAAGTCAGTTTTTAGAAGATCATCTATTACCTACTTTAATGGAATATTCCAAACAAGTGCACTACAAAGACCCAAAAAGTTATTTTCAGGAATTAGTCCAAGCCAAAGAGGGGATTACTCCACATTATCAAATAATATCCCAGTCGGGCCCGGATCATCAAAAAACCTTCAAACTTGGGGCTTATATTGGAGACAGATTGATTGCCGTAGGTAGCGGCAAAAGCAAACAACAGGCTGAAACCGATGCCAGCACCAAGGCTACCCAAATTTACGAATCTAAGGTATAATCACACCTATGCTAAAAATAAAATTAATGCCTCGTGGTAAACGACACCAACTAACCTATAGAGTCGTAGTAGCCGAATCTAAAAGTAAATCCAACGGCAAATTTACGGATGACCTGGGTTTTTGGACACCACAAACAAAAACTGTACAAATCGACAAAAAGAAAGTCGAGACCTGGCAAAAAAACGGAGCTCAACTAACCATTGGCGTTGCTAAACTTCTCAATCCTGCAGGCTTCCCAAATAAAAAAAAGGTTAAAAAAGAAGTAAAAAAATAACATGGACATAAAGGCTACTCTCCAGTTTATTGTTAGCTCAATATTACCCCCAGAAAGTATCTTTTCAATCGACAGCGAAGAAACCTCATTTAATACAGTTTATAGAATCAATATCGCCCCAGAATTAGCTGGCTTAGTAATAGGCAAGGAAGGTCGAATAATAAAGTCCATACGCCAAGTAATGGGTGGAAGCGACAAGCCTTACACAATTCAAATCAATAGCGCGCAAAGCACACCAAGTGTGCCTACAAGTTAAAAGGGTCTATTTTTGTCTCTCCAACATCCATATTGTTTAGAAGAGCACTTCCGCTAGCTATTTCTATCCTTGTGTAAGAGGCTAGTTTTTCAATTAAAGCTTTTTCTTTATCTCCCAATTGCACTTCCGACAAGCTTGGTTCTTTAGTGCTAGTTTTCTGACGATTGCTTGAATATGTACCTATTTTTAGGTTAAGTTCAGCTAATTGCCCAAGTGGTTTAAGTGCAAACTGATCTAGAGACATTATCGGAAGAGCATTTTCAAATCCAGCCAATAGGTCTAGATATTTATCATAAGGACCAATCAACACCACGCCCAATGGGGTTTTACTAACTCCGGCTTTATTTTCTTTAACCCCGTCTTCACTTACCAGCCCAGGAGAAACATTAAAACTGTCAACCACATATCCTTGAGCAGCAGCTACTTGTCTAACTACAGTCATTAAATAATAAACGTCTTTAACATCAGGAATTGCTTGGAGCATCACATTTTCATTATTGGTTAAGACATTTTGGTCTATGCTCGACAAATATTTTATTTTATCTGCCACACCCTTTGCCTCTTTATCAATAGCTGCTACTTTATCATTCATTTCTCCAATTTCATTCATCTTTGGGATAACTACAGCTATCCCTGTCATTATAAATAAAAAAAGTGCAATCAAACTAGAGGCGAATGTCTTAAAATAGACTATATCTATTCCAAATAACTTATTTGTTTCTATTTTAATTACGTTATTATTTGTACTCATATACCAACAGTCATTGTAAAAGACCAGCCTGATTTAGGACTCCAGCTAAAATTATCTAACTTTGAACTCTTAAATCCATCATATTTCTTTGCATTTAAATCCTTTACCATTTGCTCCAGGGCTTTGGCCACTTCATAATTTGGCATAGACCCTTGTACCAAAAAAGAAGCTTGCCCTTTTAGTTCAAAATTCTTTACATTAATACTAGGATCATAAAGCTTTGAAAATTTCTTAAATACTTCAGAATATTCAAATCTGCTTGCTAACACTTCTCCAACTTGTTTAGCCAATGTTCTCACTTTTGACGTTGCCAAAGTTGCCTTAGCATACTTTGTAGCTTCTTGGTTTTTTTTTAACAATGCCTCCTGCGCAGTCTTGACCCTTGCACCAGTTATAAAATAAGTTGCCAAAACCAATCCAACAGATGCTACCCACAAAATCAAAATAAAAATGGTTAGTATTTTATTCTTGCCCCTGTATCTAAGTGCCTTTACTTGTAATCTGGAAGCTCCGGGTAGCAAATTTATTTTTCTAATCTTATTTTCGCTCATACCAACTCCCGCAGGGCTAGCCCAGTTGCCAAAACATACTGGCAACCTGAGGCTTGCAAGTTAATCGGCAACTGCAATTTTGAACTATCTATCTTTGCAAACGGTTGAGCTACCTGTACTTCCACCCCCAGCATCTTGGTTAAATTTTCAGCAAAGCCAGGCATGTTTGCTCCTCCTCCTGACAAATAAACGGATTCAATACTTTTGCCAAACTCTTGAGAATGAGACACCATGGCCTTTCTAACCTCTTCTGCAATAGAATTAAACACAGGCAATATAGCTAATTTTATTTTACCTTCCAACTCCTGTTCTTTCATACCATAAGCCTTTTTGTATTCCTCTGCCGATGGTATATCTAACCCCAAGTTTAAAGAAATTGCTTTAGTAAAAGCCTCACCACCCACGGACAGGGCACGAGTAGAATACACTGAGTTTTCACGAATTATTACTAAATCAGTATATATTTCGCCAAGGTTTAGCACTAAAACCGGGTTTGCCTGGTCAACAATTTGTGAAAAAGCATTTCTCATACCCAAACTTGTTGTTTCAAAAGCGATAGGAGACAATCCGCAAGCCTTAAATAATTTAACGTATTGTTCCACTACTTCATGCCTAACTGCCACCACAAACACAAATGGTCTACCTTGCTCATCTCGGCTTATCACTTCATAGTTAAGCGAGGCTTCTTCCAAGGGATAGGGGATAAAAGTCTCTGCTTCAAAAAGTAGCGCATCTTGAATTTCATTATCCTTTAGAGGTGGTAGTTTTACCAAACGCGAAATCACTTCTTCTTCTGGCAAACTTGCCACGCACTGCCTGGTCCCAATTTTTAAATCCGATATTAAAAGCTTCACAGCACTCGCCATACTGTCGATACCCTTTTGCCCAGCCTGTCTCCAGTTGGCTGCTGGAGTTTTTGTTTCACCAATAGCCAGTAGTTCAACCCCGGCTTTGTCTACTTTTTTCAAATGTACTACTCGTGTAGTACCATGTCCAATATCAATACCAAAATAATCCATACTTTAGTGTATAGAAAATATTAGTTTCCTTCAATAGAATCGCCTGAAGTTGCTCCGTCCATCCATAGTTCCAAGCCCAAAGGTAGAACCCATCGGTCATCTACCCTCAGGGCTCGTTGTGACACTCCTTTATTTCCGACAGCTGTATAAGCAATTCCTTGACTCGGAAAGTCTTGACTACTGGCCAATATCAATTTAGTACCTCGATTATTTGAACTGGCCGGATCCGAGGTCATCGGTCTAATTGCTATTAACACAGGCTTACTTGATCCAGGTAAAATCGGCATAAAAGAAAAGTCAACTGCTACCCCATTTTTCCCACTTATTGCACCAGCTCCACTTCCACAAGTTGAGACAGCAGGAGTAGTTGTTCCGTCAAGATTTGTAAACCCACTTACCCCATATGTAGTACCGCTTGCTTGCCCCACATTGTAACCAACCCTCTCGATAGTATATGTATTGCCATCTTTATATAATATTTCAGCCTGCAATCCGCCAACATAGCCAGAATCAAAACACATGGTGGTACCCACTCCACTATAATTAGTCACACTCAGAGGGTCCAAGTTACCATCAACATCGTGATCCATTAGCCAAAATATTGCCCTAGCACCAGTGGTAACAAAATCACTGTACTCTAAAAATTTATTACTGCCACTAGTTACGCTACCAATATTTGCGCTTGTAACAATTCCAGAAGCGCCAATACCATTACTATATTTAGTTACCGAGCCATCGGTGCTCCAATACTGCTCAATGGCCGACTCAGCTGCGCTAAAGGCATCTTTTAAATCTTTGGTGTCTGTTTCTATCCTAGTATCAACTACACTTTGGCGAGCCGTAGACAGGCCAAAAGACAAGGCAATGGCAGTTAATAGCAGCACTATTATGGCAACCTGTCCTTTGTTGGTCTTTGTGTAATACATATTTATCTGCTCCTCCAATTTGTTCTACTACTATTTAAACTTCCCGGCATCGAAAATGCACCTGCAGCATCATAAATTAGTTTAACAGCCGGTAGGGCATTGTTTTGAGCTCTACCTTCTGCAGTTGGCTCTGAACCTGGTGTTGGCAAGGCATTTAAAGTTCTCATAAACTTCAAGTCTCCATCTGCATAAACAAGACCCTTAATAGTCAAGGGTAAAGAAATGGCCGCCAGTGGAAATCCATCGCTATCTCTTGGGGAATCTAACGCTATAATATCTGATTTAAGGGCACTTCCTTGTTTGCTGGCTGCTATAAACATCCCCTGCAAGTCATTTACACTGGTGCCTATAGATATTCCGCCACTGGCTACCACCATCAGATATCCTCCAGCAGGAACAGTATTGCCCACATCAATATCCAGTACTCCATCTATCAGATACATCCCAGTATTATTTCGGTTAGTTCCGACTATTTCACTAAACAACTTACTTTGTCCAACGCCTAAGTTAATTGTAGTTCCAATTCCTCTTTGCACAAAGGCAGTATTTTTATAGTATTCAAAGGTTTTATTATCTCTCACCTTGTGACTAGTGTTTTCGCTTCTCCATTCGCCACTAGCCCGGTCAGTTCTCGTACTATTAAAACTTCGTCCCAATATTACGCCTCTACTTCTACTCGATAAATTAACATGAGTGGCGTAGTCCATGTTTGTCAGCGCTCCTGGAGAAACAAAGTTATCCCGTAATATTTCAGCAGAAGAACTTGATACACTAGCCACACAATCCCCGCTACCTGCTTCATGTGAACCACACAGCCCTGCAATATTATTGTTTATTGCACCACCAGCGTTTATATTTCCATTTACTACCTGCCACCAACCTTCCGAACTTGCCCGGACTCCATGTTCCACTGTAATTACATCATCCAAATACGGATCCAAGTTAGTCAGGGGATAAATTTGTGACAAACATTGTCCAGCCCCTGTTGGCTGAGTTACTCTAACACTAGTAGCTGCCGTTGAGTTAATCTTTAGCTTTGGGGTATAAGTTTTGCCCCAATCAAACTTTAAAATACTTGCACTAGTGTACTGGCTTACACCAGAAATAGTCATAGGTACGGTAAAACCTAATCCTGAAACATCATAATATGCTTGCCTAAAATCCGTTCTACCATACTCAGGGTAACCGCGCGCAACATAAGAACTGTTTGGTTGACAAACTGGATCAGCTTGTCCAGTGTCATATATAATTCCAGTCACATCAAATTTGCAATCCCAAACTTTTATTGTTCTACTTGTCCCAGTCCAAGCAGTAATTTGACCAGCTAAATCTTCGGCTTGAAGCTCCATAGAATACATTCCTTCAGTAAAAACAGCTCCACTAAAACCAATAGCCACGCTTTGCTTGACTATATTACCTGCAGACAATGCCGATGTTCCAGCACTTAATATTTCTGCACCTGCAATTTGAGAACCAGACTCACTATAATCCCAGCTGGCTCCATTTCTAGTGGCATCCACTTGATAAAACACACTAGCACCATCTGTAAATCTAATTGAAGTTCTTACTATGTCAGTTGCGCCATCAGAATCACTACTAGACCAATTAAAATATACTCGTCTATCTGATGCATCGCTTCCTATTCTTGTTCCTTCACAACTGTGGTTTCGACCAGCATTTGCAGTTAATGTGGTTGTATCGTTGCCAAGTGCCAATGACGAAGCATCGGCAACAGGTATAGAGTTAACAGTAAAAATGGCATAATCATTAGGTCCAGCATCATTCCAAGTTATGGGAGAACTACAGGATAGTTTAGAACCTTTTACAGTGGGAATATAACTGCTAACTTGAGCTTCGTTATTTATATTTAAGCACCAAGGATTACCAGTTACCATAGAACCATTTTTATACACTCCACCACTTTGTTCATCTGCAGTAGACGCAGCAAAATCACACCAAAAAGAATACTCTCCTGGTGGCAAAACTACATTTGAAATAGTAGCGCTGGCATCAACTGCATTAGTTGAGGTATAACTACTGTCATTTCCAAACTGATATATCCAATAACCATTGGCAGTTGTCGCCCCTCCATAACACTCGGACCAGCTACCAGTCCCGGCACAAGAATTTTTTTCATTTAAATCTACATTTGGACCCACTCCTGGGACATAATAGGGGACATAGTCTGCCCTGGTACCATCTTTTTTGGCGATAAATAGACGCATACCATCGGCTCCCGGGTCCATATTTGCATTTCCAGTTGCAGTTATATCATAGGCCTCCGACCCGCCCACCAAAGCAGCCGATTTTACGGCCGTAACTGAACAGGATTTTGGAGCATAGTTTGACACCATACTTCCACAAAAATCATTGGAATAACAGCCAAAGGCCCAGTCGTGAGCATTAAAACTTGTATATCCTGTGGGATGATTATCAATCACAGGCTCGCCCAGCCAATCACCAGCACCTGCAATAGTATTTGTATACCATCTCAAATCGGCCCTACAATCCAAGTCTTCCGCTCCATAGGCAGCCGGACTAACTCCAGTTCCATTACCATCACAAGATGTCGTCCACAAAGCTGTCGAGACACTTTTTGGAGTATTTACGTAGTTATTTGAAGCACTGGCAGTAAAAGGCAACTTTCCGCTAGTCCAAGGAAAAGTACTAAAGCCAGAAATAGCCGTACATATGGGCGGACCAGAAGTTTGTTTGTCAGTATAGTTGCTCCAAGTTCCCACCAAGCCATTGCGATCCATCCCCCTAACTCTCCAACGATAATACAGCCCAGGAGTAGGGGTTAGCTTGTAAAAACCTAGGTTACCAACATCAGCCAAACATTTATCCTCAGTATCATCCCCACAAGTATAGCTTGCCCGGCCAGTATACCAATTTAAAATTTCCATTTGATAATAAGTGGCATTTAGCACCTTGTTCCAATACAGTGTTACTTCGTCATTAATACAATCTTCGGTAGAAGTTAGAGTAGTAGGCTTCGCGATACTTGCCCCTCCGCAACCATTAGTATCATATTCAGTCCAAGAGCCACAACTGTTTTTACAAGCCATAGCAGCACCACAACTTCCACCTCCTGTGCAAGTTGTTGCCCCACAGTCATTTGGTGCACCACAGGCAGTACAATCCGACCAACAATTGCCCCCTGTTCCATTTGCGGCAGGTAGGTTACACCTAACTACTCCACATCCGGCTGGAGCTCCATTGCCGCACTGAGCCCCAACGGTATTAGCAGCACACCAAGCATCACTAGTGCAGCCAGACCCACCCCATGTACAAGTTCGATTTGTAAAACATGTTCGGTTTGCCGCATCGCAAGACGGACTACATAAATTTTTATATGATGTACCATCACCACAAGTACCGCCACCGCACTCCACCTGTGTCAGAGGATCAACTGCATATCCACAGTCCTGAAGACAACAAGTTGCTGCATTGCTACCATCTTGTAAGCATGCTGACTCTCCAGCGCACACATCATCTGTTCCACAAGTTCCCGGTGCTCCACCTCCACCAGGAGCAAGTGTTGGAACTGGCGTCGGTACTTGAGCTGGGGGAGAGGTAGGCAATGGTGCTGCTGTTGGCTCTGCACAACCTCCATAGCATTGGCCCAAATAACATGATCCTTGGCAACTACCGTAAGTACAACAATCAGCTAAAACAACAGATTTACTCCAGTAAAATAATCCTAAAAAAAATACAATTGCTAATATGTGCTTCACCTAATAAGTGAAGCACATATTACACCAAATTACAACATTATTTAACACTTTGGAGGAACACCGCCAAGTGGCTGTTCCTGTACATATTTTCCTAGCACCTTCCAGACAGTCGGATTTACAATACCAGTATTGGTTCTATAAGTTTTTATTAACACAATGTCACCCCCTTGATATCCAACGATAATAATTGGATTTCCATCAAGAATAAAACCATCTACTCCAACCAGAGGAACTTGACCCAATATTCCATTGGTAACAATTCCGGTCTTGCACATAGCAGGAGCAATTTCTGTGGATCTTGGTACTGCTGTACTTGCTGGTCTGGCAGTTGCAACTGGCAATACAAACTTGGTATTACTATCAATAATTACAGTTGCGTCTAAAGATACCCCAGGAACCCTGCTAAACGACTCAACACCAGTAATTCTGCTAATACCACTAGGCCTATTTAATATTTGGACTTGTCCACTTGCAGGTCTAAAAATTATTTGTTCACCTTCAAATGAAATTGTTCCACTATTTGCTCCCCTAATTACCTTTGTTCGTCCAGTAGGTACGGCTTCATCAGCTGCAGTCTCCACAAAATATATACCTCCATTGTATTTAAAAACTTCAATCTTGCCTCCGTTATCAAGAGTAAATAAAAATCCAATAAAATCAGCCTGGCTGGTCATATCAAAAGATACATTTAGCCTGGCCCCTTCCACTGGCAAATTTAGAGCTATTTTCTGTTCATTTACTTTATATTTAGCCACTTCGTATCTAACTTCTAGAGTTTTTGTAGGTTCAGGTGCAGCAATAGTAGCTGTTGCCTTTGTTTTTGGTACCCAATAACCAGCATCTAGTAGTTGTAGCTCACCTTTACTTGTGTCCAATCTTTCTACTTCATATGACAATATAGACCCCTGGCCCACGATGTCTTCCCTCATGCCTAAATATTTAACTTTAAATTTGTCAGGGTCTCCTAAAACAATCGGGAAAGATACAGCCATTGAACCATTGTATCGACCTGGTCTTTGAGGTGAATAACTGGGTTTACCTTTGGCAGAATCCCAAGAAGAGGCAAATCTATATTTTACTTCACCTTTTTCTGTATATTTGATTGCTAAAAAGGGGTGATTTTTATCACCAGTATCTATACCAATCACTTCGGCATTAAAAATACCTTGTGGTATCAAATCTTGACGAATATATTCATTAAGTCCATCTTCCCAATCAGCCAGTTCCTGGCTAATAGCCCCACCAATTGCTTCTACCACATATGGCGTAGCAGATGGTAAAGGCTTAGGTGTCTCAATTGGCTTGGCAGTAGGTGATGTTCGAGTAGGTTCTGTAGTAGGTTCAGAGGTTGGTGCACCCGTAGG
The DNA here is from genome assembly GCA_964442385.1 of uncultured Gammaproteobacteria bacterium. Lineage (GTDB taxonomy): Bacteria > Patescibacteriota > Microgenomatia > UBA12405 > UBA12405 > CAYTYZ01. Next base: position 21,158 of record CAYTYZ010000009.1, read on the forward strand.
ACTACTGGTTGGACTAGGTTCAGGTGGTTTAACTCCACATGCAGACATGGTAAATGCAACAGCACCTGCGGCAACTATTTTACTCCAATCTCGTAATTTATTTGGGCTTGACATGTATATGTTTTTTATATCCTATAACAGCATATAATATCAGACTTTCAGTAGAAAATCAAGCCCCCAATCTATCTTATAACTTATACACACCAGCTACTCATTGACTTGTGGCTACCAGTTCTCCCACTACCCGTAGTGTACAAGGACAAGAATATGATGGTTCTGGTCCAAATCTCTGCACACCCGTATCTGTTACTATAAGTTTAAATTTTTGCCGCATAGACTTGTAAGCAACTGTAAATCCATCTGGGCGTTCGATATCAGACTTAAAATCCCGGGCAAAATCAGTAATCACAGTATTGCCCAATGTTTTTTCTAAATTAACCAGGTCTTGTTTCACCAAACCCTCTTTTTTTACCTCAAAAACATACTTATTCTTACTTTTTTCCACATCTACGAGTTTAAACAATTTCGACATGTCAGTATTTACCTTTTTTACCGCGTTCTCAAATTCTAATTCTGCCAGTTTCTCCTGTCTTTCAGTCTCCTTGTCAACTATTATTTGGTTAAAAACTCCCACCAGGTTAGTACTTTTACCCAGTAAATAACTAAATAAAACTAATACACCGACAACTACTATCACAACTGGCGAGGGCACCTTTTTAAGTTTCATAACAAAGTATACATATATTTAGTCTCGTATTACAAAGCTCTCACTAAAATCTTTATACACATAAGTATCCCAAAACCCACTGGAGCTACCTGATTGCAAACGAAACGATACCGTCACCTTGGGATAAGTGTCGTTGGTACAACTTACAAACGTTCCACAGTTTGTTACTGTCAAAGATCTAGGTACCATATTAAATAGGGTAGTAGCTACAGGGGCAAGTGTAGCCGAAGACGAGGCTATAAAATATGTACCCGAAGCTGGGACTGCTGCAGTATTGCAAGATAGGGTAGTGGCCCCGCCATCAAAAACACTGGTGAAAGTAATGCTTGTAGCACCTCCAGCACTACAATTCAGGCTACTGGCATCAGCAGCAAACAACAATTCTCGTATTTGAGCCATTATCCACTCGCCATTTTGTTCCACTTCTGCCGTAGCTTTCACCTTATTTGTAGTTTTTAGAGTAGTAATTGTCCAACCAGCCACGGAAGTAATCAAAAAAGCTGACACTCCAATTACTATCAGCATTTCAATAAGTGTAAAACCTTGATTTTTCATATATTTACCACCATAGTGGAGTTGGTGTAGGCGTATCAGTAGGAGTAGGGGTTGGTGTAGGCGTATCAGTCGGGGTAGGGGTTATTGTTGGTGTAGGCGAGGGAAGAGCAGAAAAATATCTTTCTTTAACAAACTCTTTACCACCAACACTCATAGTAATACCCACTCGCAGACTGCCACACAATCTAGAACAACCACTACCAGCTGTATATGTGTAAGTATATACATCGCCATTTTGAGTGTTATACGATGCTCCCACAGCATTATTACCCATATTCTTCCAAAAAGTATCCGGATCATTTTGAGCATCAGCTATAAACTTTTCCATAATAGTCTCTGCCTGAGCACTGGCTCTCGCTGTTTCTGTATTTACTGTTCTTGACTTGGTGGAATATAAGAATAGCTGTGACAAGCTAACTGTAACTAAAGAAACCACTAAAATAATAAAAAGTAATTCTACAAAGGTGAAGCCCGAACGAAGTGAGGTCCGCCTGAGGCGGACAGAATCGACTTTGCGGACCGAACTGACTTTGCGGACAGAGACCGATCTAGGCTTTTTCTCTTTCATAGCTTATCAATTAAACCATTAGGCCTAACTATCACACTAGTGCCAACTGAGGAATTTGGGCTGGTAATCCCTATTCTAATATCAGTGGTTACAGGCACAACACTGGTACCATTTCCAATCACACTCTTGCCCGTACCAGACTCAAAATCAATAATTGCAGTAACGCCAGTACTATAAGTTATAGTAGTGCCTACCGACAAATCTATATATCTAGTTGGATAGGCCTTAGCATTGTTCCCATCTTCAGTTGAAGATATAAACAAACTATTTCCCACCCCAAAAATATGAGTTCTTACAAAATAAAAAGTACTGGCTGTCCCTGTGTAGCCTTGCCCCACCACCGCATAATTTCGCTGTTGCAATAAATGTTTATATATTTCAGAAGACACCTGTGTCACTGCATTTCTGGTCAAAAAATCATTAGCTTTTATTACAATTCCTCGTGACAAAATTCCAACTATAGCCACAACTACCAGTAACTCTATTAGGGTAAATCCCAAACCCGGTGAGGATTTCATGGGTTGGTCAAAACTACTGCATTAGTTCCACCCACAGTTGCCACGGCGCAAGTAGATGGAGTTAATATCTGCCAAGATGGTATAGCACATGCTGCGGCACTTCCTGACGCTGGATCTAATTCAAAACAGGCAGCCACTCTATAGGTATACGCAGTATCTTTACAGTAACCATATCCAGTTCCAGACGGGTCAGTAGGCCAAGTATCCAAATATCGCGACAGTAGGCCATTTGCCGGTGACGCACTCCAATTTTGGTTGGGAATATCCGGATAAATGCCATTTTCCTGTCTAAACAATTCCAGTGCCGTTCTAATTTTCTCCAAATCAGCCCTTCTTTTGCTATCTCTAGCCTTTTTTGATGAACCCGAAAAAACCACCATTCCACCCACCGATATTATAATAATTATGGTCACTGTCACTAAAAGTTCTATAAAAGTAAACCCCGAACGTAGTGAAGTCCGCCTCGGGCGGACGTTTTTACTGAAAAGTTTTTTGATCATTGGGCATTTCTGACACAATAATAAATATTTGTTCCAGCCGTAGTTGAACAATCAGGCTCAGTATAATTAGCCACACTACTAGTTGCTTGAATTTTTGCACATAAGCAGTAAGCTGTGGCCGTAGCAGCCTGATTTGTTGTGCCAGGATTGGTTGAAGTGTAATAATAAATATTGTTTGTGGCCGATGTGTCTGGATCAGATGGCCACCTGGGTAAGATTACTGTACTTGTTGTCGTGCAAGTTAAGGTGTTTGTGGTTGGAATTAATTGAACATTTTTTACACCGTATGGTATTGCGTATATACCTGCAGGATTCGGATAACTAGAGCATAGACTAAAGTATTGTTCCAATGCTTTTTGGACGTTATTTATATCTTGTATTCTTCTTCCATCCCGTGCTCTAACTTGTGCCGCACTAAACGATGTAGAAATTAATCCCAAAAGTATGCCAATAATGGAAATTACTACTAACATTTCAAACAAGGTAAAGCCTGAGCGAAGTCGCAAGCTCCGCCTCAGGCGGACGTTTATTTTATACATGTGCTATTTAAATAAATTATAAATTTGTTATCAATTTGCATTTTATTTGTCCCTACCTTCCACAAACATAATAACTTCCTTCGGATTGAGTAACCCCACATCTTGCCGATGAATTGGTATCATCATCGCCATAAGTACCCAGTAAAGTAGTACCAATTAAAAAAGTAGAACCTGTAGTTGTATAAGTATATGTAATTCCTATGCCCGCATTTGCATCAGGCATATATTTTGTAAAAAAAGTACTATCGATGCCGTATCCAGGAGCTGCAGTTGGATACACCTGATAGTCCGCAAAATAAAGACCCAATCCACCTTTTATGGCATTCAGGCTTTGTTTAGCATTAGCATCCTGGGCTCTTTCCCTGGCTCCCGTAAGGTTTGGCATAATCAGCATAAAAAGACTAGCTAAAATAAAAATCACCACTAAAAGTTCTATTAGAGTAAATGCCTTTTGGCTATTGTCTGATTTATTTATGGTGTACATGTTGGCGCTACTCCACCAGATAAACTAAGCGGGTCTAAAAAGGTTTCTGCCGTAACATTTGGGCTGGTTATGGCATAATTGAAATATTCCCCAGGCGTACAAGCATAAGCACCATCAAGTCGGTAGTCTCGACAGTCACCATCATTACGATTTTCTAAATTTGTAAAAATTCCAAATCCTCTATTGTCTGTTACATAACAATAATTTTTAATTGTGTGAGTGTCGTCTGACACAGGCACAGTTGCCTTGTTTTCCTTGGGTACTTTTGACATATAGACATAATAGTCAGGAGCCGGGCCAGTTAAAGGTAGGTTTCCAGCAGAAAGTAGGGTATTTACTGGGTATAAAGTTGGAGTAGCAACATATGAAGAATACAGTATTTTATAGTCATTATTAAAAAAACTTAGGGCCTTTACAACTGCGCTGGCGTCATTTTTTCTTTGTACATCCCTAGCTTTTTTTTGGGCCGAGCCATATTGTCCAAAAGTGATAGTGGCCAACACCGACATAATACCCATTACTACCAATAGCTCAATTAGTGTAAATCCAAAATTATTACGCACAACCAAGTCTATGCTTTTTTACATTAAGTTGCAACATTTTTTATGGAGCTAATGTGGGTACAGGGCAAGAGCTAACTTGACAGGTGGAATTACAGCTTCCACTATTCACATAACAATTTGACCCACTGCAATTTCCAGTAAGTGAACATATGTGCTGGTTGTTGAAATAAAAACACCCGACAAAATTTAAACATAAAGAATTAGTTGAAATAGGACTTTCCCATTTGGTTCCATAATTTGCCACTCCATGATTAAAGTCTACGCCAGAATATAGCATAGACGGATTTGTATTTGTGAATCCAAACATGTATGGTCTATTTTGACTCGTCCAAGTTTTTGTTACAGGATTATCACTTACATTTGCCAACTTGGTAAAAACTTTGAATTTATGACTACAACCATTGGAATCTACAGCAATCAGATAAGGCTGTTTTGTAATGGGATCACAAGGCCATTGTTTGGCAAAAGAAATCTCATTTAAGACGCTTCCGCAGTTGGCTGGATTCATTAATACTGTACTAACCATATTAGCACTTGGGTAACACCCTTTATCAGTGTAATAATCTTCCATAGCCAATCTTATATAATTAATATCCTTTTTACGTCTGTCATCGATAGATCTTTCATAAAGCAATATAGGGTTTATGGTACCAATAATAATCACTACCATTATGGCTAAAATCGCAAAAGCAACTGTCAGCTCGACCAGAGTAAAGCCTGAGCGAAGCGAAGTCCGCGTTGTGAGGACCGAGCGAAGTCGTAAGATCCGCCCTTGGCGGGCGAACCCATTTCTTATCATGTCTACCATAACTTAATCTTATCACCCCACCACCAAGCCACAAGGGTTCCAAAAAGTAAAAAAGGTCCAAAAGGTAATAGACTTTTTCGGCTCATTTTTTTTAGTAACATTAATCCTATTCCCCAAACTGCTCCGGCCACAAATGCCAGATAAAAGGCTAAAACCAGGTTTTGTAGACCCAAAAATAATCCCATGAATCCGGCTAATTTTACGTCTCCAAAACCCATACCCTTCCCCTTTGTAAACAGCCACAAGGCTCCGATAAAACCCACTCCCATTAGACCAGCCAGCACATGCCATAACAGAGGCGCATTATGATACACCCCCACCCAAAAATACACTGCCGCTGCTACCACCAATATTCCCGTACTAAAATCTGGCAATATCATATATTTGGCATCAAATACAAACGAAAATACCATAAAAACTAAAATAATTAAGCCTACCAGTAGCATTAGGGGCGTATCATAATGCGCCAAAGTATAAAACACAAATAATATTCCTGTTCCCAGTTCTACTAGGGGATAGCTCCAATCCAATTTCCTACGGCAACATCTGGTTATACCTCCTTGGACAATCCATGACACCACTGGTACATTTTCGTACCAAGATAGCTTTTTTCCACAGCTATCACAAAAACTACGTCCAGAAATACCATCTTTTTCAATTTGCAGTTTAATTTTTTTTTGATTGTTGATTAGTTTATATTTCGTAGCCACCCGAAACACCAACATGTTCACAAAACTACCCAACGAGCATCCCAGTAGAAACAAAAGTGGAGTTATCATAAAATTACTTACTAATTTTGCCCAAATATACCACAGGATCTCCAACAAAATTAAAAACACCACAAAAACTTTTAACATATTTTTGAAAGTATTTAGTTTTATGCATGTATCCCTTTAGATCCCTTTCCACTGCCAATACATAGTCACTCTTAGCAACTAATTCTTCAAACATCTCTGGTGTTCTACCATGGAATTTTTCATAATATAATTTATGTTTCGTGTTAGCCACTAAATACATATAAAAATCTGGCCTCGAACCAATGGTAACAAAGATGTTTTTAGCACTTTCATTATCATCAATACATTGGGAAAACTTCTTGCCCAACTCGTAATAATTTTCGCCAAGGACTAATGTTGAGTTTATTGTTAAGTATAAGGTAAGCGCTTCGGAGACGAGAATAGCAATAAATAAAATATTTATAAAACTTATTTTTTCTTTATTCAAATCCAAGGCAATAGAAAAGAAAGGGAGCAGCAGAAAAACATAATAAAAATTTGATTCTCCATACAATATAATTAAAGTAGTCAGCAATAGAAACACTAAATTTTTGCTTTTATCTTTACAATATAAAAGCAAAATATAACTAAATAGATAAAAAACAAAAATAACTATTACTGTGGAATAATGATTAGTAAGTAAAATATTATAAAAACCGTTAAACCAGGGCAAAATCCTTATATAACCTTGAGCAAATTGCAGTGAGTTATTCAATGCTTCTTTATTTGCAATTAGATTGATATGAACAAACCAAATAATCAAAAAAACTACCTGGACTAAAACAAACCATATTAAGTACCGGTATTGTTTTTTAAACAAGTAATTAAGAGCCACGTACACACACACTATGCCTCCAGTTATAAAATGGGTACTTAGCGAAAGTAATCCTAGTAAACAAATAACCACGGTATTTGTCTTTTTTCTTTTTAACAAAACAATTGTTAATACACCCAAAAATAAAACCAAAGACTCCATTCTGGCAATATGACTAGCATTTACAAAAAAATAGGAAAAATATACAACCAGACCCGACAAAATAGCAAAACCAAAATTTTTAAATTTAGCCAAAATTGCACTACTAAATACGATTACACTTCCAGTACACAAAACCAAAGACAGCAATCGTGCAGACTCTATTGTTATTCCAAATACTCTAATAAATATTGACAATAGGAAAAAATAAGTTGGACCATACTGGACCTTGGTTGTTTCTTCTATTAAAGTAAATCTTTTTTGATAGGCACTGTCTCCAAATTCGCCTGGAACAACTTTTTCCATGGCGTTATTTATAAAAGAAGACTCATCGGCAAACACGGTTGGATAGCTAACAATTTCCTTGTAGCTCAGCAAGGACAATCCTACAAAGCAAATTATTATTAAGTACTTACCGATTTTGAAATTAAGCCCTTCGAGAATACCTTTGCAAAGTGCACCGGTATTCATTGTGCTAATACTATGGCTTGTTTATAACTGTGCCTTCGGGCACACAAAGCATATTAGCCATTCCACCAGATGCTCCGATGCCACACTGAGAGTCTGTAAATCCAGAAGCAGGTGGTGCTACACAAGCAGGACCAAGTGGTGCAGCATCACCAATATTAAGCAAAGCAGCTACATCACCTGCGCCATTCACTCCACCACCTTCAGCTCCAACTAAACACTTTAACGTAGTGGCAACCACATTGGTCTTATTAGCTGTTGCTTTTGGACAATAACATACATAATTTGAGTCTAGTCCATTGTTATAAGCATACATTCTGTTTACCATTGCTGTTGAGCTAAACATTTCCTTACCAGCAAAAGCACCCTTTAATTCAGAAGTTACTATAAGTGGACCTGTAGTACCTAAACCGTATAAAACACCAAAACCTCCTAAAGTATCTCCTGAACCAATAGCATATCTATTTCCAGCTGTTACCCCTACACCTGCTCCTGCCAAATTCCATGGATAGGCATTTTGTGAAGCGTAGTAACGCTCATAAGCTGACAATATTTCAGCCGCATCATTTCTATACTTGGCATCTCTGGCCTTGTTGGTTTGTTCAATAGGGTTAATAGTAGCCAGTACTGCTACAGACAAAATACCAATAAGTGCAATAACGATCAACAGTTCCACCAGGGTAAAACCTGATTGTCTCAGATGGGCAAGTTTTTTATTCATATCTAATAATGAATAATTAGAACTGAGATGTCAAGTCATAGATAGGCATAATCACAGCTACGATCATAAAACCCACCACCCCACCCAGCATTACCATAATCAAAGGCTCAATAGCCGAAGTCAAACCTTTTACCGATTCTTCGGCCTCTTTTGAAAAATAATCTGCTACCCGCATTAGTACTTCATCCAGTTTTCCCGTAGCTTCTCCTGTTGCCACCATTTGGTTAACCAATGTTGGAAATACCTCTGTTTCCGCAAAACAGTCTGACAGAGAAAAGCCCTTTTCTACCCTTGAAGTAATTCGTTCCAAAGCTCTGGTGTAAACCTCACTTTCGGCAACTCGGATAACAATAGACAATGCTTCGGTTAGCGGCACTCCCGCCCCTAAAAGCATTGACAGAGTCCTACAGACGTTAGCCACTGCTGACTTTGCCACCAGCTCTCCCATAACCGGCAATTTTAAAATTATCTTATCTCGTCGATATCGCAATTCTGCTCTACTATCCACAAATTTCATAAACACCATCAACCCAAAAAAAAGTATCGGGAACATAAACCAAAACTGTTGAGCCAATGCCGACACATCCATCACAAATTGGGTTATGGCAGGAAGCTTGGCCCCAAAGTCCTTGTATAGACCGGTTAGCTTGGGTACTACAAAAATCAAAAGCACAAAAACTACCCCAATAATTCCAGTAATAACCACCATTGGATAAATCATGGCACCTTTAACTTTAGATCTAAACTCCTGATCTTTTTCCATATTTATTGCCAAACGGTTTAAAATTTCTTCCAGTACTCCTCCGCTTTCTCCAGCCCTAATTGAAGCTATAAATGCCTCTCCAAACATTCCAGAATATCGTTCCATAGCTACAGCCAAGCTTTGCCCGCCGCGCACCGTGGTCAAACAATGTTCGATAATCTGAAGCATTCCGGCCTGTCCCTGGGTTTGACTAGCAAGTAGTTGTAGTGCATCAGTCAGGGCTAGTCCAGCATTCATCATAGTGGCTAGTTGTCTGGTAAAGTTTGCCAGTTGCTTGCTACTGGCCTTGCCAAAAAAAGAACTAAAAGTTTCTGAAATGATATTTGTATCAGCCCTATCAACTGACAGTGGCATTAGTTTATTGGCGTGAAGTACTTCTAATGCTGCCTGCCTATTGTCAACTTCTAGTAGTCCTTTAATAGTGGCCCCACTCCAATTTTTTGCTCTGAATCTAAACTTCTTCATCATAAAGTATGTATTTTGGAAGAACGAAGTTGGTTTTGCAATTCAGCAGGTCGTAGGGCATGATCCAAAGCCACTTCTTCAGCAATTATGCCCTCGCGAACGAGCTTGGCCAAATGCATTTCAAACGGCATCATTCCCGAATCAATAGATGTTTGCATAATATTTTCAATCATATAAGTTTTCCCCTCCCGAATAGCGTTACGAATCGCGGCGTTGGCCACCATCACCTCACAGGCTGCCACCCGACCACCAGCCACAGCAGGTAACAAGCGTTGAGACACTATTGCAGTAATAGCGGAGGCAAACTCAGTTCTAACCTGAGCTTTGGATTCTTCCGGAAAAACATCGATAATACGATCAATAGTTTGGGCTGCCGAGTTAGTATGCAAAGTAGAAAAAACCAAGTGTCCTGTTTCAGCCACTGTCAAAGCCGCTGTTATGGTTTCCAAATCCCGCATTTCTCCCACCAGTACAATATTAGGGTCCTGTCGCAGGGCTGACTTTAATGCGGCCGAAAAGCTAAAAGTATCAGAAAAAACCTCGCGCTGTCTAACTACAGACCTTACCGGAGTTATCAGATATTCCACCGGGTCTTCAATGGTTACTATGTTGGTTGACCTAGTCATATTTATTTCATTGACCATCGAAGCCAAAGTCGTAGATTTGCCATTTCCCGTAGGTCCAGTAACCAAAATAAAGCCCTGCTTCAAGCCTAAAAAGGAGTTTATTATTTTAGGCAGACCCAAAGACTCCAACCTGGGAATTTCTTTTGGAATCAATCTTAACACTGCGCAAATGCTACCCATGGCAAAAAAGACATTAGTTCTAAATCTGGCTGAGGCGCCAATCAAAGTAACAGAAAAATCAAATTCTCGGTTGGCAATTATCTTTTTTTGCACCTCCTCGTTAGCCAGCGACAGTACTGCCTGGGTAAACTCTAGTTCACTAAGTTCCGGAAAAGACGACACGGGTATAAGCTCTCCGTGAACCCTTAATAGTGGTTTTTGACCATAAGACAGGTGAATATCCGAAGCCTTGTTTTCTATGGCCATGTTCATAAGGGATATTAAGGCTGTATGCATAAAACTAATACTCGGCTACTCTTTTAACTTCTGCCATAGTAGTTGTACCATCTAGTACCTTAATATAACCATCTTGTTTCATCGACAACATGCCCTCTTCCATGGCCAATTTTTGAATAACAGAAGCAGCCTTTTTCTCCAAAATTAACCTACCAATAGTTTCAGTAAGAGGCATTACCTCATAAATTGCAATACGCCCCAAGTATCCAGACATATTGCATTTTTCACAGCCATTTGGTATGCGAATGACGGGGCTTTTTCCATCCTGTTTCCACTTATCCAATACTACGTTATAAAGTTCACCCAATACTTCTTTAAATTCACCATCTTCTTGGGGACTTATGGCTTGTTCCTTGGCACAGTTAGTACATAGTTTACGCATCACCCGCTGTCCCACCACAGCAGTTAAAGAGGAAACCAACAAAAATGGCTCAATTCCTAAATCCAAAAAGCGGGGAGGCACACCCGAAGCATCATTGGTATGGATAGTGGAGAATACAAGGTGACCTGTAAGTGAGGCATTAATAGCCAGCTCAGCTGTTTCCACGTCACGAATTTCTCCAACCATTATAATATTAGGATCTTGACGCAAAAAAGAACGTAGAGCCGAAGCAAAAGTTAGTCCAGCCTGCACATTTACTTGCACCTGATTTACCCCCACCATCTGATATTCCACCGGGTCCTCGATAGTGGAAACGTTAACTTTTGGAGTGGTAACCTTATGTAGCAGGGAATACAAAGTAGTAGTTTTTCCAGATCCAGTAGGTCCACATACAATTATAATTCCATGGGGTCTAGCAACTGCATCCATTAGATTTTTAAGGGCCCGACCACGCAGTCCCAAGTCCTGTAATTCCGGTATTTTTCCACTTTTGCGAAGTAAACGCATAACTATCTTTTCCCCATAAGTAATAGGTAAACTTGACACACGAAGATCTACCTCATTTAGAACCCCATTTACATCCACAGCAAAATAAAACCGTCCGTCTTGTGGTACGCGTTTTTCGTCAATTTTCATATTAGACAAAATCTTGATTCTTGACACAATCGCATCCTGTAAATTCCGTGGAAAATTATATTTTTCCTCCAAAATACCATCAATTCTATACCTTACCCTAACCATTTCTTCCATAGGTTCAATGTGCACGTCAGAAGCCCGTGATTTAACAGCAAACTCCAATACCGTACTTACAATTTTGGCAATTCCTGATTCCGCACTCATTTTTGACTTGGACTTAGATATCTCTTCCTGCTCTTTTTTTGTCTCGTCAATCGCCTTGGTTACTTCACTTGTTATGCCTTTTTCTCGTTCATACTTTTCCCTTATTGAAGCCAAAATTTGACCTTGAACCCCCTGGGCGGTGATGACTTTGTAGCCACTTTTCTTTTCCAAAAATTCCACGGTTTCCAGGTCTAGTGGGTTAGCCATTACCACAAACAATTGCTTTTCTTTCTGATCGACTTTATAAGGAATGATTGAATACTTTTCTGCCACACTTTGGGGCATATATGTTAGAGCCTCTGGAGCAAAAGCTAGCTCGTCTACGTCTATAAATGGAACTCGATAATAAGCCGCCTTGGCCTCGATAAGTTCACGGTCAGTTACCACCCTAGATTCCCGTATTACATCTTCCTCGCTCACTCCACCCTTAAGCAATTTAAGCTCTATTTCAGCATTTTTTTCAGGCGTTAAAAGCCCCCGGTCAACGAGGACCTCGCGAATAGTCTTGTACACTTTTAGGGCAGCATCAGGCATACTATAATTAACTATAGTCTATGAGTACATTTCCAGCAACTATTTTTGTAAACCAAGAACCACCAGGCGAGAGCAATGACCCAGATTGCTTGATTTTGCCAGACCACTCCATAGCCAGTGTCCGCAGTGTCCAGCTTTTTTTTGCCACCAAACCTATCAAGTCCAAGACCAAATTATGCATAATTCCCAATGCCGACTTACTCCAAACACCAGCCCAAAATGCCCTTCTTAAAATATTAGAAGAGCCGGGCGAAAATAATTTCATAGAGCTTTATACTGCTTTTCCCCAAAAACTTCTTCCAACTATTCGCTCTCGATGTTTAACCGTTACTTCTTCTACTCAAAATAGAAGCACATCATCTGAAAAAATTCACCCCGCCTTTACTTCTAGTGTGTTGTCAGACAAACTTCTCGCCAGTGATACCCTTTGTGCCAACAAAGATGAAGTACCCGCTTGGTTGCTAGCTCAAATCAACTTATTCCATCAATTCTTTATAAAAGACCCCAACCCCTCCAACCAAAAAATCATCGCCAGGCTAGTCAAAGCCAGGTCTATGCAAGAACATAATGTCGATCCCAAGTCTGCTCTTGATTGGCTTTTTCTAGGTCTCTGAGGCTATAATATCCCAATGTCGACCTTTATTATCAATGGTGGCCAACCTTTGTGCGGAGATGTTTTAGTGCGTGGAGCCAAAAACGCCAGCTACAAGGAAATGATTGCCAGTCTGTTAACCGATAGTCCTGTTGAATTGCTAAATATTCCGCAAATTTCCGATATAAAAATAACTTCTTCAATTGCAAAACACTTGGGAACAATAATCGAGCCAGTAGGAGAGCATGGCTTAAAACTTCAAACACCCGAAATCACCAGTTCTCAAATCCCGCAAGGGACAGGGGAAAAATCCCGTGCATCATTTTTATTTTTAGGTCCACTTCTATTTCGCAAGGGTCATATCCGATTTCCAGTTCCAGGAGGGGACCGTCTAGGGGCTAGGCCTCTAGATCGTCTTTTCCAATGCCTTCGGAAAATGAATTGTCAGATAACAGAGGGTGATAATTATGTGGAAATTACGACAAACAAACTTACAGGAGCACAGTATACTTTCCAAAAATCCTCACACACTTCTACCGAAGCCATAATTATGGCTGCAGTTTGCGCCAATGGTGAAACAATTATAAAAAATGCTGCTAGGGAACCCGAAATAGACGATCTTATGGAATTGCTTACCAAAATGGGAGCCAAACTTAGACGGGACCCAGCAGAACCATCCACAATCCAAATTCAAGGAGTGGCCAGTCTAACTGGTGCCACCCACCAAGTAATTGCTGACCGCAATGAAGCTGTAACTTTTGCTTGTGCAGCTTTGGCCACCAAGGGTAGTGTCGATATAATGCGTATTAATCCAAAAATAATTGCTACTTTTCTTGAAAAAATTCGTCTTATGGGCGCCAAGGTAATTATTGGGGGTGACGAAGTTCAGGTTTCCTGGGTCCAGCCACTAAAATGTATTGATATCGAAACCGAACCTGAGCCAGGTTTTATGACCGATTGGCAAGCCTCTTTTTCACTACTCTTGTCCCAAGCCGTGGGGGCCAGTTCTCTGGTTGAACGTATTTTCCCTTATCGTTTTCACCATATCCAAATGCTTGAAAAAATGGGCCTAAAATTCAAATACTATAATCCACAAGTAGCCGATCCTTCCTCTTACTATCATTTTAATCCTGATTCAGATAAAAAAGAATTTTTTCACGGAGTAACAATTTATGGACCTAGCAAACTTGAACCAGCCGAAATTACAGTAGACGACCTTCGCGCCGGAGCCACAGCCACCATAGCCGCCCTAATAGCCCACGGCCAGTCCACCATCCATGGTACGGAATTTATCCAAAGAGGTTATGAAAAACTAGCCGAACGACTAATTGCCCTTGGTGCCGATATCAAATATATAAAATAATGTTTACCCCCATCAGCCAAAAGGCCATTGAAGAAATTTTACCCCAATATCGCTCTTCCCTGTGTGGACTAACTTCACTTGGCAACGCTATAAATAGTCTGCGACAAAACAACTATTTAACCCCAAAATTACTTGCCCAAATATATCTACGATTAATATCTTTTGATGGACAAAATTTGCCCAATCCTTGGCGAGTATTTATTCCTGGCCAAACTGATGTCTACCAATCAGCTTTAATGACCATTGCCCTGGCAGCAGGAACAAAAACCCAACGTTTCGAATCAAGCACCTATACTCACATCGAAAACCCTACTTCCACCAAATCACTTATTCCTTATGTCAACAATCACTCTAAAGTCATAATCTCTGTTAAAAGCAGTTTTTCCCTACCAAACACCCAATCGAGCGGTTCTCATCTTGTCCTTTTGGACTCTTTTGACAATGAGCATACTAAAAGTTTTACAATCGTAGACCCTTATAACCCAGACCTGCCAGAAGCAAACATTAGAAATGATATCAATTGCCAGTTTTTAGACTCTTTTTTCCGAGGCACAGGCTTTATCATTTCCACCCAAGATATTCCCCAAACAGATTTTAGTTTCGTTCCATTTGCTACTGGACGAGTTAAGCCCGGAACCAAACCTTGGCCAGTGATAGTACCAAATGAAGTTGTCGACGATATACGAAATTTATTAAAATAACTTATGCAACACGAAATTGTAAGGATAAGGAATGCCACACTTATCCTTCTTCCCTCAGGGCAATTTCAAGGAACATATATGGAAGCCAGACTTAGCATTGGTTCCTGGTACGAAACAAAGGAGAACTGGGGAATCAGCCACCTTCTTGAACACCTGCTTCACTATGGAAAAAATGCACTTACCCAATCCAAGGAAGCCTTTGATAACTACCTTGAAATAAATGGAATTAACCACAACGCCTGGACCAGTACCAAATACACTGGTTATTGGATGTATGGCCCAGGGGCAAAAACAAAAGAGATGTGCAACCTGTTGGTAAACAACATTTTCTACCCTTTTTACGAAGATAATGATTTAGTTAGGGAAAAATCTGTTATCACCCAGGAGTATAACGACAAATATTCCAAACCAGATACACGCTTCAATAAATTTATTACCCAGACTCAATTTGGAAATGATAGCGCATTCAACCAAAATCCCCTAGGTACCCCCCAAACAATTTCTCCTATTTCAATTCAAAACCTTAGGTCGTGGCATCAAAAATATTATTGTAACCAAAATACCACCTTTGTAATTGCTGGTAAATTTAACAAAGACGATGTCATAAAAAACTTTGAAGAGCTACTATCTGGAATCAATCCAGGCGAAAAAAATGATGACCCGAAAATAAATATTAGTCTTAATACTGTTCCAACCAACCATGTGCTCTTTGATACAGTAACCCAACCAGAAATAAAACTCTATTGGAATATTCCAACGATAGATAAAATGAATTACGCCCTTGAAAGAGGAATAAACACTATTAGACAGATTCTGGTCAAAAGAAAATTTTATAAAATTATCAGGGATGAATTAGGTCTTGTCTATTGGCTCAACCTTTTTACCGAAAACTGGAACGATCAAATAAACTTCTTCGGTTTTGAATTCAGCTCACAACAAAAAAACATCGACACAATTATCAAAACAGCCGAAGAAATTTTTAGTGACTTTTTTAGCAAACCTGTCGCCCCAAAGATATTTGACCAAGCTGTTGAATACAACAACCTTAGAGAACTTCTAGAATTTGATAGTATTGATACTTTGGCCAGAAATTATCTTTCTGACTTCCTTCGATACAATAGAGTTTTTACTCCTAAAGAAGTGCGCAAAATTAGAAAAAATATCAAACAAGAAGTTGTTTTTTCCCACCTTGCACCACACCTAAACTTTAAAAAGGCCACACGCTTTCAGCAGTTACCACACCAAAGCTAATCCCCGCACTTTCCCCGTAGACAAATATAAATTTAGTGTATACTACACTAATGACGGTATTTGAGCCTAATTTTAAAATAACTAACAAATTACTAAAAACCATCTCCGAGGTGGAGGCTGCCAGATCGCTTATCGACGAAGCCCCATTGGTTCCTGCCTACGAAAAACAATTTCGCGAAGAAGCTGTGGTAAGAACCGTACATTATGGCACCAGAATCGAAGGAAATGACCTAACTTTCCAAGAAGTAGCCCGACTAGTAGACGGCCGGGATATAAACGCTGGGGAACGCGACATCCAAGAAGTTATCAACTATCGAAACGTAGTTTCATACCTTGAAGAACTATGGTCTTTATATGACGCCGGCATGCCGCTTCCAGAAGAAAAAGTCATCCCAACTTTTGACGAATCAGGCAAACGTTCTTTTTACTACAGCGAAACGATAATTAAAAGATTACACGAACTTACTACTGAAAAAATCATACCCCAAGACCAAGTTGGTCGTTATCGCCACCAGCAAGTAGTTTTAAAAAATACCAGAACTGGCGAAGTGGCCCATCGTCCACCACCAGCTATCGAGGTACCATATCTCGTCGAGGACTTTTTAGACTGGCTTAACTCCAAAGAAGCCAAAGAATTTCACCCAGTAATTAGGGCTGCTATAACTCTTTATATCTTGGTAGCTATCCATCCTTTTGTAGAAGGCAACGGTAGAATAAGCAGAGCCATGAGTCTTTTGGTTTTGTATTCCGAAGGATATGACATACGAAGACTTTTTTCACTCGAAGAGCATTTTGACCGCAATATTGAGGATTATTACAACACCATCCAAAAGACCCACGAAACTGATAGCGATATTTTTAAACGCGAACTAACCACTTGGGTGGAGTATTATGCCCTTTCACTTTCAATTGAACTAAACCGTCTACGCGACCGAGTCAAAACCCTAAGCAGGGATATGAAGTTAAAGCAAAAACTAGGCGGCAAACAAGTCCAGCTAACCGAACGCCAAGTGAAACTTATCGAGTTTATGCAACAATTTGGTGGTCTGCGTATGCCAGATGCTAAACAAATTTTACCCATGGTAAGCGATGACACTATTTGGCGTGACCTAAAAAAACTCATGGACGATGGTGTTGTGGAAAAGCGTGGCTCCACCAAAGGTGCCTTCTACTGCCTAGTTAGCACTTAAACCCAACTCTTCTGGTTTTGGCTCTTTTCTGTCTAAGATTTTCTGCAAAGCATCCGCCCTTTCTACCATCATACTTATAGTTATACCCGCCAAATCAGCTTGCTTTAAATTATTTAAACTAAAAAAACCAAGTGTTTGTCCCTCATCTCCCAATTCAATATCCAGAACCTGTTCTGGGGATAAGTATGTAACATAAAATGCACCTGATATGTCATCCCGTCTATAATATCCCAGTAATTTAAAATCTCTAACATCAATATTAGCCTCCTCTTTTAGTTCACGCACCATGGCCTGTTGGAAATTTTCCCCCTCTTCAACCATGCCTCCCAGAACACCCCATCGGTTTGGGTTGGTAATTGATTCTTTTTTATCACGCAGCAGCATTAAAAAACTCTTTTTCCATACCACCAGACAACCTGCAAATTTAGCCACAGTCAATTATACTATAGTGTGTTCTACAAACTCCAAGACATTGATCTAAGTAATACTACCCCTGAAGAAATTGGTGAACTACTTGTTGAAGCAAAAAAAGTGTATTACACCACCGGTAGTCCAATCATGGATGACGCCACTTATGATACCCTTGAAGACATTCTTCGCAAAAGTTTGCCCTATCACAGGATTTTTACCAAAGTCGGCAATGATAATTTTGACACCGGCTTTGCCAAAAAAGCCCACCATATGGCCATGGGTTCACAAAATAAAGTAAAAACATTTGTGGAATTAAAAAAGTACTTTGACCGTGTAGGAGCGCATCACGATGCGCTCCTACTAAATTTTGTCGTCCAACCCAAGCTTGATGGCCTCTCGGTCGAACTTGTCTATCAAACAGGAAAATTTATTGAAGCCATTACCAGGGGTGATGGTCAAATTGGGGATGTTATAACTCAAAATGTGGTAAAAATGCAAAACCTGCGGCAAAAAATAGATCCTGCTTTTTCTGGTTCTATACGAGCTGAAATTGTAGTAACCAACAAAGATTTCAAATCCTTACCTAACTCTTATACTAATCCCAGAAATGCAGCTTCTGGAATTTCCCAACGCCTAGATTCTCTTTACTGCGAGTTTTGCACCTTGCTAGCCTACGATTTGTCAGGAACTATCGAGTTTGTATCTGAATTCGATAAAATTACTTTTTTTAAATTAAATAATATTCAAACTATCGATACAGTTTTATGTCAATCTTATGAAGAAATCGAACAGATCTATACTAATTATCTTGTAAAAAAACGCCAAGAGTCAGACTTTGATTTAGATGGCCTTGTGGTCAAAATAAATGATTTAAAATTAAGTGATTCTCTAGGTTTTCAAAATGGCAGACCCCTCGCTCAAGTGGCCTACAAGTTTCCCAGTCAGTCACTGGAAACTAAAATAGTGGATATTACATGGCAAGTTGGACCTCTGGGCACTGTTACTCCAGTGGCTCAAGTCGAACCTATCGAAGTTGCCGGAGCGGTTATTACCTATGCCTCTCTGGCCAATCATGATTTAATAATAGAAAAAAACCTAAATATAGGTGATATTGTTGAACTTAGCCGCAGAGGAGATGTCATCCCTTACGTAGAAAAAGTGGTAGTCAAAGTAACACCTGGGCACCTATCTCCACCCACATCTTGTCCCAGCTGCGCCTCCGCCTTGATCAAAGACAATAAATATCTCAGATGTAAAAACAAATCTTGTCCAGCCCAAATTTTGGGACAACTCAACCTTTTTTGCAAAGTTCTGGATATTAAAAATATCTCCGATAAAACCATCAAAAAACTAAACGATATTGGCAAACTCTTCTTACCTGGCGATTTTTACAAACTTAGCATTTCTGATATTGCGCAAGTTGACGGGCTAGGGGAGAAGTCCGCCAAAAACATTATTGAAGAAATCCAAGCTAAAAAAAACCTATCTTTGGAGCAAATATTTACAGCCGCCTCTATTCCCGACTGTAGTCAAAAACGCCTACGCCAGCTAATTTCGGCCGATTTTTCTACACCACAAAAGCTCCTTAATGTAACCAAACAAGAACTGCTTTCACTTTCTGGTATTCAAGAGAACTTGGCAACCCGTATAGTTGAAGGAATTGCTCAGAGAAAAAATAGTATCAATTCAATTTTAGAGCAAGTTACCATAAAAGAACCACAAACTAAAAATATACTCAATGCCGCGGTTTTTTGTATTACAGGAGCCCTTTCAGCCCCTCGCAAACAAATCGAAGAACAGATTCTAGCTGCCGGTGGCCGTATTGCCAACACTGTTTCTAGAAACACCACTTATTTAGTTACCAACGAACCAGACTCAGGTTCTAGCAAGCTGGAACAGGCCAGTAGGTTTGGCACCAAAATTATTTCCGAAGCAGAATTAATTAAAATGTTACAGTAAACCATGATCAAATTAATTGTTGGGCTAGGCAATCCAGGTAAAAAATACAGCACTACTCGCCATAACATTGGTTTTATTTTTGCTGATTTATTTGCTACTTCTTTTCCGGGTTTAAAATATCTTAAACCCCAAGATTTTATGAATAATAGTGGCTCTTCTGTGGCCCATGAATCCAAATACAGCAATATTAAACCAGACGAAATTTTAGTTATCCATGATGATCTTGATATTGGAGTAGGGGGGTGGAAACTACAATTTGACAGGGGCAGTGCCGGACACAATGGCGTACGTTCCGTTGTGGAACATCTGGGCACCCAAGCTTTTTGGCGACTACGTATCGGTATCGGAAAGTCAGATACCATACCAACCGAAGACTATGTTCTTATGCCTTTTTCCAAGACCGACAAAGATTTGGTTTTGGCTACTTTTGCTAAAATAACTGCAGACCCAAATTTCAAAAAACTACTGGGCCCATAGTTAAACGGTATAACATACCATTCGCATTGGTATATTCGGAGTTCAATTCTCCGTGGGTCCACAGGAGTTCAACCTGTCCGCCAAATTTGCCCAGGGCGGTATGGGAGGATTCTCCCTGGGTCCACAACATCACCTTTTCATAAAGACCCCCCAAACCTACCCCCTAGTGCTGAATTAATGTTATTATCAGGGAGGAAAATATTAATATTTATATAAAATATGCCAATAGACGCAAAAGTTTCAAAAACCTTACCAGAAGCTCCCAACATTGATGATTCATTAAGAAATCCAGCAAACGAGGCTTGGTATGTAGCAGAATATTTTCAAAAATTAGCAAACCAAGCCATGCCAGTTTTAAGTGAACTAGTTAAAGACGACCCAGAAAAAGAAGCACTGATACGATCAATACTAGAAGGTAAGGAAGGAAGCACCATAGTAAGTGGCCAAGTTGCCAAAGCCTTGGCCGAATCTGGTTTACTAAAGGCTCAAGCTGTGGTCCGCCATCAACCTGAAGAGTTGACTGGCAAAACAGGCTGGTTTGAGTGGAAAACTGACAACGGTGGAAACGGAAATGAGCCAGGATATAGTGGTGTAGTTGAATCATATAAAGTAGTTTTACCAGAAAGTGCAGGACAAGCTCCAGTAACAAAAACAGTTAGACTTGAAGTCCAACAACCAAAAATAGATTCCAGCACAGACCCACAAGGTCGAAGTTGGGGGGATATAAACTACGATAAGTGGACACTTGTTTGCGGTTAACTTCACACTACCAAAGTTGATTAAAAATCTTTGTTTTGTTACTAATGTACACAGAGACTAGGCAGCTATGACAAAAAAAGTTGACTCGTTTAAAGGTCCTACTTCCATAGAGGCACAAGATCTCGTTATGTTTGATGTGCTTTTTAAGATAGACCAACAAAGAGATTTCACTGATATTAAAAAAATGATTGGAAGAGTCAGAAAAAACCCCATGGGCGATAGAATTGGTCTTCTGGTGCAATATGAAAATGACAAAAAAAACGGGCATCTTAAATATACTACCGAGCAATTAGAAAGCGGACAATGGGAGTCAGATGACTTTGCTCTTGCGATTGAAACTTTACGAAATGAAAGAATAGAGAATTATTTTCGGAACATTTTAAATCAATATGAGGAATACATGCCAATACCTGATAGTATTGTCCGTCTTGATCAAGAATCAGCTATTGCAAAGGCACTTCGTAGCCATAAACCAGTCCTAATACGCGGAAATTGGCGTATAGGAAAAACCAGTATGCTACGTTCTTTGGAAAAACACCATTTTGGAACCGGCAACACCCTTTTTATAGACGTGGGTGGAGAAAACATAGGACAAGACAAGCCTCCCGACGAGCTGGCAAAACAATTTTGTCTCACCCAAATTGCCAGTTTAATAGCAAAACGAGAACTTAAGACAACAGCAGCAACGAATATTTCTGATATAACAGCTAGTATCATTAAGCAAATTAAGAACAGTAAAAAATCCGCATTTGAGTTTCTAAATGACTACCTTGCCAAGCAAGGACAAAAAGTATTCATTTCCCTCGATGAGGTTATGGGTTTTACAAAAAAACCTGAAAGATTAAGCCTTCTTGCCAGTCTAAAGGGATTAAGCAATATACATTTAGCTATAGCACTTCACCGATTGGCATCTTTTGATGACTTGTTTAAGAACGTTTTTAAAGGATTTGAGACTTATTTTATGCGCCAGTTAACTTTAAAAGAAGTTGGGCTGTTAGTTAGAAAACCCCTAGAAGGAACTAAAATAAGCTTCACCGATGCCGCTATTTGGAAAATTTTTGAATTTACCGGAGGTAGACCGATGGAAGTTAACAATATCTGCCACGCATTAATAAGCCAATTTTCTAAACCCGGAAAATATAAATTTACATACCATGCACAGGACATTGACGCTTTTACTAGAAAAAATACTTTTCAGTTTGAAGGGGACTTTGTCGTGGCAATTAGAAATTATAAAACAGTGTACGAACTTGCCATGAGTGATGAAGAACGCAGGATAATCAATAAATTAGTTAAAATTGGTGAAATTCCTGTTTCAGAAATTGACCCTGAAATAGTTAAGCCGCTGTTGGATACGACTTTTGTTGTAAAAGATAAAAGTAGGGGGACTTATCGTATAAACGGTGAATTATTTAAACGCGTGATTGCTGACCTTATCGATAATTAATTTTATCTTAAAAATACATCGACAAAATTGGGGACAAGTCAACTTTTGCCATGGTTAAATTAGAAGGATTACCTTCAATCGAACTCATTAAATAAGCCCTTGGACTTGGGTTTCTGCGATCACCAATTAATATTGCAAACGACTCCGCTAGTCTCAGCTTTCCAGAAAAATCAAATCTCTTAAGAATTCCAATAAAATTGCGATTCGAACGCAACTCAAAAACTTTAATTTTAGGGTCTAAAGCATCAGCTGTAATTTCATCCAACAAGGTCCTGGCTCCACCCACAAGTTTATCGGGCAACAATCTTTTTGCTTCCTCAATAGACTGCACGGCCTGGGCACTTGTGTTTAAAAGGTCAGCAGTCAATTTTACCAACTCAAGCAGATGATCCAAATATTGTCGTGCCTCAGACCCGGGTCTAGCCCTACTAAATGCAGTTTTTACATTTTCTCTATTGACCGGACTGGCCCAAGCTCTGGTCAAAGTCTCCAAATCCACAGCAACATAGCTACCCATACCCTCTTTCCTTTCTGCTCTATTCGTCATAATAATATTATTTCATATTATAGGTACTATGTCAAATTTACCCTCAACTAGATATTATTATCCAAGAAATCTCTTAACGAACTTAAATCCTTTTTCTCTGGATCATAATGAAACGATTTTATACCCACAGACTCGGCACTTTTTACAGCATCTAGATTGTGTTCAAAGTAAACCACATCATCTATCCCAAGGCTAAAGTTATCAAGCATTTGCTTAAAATAGTTAGGATCAACTTTATCTGGATTATGTTTTAGGGTAAATATTTCGTAAGGCATATTGACCAAGCCAAACTGCACTATTTGTTCGTCACTGGCATTGGTCAGAATTATTTTTCGGTTGGGATAGCTTTCCAGCAATTCAAAAAGTGGCAGATATATGCCACTACCCTCAATCACAAAAGTACCCATAGCGTCAACTAGAATTGTTTTCATTGCCTATTTTAACATTTAAAACATACATAAATTACTAAGTTAAGGTAAATGTAGCCACATTGACAAACATACACTTATATGCTATAATATAATATTATTATAATATAAAACCAAAATATGGCTAAAACCTTTAGGCAAAATCTGACTGATTTGTTTGCTAGTTTACTTAAGACAGAGGGTAATGAAACAAAAAACCAAAGACCCCCATATGAATTAATTTCCAGCACTTCGGCATATTTAAGGAATTTCGCCAAAAAACTTGCCACCTCAACAGACATTGACAGATCCCTGGGTGAACTAAGATTTACTATGGATGCAGCCATCATAACACCCAGTAATTGTATGAGCGATGCCGCCGAACTTCTGGCTGAGTATAAAAAATATTACTTTCCTGAACTTAGCCAAGACTTGGCTTTAAAAATGACCACAGTCTATATCGAATCTGTAAATAAAGCTAAACAAGAAGGTAGATACTTTGGCCGAAACAAAGAAGAGGTAAAACAACGATTCCATGGTGACACCGCCAGAGCTCAAAGAGAATTAATTAAGTTTTACAATAGACATGGATTCCAAGTTATGAGTGAAGATGAATTTAACAGAAAAAGAATCGATGGTAGAACCCTTGGTGAATTTGTTATGGAATTCTATGATCCTACCGAAGCTTTTAAAGTAAAACCGGTATTCCAAAATTTTGAATTGCAAATAAATCGTGGGTACAGGCCACTACCACGGTCATAAATTATGCAAAATACTGCAAGGGAGTCCCAGAATTTACTTAAACAAATAGTAAACGGGTGCTATTCTAGTTAATGGAAACACCCAAAACAGGATTTTCAACAATAAAAATACTTTTAGTTTTTGCACTCATTTTATTTTTTTCCTTCTTTATTTTTCGCTCATTTAATACCACTCCAAGCCTTGTAAAAGAAGTTGTCACCGAATCCCAACCCCAAGCTACCCCTACTTTACCAATCCAGCCCGACTTCGATACCAACCCCCTAATTCCAATCGATACACCACCAGAGCCCGTTTCTACAAATCAAGCCACCGTCATTCCAACTCAAGTACCAGCAAGCGAAGATATCAGCCTGTTAGAAAAAACTAGTTACTATCCAGTTTATGGTAAAACTGCCAAAGAACTGCGCATAAATATGAATAGTACCACTATAAATTGTTTAGACGATCCGCGCAGTCCCTATGATGCTTGTACCACTTGGTATGTTAATTGGTACTACACCCAAGAAATTAGGGCAGGGGAGTGCCACCCAGAAAAAATTACTCTTAAAGTCGATGTTTCTTATAATTACCCCCAGTGGGCAGACCAATCTCAGTCAGACCCATCTACCATTAGCCGTTGGGATGAATATTATAAAAATCTCTTGACTCACGAAGCTGGACACAAAGATAATGCCCTAAATGGAGCTAAAAAAATACTGGCCACTTTAAGTACTTTGCCAGGATATTCAACATGCCAAGAGCTGGATGGAGTTGTAAACCAAACCGCCAAAGCAATCTTGCGGGAAGTAAATCAAAACGATATCGATTACGATGCCCAAACTAACCACGGAGCCACCCAAGGCGCTACTTTTCCTTAATTCATTTTTTTCTTTCTTGTATCCACTTTTTGTATATACCCGTACACTCAGTTACCGTTTCCTCTAAAGTTCCAGTGTTAAATATGGTACAGGTATAAATATCACGCCTAAGATAACGAGATAGCGGAGATATTTCTCTCGTAATATCCGCAGCATTTCGACGGATTAGGGACAGCTCAGTTTCGCGTAACTCTTCACTGGTAGGTCTTGAACCAAATCTGCCCGCCGCCCTAAGTTCAACACATCTGGTAAATGGTGTATCCATAAATATTCCCAACGGTTCTCTATAAGCAAAGACTACGGCAGAGTCACGACCTGCAGCAACAAAGTTGATATCCCTGACAAACTCCTGTTCTTTAATCTTTACGACTTTTCTAACATCCACTAAGCCAGCAAAAAACGGCACAGCGTCATTTACCGCGTCAGAATTTAGCTGCTTTTCTTGTAACAAGTCTCCTTCAAAGTAGGGATGAATTACATGATTTGCTTCAAACCTTACTATTCCAGAATTCACTAATGTCATTATTCTATCTAAATGAGTTTCTCGGCCAAATCCTGCCTTAATCAAGGCAAATGTTAGAGCTCTATAAAATACACCTGTATCCAAAGCAGTATATCTAACACCATAGAAATCAGTCAGTTTTTCCGCCAATTTCCGCGAAACAGCGGTCTTACCACACCCTGCAGGACCATCTATTGCGACATCTCCTTTTTCCAACATTTTGGCAAGTATACACGCCCGTTTTACTTACGTCTAGATACACCTACCGCAGCAATAAAAGTAGCAATCGGAACAGTTAAAACTAGTACGGTACTCCCAACCAACGTTCTCACAATTTCTTCGGCCATCATTTCCGAATTTAGCGTAACCCACAACGGCTGATTAGAACTATTTAGATTTAAAAGTAAAAACAAAGGCAAAGAAGATCCAGCATAAGCCAACATCAGAGTATTAACCAGCGAGGCTATATGTTCTCGTCCGACCGATAGTCCACGTTTGTAAAGTTCACGACCTTTTAAACTGGGATTAGCCCTGTGAATCTCGTCCACAGCCGCAGTTTGAGCAGTGGTTATGTCATCCAGCACCCCCATAATTCCAATAATTATTCCGGCCAAAAGTACTCCTTTTAAATTCAGTACATTCACACTACTTGATGACACCAAAAAAGCTTCTTCGGTTCCAGCACCACTTAGCCTAGCAATGTTTACAAACAAGGCAGAAAGTCCCACGCTCAGGCCCAAGAGTATCAATGTACTTAGATAAGCTAAACCAGTACGCCTAGATATTCCATGAGACAAAAACATTGAAAGACTAGCAATAATTGCACACCCCATCGATGCAACCACTACTGGTGAATGTCCTGCAAGTAGGTTTGGGGCTATAAAGTACAACAGTACAAATAAAGTTGCAGCAAAACCAAACAAGGACCCAAGTCCTTTTAATTTGGCTAAAAATATTACTAGGAAAATAAATACCAACGTTAATATCACCAGGGGATAAATACGGTATCTATCAACAATATTATATATTTCCTCTTTGTCCACTTTAGCCTGAGCTACTATATATAGATCTCCCACCATCACCCTTTGACCTTCATCCTGGGCCGTATAATCCACAGTAACTTTTTTGCCAACTCCTGCGCCACTGACTATTTCGAGCTCAACAACTTGAGACACTCCTTGGCCAAATTGCTTTTCAATTTCGTTTACTTGTACATTTTCTGCTTTTATAGCTTTACCAAGTCCATAACCCTCTCGACGCATAATAGGCATCTGGCTGTCGTCTTGGGCAAAAACCAACTTCAACAACATTAAACATGCGATAATAATACTCATAACATATGATACCAGTAAGCATAATTTCCGGTTTTCTCGGCTCTGGCAAAACCACCCTAATTAACGACCTGGTCAAGATTAATCCAAAAGAAAAATTTGCGATAGTAACCAACGAATTTGGCAACATTGAATTGGAATCCAAGTTTTTAACTAGTCCAGACGACCAAATAATCGAGTTTCCCAGCGGCTGTCTATGTCATGCCCCCAAAGGGGATATCGCCAAAGCCATAAAAAAGCTTTTAACCAGGCAACCCAACACTACTTATATTTTAGTTGAACCTTCTGGTCTTTCTGATCCTTTTGCCGTAGCTTCTGCCTTAAATGACCCGGAGCTTTCTGGCCTAATTCACCTTGATGCTATTATTTGTACTCTGGATTGCGCCAACTACCCCAATCCAAATTTTAAAATGGAACAACTTCGCCAGCTAGATTGTGCAGATATTATACTGGCCACCAAACTAGATCTTGCCCGCATGCCGACCCTTAACACAAAAGCCAAAATATTACCTAAAAACCCTCAAAACCTTAAGCTAATTTTAAATACCAAAACACACAATGTTGTATCAAAAAAAACGTCACTAAAAAATCACTCCCAACATCAATCTTATACTTACAACCCCACAAGGTCCTTTAATCAACTCCAGCTAGAAAATCTTTTAGCAAACCTGCCCAACTCCATTGTTCGCGCCAAAGGACTTGTCAATCTAGATACCAACAGCAATCAGTCTTTTCTGCTCCAATATGTTGGTCAACGTTTTAGCTTAAATCCAACAGGCTACAGTATAAAAACCCAAATTATCTTTATTGGAACCCTGTTTGATACTCGTGAATTAGATTTGAACTTAGAAAAATGCCTCTGGGAGAACTCCATGTCTTTAGGCAAAAAAACTCTTTACCAACTACAAAAGAAATTGGGCTGGTAAACCACAGCCTCACAAGTACTTGCATCCAAGCTCAAACTTGTGCTAGAACTATTTGTTAGTCTCTTTATTTATTAAATAGGAGAAACGATGTCAGTAATGTTCTACGATGTCAAAAGTCGCCAAAAAGTTACTCTTGACGACAGCAAGGTTAAAAAGGTCAAATACACCCGCAAGGTTGCCACAGGCGAACAAGTTCGCTATGCCCTTCGAGGTGACTATGAAGGTCGCAAACTAACCAAGTTTGTATCCGAAGCTGACTGGAAAAAGCTCGACGCTCCAGAAGAATAGTCGATCTAAACAAAAAATCCTCCGGTTTTCCGGGGGATTTTTTTGTGTAAAATATCTAAATGACCAACCCTATCGTCTTTATACAAAACTTATCGGAATTCATCGGCGATATTTTTGGCGGTTTTTTGGGGGAATATATTGCCGGCTTTGTCGAAATAATTCTTATTTTAAGTCTGGTAACTTTTGTCTTAAGTATTTTAAAACGTTCTCTACACACTCATTCATTTGACCGCACCTTGGGCAAAAAAGGGATAGTTGGCACTATATTTGGCTCGCTCCTTGGCGCCCTTACTCCTGTATGCAGTTGCTCTGTTAGTGCAGTATATGGTGGCCTGCTTTTAAATAATGCCAGCGTCCAAGCTGCTGCTGCCTTTCTTTTTGCCGCCCCAGCTGTCAATGAATTTGCCCTAGCTGCCATTTTTCAGGCCAAAGGGTTTTGGGCCACTCTAATTTATGTTTGTTTTGGACTTGGAGCAGCCATGTTAACTGGACTTCTTGCTAACAAGTTGGGTCTAAAACCAACCGAAAGTATTAAAAGTTTATCCCTACACCACGAGCATTACCACAAAAAAGACCTCCTGCGCGTTGCCCTTCTTGATACCTATAAAACTCTAAAAACACTATTAATTCCGATCTCGCTAGGTATACTTTTTTCCACCGTTCTAGGTCAATTCCAGCCAGAGCTTGAACAATACAAGATCTTTTTACAAAATCAATTTTGGGGACCCATAGTGGCTACTTTTATTGGCCTACCTTTGCATGTTGAAGCAGCTAGTGCAGCCAGTTTTATCTTGCCACTTATCAAAACCGGAATACCATTGGGTACAAGCATTAGTTTACTTATGGCCGTCACAGTATCGTCGGTCTCCGAAGTGGCCATTTTACGAAAGATAGTGGGGGATAGGGCTGTGGTAAATTTAGTTGTTTGGTACTTTATTTATTGCTCTGCCTTGGGGATATTTTTAAATTATGTCAACTTCTGATCTTAAAAGCCTTATCGAAGCTAAAAAAGCGGTTATGCAAAAGCGTGCCCTGCATAGTCCTTTGGAGTTTCAAGCCTACGGATATTTTCTAGCTGAAAATCTGGGGGATCTGGCTCACCGTAGTATTTATATTAAGCTCGCCAAAGATCAGCCCAGGCAACTTCTGGATAATGCCTATCATTGGGCTAAAGAATCAGCTCCTAACCTAACGGGTAAGAACGCTCTGGCCAAAATGTTTATGTGGAAGGTAAAACAATTACGAATGGAATCAAAATCAATAGAAGTCCTCAAAAAATGAATGACTTTGGCGACAGAAATGTAAAAAGCCATACTACAGCCTAAATATTGATAATTTCAAAGTTTGATATATAATAGATGTGTACCCATATCGAGTTATCGATAAGGGTTGGTTCTTTCAAATCCAATACGGAGGATCACCATGCTACGTCCTGCATTCGCTTTTTTGATAGCTATTTTTCTGACTGCCTGTTCAAACTCTGCCAGCGGGCGTGTTCCTACACCAATTATTCCAGAAGTTGCCCCGACCCTTCCACGCGTCGAGTTAACACCTCATTACACACCAACCTATCCAAAGGTTGAAATAATTCCAGCGGCATCTGATGTTCAACTAAAGAGTGATACCCCTTCACAGCCACAGGTGGCTATTGCCAAACCAATCCCTGCCCCACCGATGTCCCGTAATCGCCCAAATGGAGACTACAAGGGTTGGAATAGTTCTCAGTGGAGTCAGTACAAAA
>CAYTYZ010000010.1:0-49688 GCA_964442385.1 uncultured Gammaproteobacteria bacterium
GTGATTTTATTGTAGAAATTCGTCAACAAAAGAATCGTCTTGGTTTCGGACAAGTAGTTGCAAGTGATCTGCATCCGGAGTTGATGGACCCAATACTCCCTCGGATGAAAAAGCTAGGTATTCAGGTAATAAAACTTGATGCAACAGGCGTGGCGGATAGGAATCTAGGGGGACAAGATATTGTTTTTTTGAATGCCCCTCAGGCTGTAGGAGCAAATGCATATGCAGATAACGCTATAAGTACAGCCTTGGGAATTACAAAGCCAAAAGGATTAGTTTTATTTAGGCTAAATGAGGCATGTGACGATATTGACTATGAGCCAGACAGGCATGTTGACCACATGATACCAATGGTTAATTATAGAGATTTAGCTGGGCTGCCTAGTTCAATTTTTACTAATTCTATTAGTGGAAATAGGGCCTCCGTTCATGCAATTATAAAAATATAATGCATGGCACCTAGTATATTTTCTAGTAACGAAATCCAGCGGAGCGGGTGTCTTAGTATCGAAACTATTAAATTCCAAACCCGTACCCCGCCAGAGGCGGGCAGGCACTCTGCGAGCAATATAAAAATAAACAATTTCAAATCGCCAGTCTAGCCTTAGAACACTGAACTAAAAGATACTTAAATAAGTCAGCCCTGAATAACTATAAACTATCATAAAGACATACCAAAGAATTAAATTTGTGGCAGTACTTACTATCGAACCAATATACTTAGATCCCACATATACTAATCTTGCTGGTATAAGCGATATCAAACCAAAGATGACTACTAATGAAAATATGTGTCCAGACATAGCTCTTCGAGAATATTCTTCAACCAACTCTCTTCCCCCCATCTTTGGATAATCAGTAAACCTAAAATCTTTAGTAAGTTCCAAATATAGGTAGAACAATAAACCTTGGGCAATATAAAACAAAGCCATAAACATTACACTCTTTTTGGAAAAAGATGTTATCTTAACCCTAATCAGATAAGGAATAAAATAGAAAATACAAAAAATTGCCAATCTAAACATTACCAACATTACCTAATTCTACACCATGCTACACAAACCCCTATACGCTTCGAGCCCCTAAATAAACCCTAACCCACTCTCTCATCCTAACACTATCTGAGTAGACGAGTAAAAACCTATAATATTGACAAATGGTAAATATTATGGTAAGCTACCAGCAATATATAGATATTAATCTGTAAAGCACAGAAATCATATCTATTATTGAAAATCTTTGCACTTTAACTATCAAAACGGTTCATTTTACTAGACTGAATTAAGCGAATGTAGAACATTAATTTCATTCAGTCTACTAAAAAATGATATCGGATAATAAGGAGTTAATCACATGTCACACGCAAATCTTTTGGGTCAGCATTTTGCCATTGGTAGCAAGAGTATCGAGCTCATGAAATTGATGGGCAGTCCAGATGGAAAATCTTGGATCATTGGAATATTGATTTCCAGTGGAGACTATATTCCTTTTGAGGTTCCCCCAGCACCAGCTCTCAAAAACGTGCTCGAAGTTATCCAGCAGGATATCGACGATGGAAACATATCAGAAGTTCGCATGGTCGCAATCAGCAATCGGGTCGCTGTCCGCCTTTGGTTAGAGGGTGTACTTACCCGCAAGGAATTCGAAGGTGCGCTCGAAGGCGAAGCCAATGAGGTTCCTTACGTCATCCTATCGTCAGTCAAATTGGGCAACTACACTCTGCCCGTGGCCATTCTTCCTGAAACCACTGTTGGTACTGGCCATATTTGCACCCTCGACGAACAACTGTTCATTGTCGGGGGTGGCACCGATGTTTACCCCTATCTGCCAATTCCATCAAAGACACTTCCACTTCTTCCGTAAAAACCGTTTCTCAAGTTAAGTGCTGACGAACGAACGTCATTTAGTAGTGCTTGGCACTCAAATGTTAGTTTCGTTCGTTAGCCTCTACGAATATCTCTTCGTACTGATGAGTCCCAAAGGACGAAAGGCTAAATTCAAACTAAATAATTATCACCCACCATCTGACCCAATTGTTGCCAAGTCATTAAGCACTTACCAAAACACTTGCCAAAAGTCCCAAACCCGTACCACGCTTCGAGCCATGGATTTCTCTGAAATATTTTTCAGTAAAGTTTTTGTACCCATTGATGTTTGCCAGAAATTCATTGTCAATAAGAGTTTCACTAATTGGTGAAAATTAGGTGTTATAAAAAAGAAAACCCCCTTTTACCTTATAACTTAGTTCCGCACCTGTTGGTATGGAATAGTCATAAGACTAAGGGGGTTCTTGCACTAAAGTTGACTAAACAACCCAAACTTGGGTGTCATGCTTGAATTGGAGACCGTTTTTCTTTACAGCATTAGAGAAAGTGTCCAGCATGTTTACAGCCTGAAAAACTGTTGCGTTGACAGATTGCATACCAGCACTCCTGCGCCGTCCAGTTTCAGAAAAAATCACAGTCACATCCATAGCGTGTTCATCTTGCAAAGTTACCAGAACACGGCCAGCCGTACACAAAACCATGGCCTTGATACCAGTGGTTACCATGCTGTGCCCGCTGTACTGTGACGCCTTGATGTAAACGTGCAACCCTCCGCTAAACCAGACAGCCTCCTCAAAGCGCTTAATGGCTTCATGAAGCTGTCCATTTTCACGTAGGATTTGCGCCTTTACAGCTGGATCGTCGTCGTAGTAACCAAGCTGGGCATTCATGATGAGCTTCGATCCAAGAAACCCATTTTTGAGATAAGTCTCCTTGCGCTCATTAGCATCGCAACTAAAACAGATATACTCCTGAACCTTGCCAGACTCATCGTAGATTTCAGTCCATCCACGTTCAAGAGAGACGCCACACCGATTACATTTCTTAATATCAGACATTTCACTTCTCCTTATTTGGTAAACAGAATTTTTGAATTAAACGAACCGTAGCTGGATACCATGCGTGATACCCAAATACGGTTCGTCAGCTCAAACCTTCCGTTATGTTAAAGTGCAAGAGCTAAGAACTTATAAACCAACAAAGTGGTGTAGTATTATACCCATTTATTGGTCTATTTTATTCGGAGTTTATCAAAATTGGTACCTATTGTCAAGATTATAAGATATAATCTTGACAATTAACTTAAGCCTTATAGATAAACATTGTTATTACATTTATTTTCAAAATAAAATTTACGTCATACCTCTCTTCGAATATTAAGAAAAGAAATTCCAAACCCGTACCCCTCCAAAGGCGGGCAGGCACCAAGCGAGCAAAGTAGATTCGAACTTTATTTAAACCAAATAAGAGTCCCTACTTTGCACACCCCATCTTAGACTAAAGAACTTTTGTATAATCTGATAATGAACGATTATACCGATGACCAATTAGCAGAAATTCTTTGGAATTATAATAATCTTCAACAGACATTGCGCAAATCCGATTGTATTTTGGCTTTAGGAAGTAATGATGTTAGGGTTGCCCGCCAAGCTGCTGAACTATTTCTCTCTGGATATGCTCCTATCATTATTTTCTCTGGCGGTTTTGGAGTTTTAACCAAACAACTTTACAACAAGCCAGAAGCAGAGATTTTTTCAGATGAAGCGGTTAAGCTAGGTGTACCAAAAGACAAAATTTTCATAGAGAATCAGTCAAGTAATACTGGCGAGAATATAATCATGTCAAAAAAGCTAATCAAAGAAAAAGGCTTAGATATTGCATCAATAATTTTAGTACAAAAACCCTATATGCTACGCCGCGCTTTTGCTACTTTCAAAAAACAATGGAAAGAAATGGAGTTTATCGTTACATCTCCTCAAATATCATACAAAGATTATCCAAATGAAACGATTTCGAAACATTTGTTAATAAATATCATGGTTGGTGATACCCAAAGAATGGCTCTCTATCCCCAGAAAGGTTTTCAAATACCACAAGAAATTCCTGAAGATGTTTGGTCAGCCTACAAAGTGCTGATAAAAAGGGGATACACACAACATATGATTAAAGAATAGCTAAATTTTACTCACTGCAGTCCACTATGAGACAAGCACAGTGAAAACACTAGTATATCCCAAACATACGTAATATAAACTTGTTTTTATGGTTAAGATGAAACTCTCTTGCAGTATGCTAACCTTCTTATTGGTTTGATTCCATCTCCTTGTCGCTGCCCCAACTTACCTCAGGAATCCATCTATTTAGGTTTTTTGTTGCTCGGGAAAAAGCGGGATGCTTTGTATTATTGTTAAATAACATCTCAGAATAGATTGCCAACTCTTGGACAATAGCCCAGGTTTTACTGGCCTCAAGATTTAATTGAAAGCCAGACAGTTTTTCATATTTCCAGACCGCTGCTTCTAGGACCGTGTCGTTTATTCTGTATAGTTGACGCAGTTCTTGCTCTGGTGTGCCGATATTGGTGTCGCCAAAATCTATTACACCTACTAGTTCACCATTTTCAAACATTAAATTATCGTTGTGCAGATCATCGTGAATTACAACACTTGGAGTAGTAAATTTAAGGTATTTCCATTTTTCATAATACTCTCTAGATATTTCAGCTTGTTTGGGATCCCGTAACTTATTATTTACTAAATTATTTTCAAAATGGATATCCCAAGGTTCCTCTTTAAGTTGATCAAGCCCAAACCGCTTACGACTCTCCATCACTTTTTCAGGAGAAAGTAATTTGTGCATTGCATAAGCAAAGCTGGCCACATTTTCTCCCAAGTGTCTTTGTTGCTTTACGGAAAGTTCTCTTATTTCTTTTGTATTTAGATGACGTCCTCGTAGAAAAGTAGTTATTACATAAAAAGGATTTTCACCCTCACCTAACACCTTGGGAATAAAAACCTGGGTTAGGGGAGCCAGGTCCAACAATACTAACTTTTCGTAACAAGTCCGGGCATAGGCATTCTCGTCCCTTGGAAAACGTAACGCATACTGTTCATCCACTAGCCCAACCAAATTATCGTAGCCATTCTCTACGAAAGTAACAACTTTAGCATTGGGATAAAGTTTGTTTATTATTTCTTTGGCCAACTCACGATCTGCAAATTTCATACTTAAAAGTATACTTGATTAAATTAAATCCATATAACAATTTTTTTCTTAGCGTTTTTCAAGAAATATAACTCACCCAGTAGCTCTAAATACATTAAATCAATTATTTTGTTCTTTGATAAAATAACCAATGCGGATTGAAGGGTATGTAACCAACTTATTTTATTGTACTGACAAAGGCGAACCTATGATCCCAATTGAAGAAGCAGTAATAATGGAAAACCTTGGAATACAAGGTGATCGATACCAACGTGGAACGGGTGCATACTCAAAGATACGACCAGGTGTGCGACAGCTTTCAATAATCTCACAAGAAGCGATTTTAAAAACTTACTTTAGTCCAATAGAAACCAGGAGAAATGTTGTAACAGAGGGCTTACCCATGTGTATGAGTGAATTGGTGGGAATAGAGTTTGGGATCGGGCAAGACATAATAGTTAGAGGAATAGAAGTATGTTCACCATGCGACAGACCATCGGTTCTTTCAAAGATTAAAGGTTTTAAAGAAGCATTTCTCGACGGAGAAGGTAATCGAGGTGGACTGAGAGTTGTAGTCTTAAAAGGTGGTATTTTGCGTGTGGGAGATAAAATATCTAAATAGTTTGGTAGTCAAAATCAGTACCCATCCAAAGGCGGGCAGGCACCCTGCTAGCAAAGTAGATTCAAACTTATTCTTGAACCTAAAACAGCTTCAATCTTTCCATACCCCATCTTTGACTAAAGAACTTTTGTATAATTCGCTATGGCTAACAAGGATCTTGGAGATATTAGAAGAATTTTAATTGTTGGAGATTCCGGTCGTGGTAAAA
The DNA here is from genome assembly GCA_964442385.1 of uncultured Gammaproteobacteria bacterium. Classification (GTDB taxonomy): domain Bacteria; phylum Patescibacteriota; class Microgenomatia; order UBA12405; family UBA12405; genus CAYTYZ01. The sequence goes on from CAYTYZ010000010.1 coordinate 5,861, forward strand.
GTACACTTGCCAAATCTTTATCTCAAAAATTAAACATTAAACAATATTCTACCGACGACTTTTTTTGGAAGGAAAAATTTAGTATTCCAGAGGATAAAGAAGCCAGTTAAAAAACATTTCAAAAATATACAACCAAAAGTCCTGGATTGTAGAAGGTGCCACTCGTAGCCTAGTAAAAGAAGGAATAATAAAATCAGACCAAATTATCTGTTTGATTTATCCTAATTTACTTTCTCAATACTGGACTCTTTTTAAAAGAAAATTAACTCGGTCTGAAGAAACTTGGAGCAACTTGTTTAACTTTTTCAAGCATCTATTTAACAAAAAATTTAAACTTGGAGTGCACCGAAATAAACAAACCATTGAAGAGATGATCAAACCATATTCAGATAAAACCATTAAGCTGTACAGCTTTAAGGAAATTGATGATTATATTGAAAAAATATAAATTCTACTGATTTAACATCCGCACACAGCTGCCATGATTGAGCCAAGCCAGGGGAGCTTAAGATAGTCGCCAACCCATTCCCGTGTTCGAGTACTATCTGGGTCGGCTAGCACTACTTTCTACCAAATATTAATTTAGTCTTTATATCCTGATTCCAAATACCTGATATAAAGCTACCCACCATAGTATATTCAGTGTACCCAATACAATGGCACCAATTAGTTTACTACGAAAGAAGTGCAGTATAAACGCACCCAACAAAGACAATGGCAGTAAACATATTATAGTTAAAACTAAATTTACAATAACTTCTTTAAAACTATAATAATATTCTTCATAAGCTGGACAAGGTCCCATACAGTCTAATAAAAAAGGCTGAGGTTTAAGAAATACTTTATTGATGTTTGGGTAAACAGATATAAAACTTAAAAACACTATCTGAAACAATAAAAACGACAATACCAAAATTACACTTCCAATAGAAAACTTTTTCTCTATAAATCCAATTACTGTGTACACAACAACCGTAGATACAAACATCAGAATCAACCAAAAGAGCATAGTTTAATATATCATGTAATTTTACAATCCAAACCTGTACCCACCAAAGGCACTCAGGCACCCTGCAAGCCCAATCTTGTCATACCCACTAGATTAGCTACAATGAATCATGGCAGAAATTAAGGGTGGAGCTGACTTTCTAAAGCGAAAATATCCAGACTTAGCCAAGTCTAAAGAAGTATCCTCTGCCCAGCGCGCAAGTCGAGAAAAAAATGGTAATGTCCCTGGCATCCAAAGATATCTAGATAGATTAACCAGATTAGTCCTAGATCTAAAGAATCGCCAAGAGAAAGCAGATCTTGGAGATGAAGATAAATCAATGCGACCCAAAGCATTACACAAACTTCGTCAAGCATTAATTAGAATCTACATAGCCAACAATAGCGACAAGCTTGCCCAAGGTGCAGCCGTAGTAGAGCAAAGAGCAGCCAGATCCTTAGGTCATGGCAACGTAAGATATGATCAAGAAGACTTGGCAAAAAGAGCAGAAATTGCCAAAAAAGACCTAACCAGTTCTCTAGATAACTGGCTAGCATATCTCTCTGATCCCAACGAGGATTATCCAGACTGGTTTAAGTACTACACCTTCAGAAGTATCTTAACTCTCAGTCAGTACGACAAAGACAAGCAAGAGTTTCCAGCCAGATCCAAAGGTACCACCAAGCTATTCCCAGATCTAGACAGAGGAGCTCTGGGTTATCTTAAAGACAGAATAGAAGCTTCTTTTGATAATAAAACCCTAGATGTCTTAAGGGAGCAAGAAAAGCTATCAGGCACTCCTGATCAAGAACTACTAACCAAAGAGTCAGCCGAAGCTTTTGGCACCCAACCCTTTTGCAATCACTATGCCGAAGCCATAAGTAAGAAAGGGGCAATCACCCCAGAGTTAAGAGCTGTAACGCAAGGGGAGTGGAAAAAGTTTCCCATGGGATCAGATCCTGCCCCTCTTTGGTCATCTCTCCAAGGTAAGGGTACAGCTTGGTGCACAGCTGGCTATGGTACAGCAGCTACTCAACTAGAAGGTGGTGACTTTTATGTTTACTACACCAAAGGTACCCTTGGAAACCCGACTATACCTAGAATTGCTATCCGTATGGATGGAGACAGAAAAATAGGTGAAGTTAGGGGAGTAGCCGATACTGCTCAAAACCTAGAAGGCAACATGACTCCAATCCTAGATACCAAGCTAGCTGAGTTTGGATCTGAAGGTCAAAAGTACCTTAAAAAAAGTGCAAACATGAAACAACTAACCGCCATAGAAGACAAACTAAAACAAAATCAAGCTGCACCACTTACCAAAGAAGAGCTCCGTTTTCTCTATGAAATTGATTCTCCTCTCCAAGGCTTTGGTTACGATAATGATCCCAGAATAAAAGAGATAAGAAGTTTACGAAACATTAAAGAAGATCTCGCTATTGCTCTAGACTGTAGTCCTGATCAGATAACTGATGATCCTAACCTCATTACAGCCGATACCAGAGCTTATCTGGGTGATCTAACCCCAATGCATTTCCATGTTCTAAACACTCGGACAACTCCTCTTATTATTTATGGGAAGACTAACTTTAAAAACTGTTCCTCCCTTACTGCTATCCCAGAAGGTATTGTCTTTCACGGAGGTGCAATTTTTACTGATTGTCGCAATCTCACAACTATCCCCCAGGGTACTATCTTTAACGGCTATGCTAGTTTTGAGGGTTGCACCTCTCTCACCTCTATCCCCAAAGGCACTGTCTTCACTGGCGATGCCAACTTTTATGGCTGTTCCTCCCTCACTGCAATCCAAGAAGGCACTGTCTTTAATGGAAGTGCTTTCTTTTCTCGCTGTTCCTCCCTTTCTGCTATCCCAGAAGGCACTGTCTTTAATGGAGGTGCTAACTTTGTTAACTGTACCTCTCTTACAACTATCCCAGAAGGCACTGTCTTTAATGGAGGTGCTGACTTTTATGGCTGTACCTCTCTCAATTCTATTTCCAAAAACACTGTTATTAATGGAAACATCTACTTTAGAAATTGCTCTACTCTCTCCTCTATCCCAGAAGGTATTATCTTTAATGGGGACGCACTCTTTTCTGGCTGTTCCTCACTTACTTCTATCCCAGAAGGTACTATTTTTAGTAAAGATGCTGACTTTTCTGGATGTTCCTCTCTCACTTCTTTCCCCAAGGACACTGTCTTTAATGGGGAAGCCGACTTTCGCGACTGTTCCTCTCTTACCACTATCCCAGAAGGTACTATCTTTTATGGGGACGCACTCTTTTCTGGCTGTTCCTCCCTTACTTCTATCCCACAGGGTTTGGTCTTTTATGGACATGCCAGTTTTTCTGGCTGCACAAACCTAACTTCAATCCCAGAGGGTACAATCTTTAACGGATGGGCCAGTTTTTCTGGCTGTACCCACCTAACTTCAATCCCAGAAAACACAGTTTTTGCTAAAATAGCCAACTTTACTGGTTGTTCTTCACTTACGTTTATTCCAAAAGGTACTGTCTTTAATGGAGATGCGCGATTTTCTGGCTGTTCCTCGCTTACTACTATTCCAGAAGATACAGTTTTTAATGGAGATGCTGACTTTTCAGGATGCAACTTAAGTAATGAACTAAAGTCACAACTTGAAAGAATGAAACAACAAGGCAAGATTAAAGGAGAACTGATTCTTTAAATCACATACAATACTTAGTTAACTAAGTAAAATAAAAGTATCTTTTATTCCAAACACTTACCTAGATTCCAACAAGCAACTAGAACAAAAGTTTTACTCACATGGTATAAAATATTGTACTACTTAAATAAACCTTTGAAATAATGCCATTAAAAAAGGCCCTATCTGAAATACCTCAAAAAGGTAGTGTTTCGCAAGATTATTTTTTTCGAATGATGTCGCCAACAGCCACCAAATATGCCAATCCCTTTTTAGATGAAGAAAAAAGATTTATTAATGAGACCTTGGATGGGCAAGAAAAATTAAGAAGTTACAATTTCGTTACCATAGGGTCTGGCCAACTGTCATTGCTAGAGATCGCCCTAAGAAAGGCAAAGTCGTATACTGCCATTGAACCATTGTTGAATCTTTGGTTAAGCAAAGACTTGCTATTTATGTTAAAAGGCATTAAAAAAGTCAAATTGATTAACAAGCAGTTTGGGAAATTTGATAAAAAAAAACTTTTTCCAGGGCACAATCTATTCATTTTTTTGTTTAACATATTAGCTTACATTGAACATCCTCTTTCCAAGATTAACTCGGTAATAACTCCAGGAGACGTCCTCTTTATTACAACTTGGCAACGATCAACTAAAGCCGAGGAGATTAGAACTGAATATTTTAATTATCTAAATAGCTTCGAAAATGAAACAATAATAGACCCAAAAAAGACAATAGGCTTGTGCAAGTTAAAATATTTTCCGTTTCATAAATTGAAATATTATAAAAAACATAAATATTTAAATGGAGATATCGTTAGTGGGTTAATTATTTACACCTAACATGAGATATCTACTACATGATGTATTTACAAATTCTGTAATAAAATATCCAAACAATATTGCCATCTTTGAGGAAAATAGAGAAAGTGTAACTTATCTAGAGCTAAATAAATTAGCTAATAAATTTGCGAATTATTTTGTACAATTTAAAGAAATTGTAAGGAATAAGCCATATGTAGGTATATTGTCTTCAGTTCGAATAAACAGTGTAGCCGCAGTTTTGGGGGCACTTAAAATTGGATGTACATATATTCCTTTAGATGAATATTCACCGGATGAGAGACTTGGAAAAATAATATCTAATACTAAGCTGGATATGCTTCTGATAGATCCACGTTGGCTGGAAGAACATAGTAGCTTACTAGATTTTTCAGAAATATCAAAGGTTGTTTTATTGGAAAAACCCAGCAGTACAACAATAGATCATCCAAAAATAACAAGGCTTGAAGAGGTTCTTGCCACGTCTGATGATGAACCGCCAAAAATAAACCAGGTTTGTGATGATTTGGCTTATATTCTCCATAGTTCCGGTTCAACTGGAGAACCTAAAGGAATCATGTTATCCCATCGTAATGCCAGAACTTTTGTGGATTGGATGCAGACAGAATTCAAACTCACTAACAGTGATGTGGTGATGTCTAGAGCACCTTTTAAATTTGATTTATCAGTTTTTGATATATTCAATACTCTAAATGCTGGGGCGAAGATAGTTTGCTTTGATTGGAACAAACAACGGGACGGTGATGCTAAACATACCGACTATGTAAATCTAATGTGCCAGGAAAAGGCAACGATTATTTACACCACACCTTCTACATTTATTTCTCTTTTAAACCGTGGAAAATTAGCTGAATCTGAATTGTATCTAAGGGAAGTCATGTATGCAGGGGAACCATTTCCTGTACCTCAGTTACGACGTCTACAAGAAGCTCTGCCAAACACTAGGGTGGCAAATATATATGGACCAACAGAAACAAATATAATTACTTACTATTGGATTGACAAACTACCAACCGACGACAGTGATGTACCGCTGGGGTACGTAGTAGAGGATACAGAAATTTTGGTAGTATCCGAAGACAAGACCAGAATTTGTGAAACCGACGAACTTGGGGAGTTGTGGTGTCGGGGTGGAACTGTGACTTCCGGCTATTTAGGGATGGAGGAAAAAACTAAAGAGTGCCAAATAGATAGTCCATTTCACCAATATCCTACAAAATTTTGGCGTACAGGTGATTATGGTTTTTTAGATAAAAATGGTTTGCTGCACTATCGTGGTCGGCGTGATCACATGATAAAAGTAAAGGGTTTTCGAATAGAAATCGGAGAAATTGAAACAGCTTTAGCACAAAATGAGAGTCTGGATGAGTTTGTAGTAGTCGCGATACCTGATGAAAAATATGGCAATCGGCTATATTGCTATTTTTCAACACTTAAAAATAAAGAAATTCTTGAAGATGAACTGAGAAAATTTTTAGCAAAAAAACTTCCAGAATATATGATTCCCTTTAAATTTTATAAAAAAGATTCACTCCCAAAAACATCTTCCGGAAAAATTGATCGTGTTCTTTTAGCCCAAGAATCTAAATTGCTAGTTCAACAAAATTTATATTAAATGTATCTTATCTCCTGTGGTTGAAATCTGCAAAAATAAGATTGTTTTCATTGGCTTAGATCAAAAAGTTTTTCATATTTTGGCTAATTCTAAAAATTACAATCTTGTGGCAGTTAATTTTATTCCTGACTTTTTAACATATAAATCACTCAATCCAATAGATTACCTTTTTAAGTTAGCTTATCAATTTAGAAATATTGAGAAATTTTATTTAGCTGAAACCATGTTGACAAGGTTATTTAACTTACTTAGCTTTGCATCTTCTAAACTTTTTCATCAGTATGCAGATTATCTAAATACATTGTGCAAGAACAAAATTACAATAATTGATTTTAGAGACGATCTTTTATCTACAACCTTTTTGAAAAATAACGGTATTGACCTTTGTGTGGTTAGTAACTGGTGGTTGTTACCACTAACGGTAATAAAGGCACCAAAATTAGGAACTATAAATATTCATCCGTCAAAACTACCTCAGTATCGTGGATCTGTCCCTACACTTTGGTCGCTAAAGAACTTTGACACAAAGACTGCTGTGACCTTCATGTTGCTTGATGCATCCATGGACGGCGGGGATATAATTTCTCAGTACTCAATTCCAATAACTAAAGACGACAGCTCATTAACATTAGAACATAAATGCGATCATGTTATCAAAAAAAATTTAGATAAAGATATTCAAAGTTATATTTGCAGCAAATTAAAACCAAAACTGCAGGATAAATCTAAAGTATCAAAAACTGCAAAATACTATGAATATATGAAAATTGATTGGTACCTAGAAACTGGCCGTGATATTGTCAACAAAATAAATCTCTATCCATATCTCTGGCCTGCAGATAAATGTTACTTTAATATTGGTAAACGTAAGGTTTTAGTCGAAAATGCCAATTTTATTCAAGTTGAACACAAAAAAGTTCATGGCTGTTACACTTTAGATAAGTCCAATCTTATTTATTATTGTAATGATGGAGTGGTTAAGATTAGACTTTTTAGAGATATAAACCTTCCAGACAGTTTATATTTTATATTTAACCAATGAATAAACTTATTCAAGATAATTTCATTACCAATATATCAGAGCGACGCAAGATTATTGATGACTTTTGTCGCAAAAGCTCTCAGTTTAATGTCATAGTCAAAAAAATCGAAGAAAGAAAAATTACAGACTCCAAGGGAAACTGGTTATATGACTTTTCTACACAAGACTATTTGGGGTTTACTTTTGAGCCAGATCAAATAGCAGCATCTATAGAGGCAACAAAGAAATTTGGCACAGTGGTTTACTGGTGTAGGATTATTGCTACGGTTAATCTTTTTACACAGGCTGAAGAAGAAATTGCCAAATTAGTAGGATCCGAAACTTCTAGTATTTTTGCTTCAACTACACTTTTAAACCATGGTGTAATTCCTGCGCTAATGGGTGAGGACGGTGGTGTAATGTTTCTTGATAAAACAGCCCATGCCACAATGTATGAAGGCTGCAAGATGGCACGTGATAGTGGCAGCAAACTAGTCAATTTTTCGCGCAATGACCTAGAAAGCTTAGAAATACTGCTTTCTGAATACAAAGATGTTAAGAAGAAATTAATTTTGGTTGATGGTGTTTACAGTATGTCAGGCGATTATGCCAATCTTCCGGAACTTGATAAGCTTGCCAAAAAATATGATGCCTTGATATTTTGTGACGATGCCCATGGATTTGGTGTTGTTGGTGAAAACCCTGATACTGATCACCCATATGGTTTTAAAGGTAATGGCTTGGTTAAGTACTACGGACTAGACTACGAAAATATATTATATATTGGCTGTTTTTCAAAAGCTTATGGTACTTTTGGAGCATTTCTAGCATGCAGTCAAAAAATGAAAGAGTTTATTTTATCACAGGCAACTCCTCACGATCTCGGTGGTGCTGGACCTGCCTCTGCCATGGCCGTTTTATTATCTGGGCTAAGGATGAATCAAAAACTTGGTGATAGAAAAAGGACTATCATGAGCAACTTAACTCAAAAGGCAATTTTCTCTTTAAGAAAATTAGGTTTAGATGTAACAAATCACACAGGTTTTCCAATTCTTTATGTAAAAATTGGCAGCAACGAACCGATGTTAAAAATATCAGAGATTCTTTACCAAAACCATATTTTGACTACACCATCTCCATACCCTATGGTTCGCCGTGGAGAAGAAGGCTTCAGGGTTACTATAACATCAACAAATACCGAAGAACAGGTTAGTCAGCTAATTATTGCCTTTAGCGAGGTAAAGAAATATCTTGTTACTCAGAATTATAAATTTAAACATAACAATGAATAGCACGTTGTCTAAAGTAATCGCAGCCAATATGGCTGAGAGCCGACGCTCTGAAATTAGAAATATGTTTGAGAGTACCAAAATGTACAATCTTACTGCCTTGGAAATCAAAGATAGAAAAATTCGTGTTTCTGATAGTCATTGGGTTGCTGATTTTGCCTCTTGTAACTATCTTGGTCTAGATTTAGATCCCCAGATGGATACTTCAGTTGCTGAAAATATCAACAAGTGGGGGGTACATCCTAGCTGGTGTCGTCTTGTGGCAAGTCCCAAGATATATAATGATGTCGAGCAGGAACTAGCTAGTCTTATTGGTACAGAGACAACTTTAATACTACCTACAGTTACCCTAATATCTATAGGAGTAATACCTGCAATTGTTGGGAAAACAGGTGTTATTTTCCTTGATAAATCAGCCCATGAAACCATGTATGAAGCCGCTAAAATAGCGCGTGATTCTGGGGCAACTTTGGTTAGCTACCCACAAGACGACCTCCAAAGACTAGAAGAGCTATTAATTGAACACAAGGAAAATCAAAGAAAGTTAATACTTGTTGATGGTGTTTACAGTATGTCAGGCGATTATGTTAATTTACCAAAACTTGCAGAGTTAGCAAAAAAATATGAAGCTTTGGTTTACATTGACGATGCCCATGGTTTTGGTGTTGTAGGTGAAAAACCCTCCGAGGACTTCCCACTAGGACATAAAGGTAATGGTATTGTTAGGTACTGGGACATGTCTTACGACAATATTATCTATGTTGGGGGATGTTCAAAAGCATTTTCATCACTAGCAGCCTTTATAGGGTGCTCGTATGAATTCAAAAAGTTTATACAAGCTTTCGCTACACCCTATGATCTCTCAGGTCCTTGTCCAACCGCTTCCTTAGCCACTCTTTATCAAGGCTTAAAGATAAATGCACAGCGAGGAGATCAATATCGAAATAAGCTCTGGTCACTTACAAAGAAATCAATTGACGGATTAACCAAATTAGGTTTCAGGGTTTTAAACAAGACAGGGTTTCCAATAGTCTCTGTCTATATAGGAGATAGTACCAAGCTAATCGAGTCAGCGAACATCCTTTACAATAATGGAATTTTGGTTACTGTCGCACCCTATCCAATGGTTAAAAAAGGGGAAGAGTGTCATCGTATCTCCATTACTGCAGCAAATACAGATGAGGAAATACAACAAATGCTAAATGCTTTTGAGAAAGTCATGGACTATTTAAATTCTAAGCCTACAGGGTTGGTAGGGTAGGCCGAATATCAATATGCGGTTGCAAAGTATTGGCACAGAAAAGTAGATCTTTCGCTCCCACGGTCTGTTAAAATAATCTTATGAACTCTTTAAAAATCGCCAAGATCGTCGGTTTTATACAAATAGGGGCAGTAGTCCTCGGTTTGGTAGTTTTAGGTTTTAATTTAACTTCTTTAGTTACCACGAATGGTTTACTGTTATTTTTTACTCTAGGATCTGTCACTATTGCGCTCATCTCTGGTTATGGATTGATAAAAAGCAAAAGGTGGGCAATTTATTTGTATTTTATCAGTGCGTTGCTACCTATTATCAAATACACCTTAGGTAATATAAATAATGGTAAAAGCCAGAAGCTCCTATTTAATTCTCAAGCTCTAGCCAGTGACTTTAATACTATTCCTTTGCTTGGCTATTTCATTTTTGCATTATTTACACTTATCCAGATAGGTCTATCGAACCTTTTGGGACTCATTTTATCGTACTATTTCTACAAGAATAGAAATAAATTTTTACTAACAAGTTCAAAAAATAAATAAACCATAATTTCAATCCACTTGCTAGCAATGACAACCCCCTAATTTTAACCTCATCTTAAGTCTATAAATTAATTAGATTTTCACATGGTGAGATTGGCATTCTGTATAGACCCAATTAAATAACTTCTCATCCATTCCCTTATCCGAATACCACCTGAGACCGCGATCATTTTCCTAACCTATTCTTACAACTCACATAATTTAAATTAGAGGGGACAATGAAGCTTTCTGGTAGAATTAATCTATGGACAAATATGAAAAAGAATTTTCAGAGTTGTTTAGGCAATTGGCAAAGAATATTCCTGTAAACAGAAGAGAATTAGGTGAACTTCGGCTCAAAAGATTTGCCGCTATGCTCTATATTTTGTTGGAAGAAAAAGCAGAACATTTCGATTTATTGATAGGAGGTGGAAATAGCGGGATTGCCGTTCTAGAAATGACAAAGCTGGTATATAAAATAACATCAAAAGTTTTACCACCTATTGTGCTATTTCCTGTTTACCGACAAAGCAACGAACCAAATATAAGCATAGACATTAACCTTATAAAAGATCAGTTAAAGGATGTGGCTCGTGTCAATCGGGTACTGTTTGTCGATGATGAAATCATGCGTGGCCAAACAGCAAAACTCTGTTTTGAAACTATTCGAGATTATTTGGGTGATAATGTTAGCCCATGTTTAAGTTGCACTATTGTTGCGGAAAATCATATTTTTGTGTGGAGACATGATGTCCCAGGTATAGCCGTCAGATTTCTGCCATTCGCAATGGTTCTCGCAGGTTACAATGGCAATTTTGGATATCTAGTACCAGATGAAACTCTTAAGTATATGGAGCCAATTATTGGTGCACCTATTGATAGAAACAAGGCAATGGCTTTGCTTTTAGGAGGCAGGGTAAAAGCAAAAAATGTTTCGACTTCCTATTTTGATACCAATCTTGAATCCAAACTTTTTGAGCAAGTTCCTGAATATGGAAATAAGAAAGCAGAATGCAACAAATATATTGAGGATCTTGTAGAGAAAGGGATTGACGAATACAGGAAAGGACTTATAGAGTTCAAATATCTTCCTTGATAGATAATCATAATTTTTCAATTTTTATAATAAATATCTAAGTTTAGTCTATCAATTCTAGTACTCTTAAGAAAATACCATTCATATTGCCCGTACATTAGTTCCAAACCCGTACCCCACCACAGGCGGGCATGCACGCTTCGAGCAAATTAAAATACCACCTAAAGATACGTAATATAAGTTTGTATAGTATTGTTAAATAGAGGATAAAGTATAATCTCATTATGGAAACACTCCAAAACCTCATCAACAAGTTCTTTCCAAATGATACCGATGTAAAGTACAGCAAGGTAACATTAAAAACTACAGGTACTAGTAGTTTAAATAATATCCCACTTTCCTATGGAAAACATTTTTTTCTTAAACCTATTGCTATGGCAGAAACAAATAAAAGATATGTTTTTGACGTCAGAGATTCACTACTATTCCAAAGTAAACTATCAAGTTTGGTCGGACCTTTCTGGCTTGGTATTCCATCATTTTTGCTATTATATTTTTTACTGAATACCCCTCTCAATTATTCTCTCGTAATTTCATTAACTATGGCAATATGTTCTCTGGTCACATCTATCTGGAATATAAGAATTAATCAAGGACTGGTTAACATCTTTGTAATCAACAAAGATTCAGTGACAAAACAGCAAACCGAAGGGGTAAATCTAATCATTGAAGGAACATTTACAAATCCAAATAGTTTTTCTTTGGCTAATTACGTTCCAACTAATCTATTGACCGCTAATGATAAAATTTTTAGTGGAAAAATCATCGTCGGTAAAGCATTATCAAGTGGACCTGTTTCTTTAAATTATTCTTACTCTATCAAAACAGTATCGAAGTCTTGATTGATTCAGGGACGGCGAGCCAATTAAAGTTGATTTTGTTAAAATGAATAATGCTAGATGGCCACAAAGCTGAGTTAGCTGCTCAACCAACACACAGCACTAATATTCTGCTTGACTCAAAGACCTTCCTTGCCCATCTAAGTGGTAGAAATTTTCAGGTTTTTCCATCAGAATTACAAACAATCTTAAAATCAAAACTTTCCGCTTGGACTGGACTGCAAAAATCTGAAGATGGGGATGGTAACCAATACTTAAATAAACTATTAGCAACTGCCACAATGAAAGTATCACAAGCAGACCAGGATGATCTTTTTGAAAACAACGGGTTTGAAGTGGCTAGGTTTAGACACATTTTGGGAAAAAATGCCCCTATTTCATTTCCAATCGAATCTGAATATACACCTGAAGAACTTGACAGCAAATTTCCCCAAGCAAGCGAAATAAGGGCGATAATTGGTACAGACGCCAGGATTAGACTACATCTACACATAACAGGAGAATTTTATATTTCAGAAGGTCAGCAGGGAAGAAAAACCATTAGAATAATAAATTCAAGTAGGTCACCTGTAGCAATACAGCAAGATTTAGAAAATCTTCCGCCCGTCTTTCCAACTACAATAGCTCACCAATTAAATGATGGATCTTATGCAATAGTCACCGACTGGGTCGAGGGGCATTATCCTAAAACAGAAGAAGAAATTACTTTGTGTGAAAAAGCGATTACCCTCTGGCAACAAGAACACCCCCAAACTCCTTTTGATACGAACCGTTCCAATTTTCTTATAGCACCAACAGAAGGAACCCAAGGGCCTAAAGTTTATTATGTCGATAAAGATATTGTAGATGAAGTAGTTGAGCATGGACTTGGTGAAATCAGAACTCAGGAAACAGAGGAATTATCATAAATTGAAAAGATTTACTATAAATTAACCTCCAAATATTTTCTAACTTATTGCACTACGGCAAGCACTAAGTATTCCAACAAAATCCAAACCCATACCCCACCAAAGGCGCTCAGGCACCCCGTGCGAGCATATTAAACAATTCGCCATAAGCAAAAGCGATTGGATCTTCATATAACCATGAGTTATATATGTGGTATAAAAGTCTAATGGTAAACGAAGAACACTCTACAGGTAATCCTAATTTATCACCTGATGTCGTAGATGCACTTAAATTGGACAAGGTGAAACAAGCAGTTTATACAGATTTGGCTTTGGCAATTTTAAAAAGAGCAAAAAGACCACTAAAAATTCGTTTTGAGGGTCAAGAAGATTTTCATAGTGGCAGTAAAGAATCGACAATAGATACTACAATTAGAGTATTAGCAGAGACTCATAACGAATTGGCAAGGAGCCATAAAACTGGAGCAACTGGAGAGCCACTAATAGTTTTTGAAAGTCAGGAACATTATGATCTATTATCAACAGGTGGGCTAGCTGCATTATCACCTGAGCAGGCAAGAGTTGCTTTGGAGCATTTACAGTTTAAAGACAGAGTTACGGAGGTCACTAGGGGAGTAGCAAATATTATCTTAAAAAAACAACAAGAAGCAAAAAGTTCAGGTAATTTGGCTCAATATATGATGTGGAAATCAGCAACTCATTTTATCTCCGAAGATTTTGTAAGCGGAATGGGAATATATATGACTGAAGATGGAAGTATTCCTGATCCGGAAAAATTTGTTGATTATGTAATTGAATCTCAACCAAGTTGGCAAGCCGAAGCCAAAATGGTATACAGGTTGGAAGAAATGTTAAAAACAATGCCTGATGAAGAAGGTAAGGTTAAAGTTGCGTTAGCCCGTTTACCCAAAGAAATAGACCAGAACAGACCAGTAAGAATTATGGTGCAATTTCCAACAGGTACTTACAAAGGATATGGTGGTAGGGCTTTAGAAACAAATGATACTGAATTGTTTTTATATTCCGGTCCGGATGCTCCGGTATGTGTTCAGGATGCTTATTATCGACTTTATACACTCACCAGGGTTAAAAACGGTGAAAAGTATTTACCTAGACCATTTTACATTCGATCGATGGTTTTTGAAGGGGTTGAGGGGCAGGAAGATTTTCCCGAAGCGGCAAGACAGTATCTAGAGCTATCTTTCGCCGATGGTTCAGATCCGATATTGCCACCTGTAGTAAAAGATTTAACAAAAATAGGTGTTACCTTGCTAGCAAGGTCAAAATCCGCAATTGATGATTCGGATTTGGATCAGATTGTAACTGACGAAGATGGTTTGGCACATTTTAAGTTAGGAGTGGACGCTCAGGGTTATCCGATAAGACAAGATACGGTTCAGTACGCAATGAGAGCTTTGTTGGGCGGATATTCAAACGTAAAAAATTTTTTATTAAACGATTTTGTCTAGTAATCTATTTAGTTCCTCCAAGTCAATCACAACCAGTTTACTATTAGTATATGTCTGTTGCAAATAATCTTAAATTAGTTTTAGAAGTAACAACTGCCTTGGACAGTCATAAAGTTTACACTTGGCTATTTGGTGGCTGGGCCGAAGAACTACAAGGAATTATTTCACCCAGAATTCACAAAGATATAGACTTGCTTTATCCAGCACCAAATTTTGATATTTTGGACAAATTGCTTCTTAGCGATGTTCTAGAGATTAGGGAAATTAAAGCCAAGCACTTTATTCACAAAAGAGCTTTTTTATATCACGGTATAATGATTGAAGTTATCCTGCTCCAAAAAGATAATTCTCAGTATTTCACTAATTTTTTTGGTCAAAAGATATTTTATTGGCCCAAAGATAGTCTAGAGGAACTCAATTTCCAAAAACAAAAAATCCGCATTGCTAGTGTTGAAACATTACAATTGTATCGACTCAATCACGATGCATATGCTTATGAATTACTAAATAGTTGAAACTCCAAACCCTTACCCCACAAAGGCGAGCACACAAGGCCCATAATATAGACAATCATATATTACTTGCTATAATCTAGTTGTGAAACTAAACTAAAACGTCAACCTATACGCCCGAGCAGTCGCCGGGACTGGTGTTTTAGTATCCCCAATCTATTTTATTACTAATCAACTAAAAGCCAGTCGAAAGACTGGCTTTTTTGTTTTAAAAAATATGAAACTACAAATTAATAAATTATCCAAGGAGTACCAAGATCATCAAGTTTTGAAAGGAATAAACATAACCATTCAGGACAGGGATTTTATTGGTCTAATCGGGCCAAATGGTAGTGGCAAAACCACTTTATTAAAAATTATTGCGGGCATTGAAGTTCCAACAGATGGTTCTATTACAAAAATTCCGCAAAACTTTACCATTGGTTACATTCCTCAGGTAAGTGACTTTCAAAACGACCTAACTATTCTTGAATGTCTTGCCAGTGGTGAAGACTATAAAACATTTATAGCCTTAGATAAATTAGGACTAAACGATATTGCCCTTAAGAAGTTTGGGAATTTATCCAGTGGGCAAAAAACCAAGATATATTTAGCTAGGATTCTATTAGAAACTCCTGACCTACTAATACTTGACGAACCAACTAACCATCTAGACTCTGAATCTTTAAAATGGCTAGAAGAATATTTAAAAAGTTACCAAGGAGCCTGCCTGGTCGTATCACATGATAGACGTTTTTTAGACAATACAGTTACAAAAATCTTTGAATTAAATGATGGTGATATAAAGATCTATGGTGGTAATTATTCCTTTTATAAACAACAGAAAAATATTGGAATAGAGGCGCAAGAAAGGATGTACGTTGACCAAGAAAAAAGATCAAAGCGGCTGATCAATAGGGTAATGACCATGAAAAATAAAACTCGTCAACTCGAGGCTGTTACCAATGGATCAGACCATTATATGCGTCGAAAAGCCGCCAAATCTGCTAGTAGAGCCAAATCTACAGAAAAAATGTTGTTGAAACAACTTGATGAAAAAGGTGTTGAGAAACCAGTTTTAATTCCAGAATTATCAGTGTTATTTAAACCCAGGCGAAGTAGTAGTCAGTCGGTAGCCTATTTAAAAAATGTTAGCGTCAGTTTTGGCAAACAGAAAGTAATTAATAACTTGTCCTTACTGATTAACCAAGGTGAAAGAATTACGATACTTGGACCAAATGGCTCAGGCAAATCCACCTTGATTAGACTAATTTTAAATCAAGTCCAGCCAAATACTGGTAAAATTGAATACGGTAACAATATCGATGTCGGATATTTACCCCAAGAACACATTAAAATTGAATCCGAACTATCTACCCTGGATTACTTAACTTCTAATTCAAAAATTGACCAAACTTCTGCTTTTAGACTAGCAAAGCGTTTTTTATTTTCAGATGATGATATCAAATTATCAGTTAATAAGCTTAGCAGTGGTCAGAAATCCAAACTGGCACTAGCGACTATCATGTCATCCGGCGCCAACTTTATTATCTTGGATGAACCAACCAACTATCTAGATATTCCGTCTAGAGAAGCCTTGGAATCAGCTCTGGTATCTTATGACGGTACACTTTTAGTTGTCTCACACGATAGATATTTTTTAGATCGGATAGGTCTTACCAAAATTATTAACTTGAATTAGCCGTAAGGATTTACTCCAAAACCACGCCTAGCTTTTACCCTAAATAATCGCCTTAAAACGTAACTCCCTGACAAGCTTACTAAGATAACCCAAAATATTGTGAAGCAAATAATAGACCTGCTTCGTTAATGCATTGGGATGGAATTTTATTAGTTTATGTATTTTGGGATAAGTTGTGGGATATTTAATTATGCAACTACCCAAATCTTTAACAACTGTCACTCGTCTCTCAAAAATCAGCACTTTGGTACTTTTTGTTTCTCTGCCATTTATTGGTGCTTACAAAGGCTACCTTTTGGGTAAATCAGAAGTAATTCCAGCCATTTGTCCTATTCAGTCACTACCCACCCTTGTTTCTCAAAAGCCAACTGCCATGCCTATACTCAAACCAGTTATCCATGAGTTAGGGCAAGTGCCTGTGATAACCAGACAAATTACTTACCAAAATGAAAATACGATCTTTTTAAGAGATTTTAAAAATAATAAACTATCTCCAGAGAAAAATTTAGTATCTGCTGATAATGCAATCAGCTCCTATTCTGTAAGTCCAAATTTTAAATATGTCGCTTATACTTATCTTTCTTCCGTTTTAAATAAAAGTACCCAAGATATGGGCGGTGTAGGCGACGAAGTTGCTATAAAAGATATTGCTTCTGGTAAATCAAAAGTTATTTTGTCTGGATTAAGTAAAAATACATTAGTAGCCACACTCTCCTTTAGTCCTAAATCGGACAAATTATTTATTGGACTTGATAACAATGACTTCTATTTTTATACGATTTCTAGTAGCAAACTGGTAAAAATCTATTCTGGTTCTAGTGATACCGGAAGTAATTTTTGTCGTGGATATTATCTAATCGATGAATCACCAGATACAAGGAATATACTTATCAGAAATCGATGTTTTGAAGGAAGTAGCATGTTTATCTTCAACCTTAACTCAAAAATATTTACCAAGGTTGGTGGTGGTTATGGTGAAGGTACCAATATTATTAAATTCCTAAATAACAAAGAGATCTATGGATATAGCTATGGTCAATCGACAAAATACTTAAAACTAGATCTAAAAGGAAATATTATCCAGGAACTACCAACACCAACCGAAGCCACGCAGGTTCTTTTTAATTTATATTCCGAAGATGGTACAACTTTTATTGCCAATGAATTAAAAAGCCGTGTTCCAAACGAAGTTTATTCAGACAATCGCCAAAATGTTGGCACCAATATTAAAGATATCAAGTTTTATCCATCAAGATAGGGAATTAGTGTTAGTAATCTCTTAGATTTTAACGGTATTTAGTGGTACTTACTCCACAAACCTGTACCCAGCCAAAGAGGGGAGGCACGATGCGAGACAGGCAAATTAACCACCTCAGTGTTATTATCTTCATATGTTCATAGAAATTATTGGCTGGCTGGGAACAGGATTGGTACTTTTAGCATATTTATTAATAGAGCTTAAAAAAATTAAGTCTGAATCACTTCTATACCAATTGCTAAACCTTTTTGGTGCACTTGGCATCATAATTAACTCCTATGTCCATTTGGCCATACCGTCAGTCGCCCTAAATATTATCTGGCTACTTATTGCTCTTTATTGCTTAGTAAGCAACTCCAAAAAATAGGTTCTGCCCAAACCTTGTTCTATTTAGGCGGGTATTTATTTAGGTCATCCAACTGAATCAAGACCAGTTTACTATATAGTATATGTCAAACACAAATAATCTTGAGTTTGTTTTTGATGTAATAGATATTCTTAACAAACAAAAAATCCGTACTTGGTTATTTGGTGGCTGGGCAGAAGAACTACAAGGAATTATTTCACCAAAAATTCATAAAGATATAGACCTCCTTTATCCAGCCCATGATTTTGATGATTTAGATAAATTGTTTCTTAACAAAAATCTTGAGATTAAAGAAATTAAGGCCAAGCACTTCAATCACAAAAGAGCATTTTTTTATTAAGACATAATGATTGAAGTTATTCTGCTCCAAAAAGATAATTCTCAGTATTTCACTAATTATTTTGGAAAAAAGATACTTTTTTGGCCTAAAAACTGCTTAAAGGAACTAAATTTTCGAAACCAAAAAATCCGCATTGCTAGCGTTGAAACACTACACTTTTACAGAAAGAATCATGATGCTTATTCTTATGAATTACTGAGTTGTTGAAATTCCAAATTAAAACCTATAATATTGACTTATACCAAAATATGTGTTATAATAACACATTAGATAAATTCAGCAATAACGCGCTGGGTACTGTCTAATTTTCAATCGCACCTTAACGTTTTGGCATCAACAAATAGGAGGACAATCAACATGTCATCTAACGGGAATAGGGAAAATAACGGTGGTTGCTATCTGGAAACCGCTTTTTTCTCTCTGATCTTCGTGGTCGTCGTCAAAATCTTTTGGCCCGAGACCATTCCGTTCACAATGTTCCAGTTTTTTCACTTCAACGCTCCAATCGGCGATGTGTTGGCGGCTTCTTGGCCAATCTTTGCATGGGGTGTCGGAGCATCGGCGTACCAGCTTGTAAGGACTCTGAATCCAAAACACGTAAACAGAAATGCCGAACAGATTCTTTCAAAAGGATTTGAAATTAGCCTTTTTGCAGGAGTATTTGAGGAAATTAGCTTTCGCTGGCTCATATTCTATGATGCCATCGTGGCAGCTAAAATCACAAATTTCCTGCTTTTGGGTTTCGCTGGACATGGTATTACTGAGTGGTTATACACCAGTGTTTTTGGCCCTGTTGCAAACTTCGTCACACTAGGAATACTAGAGCCATACCTTCTCAATGGCTTTGGATGGGCAGTTGGCATGGCCATCATCGTTTCAAATGGCAAGTTTCAAAACGGACACACCTACCAAGGTTGGTTCGGCTGGGTTAATTCCTGGTTTATGGGCATGTTCTTCTTCTATCTGATGTTCAAATATGGACTGCTGGCCAGCATGCTGGTTCACTTTCTATATGACTTTTTCATTTTTAGCGCGGCTTACATCGATGCTGCAATAGAAAGGAAAAAAGGCTTCGTTTAGGGTTGTCCAACACTAATGCATGGATGGACAGGGACAGAACCTGTTCGTCCATGCTGTACTCTATAGATTCTCTCTATACTGACGAGTCCCAAAGGACGAAAGTACTATATTAATTTTTGTATCACAGGAAACACAAATTTGTTTCAAACCCGTACCCAACAAAAGCGGACAAGCTTACTATCTCTGGTCTAAGAAATTTGATGTCTCTCTAAAATAAACACCCTTATTATTTTCATAAATTTTCAGTTTTGGGAATTGTATTTTTTTAACACAAAGGCGTATCCCCAACTTCATGAAAGCCTCCTCAAGTCCCATTCGTAAATCAACCGCTTTTGTTCTATTTAAATTTATGCTTGTGATTGTAGCTCGACTGATTGGATCACGTGGCGACCAAACTCTAACGGCACCTTTTAATTTTCCTTGCATATTAGCAGGGTATACTTTTGTATACAAACCAGTTTTTTCATCAAAATCTTCGGGCAAGGTCAACCCGGGTTCAGCTTTTAAAATTTTTACTTCAATTTTTTTTCCTTGTATCTCTACGATTCCGTCTGTCATTTTTATTTTTTCAGGATGGTCTACTATATATTGCTTTCCATCGTCTTCAACCAATACCACAGTATCAATAGTTTCACAGATGTCCATTTGATTACAATTTTCTTTCATCTGCTGATCATTATCCCTAATGCTTTGTCGTTCCATTTCTCTCCATTCTCCTAAACTGGGCAATTCTCCACCCAAGGCTTTAATTAATTTTCTAGCCTCCAAAAAATTTAAGTTAACCACTCTGCCCTTGTCAACTCCATAATTTATATCCAATTTGTTAGCCAGTTTTCTTATTTCAACTGAATCTTCAACTAGTTTTCGACTCATCCACAATCCATTTGTTTCACATTTATAAAATCGGTTGAATATCTCAACTACTTTCTCTAACAATGGTGCTGTAACTTTTCTAGATAGCTGGTCTCCAGTTCCATAAAAATCAATATAGTTCCCTTTTATTTCTATACAAAA
Source organism: uncultured Gammaproteobacteria bacterium (assembly GCA_964442385.1). Lineage (GTDB taxonomy): Bacteria > Patescibacteriota > Microgenomatia > UBA12405 > UBA12405 > CAYTYZ01. The sequence continues at coordinate 26,618 of CAYTYZ010000010.1, forward strand.
ATTCTTGCTTTTAGCAAATCTAAACTTAATTATTCTTTCTAAATATTTTATAAAAAAGTCTTTAAACTCCGGCAAGGCATTTTTATTAAAAATAGAATAAATTCTTTCACGTGCCACCCTGGTATTATTATTTTCATAGTTAACTACTTTAACCAAAGTTACGGCAAAATTCTTTATGCGATTATTTTCATGAGCCATTTTTACAAAATCTTTTAATAATTCTTTTTCTATTATTTTCCCCTTAGAATCAAAAACATTTTTCACTTTGGCTACTGCAAAACCCATTAAAAACCAATCTTCTTTATAGTCCCTCTCAAATAAAACCTTGGCACTTTTTTCAGTCAACATATAACCCATCATTTCTTGATAAAAGACCGTAGAGTCGCCTACCTTACTTTCCAATTGGATTTGTTCCATTATTAGTTGATCTCTAAAAGTCATTTTGTGGCTATTTCGATTTTCTGTATCTAGCAGGGTGGCTCCATAAATAATTTTGTTCAAATCTCCTTTGATTTCTATTCCCAATCCTTGAAGTTTAAGCCATATCATTGCCACACTAGAACCTAACATTTCCCATGTTAATGGAACAGTCATTTTTTTTGCTTTATCCGAGAGAAAATGGTGGTCCACAATTGATTCGACATATCTTTGCACTTCACTTACATTGTGGTCAATTAGTACCCAGCGGCCTAAACCAGATTTTTTTACTTCGTCGTACAACTTATTATTCTCTTTCATTAACCTTTCTGATATCTCTTCTCCAAGCAAGAATTTAATTTCCTTAGGCATTGTCAAGGATTGCAGTAAAGGTATGTAAACAGTCATTGGATCCAGTTGTTGTCTTCTATATGCTTCCAATAGACTTCCTACCCCAGTATCTGCATCAGGATTTTTATGGCCCATTACCACCACAATCTTTGTATGATTTTTAAGTGCTTCTATTATTAGGCTTTCTCGATTCTTTACAAATTCAATCAACTTGCCTTTATCAAATTCCTTATCTGCTCTAAAAACTTCTCTGGCTACCTGTTTAACTTTATCTACTATTAATTTATCACCTTTCAATCGGGCAATAATTCTCACTACCCCCAACATATCTATAATTTTTTCAGTTATCTGTTTGGCTTCTACGGAGCGAAGCTTGATAATTTTTTTTCCATTTTTTTTAACAAAATTCAATACTTTTTCCCTGTTTTCTTTATAAAACTTAAAATGTTCTTCTGGGTTTTTCTCTCCTGCCTGATTTACGGTAGTTTTATCATATTCCTCAATCAATTTATTTACTTCCTTCAAGATTTTCCAATCGATTGGACTTTCAGGTAGAGTTTTCCGGCAAATTCTAATCGTGTTGGATATTATCGGTGCCGTAATAGGAATATCATTGTCCATAGCCGGTGTAACAGATGAAATTACAAAACTTCTAACTGTCCCGACATAGCAACCAACTTGTTCCACTGCCCAATATTTCCATGTTGAAGAATCTCCCTTGTTTTTTAAGCGAGATACAATTTTAGGAAATCCTGTTTCATTATCGATATTTCCATATGGTTCAAACCAGCCTGGGCGTTCCTTGGGAATTACGATTTCTCTCCTGTCACCTACTACTTCTAGCATCTCTCCATGTTTTACAAATCGTGGATTTTCTATCATCCACACTCTTTCATCCTTGTCTTTGAAATAAACAGTATTTAGCCACTCGGTATTTTCGTTTTCAAAAGAAGCAACAAGCTCTTTATCATTGTTTCTAATTGCCTCCATATATACAATCCAAAATTGTCTTACAGTTAACATCTGACCACCTAATTTTTCTGTTAATTTTTGCGCGTCTATAAAATTTATTTCGTTGATCAATCCTTCTTCATTCCAGCGTAGTTTTTCAATCCCTATTTCTGCTGCAGCCTTTATCACTTCGTCGCTTATTTTTAGAGGCTCTAATTTTATATAGATTTGCAATTCCTCACTCCATCTATATTCTTTACTTTCTTGATCCTTAGCCCTTAGATTATTCCTATTATTGGCCACAAGCTATAATACTAACAATTAAATATACTATAGGAGATTATATCAAAATCAAACTTTGTTATAATTTCTCATGTCAGGTCAGACAAATCTTTCCGATGTATTAAATTTCCTTCAAATATCTTGCGACAATGTCGAATATGGATTTGCTAACGTCAAAGAAGCAAATTATTCGGAGCTACCAGAAGTCATTGCTACGTTTAGAGAAGCCGAAGGTCTTACACTAGTTGCCACTAAAGATTACCTAGTAAAAAACAATATCTCTTTTGATGGTACTTTTGCAAAACTAACAATCGAAGTGCATACTTCCTTATCGCTAGTTGGTCTAACAGCTACCTTAACTACCCAATTATCAAAAAATAACATCTCTGCCAATATTGTTGCAGCCTATTATCACGATCATATTTTCGTCCAATATGATCTACGTCAAAAAGCTATAGACTCTTTGCTTAGTTTGACAAAGATATAGCTCTAGCCCCGTACCCCGCCAAAGGGCGGCTAGTTACGCTGCGATTGAACACAATAATCTGGCTATAAAATCCTTTCTTCTAAAGCTTTAACCAATTAAATCCTTACTACTAACCACCGGACACCAATACTTATCAATATAATCCACCACTAATTTGGTAGCTTTTTTATGGCTAACAAATGGCCTTTTTTTTGAGTTATACATAGAGCCGGTCAAATCCCCTCCCCAACTAATATCTACACCCCACCTAACCATTTGTTTTATCCCAAACGTTCGATCTAAAATGCACATGTTTACATGGACCCCACATATATACACTTTACTAATCTGTTTATAAAATAAATAATTAAATATTTCCCTTCCAGAGTCTGAAACAATATCTACTTTTTGGTCAATTTCTATAATGGGATTTTGCCGAGACCAGACTATTATCTGCTCACTAACATCACAGTCCGAACCACCATCGCTATCATCAATTGGCAGGGGAGGGTCAATATGCGGATTTTCAGTAATATCCTTAAATATTTTGTTTTTAAGCACTCTCTTTCTGGCAGGAGTATTTTTATAATAGTCAACTACATCCGAGGGGGCGTGAACGATTAAGTATCCTTTCTTTCGCAAGTCTTTTATTGTTAAATTTATTTTATTAGCCAAAATTTCAGATCTTTTAGTTGCCGCATTGTCCCAATGTTTATCCCACATGTCACAGACTAAAATAGCACTATTGTTCACCATCATCTAACAATCGTAACAAGGTGTTTAAATCAATACAAACTACTTTCTCCAAACCCGTATCCCACCAATTGATGGTAGGCACGCCACGAGCCTTAAAAAACAAACCCAGTAAATCTGTATAATTCTTCATATGTGTGGTCGCTTTACCCTAAAAAGTCCAGGCAAACTTAGACAAGAGTTTGAGTTTGACCAAGATTATAACCTAGAAGATGATCAGATTTTAACCCCAGGTAAGAAGGTTCTAGCTATTAAAACCCAAGGAGACAAGACTTTGGTTACTCAACTTTTTTGGGGACTAAAGCCAACTTGGGATACCAATAAATCCACCTTAATTTTTAATGCTCGAGCCGAAACCCTAGAGGAAAAACATTTCTTTTCCAAATTATTGGATTACAGGTGTGTTATTCCAGCTTCTGGTTATTTCGAATGGAAAAAAATAGATGAAAAACATAAGCAACCTTATTTTTTTACCCCCAAAGATTTTGAACTATTTTATTTTGCCGGACTTTACCAGCCAGGTCTCAACCCTTCTTGTACTTTAATTACCACAGTACCCAATACGCTAACCGCCTCCGTTCATGCTCGTATGCCAGCCATCCTAACCAGAGAAAACATAAATACCTGGCTCCACCCTGATCCTGACACCAAGTTTTTCCTAACAGCTTTTGACCCCAATAAAATGAGCATGGTACCCTTAAACTAGTCACTTGACTTCGGGTAATATTCGGGTCATCATAGGGCATGATTACCAAAGTTGATGTGCCAGTATCTGTGGAACTGGTTTTCCAGGCTCCAACCAGAAAAGTCTTTCCAAAAACAGTGGTCTGGAATGGTCGTGACTATCCCATTACCAAACTAGGCTACAAGCACACTTTTAGGCAAGGCCGAACTCTAATCCATGTTTTTTCAGTAGCCAGCAACGGAGCCTATTTTAAACTTCAACTTAACTCCGAAACCCTACATTGGAAACTAGAGGAGGTTTCAGATGGACAATCAAACTAACCTTCCTTTTAACCCAAAGGCGTCAAGTATAATGCATATTGACCTAAACTCCTGTTTTGCCACTATCGAGCAACAGGCCAACCCAAGTTTACGGGGAAAACCAATTGCCGTTGCAGCTTATTCCTCCCCAAATGGCTGTGTCATAGCCCCCTCAGTTGAGGCAAAAGCGCTAGGTATAAAAGTTGGTATGCGAGTAAAAGATGCCAAGTTTATTTACCCTAGCATTGCCATTCTTACCCCAGATCCTTGGAAGTATCGTGCAGTCCATCTTCAACTGAGAGAAGTTATCAGCAGCTACACCAGTGATTTTGTTGCCAAGTCGATTGACGAGTTTGTCTTGAATCTAGAGGGATATCCCGCCCAAAAAAAAGGCATGGTTGAGACTGGTCTAAAAATAAAAAAAGATATAAAAGAAAATATTGGGGAATGGATGAGAGTCTCTATTGGTTACGCCCCCAATAGATTTTTGGCTAAACAAGCTGCAGGACTTAAAAAGCCAGATGGGCTAGAAGAAATTGCTTGCCAAAACTACCAAGAGATTTATAAAAAGCTAACCCTTATGGACCTATCTGGTATTGACAAGGCCAACACTGCCAGGCTTAATTCTGTTGGTATTTTTACTGTCCTGCAAATGCTAGAAGCCGATGTTAGAACTCTTAAAAGTGCCTTTAATTCTATTTTGGGCTACTACTGGTATCTAAGGCTAAGAGGCTGGGAGATAGACGATGTTCAATTTGCCAGAAAAAGCTATGGAGCCATGTATTCTCTGGGCACCACTCTATCTACTCACGAAGAGCTGGCCCCTATTCTACACAAGCTAGTTTGCAAAACAGCCAATAGAATGAGAACCAATGGTTATTATGCTCTGGGAGTTCACCTTGGAATACTTTATCGCGATAGAAATTTTTGGCATCATGGTCACAAACAAAAAGAATTACTAATTGACTCCAGAGATATTTACAAACGTGCTTTTAAAATCTTAGTTTCCTCACCGTACAAAGGACCAGTGGCAAATCTGGCAGTATCAGTTTTTGACCTGACTCAAAATAACCATGTGCAAACCAGCTTGTTTGAGAATATGGAAAAGAAAATAAGCCTAGCTAGCTCTATTGACAAAATTCAAGAAAGATACGGTGACTTTGTTATCACCCCCGGGATCATGCTGGGAACCAAAGATGTAGTATTAGATAGAATAGGTTTTGGGAATATCAAAGATTTAGAAAGCCTTATCGTCGAAGACCAAGACAACCAAGAAAATACAGCAACTTAGAGCCTAACTCTCCACGCATAAATATTAGCAAAAATACCTAAAAATGTTTACGGCTGGTCTTTTTTGTATACTATTTTATGGATCCAATAATTCTTGTCGTCTCTCCTGATATTCAATTAAAAAGTTGGAGCGCAAAAAACGCGCCAGACTTATTTTCTATGGTTGACAGAAATAGAGAATACTTATCACCCTGGCTACCTTGGGTGCCTACGGTAAAAAAGGAGTCAGATTCATTAGGTTTTATTACCACCTCTCATCTGGAAATAGAAAACAAGACAGGTTTGGAACTTGGTATTTGGTATCAAGATAAAATAGTTGGTTGTATTGGCCTCCACGGAATTAGTGCTAGTAATCACCGGGGTAGTATTGGCTATTGGCTTGATGCTGACTATCAGGGGAAAGGCATTATGACCCAGTCAGTAAGGGCGATTGTAAATTATTGTTTTACTAAACTAGATTTAAATCGAGTAACCATTGAAGCCGCAACAGAAAATGAACCGAGCTACTCGGTAGCCGAAAGACTAGGTTTTACCAAAGAAGGTATGGCTAGGCAGTATGAATATATCAATGGGCGTTTTCTCGACTGCTTTGTTTATAGTATGGTCAAGTCTGAGTGGGAACATTAGCTAAACAGAATCACCCAAGTAAATCTCTGCCTTATCTAGCAGTAGACTACTGTAGCTTGGTTGAAATATCATGCCCATTATAGTTCCAGTTGCAACTCTAGTTTTGTCATTCCCATCATTTAGCAACACTGTCATTTTTTCAAACTTTACTAACCCGCATTTTATATAAAAACTTTCTAATTCATCCCCACAAATTAAAACTGCTGCAACATGGCCACTATTTTTAACTCTAGCAAGATATTTTGTAATAAGCATTTTGCCAACCCCTTTGTTTCGATACTCATTTCTCACCATTAATTCACCAATGTAAAGCAATTTGCAAAAAGACTCTTTGTACCCAACCATTCTTTCTACAGCAAGCAGGTGACCGATAATCAATCCATTCTTTTTAACCAAACATCTAGTAGGTTTAGATTGTTTTTTACCAAATACATATTTGCCACACGCAAGATTTTCAGGAAAAATCTCCTGGTTCATCTCCTCAATTTGATTACTATCATCTACAGTCAACCTACTATCTTCAATCACTACAATTTTCACTAATTAGTATAATATAAAATATAACCATGAACAAACAAAAGGTTTTATTGCCAATACAAAAACAAGAATTATTAAAAACATTGGACTCACGCTTTGAAAAAAATATGATCCGTCATAAGGGCATTAATTGGGTTAATGTATTGGCCAAACTAGAAAACAATCCGGAAAAACTTTGGTCACTTTTAGAAATGGAAAGAACCGGGGGTGAGCCAGATGTTGTGACCTTTGACCAAAAAGCAAATCAATATATTTTCTATGATTGCTCGCCTGAAAGTCCATCTGGTCGCCGCAGTCTGTGTTACGACCAAAAAGCCTTGGATTCCAGAAAAGAATTTAAACCTAAAAGTAATGTTATCAGTATAGCCCAAGAGATGGGAATTGAACCCTTAAGTGAAGAAGAATATAAAGCATTACAGGAACTAGGGGAGTTTGATACTAAAACTTCCAGCTGGTTAAAAACACCTCCAGAAATCAGAGCCCTTGGTGGTTCCATCTTTGCAGATCGTCGCTACAATCATGTTTTTGTTTATCACAATGGTGCCGAATCGTATTACGCCAGTAGGGGATTTCGCGGCTCACTTAGGGTCTAATATCTTATTTGAAAACCGACTAATATAGTGATATATTTTGTTGTGAATAAGCCATTATTCAAGGATACTTTGATCTGGGGATTCCTACTTTGGTTTGTTGGCTATATTTTGGGTATAGTACTTTTCACGCTCGTACCACCACCATTTTTAGGTTGGGTTATCATGCCTTTTGGCATATCCATTACTCTTTGGGTTCTGATAAAAAAGATTAAGCGCCATAGTTTTAATTATTACTTGTCACTAGCAATTACTTGGACACTGCTTGCAATTATCTTTGATTACTTTTTTCTCGTCAAAATTTATAAGCCTGCAGATGGATACTACAAACTAGATGTTTATTTGTACTATATCTTGACTTTTATTTTGCCACTAATAGTTTGGTGGATTAAAAAAAAGAAAAAATAAATCCATGAAATTAAACGCAAAATGGCACCTGGCAAATAAAATGCCAAAGTCGCCAACCCTAGATCAAAGAATTAATTGGCACTTCGAACATGCAAAAAATTGTCAATGTAACCCCCCGGCAGGAAAAATTCTAGAAGAGCTAAAATAGATATCCATATCAAGAGAAGTGACAGTATCAACTGAAACTATTATATAATCAAGTTAACATGATCATTCGAGAGCGAGTTAGAAAAATCAAACACTTGCAAAACAAATACTTTATTTGTGTGATTGAAAATCCACATTTAACAATTAATATCGCCTCCACTATTAGAAACATCTCTGCATTTGGTGTTCAAAAACTATATATTGTCGATGGATCAGGCCATCACAAAGATTTTAATACCTCGCGTACCAGCAAAGAGCTTTTAAATTTAAGCTCGGGGTCAAGCAAGTGGGTTTTTGTAAAATATTTTTCCACTACCAAAGAATGTATGGATCATCTTCGTAAAAATCACTACACCATTGCCGTAACCTCATCCCATGAAAAAGGCAAAAATAATATTAATTTATACGAAAATAAGTTTACCCAGCCCCGACTAGCTATCTGGTTTGGCAATGAAATTAAAGGTATTTCCGAGGAAGCAGTTGAAGGTTCCGATATGTGTATCCAGGTTCCCATGGGGGGAATCGTAGAAAGTCTAAATCTTGGAACTAGTACTGGAATTATTTTAAGCTATATTAGCTACCAAAGATTGAAGTTTGTCTATTCTCATAAAAAAGTAGCTTTTAAACCCAAAGGGTTAGCCAAATTAAAACTACGTTCTTGGAATGATTTTCTTAAACACTAAACAAGTTTATAATTAACCAAATTGGCAAAAAGCACACCTAACACCAAAGATCTGCAATCCAAAGTTGCTAATTTTGTAAAACAAAACAACTGGGACTCTCCAGTGGAATCTCGCGTTTTAGACCTGGTCTCTGAAGCCGGTGAAGTTGCCAAAGAAATCTTAAAAATTACTAATTATGGCAAAAAACCAGTCGTAAAAAACAAAAATTTAGCCCTAGAGTTGGGGGACACTTTTTATTCTCTTATAGTTATTGCCAACAAATTCGATATCAATCTAGAAGATGCCCTAGATTTGGTCATCAAAAAATACCAAAAAAGACTAAAAAAGTCCTAATCTTTCTATTCCAAGTCGAAACGAGGTCTTGGCAGCGCCTTGGAAAACTCAAAGTAAGCATCATAGTCTTCGTTATATCCAGGCTTGTCATATTTTACGCTCCAGCCAGCTTTTCTATACATTCCTTCTACGTCCAACCATCCATTCTTAAAGACTTGCTCTTCTTGAAAACCTTTTTGTTTTAGCACCTTTATGACATCCTTTTGCTTAACCACAGCCCTGCGACCATCAAAGCTCTGGGATATTTGCTGGTTAAAAGCCTCAAAGACCTCATCGGGCATACTATTTAGTCTTGCATTTATAACCTCATCAGGCCTAATTGGCCCCTTTTTTTCGACAGTCATTTCTACCTCCTTAACAAAACGTATAACATACGCTAACCATTGATATTCTAACCCTTACAAGCACTTTGTCAATAGCGTGAAAAATACGCAAACCTATGTTATAATTACCTAATATGCCAAATAACACTACGACTGGGTATGAAATTGCCAATATTGCCGTTAACGCAGTTGTATTTACCATCAAAGATGAAAAACTCTTGGTTTACTTGTCTTCCCGTGACAAGGTCCCATTTCAAGATTTGCTGGAGCTACCTGGAGGGTTGGTACTATCCAAAGAAACAGCCGAGGATACTCTAAACCGCAAAGTACAAGATGTTACTGGGGTACAAGATGTTTTTTATCAACAGTTTTTCACCTTCACCAATCCTGGTCGTGACCCCAGGTCACGCACTATTTCGGTTGGTTTTTTAGCCATAATAGCATCAACCAAGATAACTGATTTTCAGAATTTTCATGACATTTCCAGCCTTACCCAGCTTGCTTTTGATCACCAAGAAATTATTGCCAAAGCCACCCAATTTTTACAGCAAAATATCGATAATAAATTTTTTGCCAGTCAGTTCTTGCCAAAATATTTTCCATTAAACGACCTGCAAATGATCTACGAGGTTGTTAAACAGCAGAAACTCGATAATCGCAACTTCCGAAAGCAAGTTTTAAATTCAGATATGGTTGAAAAAGTACCAATAAAACAAAAAAATGTTAGCCATCGCCCAGCTTCTTTATACCAATTCAAAACCTAGTATCTAAAAGTTACAAATGACTAATCAACTCATCACTTGTCTAGATGAAATTCTAAACATTCTGGCCACTACTAATGATAACCTTAATATTAAAGACCATAAACTATTTTCTTTATCAGCCAATAAAATAGAAACTCCTGCAGGGGATATTCTGCCTCTATTATTACAACACACTAGTAAACTTAGCCCTCAATTTATTGAAATCAGTCTAGTTAAAAACTTTATAAAACATCTTAAACAAGAAAAGGCTTTGATAAGACTAAATCATCTTGGCTTTTGTTATAAAGTTTTGTCAAAGGAAGCAGACAGTGGGCGTATTGTAAAACTAGTATCTGCAACAAATTATCAGTTATATCAAGAACCATCAAATGACCAGGGAACTTGGTTTTTTATAGGTAATACGGTCAACTGGGAAGATCCCATGATAGAACTAATCCCTGTGGAAAGTACTACAGACAAATGGGCAGATTATTGGCTACCCCATGTCCAAATTGATATCGACACAACCTTGTCTGAATCCCAAATTAAAAAATATGTAAAACAATTTTTTGGAGATTCAGTTATTCCTTTTTCAATTAGAATCGCCGATGTTGTTTATATAGTCAGGAATCGACTTGGCGCAATCGATGGAGTCAATATAACCTTAGATCTGGCTACTAATTCCAGAAATGTCAAGTTTCAACGACAAGGAATACTCAAATTAGTCAAATAATTCAGAGGTATACTAGGACATGGATTCTAAAGCAGAACGAAAGGTGGTGGAATTAAATAACCCTTTTGATGGAATAGATTATTTCCGTTTTATCGACCAAGAGCCAATCCAAGCAGTTGAAGAAGGCGAAAAAGATCGGGATGTATGGAAAAGATACGAGTTTTATCCTAGGGTCGGCTATGTAAGAATAGTACGATCCTATCGTGATAACAAAGGTGAACTTGCTCCTAAATATTGGAGCGCCAATCTTAGAACCCAAGAAAAATCAAGTCCTCACGGGACACCACATGACGAAGATGTCAAGTTTATACAAGACGGACTAGAGTATTTAAATGAACATGGCGTAGACACCTCTAGTCCTGCCGGTTATCCTGAAGTCGAAGATGTCCTAGTTGAAGCGACTTCAGTTTCTCCAAAAAGTTACAAAGATTTAGTTGCTGGTCATTATTATCTGGTTTTTGATCAACTTTGTTATAAGGTCTACCGGCATGGTGGATTTACTAGGCAACCTAGAAGTAACAGTCAAGATTTTTTGCATGCGCAATTTATGCCTGACGAAGTGTTTGGGAGTTGTGATTATTTGGAAATAGTAAGCAATAATTTTAAACCAATACCTCCAGCAACCTTTTCCCCAAATGTTTTTACCCTGACAGTACCAACAAATTGGCAAGTAGCATCAGATAATACATCTAACAAAAATATATACGAGTTGACTGCACAGCAAGCGAGAGCCATTGCCCAGCTAAGGCCAGCAGAGCAAGACATGGAAGTTGGTATAGAATGGTCCAGAGAAAAAGTTTGTGTACATTCATCTATCCAAGGTTTGCAATATGAAAGATTTGGCAAGGATGAGTATGGATATAAAAGACCGAGCTACAACGATGTCACAAGGGAAAATTATCAGCAAGCCATAAGTATAATTATTACGAGATTTGGTCCCCATATTTTTGCCCAAACGGTGGAAGAAATTATGACAAGTCATTTAGATTTGCTTCACACTCCTACACATGAACCTAGAACTGCTTTTGGTGCACACTCTGATATTTCACCAATACCTAGGCAATATATGAAACTAGCACGGCAAGTTATTAATAACTCACATCCATTGCCAAATGATATGCTTGAATCCGGACAAGTAGTAAACGTAAAAACCCTCTTTGGCGATGCTGATTTTTGGAATTTAATGAGAAACCAATATCCAGATTTATTTAACAGATTTGTAAACTACCTCCAAGCTTTACCAAGGCAATATGAACAGCATGGTATTAACCTGCCCCTAGCAATTATCGATCCAGTTGCCTTAATAAAACAATATTTTCCTTTGGCATATGCCCAGATCGTTCAGTCTCGTCCCGACTTTGATTCCGACACACCAGAAGCCATTTTAGTTTAATATAGTTCTTCTCTCCCAAGCTCTGCAATTTGAGCCAAATTGTCTACGATATAAACACTCGGATCAACAGGTTGTTGGTGAACTGACCATTGCAGGGGATCTCTAACCAAAATACAGTGCCTAGCGCCTCCCGCCATGGCGGCATTAATATCTGTTCTAGGACTGTCTCCGCCAATCAGACAGCGCTCCAAAGTTGTCCTAAAATAATCACTGCCCTCTTTCCATGACTCCGCTGTCTTATGACCGCGAGGGGCAACCAAAAAAACCTCATCCCAATCTATATACCTATTTAGTTTTAACCAGTTATATTTTTTCCAAGCCACGAGGGGATCGTTGTGGGTAACTACGCCAATTGGCCTATCTGATTTTTTAAGAAACTTCAATCTCTTTTCAGCCCCTGGAAGCATTTCTACTGGTGTCGTAAAAATTTGACTTAATATTCCCTTGGCCCTATCCTGTATCTCAGCAGCAAGCGAGTATGTCTTTCCAATTTCGTCTATACCATAACTCAATCTTTCTGGTATTACCCCATATTTCTCAAACATACGACTTTCAGTATCTGCCACAACCTGTTTCCATCCTTCTCTGTCAAGTATCGGGGCACTGTAAGCAAGCAAATCATAAGTCTGATCCAAAAAATATCGAAAAACCTTTCTTGTGGCACATATCGTATCATCTAAGTCTAAAAGTATTCGATTTATTTGTCTTTTATCCAACCATTTTCTAAACAGTAATTCTTGCTCAATTGGGCTAATATGCCTTGCTTCTGTCTGCATGGTAGTTATTATATACCACTTTTATCTCTCTATAGCCGGCATGTATGCTCTGAATTTTATACCCAATTCATTGGCAATTTTGTCAAAATCTAGGTACCCATAACCAAATTCCTCAGTCCATGTCATTCCACCAGAAACTTGTAGCACCTGTCTAAATTCATCAGGTGTTATACCAGGTCGATAAGTTCGAACTAGTGCCGCTGCCACAGCCACCTGGGGTCCGGTAAAAGATGTTCCATCTTGTAAACAATAGTCACTAAATTCACTTCCATCATAGCAAGTTGTCCAAATATCTACTCCAGGAGCAACCACTGAAAGTTGTGGTCCTCGACTGTTAAATGGTGTTGCTCCACCATCACGCCCATACGCCCCCACTGCAATTACATTGGGATTACTTGCTGGCCACCCAACTCCACTTTCTTGTCCATTAGAGTTCCCCGATCCTGCAATCAAAATTACCCCATCCTGGTGCAATTCTTCCAGTAATGCATTTTGTTGATTCAAGGGAAAAAATGGCCAACCAGCAAAATTCATCAATACAATTTTGGCTCCACTTTGTTTGGCATAAATCAGTCCATTTTTTATATCACTATAGTTAGCTACTCCAGAATTCTGAATAACTTTTATCACCACAAGTTTAATATTCAGACGAGCGCCTTCTCCCGTTATCCCTATTTCATTGTTAGCCCTAGCCACCATCACTCCAGACGTGCCCGTACCATGTTGAACCAATGAATTATCAGAAATATCTTCACACGAAAGCGACCCTGGTACAAAAGAACAACCATGTACATCATCAATATACCCATTATTGTCATTATCAATACCGTCTCCTGGAATTTCGTTTGGATTCGTCCACAATTCACCAACCAGCTCGGGGTGAACTAAATTTATCCCGGAATCTAGTATGGCTATTTTCACAGTTTCGTTTATTGCTGCTGGCTCCACATCCATTCTTTGCCATAGATTAATCCAATTAGAGCCGTAATTTTCGCTATATTTACTTAAATTCCATTGTTGCATAAACAGCGGATCATTTGGAATATTGGGATTACTAGGAAGATTAACGGTACCATTAGAACGTCTCGTTCTGGGAGCTATATTTTCAAATGCCTGAAAATTTTCATCATGGTTAACTGTGTTTATCCTACCTACTCCAACTGGAATCAAACTCATGCATGTTGCCAGCCTCACAGCAGCAATAAAACGTTTCCATCCCCCACCTTCTTTTGTCATTATTGAAGCGATTATATCACTAGAATAAATACAAAAATCAGTTTTTCTTTATTTTCTTCCAAACACTTAGTAGTCCAAATCCAACAATAGAAAATAATAAGTAGTTAACAATAATATTTTGAAAAAATATTACGTTGCTTGTTCCCATCTGCCTCACCATTGGCAGGGGTACACCTCTACACACCAGTTGCCCTCCAATAGGTCTTCCACTGCTAGTGTCAACTCCATCCCAAAATCCGCATCCATAAGAAAAAAAATAACTTATAAATAAAATAGCAAGAGCAATCACCATAGAGTAGGCTATTTTTTGTTTCATATTATAATTTTACCAAACAGGCCAGAATAAAGTAAAAAGCCCCGACCTAAGTATGCCTGGTTTGGCAAACTAGATCAGGGCTGTCTTGTTCGTTTACATCACCTCGTAAATTCTCTGATGTATCACGTCTCCGTTTAGAAGCTGCCTTATGGTAACGCTTTTTTCTCCAAACAGGATGACTTGTGACACGATATCATTGACATCCTCAGTAGGGATAAATGGAGCGATTTCGATCCAACTACCGATATGATCATTATCGGTTTTCAGGAAAATACGTGGTAAATTATTTGGACCGGATGAACCCCAGTAAGTTACATTAATACCAGGTCCAACCTCTGAAGGGATTTGATTCCAGTCATTGTCTTTTTCTGCCCTCGTAAATCGGCAGGCCCTTCCATTAAAAAGGCCTTGCATTTCAACGAAAACATCTTCAATATTCTCCTTCGACAGAACCACCGGTTCGCTTAAGTCAACAGACATTATTTACTCCTTTCGTAAAAGAACAAGAATTGATTTTGCATGTTTTGTCCAACAAAGACGTCTTTGAAAGACAACTTTTGCACCAACCTATAATAACACATATTGCTAGAACTATATATAATAATATTAAATGAAAATTTGCATTGTGGGCATCAGCGGTAGCGGCAAAACCACTTATGCAGCTTATTTAAACAAAAAGTACAAACTTACTGTATATAGTTCCGACTATATTAAATATGTTCAGAAAATTGGCCAAAGAGGTAGAAAAAAAAGGAGTGCCACTGATTTTGACAAAATCATAAATAAAATTTGTCAGTCTGACAATTGGGTTTACGAAGGCACCCAATTAGTTTTACCATTACTTGATTCATGCGATCAAATATTTTGGCTAAAAATCAATAGATTCACAGCACTTTACAGGCAATGGAAACGTTTTTTTACCGACAAAAAACAAAGGCAAGAGCATGGATTTATAAATAACCTACGCTTAAGTAAGAAAATAATTTTACTTGATTTCCAAGCCACTTCTTCAGCTACTAAAATTGGGAATTATTATTCCAACCTTGACAATGTCCTTGAGAAATTTAGCTCAAAAACCAGTGTCACAGAAAATAGGAAAAACCTAATTTTGCTTAAATTTTAGAAGCTTCCAAGCCAAAGTGCTATAATTGCCACAAAGTGCAGGAACGACACCACAAAAATATTGTCTGTTATACCGAAGATAAATCAGGTTGGCCCGATATGATTACGGGAATATTTAATGCCTATGATTTTGATGTAAACCATTTTGAAACTAATTCAGAAGCATGGGATAACCCTGACATAGGTATAGAGAATAACCCTAGTCTTTACGATGTATATGTTTTGGATCAGGATACTGAGTGTTCTCTGGATGGTTCCGAGCTTATTGAAATGATTCTAGCTCTACCATTTGACCCTAATCGTAAAATACTAATAATAATTTTATCTTCATCCAATAGAGACCTTTTTACGCGTGAGGATATTCAAGTTCTCAAACAAAAACATAATGTTCAACTATGTTGGAAATCCAATACTTATGCCTTACAAGCTGCCTATGCCAGAGACAAGCTTGACCATTGGGACGAGGTTGGTTCATTTGACGACTGGCTTTTAAGTACCAAAGGAATAGGACTAGATGATGATAGCCGGAATTCTAAAATTTCAAAAGCAAATGACAAAGTGCAGTCACAGGTGTGGAATCGCCCAAAATAGTTTAGTATTATGATATGGATTCTGCCACAATACTGTCCCAAAACTTATCCAAAAATTTTGGACCCATCAAGGCCGTAGATAAAATTAGCCTTGGTATCAAAAAAGGAGAAATTTATGCCCTAATTGGTCCCAATGGTGCTGGCAAAACTACCCTAATCAAAATGTTAGTTGGACTTTTACCAGCATCTTCAGGCAAGGCTTGTATCGCTGGACATAATATTGCTACTAGTCCTCTAGAGGCTAAAAAAAAGTTTGGTTATCTACCAGACAATCCCTCAGTTTATGATTATTTAACAGGCTACGAGTTTTTACAGCTCACTGGATCTTTAAGCGGGTTGTCCCAAGAAGTTATTACTAAACGGACCCATGAACTTTCAAAAATTTTTCCAAACGAAAATATTTTAAATCAAAAAATGGGCAATTATTCCCGTGGAAATAGGCAAAAAGTTGGCTTTTTGGCCAGTATCATGGCACCTCACGAGGCCCTAATTATAGATGAACCCATAGTTGGTCTTGACCCACAGAGTATCACCATCTTTGGGGCTTATTTAACCAAGTTTGCCGCCTTGGGTGGCTCTATTTTACTAGCAACCCACACCCTATCTTTTGCTCAAAAATACGCTCACAGGGTTGGCCTTATGCAAGATGGCAAACTGGTAGAGGAAAAATTTGTATCCAAAATAAATTTAGAAAAACTATATATGGGTCACCTAAGCCATGACGAGCACCTTTAAAACTCTTTATCTTTGCGATCTAAGGGAAATAAAATCTTATTTTAGCTCGCAAACCCTAAGTAAATTAGCAATTTTCCTAGCATTTATACTTGTTTTTACCGGTTTAGAATTCCTAACTTACCAAATAGGGCGCCAATATCTTTATATCGTCCGTTCATCTCGCGATTATGCTTTTGTAACGGCAGATTACATTCTTAGGGCTATAGTTTTGCTACTTTTCTGGCTAGGTATAGGTAGCAGTACTATTTCCACGATTAGTTTTTTGCTAAACAAAAATATTAATTTATCCTATTTAGTTTCACTGCCTCTAAACATTCTAGAATTAGTTGCTTGGAGATTGTCAAAAACCATCTTTTTAAATACAATTTTACTTTCAGTAGTTTTATTTCCGGTTTTACTAGTCTTTGAAAGAGGTTTTTTTAGGGAGTTTGGTTTTTGGTTTTACCTAAGCACGTTTAGTTTGCTTTTCTCTCTTTCAACTCTCACCAGTGCAATTGGCGGAATACTTGGAAGTGTATTAGTCAGAATTAATAGTAAGCCAAATTTTATTATTTCGCTTTTAGGTATGGGCATTTTTATTGCCATTTTAGTTTTACTGTTTAATTTTATTTTTCCCACCTCTCTTTACCGTTTGGCTCAAGCAAGCCCAGAAGAATTTAGCAGAATTTATTCTTCATTGCCGCTTTCAAATAAATGGATACCAACCAATTGGCTTTCTGGATTGTTTACTTTTAGAAGCCAGTTTTATTGGCTAACAAGTCAGGTACTTATTTATACTTTGCTTGTTTTCTATCTAAAATTTCAAGAAAAATACTTTTTAAACACCTACTTAAAGATTAGCTCCAAACCATTGTCTCAACCAAGCATCTATACTCATCCAATTCCCTTTAAAAAGCTATCACCCGGCAATAGCTTGATTGTCAAAGATTTTTATCAAATCATCAGATCACCAGGAGAAGCAAGTTATGCTCTATTTATCTATTTTTTAGTAATACTATTTTTTAGTTTATTTTCCAAAGCCAGAATAGAAACAGAAATGCCCTCAAACTGGATTAATATGTTTATAACCTTCGCCTTTGGCGGCCTTATGTTTTTTACCAACACCTTTTTACTACGTATGGCCTTTCCTGCCATGGCCAGAGAAGGGGAGTCTCGCTGGTACCTCTTAACTTTACCACTGCCAAGGCAAATTTTTTGGTGGTCAAAGCTTATTTTTGTAGTTCTTATGGGGGTCCCATTTTTATTGATGACCCTATTTCTTTGGCCAAGTTTAGGTTTTGTAAATCATCAAGACTATTTACCATTAACATTTTTGTCTTTTTTCTTGGTATTCATTATTTCACTTTCCCAGGGCTTTCTTGGACTTATTCGTCCCAATTTTCAAGAAAGCAATAGCGCTGAAAAAATTAGTACCAGTCTTATGGGCATAGTTACACTTATAATCACTTCCTCTTTGACCATTATCATGGCTAGCGGTGTATATTTTTATCTAGCAGGAAATATTCTGGGGAATATCTTAATATTGCTAAGTATTATATTAAGTGTTTGCATTCTATTTGTTCTGGGGGTGACCTCTCGACTAGAAATTGACAAGTACAGGCCATGATTCAAATTGTCAGGTTATGTCAGGTTGGCGACAAGCAGGCCAATTTTACAAGTATATAATTCCTAGATTAAAGGTTTAGATATAAATGTCAGCAGAACACGCCCTACCAATAAATATCCAAGACCATTTACGCCAAGAACAAAGATTACACCCAGAAGCGACTGGCGCCCTAACTTCCATATTAACTGACTTTGCCAGAGTGGCCAAGTCTATATCACGCTTGGTTACCACTGCTGGAATTCAGGATGCTTATGGAAAAACTGGGACCAGAAACGCCTCCGGAGAAGAGGTTGTCAAACTAGATTTTCTAGCCAATGAACAATTTAAACAAAGACTTAGATGTAATCCTCATGTAGCTGGCTACGCCTCAGAAGAAGAAGATGATTTTGTTGCCTTTGACAATAAAAATGGGGATAGCAAATATGTAGTTTGGTTCGATCCCCTCGATGGTTCCTCCAATTTTGACACCAATATCCCCATTGGATCTATCTTTTCCATCTATAAAAGAGCATCAGATCACACTGGCCCAGTTAATAAAAATGATTTTCTTCAACCAGGTTCAAGGCAAGTTTGTTCAGGCTATTTCTTGTATGGCTCTAGTACTATGTTTGTCTATACCACTGGGCACGGAGTCTTTGGCTTTACTCTTGACCCTGAGGGAGAATTTGTTTTACCGCAGGTGTACGATCAGATAAAAACCCCACCCAGGGGCAGAATTTATAGCATTAACGAGGCATATAGTCCTTCCTGGCTTCCTCCTGTTCCTGAATATATTCATGAACTAAAAACTAGAAAGATTGATCAGTGTACGGGTCGATATGTTGGTTCTCTGGTTGCCGATTTCCATCGCAATATGATCAAGGGCGGGGTTTATTTATACCCTGCTGACCACAAGAATCCAGAAGGTAAACTAAGATTAAACTGCGAACTGTTTCCTTTGGCTTTTGTAGCAGAGCAAGCTGGGGGATTGGCTACAAACGGAACAGATAGAATTTTAGACCTGGTACCCAGGTCTCTTCACCAGCGCTCCCCATTGGTTATTGGTAGCGCCGAGGATGTCAAGCTATGTGCCAGACACATGCAAGCACTTCAGACTAGACTTAGGCCTTAGCTTCGCAATATTTTTTAAAGCTATCCAATATAGCTTGCCAGCCACTCCTTTGTAGCTCTTCACTGTTTTCAATTTCCATTTCAAACGTCTCAACTATTTTTGTAGCTCGCTCTTCCAAGACTTCGAATTTAACAGACACTTTTCTTCCACCCTCAATTGTATATTCAATCGCTTTCATCTTTTCGACTTTGCTATACATCCCATTGAAATCAAAACTATTTTTACCATCACGTGAGGCCATGGTGTAGACAAACTTGCCTCCAACCTTCAAATCATTACTAGCCTTGGGACAATACCAGTCAGCACTGGCTTGGTTCCATTTCATTACGCTTTCAGGATCGTTCCAATATTCCCAAACATTTGCAATATTTACATTGACTATAGTTTGTACAGTTATTTTATTCATTATTAATTATACTAAAAATCTCTTTTGCCATATAGAAAATTTTTCCTGCTCCAAAAACTACTATAATACTATTTGCTTCCACCTGATTCTTTAGAAAAGCTGGAATTAAATCGTATTCCATAACCCGAGCAGATTTATGACCACTTGCATCGATAATCGTCTGGGAACTTACACCAAAATCTTCGCTGTCTCTACTTTTATAGATAGGAGTTATAACGACCTCGTCAACTTCAATCAGAGCCTCTTTGTAAAGGTGTAGTAATGCTTTAGTTCTTGAAAAAGAATGCGGTTCAATTACAGCCCAAATTTTCGCTTCAGGATGTTTTTGGCGAATTGCATGAACAGTAAGTTTAATAGCACTCGGATGATGCCCATAATCATCATAAATAGTTATATTATTTTTAGTTTCCCCAACCAACTCCAGTCTTCGTCCAATTCCGCTATAAGTAGACAATACTTTATCGAGAACAGTAGTGGTAATTCCACTTAGGGTGCTGGCAATAACAACTCCACAAGCATTGCTCACATTATAGTCTCCTGGAAGTACGGATAAAAATTCATGATCCAAGGCCAATCTGGGATTTTGAAGTTTAAACTTTAAGCTGTTTATTCCAGAATTTGTAATAACTGCTTTTGTTGAATTCACACAGGGAACTAGGGGAGAGTCAAACAAAGTATAACCATACAAATTTAGTTTTGCCAACTCATCTTTACTAAATCTAGTAAAAAGTTCTTTTATTCCTTCTGAGTCTTGGTTAAATATTAATATTTTTTTGCCCTTTAAATTACTAATAAATTTTTTAAAACTATCCAGGTACTGTTCCCAAGATGAAAAATAATCTGGATGGTCAAACTCAATATTATTTAAAATTATTATTTCAGGATAATATGACAAATAATTGTCAGAAAACTCATCAGATTCGGTAATAAAATATTCTCCTTTTCCGCTGCGGTAATTTTTCCCCCAAGATCTAATTGTGGCTCCAATCATTACGTTTGGATCAAGCCCCGCCTCTTGAAAGACCAAACTTAATAGGGCGGTAGTAGTGGACTTGCCATGGGTACCAGCAACCGAAATTACGGTTTTTTCTTTTTGTAAGTATTTGCCTAAAAATTCCTGCCATTTCATCAATATCCCTCTTTTTTTAGCTTCTTTAAACTCTTCTACCCCCTGAGCTTGAAAAAAAGTTGCCGGAGTTACGGCCAAAATGTCGACACTATCTAAATGTGCCACGTCATGACCTTTATATACCTGCAACTGATTTGGGTCTTGCTGTAAAAGATATTGATTCGTTTCTTGCAGGTCACAACCGCTTACCTTATAGCCCTCTGCTTGGGCCAACTTGGCCACAGCCGACATCCCCGATCCACCAATACCCATAAAATGCACGTGCAAAGGTTTATTCATACCTAGATTCTATCAAATTAGACCATATCGATTATAATTCAATCACGATGCAAGTACGCTTAGCCACCAAACAAGATATCAATGCCCTTCTTCAAATTAGACCTGGAATAACTTTGGATTTACTAAACGAACGCTTACTTAAGCAAGAAAGTAACCAATTAGAATATTTAGTTTGCGAAGTTAATGGGCAATTAGTAAGTCATGTAGTTCTTAAATGGCTAGATGGGCCTACTCAAAGAGGTTATCCGGATATAGAAGATCTGTATACACACTCAGATCAGCGGGGCAAAGGTTGTGGTACTGCTTTAATTGCTGAGTGCGAAATGCGAGCCAAATCAAGAGGTATTAAAAAAATTGGACTGGCAGTTAATCCGCAGTTAAATGATCCTGCTAGAAAGCTTTACGAAAAATTAGGATATAAACACACCGAAGGAGCTCCTTATATTGACGGTGTTTACGACGGGGTAGAGGATTGGTGTATCGATATGGTCAAAGATTTGATCTGATTTTGACATTTCTCAAAAAAGCATTTATAGTTATCTATTAGTAATTTGTAAGTAATATGTTAGGTATAACCCCTAAACAAAAAAACATCTTAGATTTTATCGAAAAATATCATTCTAAAAATCAATTCGCTCCTACTCTTGATGAAATAGCCAAGCATTTTAAACTGAGTGTACCTACCATTCACCAGTACATAAAAACCCTAGTGGCAAAAAAAAGGCTGCAGCAATCAGCCCTTGGTGCCAGAAATATTTCACCTCTGATTACAGAAACTAAATCCAGAAATGTTTACCGCATCGGCATAGTCGGCTACGGCTTTGTAGGCCAGGCTGTTGAGTATGGTTTTTCAAATCATGAAATTCATATTTACGATAAATACAAACCTTTTGAAACTCTGCCTCAGTTGGTAAATAACTCTGACTTTATTTTTGTTTGTCTACCTACACCCATAAAAGATGACGAGTCGGGGATAGACCTGTCTATCATGGATGAAAATATAAAGGCACTTGCTAAGTTCACGAGCGGTAGCGATAAAATTATTATAATAAAATCTACCGTAGTTCCGGGTACAACCCAGGCTTACGCTAAAAAATATCCCAAAAGTCTCTTTTGTTTTAATCCAGAATTTTTACGTGAAGCTTCCTTTTTACAAGATTTCGTTAATCCAGATAGGATAATTATTGGCTCAACTAATGATCATATTTTTCGCAGAGTATCAGCTCTTTATCAGGCAGTTTTGCCTCTAGCTCCCATTTATCAAACTGACCCATCTACGGCCGAAATGGTTAAATATATGGCCAATTGTTTTCTGGCCACCAAAGTAATTTTTGCCAATGAAATGTATGAAATTAGTCAAGCTATGGGCATTAAATACGAAGAGGTTAAAAAAATGGTTGTCGCTGACAAGCGTATAGTTGATGGACATCTGGATATCTCCACACTTCGTGGATTTGGAGGCAAATGTTTCCCCAAAGATCTGTTAGCTCTGCGTGCCTTGGCCAAAAACCAAGGAGTCGATACCAAAATACTAGATGCGGTCTGGAGCAAAAATTTAAAAATTAGAAAAGTAAAAGATTGGGAAGAGATACCCTTTGCAGTCTCGCCCAGTTTTGGCTATAAAAATTAGTCCTTGTATTGTCTAAGGCAATTTACTAAATATTCTATTTGCTCGTTACTGTGAGCAGCACTAATTTGCACCCTTATTTCGTCTCGCCCTTTTTGCACAACCGGATAACTCAAATTAGTTACTA
>CAYTYZ010000011.1:0-46640 GCA_964442385.1 uncultured Gammaproteobacteria bacterium
CGCCCAAATGGAGACTACAAGGGTTGGAATAGTTCTCAGTGGAGTCAGTACAAAACATTCATTTGTGGTCAAACTTCAGGTAGGAAGACCATATCTTATGGTGACCAAAACGATCAGGATTTGCAAATTGCCACATACGCCTTCAAGGCTGGCAATCCTTTTATCGCAAGTATAACCGGAAAAGAAGCACACTACAGGTGCTGACCTCCATATTGTATTATCCCCACCATCTATTTTATTAATAGCTGGTGGGGAATTATTCTTTGTGCTATAATACTTAGAAATTGCCCAAGCTTTTGATACTTTAATTTTCTTTTAGTTGTGGTGCAGTTTAACTAATTATGTACCACAGCAAGCCCCAGTGGCGTCGTGTAGCCAGTCGTTTTTCAGGATCCAGAATCCACCATACCAAGTATGTATCTCAACCAGTGGATGTAACAGTTCCAGAAATTGTCTACCAGCCTAAACACAAATTTCATGATTTTGACCTAGAACCAGTTTTAAAACAAAACATGGCCCGACTAGGATTCATCCTGCCAACTCCAATCCAGGACCAAGTGATTCCTCATGCCACCGAGGGTAAGGATATAATTGGGCTTGCTGCCACAGGATCTGGTAAAACTTTTGCCTTTTTGTTACCACTTCTGAACAAGTGCCTAAAGGATAGAACTCAAAAAGTACTCATTGTCGCCCCAACCCGAGAACTAGCCCAACAAATCAATGATGAAGCCAGAAAAATTGGTACAGGTACCGGTATTTGGTCAGCTTTGGTTATCGGAGGAGCCGGTATGGCTCTCCAAGTTTCTGCCCTTCGTCGTAATCCCCAGCTACTTGTAGGCACTCCAGGACGTCTTATGGACCACCAAAAAAGACGAACTGTAAATCTCTCTAGTTTTAACAATGTAGTTTTAGATGAAGTAGACCGCATGTTGGATATGGGATTTTTACCCAGTATCAAGGAAATTATTAGGTTGTTACCCACCAAAAGACAAAGCATGTTTTTCTCTGCTACATTGAATCCCAAAGAAGAGGGGATTGCTGGAGCCTTTTTAACAAGTCCTGTAAAAGTCCAAGTTGCCAAATCTAGCCCTGTTTCCAGTGTCGCCCAAGATGTGGTTCATATCAAACCATCTGATGTTAAAAACGACATTTTACACGATATTTTAATCAAAGAAACAGTGGAAAAGTCCATAATTTTTCTAAAAACTAAACACGGAGCTGAAAAACTTGGCAATGATCTCGTACGACGTGGTTTTAAAGTTGAAACCATCCATGGTAACAAATCTCAAAATTTTCGAGCTCGAGCTATTCGAAACTTTAAAGACAATACTGTCGATATCCTAATTGCAACAGATATTGCAGCCAGAGGCCTAGATATCCCCAATGTGTCTCACGTAATAAACTATGATGAGCCCGCCAACTGGGAAGATTATATTCACCGTATAGGTCGAACAGGGAGAGCCGGTAAAAAAGGCATTGCTTTAACCTTTGTACATTCCAAATTCTAATATAGAATATTATATAGAATTATATTTAAGATGAACTTACTAAAAAAACACTGGAAAAAACTACTATTAATAGTAGTTTTAGTTTTTGGTATTTTTTACTACCGCTCTAGCAAGGCCAAGGCAGCCGAAATGGCTATCAAATTTCCCAATATGGCTACGCTTGACCCAAAGAAAGACAAGGTAATAACCGCCCAGCTTAAAACTGTAAACGAATCCATTTCTGCCTCTGGAAAAATTCAAGCCAGTAGGTTTGCCCGTCTTAGCTTTCAAGCTGGGGGCCAATTAACTTGGGTAGGGGTAAAACTAGGCGACCGGGTTAAAAAAGGACAAGCTATTGCTTCTATCGACAAGGCCACCTTGCAAAAACAACTTAAAAAACAATTAAATTTGTATGCTACCAACCGCTCTAATTTCGAAGACATTCAAGACGAGTACAGGGTTACTAAAGAAAAGTTTTTATTAACTGATGAAATTCGTCGTATTCTAGACCGTACCCAGTGGTCACTAGAAAATGCTGTCATAGATGTTGAACTTTCCACACTTGCCATGCGTTTTTCCACCCTTACTTCACCCATTGATGGCATTGTTGTGGAACTAAATCAACCCCAAGCGGGAGTTTATTCTGGAATTGGCAACATAGCCACCATTGTGGATCCAGAAAGCTTGTATTTTCGTTCCGAATTAGACGAAGAAGATGTAGTCAAACTTTACGCAGGCCAACCCACTGAAATTATCTTAGACGCATTTCCCAGCGAAACACTCCCAAGTAAAATTAACTACATTGCCTTTGACTCTTTAGAATCCAAAGCTGCCACAGTCTATGAAGTCAGGTTTGACTTGCCCGTTGACAACAAGCTTCTAAAGTACCGCCTCGGAATGAATGGAAATGCCGAAATTATTACCAAGTCCAAGCCTCAAGTTGCCACCATTCCCCTAGATGCTTTTTATGAAGACAAAGGCGAGAGGTTTGTCTACAAACAATCCAACCTTGGGGATAAAAAAGTAAAAGTTCCCGTCACCACAGGTCTTGAAGGCAAAGACTATATTGAAGTTACCTCAGGGGTAGCTGTAGGCGACAAAATAGTCGTAACCGCCAATGACCAAAAATAGCCCCATTCTTGAACTAAGAAATATCATTCGTGCATATAAAACAGGCGACACCGTATTTCAAGCTCTCAAAGGGGTCAGTTGTACTATTTATCCAGGTGAATTTGTATCCATTACTGGACCCTCGGGTTCAGGCAAGTCTACTCTCATGCATATCATCGGGCTACTAGATAACCCTACTAGTGGTGAGGTAATCTTAAATGGCACCAATATTGCCAAATACTCCGAAGGTGATTTAGCCCAAATTCGCAACAAAACTCTTGGATTTGTATTTCAGCAATTTAATCTTCTGGCCAAAACTAGCGCTCTTGACAATGCTATTCTACCCTTACTTTATTCCGATACTCCTATTGGCAAACGAGCCGAAATTGGGAAAAAATATCTCATAAAAGTTGGCCTTGGTGACAAACTAAACAATACACCAGCCCAACTATCAGGAGGACAACAACAACGGGTGGCAATAGCCAGAGCCCTGGTAAACGATCCTCAAATAATCCTAGCCGATGAACCAACAGGCAACTTGGACAGCAAATCGGGTCGAGAAGTTATGGATTTTTTTCATCAGCTACACAAGGAGGGGAGGACTATAGTTTTTGTGACCCACTCGCCAGAATTAGCTTCTGAAGCCAAACGTCAAATTATTATCAGGGACGGTTTAATTACCAAATCTTAAAATGCTAAAGCCCAATATCTTGGAACTAATTTCTATCAGTATAAAATCCATTACTAGAAACAAAGGACGCACATTTTTAACATCCCTTGGAATAATTATTGGAGTAACATCAGTAATTTTACTTACTGCTATCGGTTCAGGTATTAAAATCTATATTCAAAAACAGTTTGAAAGCTTAGGTGCCAATTTGGTAATAGTAACTCCTGGTCAAATTTTTAATCGCTCAGGAGGTTTTAGAGCCCAAGAGCGCACCACCACTGTTACTCAAACCTTTACCGAAAAAGATATTCGCAATATCCAAAAAGTTCTAGGTAGCAGGGGAGTAGTCCTACCCAATGTCCAAGTCCAAGAAAAAGCCAAATACAGAGATACTGAAGAACTCGTCACTCTGGTGGGAACAGTTGCCAGCTACGGTAGAATCAGAAATAGTCTCCCCTCAAGCGGAAACGGCAGATGGTTTACACCCCAAGAAGATGATAAGGGCGAACATGTCGTAGTTTTGGGATTTCAAATCGCCAAAACCTTGTTTCCTACCGTAAGCCCCTTTGGCAAGGAAATAATTATTGGTAGCAAAAACCTAAAAGTGATTGGTGTGGTTGATAAAAAAGGTGGAAGCTTTGGCGGACCTGACTTTGATAATTATGTTTATACACCTATCGACATTGCATTTGAAATCAAAGGCACCCGTGATGTCCAAAGCATGCTGATCCAGGCAGAGACCAGTGATGACATTCCTTTCGTAAAAAAACAGGCTGAGCTAACCCTTCTTGAAAAGTACGACAAGGATAATTACTCAGTATTTGACCAAAGTCAAATACTGACCACAGTTACGGGTATTTTAAGTACCCTTACAGCAGGATTGACCGGCATTGCTGCCATATCTTTAATCGTAGGTGGAATAGGAATTATGAATATTATGCTGGTAACCGTAACAGAAAGAACCAAAGAAATTGGCTTGCGCAAGGCTATTGGCGCCACCCCAAACGCCATTTTGGCGCAATTTTTAATCGAAGCCATAATTCTATCCTGTCTTGGTGGTAGCATTGGGATTGCCCTTGGTGCCTTAGCTGCTATTGCCATGAACTCTTTTTTCCCTGCCCAAGTTACTCCAGGGGCCGTCATTTTAGCTTTTGGCGTATCATCTCTGGTAGGTATCGTCTTTGGCGCTGCCCCTGCTCGCCGTGCCTCACGTCTATCTCCTATCGAGGCCCTTAGGTATGAATAAATAATTTGCTACACTTATTAAGTGATATATAACTTAATCTTTCTATTTTCAGGGCTATTTTTAGGTTACTTTCTCTTAGATATTGATCATTTAATTTATTGGCTTATTACAAAAAGGGGCTTGCCCGAGTCCAAGCAAATGCAGCTTCTCCTTAAAACAGCTCAATATAAACGTGCCTATTGGCAATATAGATTAGAAAAAACCAGCCACACTAGCCTTATATTCCACCATTTTTATTTTCATTTAATCCTTTTGGCAGTTTCTATCTTTATCTTTACTTCTAACACAAACGTTTTAGGACAAGCCATCTTGCTTAGTTGTAACATCCACCTTTTTGTTCATATTTTAAAAGATTTCAGATCCAATCCTACCATCTTACAAACCTGGTTTTTTGCCAGAATGGCCAAGCAATTACCTCTATCATTTTTATCTATTTATTTAAAATTTAATTTTGTCCTGATATTGCTTTTTACTATTTTGTTACTTACCAGAATATGATATCCCTAGACGAACAATTAGTAGAAAGAGCCAAAAAATATACTGACAGAGAACAAGATTATTTATTGGATGATACCGTAATTTTATTTCATAAACTCAAGGTTACCGACGAAATTATTGACTATAGTTTTCTAGTTGCCCCATGCGTTAAATCTTATGAAGGATTTCTTAAAGATTTTTTCCTACACGTAGGCCTTATAAACGAAATAGAACACGAAGGAGACCGTTTTCGAGTTGGCAAAACCCTAAACCCATCACTTCGCTACAAAAGATTTTCCATTTTTCAACGCCTGTCTGATCTGGACGACAAAGGTGAAGAGCTTGCAGAAAAGCTTTGGGACGCCTGGAAAAAAAGTCGTAATGAAACTCTTCATTTTTTTGTGGGCAACAATAAAAAACTAACACTTACCGAAGCAGTAGAACGTATTCATCAGGTATTGTCGGTTATAATCGAGGCAGGTGAATTTTTAGCCACCCAAGAAATAAAAACAAGATGAAACAAATAATTGGATACATAGGAATAACCTTGCTTTTTTCTGGCTTGTCTCTTGTAAGCTATCATTTTGGACAAATCAAAGCCCAAGAGAACACTTCCCCAGTTACCAGCCGTAATCTAAGCTATCAGACTAAAAGTTTTTCTCAAAAACCAGATGCTACCAACGACGATATTCTTGCCCCTCTTTACCCCTTTACCCAAGTACAAACACCAGGGATAAACTCTCTTACTATTGACAATTTGCATTACAATTGTGGACAAACCAGACAAGAATTAAACCAATCCTTACGCGAACTTTGCGCCTTTATGCTTAAAAAAAATAATACCCAATGGCTAGATTTTACTGCAAGAATTTCTCAGTTTTGTAATTTAGAAAACAATGCTACCTGTTGGAAACAGCAAGCCCTAGAATCTGGTTATCTAGAAGAAGAAATTACCCAGTGCCTCTACACTCAAGCCAAGGATATTATAACTAATCAAATTCATGCTCAAGCTCAACGCCAGGCAACTCCGCTCTAGTAATCACAACGAGGCCAAAGCTAAACAGTTGAATATTATTCGCCACAGCTTGGTTCTAGTTCTAGACCGGGTTTATGACACTTTCAACATCGGATCTTTTTTTAGATTAGCCGACGCTCTGGCCTTGGAAAAAATCTACTTGTGCGGCCCAGTTGTAACTCCTCCAAATATTAAAATCCACCGAGCCTCTATAGGCACTTGGAAATGGGTCCCCTGGGAACATTGCTATTCAACTGCAGATATACTCAAACGACTAAAAGCTAACGGCTATAAACTTATTGGCTGTGAACAAAATAGTCAGTCTGTTCCTTATAATCATCTAAAATATCCTCAAAAAGTTGCTCTTATACTTGGCAACGAAACTGATGGCATAGCAGGGGAGTGCTTGAAACTCTTAGACCAAACCGTCGAAATTCCCATGTATGGCGTCAACCGCTCTATGAATGTGCTGGTAGCTGGAAGCATTATTGGCAACCATATAGTACAAAATTGGCAAAACAAGTAATATCCTCTAATATATTTTTTGAAATACATATTTTATTACCCTAAATATACGCACATTTTTGAGCTTGCTAAGCTGAATTCAAACCGGTATACTGATTAGTGCTTTTAAGCTCATTATATGGCTGACGAATTAAAAAAACAAAATACCAAAGCCTCAGATTATTCAGGTGAACAAATCACCGTTTTAGAAGGTCTTGAGCCAGTCCGAAAACGCCCAGCCATGTACATCGGTTCTACCGATGTTAGAGGTCTACACCACTGTTTTACTGAAATTGTAGATAACGCCCAAGACGAAGCTTTGGCTAATTTTGGCAAAAACGTTTGGGTAATACTCCACCAAGACAATTCCATGACAGTAGCTGATGATGGTCGCGGTATGCCATTTGACATCATGCCTAAATATGGCAAACCAGCCGTAGAAGTTATTCTCACTACTCTGCATTCTGGCGGAAAATTTGAAGGAAAGGCCTACCAAGTTTCAGGAGGTTTACACGGAGTTGGAGCTACTTGTGTCAATGCACTTTCCACCTATTATTCTGTAGAAATAAGACGTGAAGGCAAACTTAGACACATAGAATTTAGTAGGGGAGCGGTCACCAAGTCTCTTTCAATTATCAAAGAAAGCTTGGTTCCAAAAATTAAAACCCTTATACCCAACTCTGTTAATGGGACCACTGTAACCTTTAGACCAGACCCTCAAATTTTTAATGAAACCCTGGAGTTTGACCCCAAGCTTTTAATAAAATCACTAAAAGATCGAGCCTATCTTAATTCCAAAGTTTATTTTCATTTTTATAACGAAATAAGTAACCATGAGCAGCATTTTTACTACGAGGCGGGAACCATAGCTCTTATTAAAGAATTAAATAAAAATAAAACTGTTTTGCACGTTCCAGTAATTATGCGTGGGGAAGAGGATGGTATAAAAGTTGAAGTAGCCCTACAGTATAACGACAGTTTTACCGAAAACACCCCTTCTTATGTCAATATCATCAATACTACCGAAGGCGGAACCCATCTTACTGGCTTTAAAATGGCCCTAACCAAGGCCATCAAAGACTATGCCGATCGCAAGGAAATGATCAAGCAAAAAGATAAAGGAGAGGGGATTAGTGGCGAGGACGTCCGCCAAGGACTCACAGCAGTAATTGCCCTATGGATGGGTAACAAAGATCTTAAATTCGAAGGGCAAACCAAATCAAAATTGGGCAATACCGAAGCCCAAGTAATAGTTCAAAAAATAGTAAAGGAACGTCTTGACACTTATTTTGAAGAACACCCAGATGTAGCCAAAGCCATTGTTGGCAAAATTTTGCTAGCTATTGAAGTTAGGCAGGCTGCCAAGGCTGCTCGTGACGCTATTTTACGCAAAGGCGTTTTTGATTCCATGGGACTTCCCGGTAAACTAGCTGATTGTCAATCCAAACGTCCCGAAGAATCCGAAATATATATAGTAGAGGGAGATTCAGCCGGAGGCAGTGCCAAACAAGGACGTGACCGAAAATTCCAAGCCATTTTACCTCTTTGGGGCAAGGCCATTAACACCGAAAGTATGCGTCTGGACAAAATTGTTGGGTCCGACAAACTCAAAGATTTCATTATTGCCTTAGGCTGCGGTATCGGTGAAACCTTTGACAAGGGCAAATTACGTTATCATAGGATTATTTTAATGTCTGACGCTGACGTAGACGGAGCTCATATTTTAACCCTCTTGATAACCTTTCTCTTTAGACACATGCCAGGGCTAATCGAAAATGGTCATGTTTTTATTGCCATGCCACCACTGTTTAAACTAAAGCAAGGCAAAGTAGTAGAATACGCCTATACTGACGAGGAACGCGATTCTATCCTTAACAAAAAGATGGATAAAGCCAAGCCTTACGATATTCAACGCTACAAAGGTCTTGGAGAAATGGATGCTGAACAGTTGTGGGACACCACCATGAATCCCGAAACCAGAACCTTAAAACGAATATCTATCAGTGATGCCCAGCGTTCCGATGAGGTAGTAAGTATTCTCATGGGCGACTTGGTCCCTCCTCGTAAAAAATTCATCCAAACCCACGCCCATTTGGCGACTTTAGATATATAAAAAATGTTTAATAAACAACAATTGCAAGTATTTTTGATAATGCTAGCAGCTTATTTGCTCGGCATAATTCACCCCTACCTGAGAGACAGTTACGGAACCGCTACGGCTCAACTAACCTCAATAGGGTTCGGCATATTGACTGTTGCAATGAGTGAAATTTTCAAAAACAAGAAGACTAAAAAATAACCATGTCAGACAAAACTTCATCTTACCAAAAACTAAATAATAACAAAAAAAATTAAATACTTATTTACTGTTTCGTAATATTTATATTTGGTGTGAATACTGGACAGAACTTGTCTAAAAATCTAATACTTGCACTAATATATATCTTTAATGCAGTTATAATCACATTTTTGCTGTACAAAAATATTTCTAGCGATAAATAAGCTATAATATTTTGTGAATTGTATTTCGATAGGTGATTGCTGCGGTCCAGACAGGGGAGGCCAGAAAAAATGAAAAAGTTTTTTACCCTGGCTACATTGTTCTATTTTTTATAAGTATATTCATTATTCTTAGTCTCAATATTGGCCCAAATGATAAATCTATAATTTTTGGTTTATATTCACGGATAATTTTCCTAATACTTCTATTTCTCCCAATTCCTACCATAATTAGTATTTATAGAGACATTAAAATAAGCAAAAAAGGTATAAAAAGTGCATTTGTTTTAAAACATTTAATAGCCATAATAATATTTTGGGTTATATTAAATCTCCTTTTCACTATATTTGGAGTTACCCTAATACAACTAAATACACCAACACTAAAATGAAAAAACACCTATTTTTAATATACAATTTATACCTTATTTCATTATATTTACTGACCAAATTATTGTTGGTGCCAAATATGGGGCCAAATGTGTATCCCGTTTGGATAATTTTTAGCGCCATTTTTAGCATTTCCATCGTAATAGTATTTTTTAGCAGTCTACTTTTTTTGATTTATGAACTGATAACGTACAAAAAAAGACACAAAATTACAGCATTGATATACGCCCTTTGGACTTTTTTTATTTGGTTCCTGGTTAGATTTATAGATACACTGTTTGGTATAAATCTACTCTATTATAATTTTATATAATACCCGAAGGATTAGTAAAACAGTCTGATATGACACCGGAAACTAGGATGTACATGTGTGATATTGTCCCGTGTCCACCAAAACCACCAACATTACTTGAAACCCTGCAGGGTTTTATCAACGGTATCTTTGGTACCAACGGATTACTTCATCTTGAAAATCCAACAAATTCCATACTATTTTCAATAATTACTTCTACAATCATAGTTCTAATTTTCTGGATGCTATTAAAACGTATACAAAAAAGCACACTTGTAAAAAAAACTAAAATATCTACCAGTTAGTATATTTTTAGTCCTCTCAATCCCTACACAACCAAGCTCAAATAGAGTACAATAATTTACTCATGTCAGACGATCAAAATAACATTGCAAAACCACCCGAAACTGTTGAGGTAAAAAAGGTCGAACGACCCTTAATTCCACTGGGGAGAGTCATTGATGTTGATCTTGTGCCAGAAATGGAAAAATCCTACTTGGATTATGCCATGAGTGTAATAGTAGCCCGGGCTCTACCAGATGTTCGAGATGGCCTTAAACCAGTACACCGCCGAATTATCTACGCCATGAACCAAATGGGTCTAACCAGTGGCGCCAAAAGTACCAAATCTGCCAAGGTGGTGGGTGAAGTACTAGGTAAATACCATCCCCATGGTGACATGTCTGTATACATGGCCATGGTCCGCATGGCCCAAGATTTTTCGCTGCGCTACATGCTAGTAAAGGGGCAAGGTAACTTTGGCTCGATTGACGGTGATCCACCAGCAGCCATGCGTTATACCGAAGCTCGTCTGGCCAAAATTACCGCTGAAATGATAGGGGATATAGAAAAAGAAACCGTTGACATGGTCGACAACTACGATGCTTCCACCCAGGAACCCAGTGTCCTGCCTTCCAAGACTCCTAATTTACTTCTAAATGGTGCCGACGGTATTGCCGTAGGTATGGCCACAAAAATCCCACCTCACAATCTAGGTGAACTCTCCGATGCCATTGGTCATCTATTGCAACACGCCACAGTACTACCAAATCCTGAAAAAGACAAACCCTCACGCCCAATATTAAATACTCACGATAAAATACTAAAAGAAATCTATAATTTAGAAGAAAAAGGATATTTACTGGAAAGTACCGCAAAAGTAGAAGATCTTCTAGAGTTTGTCCAAGGACCAGACTTTCCTACTTATGGTGAAATTTACGGCAAGAAATTCATTCAGGAGATGTACCTAACTGGTCGGGGCAAATTTGACGTCAGAGGCAAAGCCAAAATTGAAGAGACTAAGTCTGGAAAAATCCGAATTGTAATTACTGAAATTCCATATCAAGTCAACAAAGCTGAAATGGTTAAAAAGATTGCCGACCTAGCCCGGGACAAAAAAATCGTGGGTATCTCCGATCTTCGCGATGAATCTGATCGCCACGGTATCAGAGTAGTTTGCGAACTTAAAAAATCTGCTAATCCCAAGTCCGTATTAAACAAACTCTACAAATTTACCACCCTACAAACTAGCTATAGCGCCAATATGTTGGCCATCGTGGAAGGTTCGCCACAAACCCTAAACCTCCGTCAAATGCTATTACTTTTCCTGCGCCACCGTGAAGAAATTGTGCGCCGTAGAACCATTTTCGAGCTAAAAGGACTCAAGATCCGTGCCCATATATTAGAAGGATACAAAATCGCACTGGATAATCTTGACGAAGTAATCCGTATTATCAGAGCCAGTGATACTGTGGAAGTTGCCAGAGATAACTTAATGAAAAAATTTGATTTTACAGACTTGCAGGCCAATGCAATTTTGGAAATGCAACTTAGACGCCTAGCAGCCCTAGAACGTAAAAAAATTGAGGATGAGTACAACGCCCTCAAGCTCGAAATAGATAGACTGCTAGGAATTGTAACCATACCAGAAAAAATGATTGCAGTACTAACATCAGAAAATACCGAAGTCAAGGAAAAATTTGCTGATGAAAGACGTACTAAAATATATGTTCGTGCCCTAGAAGATTTTAGCGAAGAAGACCTAATCCCCAAAGAAGATTGTATTGTAACTATCACCAGAACTGGTTATATCAAGAGACTTCCCAAGGACTCCTATCGCAGTCAGGCTCGAGGTGGCAAGGGTGTTTCGGCCATGACTACCAAAGATGAAGACGAAGTGGACAACATGCTCTCGGTAACTACCCATGACGAGCTATTATATTTTACTAACCGCGGTCGAGTATTTAAAACCAAAGTCTGGGAAGTAGCCGAGGGGAGCCGTCAAACCAAAGGCCAGGCTGTAGTCAACCTTATCCAAATTCAACAAGGTGAAACCGTACAGGCAATTTTGCCAACTAGCAAAGATCTTCCCATAAAGTATATTCTGTTAGCCACCAGAAACGGAACAGTTAAAAAAACTGCCCTGGATCAGTTTGAAAATATTAGACAATCTGGAATAGCTGCCATAAAGCTTGATGAAAAAGATGAGTTAGTATGGGCCAAAGGCACCAGTGGCGATGATGAAGTCTTTTTGGTTACGGTTGATGGCAAATGTATTCGCTTTTCTGAAAGCGATGCTAGACCCATGGGTAGACATACTCAGGGTGTACGTGGAATAGCACTCAAATCTGGTGACCACCTCGTTTCCATGGATATAATTCCCAATGGCAGTCATTCCAAAACTGACAAGTCTGATTTTAGAGACCTTTTTGTAGTTTCAGTTCAAGGTATAGGAAAACGAACTGATGTCTACCAATACCCACAGCAAAAACGCGGGGGTGTAGGTGTAAAAGTAGCAAACGTCAGCGACAAGACTGGCAAAGTAGCTGCAGCTGGGGTTGTTAGCCCACTAGATGAACAAATCATTTTAGCCAGTAAAAAGGCAATTAGCATTAAAATGGAACTAAAAAATATTCCCAGACTAGGAAGAAACACCAAAGGAGTAATTCTTATGCGTTTTAAAACTGGCGATGACCATGTCAATGCCATGACCATACTTAAAGCAAATATTCAGCCTTCCAAATAGACTACTTTAGATACAT
This sequence comes from uncultured Gammaproteobacteria bacterium, assembly GCA_964442385.1. Classification (GTDB taxonomy): domain Bacteria; phylum Patescibacteriota; class Microgenomatia; order UBA12405; family UBA12405; genus CAYTYZ01. Next base: position 12,732 of record CAYTYZ010000011.1, read on the forward strand.
TATAAACCCCACATTATAGCTAAAAAATACTTAGCAGGTACATATCGAGTCTGATAATGAACTTGCAAAATTAAATTTACCACTATTTAGGGCATAATTACCTATAAATAGAGATGATACCATTGTATATAGAAAAACAGTATTTATATAATTACAAACATCTAATTATATAAGATACTAAATATTCACGAAGAAACTGAAGCTAGGTCAATCCATTCTAAAAAGCTCAGTTTTTAGGCCTATAGCTATATTTAATCAAATCTACAGGACATATATTATATATAGAATGTCTTTATCACAAGAGGGGAGTCCCTGCTAACTACTTTTGTATAGCAATATTGAGCCTAATTTACCGACTTATTTTCACTTTATTATTCTGATTTTTAAAATAGAAAAATTAAACCAAATATAATACGAAAGTGGTTTACTTATTACCACTATGATACTTTTGGTGCACTTCTCGTAGACGAGAATTGGTGATGTGGGTATAAATCTGAGTTGTATTTATATTTTTGTGACCTAAAAGTTCCTGAATTGATCTCAAATCAGCCCCAGCCCGAAGCAAGTCTGTTGCCATAGAGTGCCGAAGAGTATGAGGAGTGGCGTCTACTGGTATCTTTGCTTTTGCGACATACTTTTTAACTAATCTTTGTATAGACCTGGGGGTTAGTCTGGCTTTTTCTTCTTCCAATACCATTTCGTTTTTTTTAATATTTCTAATAAAAAGGGGTTTGTATGAATCTAGTCGAGCCTTTAAATATCTATCTAAAAATTCGCAAGCCCTTGAAGACAAAAAAACTATTCTTGATTTTCCACCTTTCCCAATTATGTTAAATTCTCTGGTTTCTAAATTTATTTTCTCTCGATTTAATGAAACTAATTCAGATACTCGCAGTCCCGTTGAAAAAAATAATTCTAAAATTGCTTTGTCTCGAAGTCCAAATTTACTTGAAAGTAAGGGTTGATTTAGAAGTCTGTCAACTTGTTCTGCTTCTAAGAACTTCAAACTGTGATCTTTGGTTTTTGGAACATCTATTTTTTCAGGCTGCAGTATGTTTTTAAAATCCGACTTTACCAACCACTTTAAAAAGGACCGGATTGCAATTGCATAATAACCCTGTGTAGAGATCTTTTTTGTCTCACCCTTGTGTATACCAGGCTCTCTACTTAATAGCAACCTAAACTTTCTCACGCTTTCGATGCTTATATCTACAGCCGTAGATTCATGCCCCAAAGATTGGTTTAAAAATTCTATATACCTTGTCAAATAGTGATCATAATTTCTCAGAGTAAGTTTTGAAGCATTTCGCTCTAATTCCATATGTTCTAGAAAACTTACTACTAGTTGGCGCAAATTTTTATTTACAAGTGGCATACCTAACTAAGGCTAACATAAATAAACGCGTTCTAGGGGCTTTAATGACGTCAATTATATTTAGCCTATCTATAGGGGATTATTACCAATACCCTAGTTAAAACATACCGGGGGGAGAACCAAAGATAATTTTGAGGCTAAATGAGATTTGAAAGCTATAGATAAAAATCGGGTAGTATTTAAGATAAAAAGAAAGCCCAAATTAATAAATAAATAATAAACAGGAACAATAAAAACTTTCTGCCGAAGGGATTTTGCGCTCCCCTCTGGTCAGTTTTTAAAATACGTCGTAAAAGATACATTGTGCGACGTTATATAATATCGCTTCTCCATTAGCAGGGAGGATAAAAAAACTCGTAGGCACTAACAGGCAAAAAGAGCTTTTACTATTAATTTTATATTTATATTCCAGATACATCCTCTTTTAGCACTGCTTCTCTAAGCACTAGATGATATAGTCTGCTATAGTTTGCCGCAGGCACACCTTAGTTTTCCACATTACTATATCACTCTATATCACATGTCCTATAACTAAGATGTGAAAATTATAAGATATTCCGTGAAAATATTATAGGCCTCCCCTTCCCTACCTCCACCTGGTCGATAAAATTACACTTAACATGGCAACCAATGCTACCCAAAACATTCGTTGATATTCTTTTTCAATATTTTTAGCCTGAATGCCTAAAAGCACCAATTGTGACAAGATATATGTAGCAACAGCCATGTATAGAGAGGCTACAAACTGTCCACCTGGCCAAAATGATAACACCAAGGCTAACTCACCCAAAATCAAGCTTGGAATTAAGATATAACCAGCCAACACTCCTCTACTAACCCCATTTCTATCATCCAAAATAATAACCCACACGTAGTGTAGTAGTAAACTTATTCCAACTATTGAAAATAATACCAAATTTACAAAGTATTCTTGCCTAAGGGACCACAAGAAATTCCAAACCAAAAAACTAGTAAACAGGCTAAGTAAAAGGGATACAGTATTTGCCGATGTAAACAAAGCTGGTGTCTTTTGGCGGCTAGTTACGTAAAATATATTATATATTAAAAAGAATATATACTGGATTAGTATAGAAAGTAAGCCAAATACAATACCCCAAAACAAAGTTTTATCAAAGAGTACCGACAATTGATAAAATCCAAAAGTATACAAAGTAGGTAAAATCAAATAACCAATATTTTTCTTAAATTCACCAAACTTTATGGGCAATCCCAATCCAACCCAAAAACATATATCAAAAAAAATGCTATAAAGTAGTTGCTTTGGATATATATACCCAGGTATATAAAATATACCCATAAACAACGCACAAGACAAAATACAAGCAACTAAAAATTTTAACCGTTTATTCATGTTCCACTCCAGCAAATACTTCAATTACATCTTCTTGTTCTTCCAGTTCTTCAAGAAAAACAATCAATTGATGAAAATCTGAGGATTTTTCAGGGTTTTTTGCTTTATAAATTAACCCCTTGGATTCCACCTTGAAACCCATATCATTAATTTTTTTTACTATTTCAAACAGGTGATGTGGATCTACATATACTTGCTTTCCCACAATGTCATTGGCACCCAGATCAATTAATTTCAGTTGTTCCTCGTCACTCGGCACATTCAACAAATTGATCTCCCCTAGGTGTTCAAACATAAAAGCTACAGAGCCACTTTCAGCCAAATGCCCCCCAGCCTTTTTAAAGAAAAATCTCATTTCCGACAAGGTACGATTTTTGCTATCACTTTCACAAGTGAAAATAACCGGAATACCTCCTGGAGCAAATCCTTCCAGTACCATAGCCACCATGTTGTCCTTTTTTGCTTCCCAACTATGTATTAGACGATCAATATTTTCTTTGGGCAAATTTTCAGCTCTTGCCTGTTCTATGGCCGTTTTTAGCTTTGTATTTAGCTCCAAATTTGGCCCCCCATCTCTTAGGGCTATTGTTATATTTTTTGACAATTTAGTAAAAGTAACAGCCCTTTTAGCATCCACACTGCCTTTTCTTATACGAATATTTGCCCATTTAGAATGACCTGCCATACAATAGATATTGTACCATTCGGCCAGCTTTTGCACCTACTTTTAAGGTTACAAATGAATCTGTATTTATAGCTAAATTACACCTATCAATGGGCAATTTAGCCATTATGTCCAAGTATTTTTTCGGTCCACTAAGCTCACATATTAATCCAGCATCCTCTTTATCAGTAATAACCTTGGTGACTAGTAGTCCATTCATTTTTAATATTTCCGATAGTCGTGTAGCCAATCCATTTATACCAGTGGCATTAATTATTACTATTTCCAACTTTAACTTATCTACGGAAGCATCGGAAAAATCTCTCCGTACTGTCTCACTTGTTATGTTATCTATCTCCCGCTCGCTAGGTACTCTACCATTTACAAAAAAATACTCTCTTAAAAAGCTAACACTTGGAACCTTTAGTGGATTTGTCTTAAAAACCCTCTGGACTCTAATTCCATATGTGTAAAACAGCCACCAGGTTAGATTGTCCAACTCCTTTGGCTTTTTTTGCTCCAAGTCTATCTTGACCAAGCTGTACCTATCCCTTGCAGGGGATAAATAATAATAATCCGCCGTTTTTCCATAAACCACCAAAAAGCCTAGATCATTTTTTAGACGAAGCCATTCTCTAACAGTTAAAACAACCAATACTAGTCCAAAAAACTTAAACCACTTTCTCATAACACATCAAGGTTTCTTCCAAATCTAGGGGCAATTCAACTTTGAAATTGTAATCTTTTCCTCCAAACTTTAGCCCTAGCTCACAAGCATGTAAAAACTGCCTGCCTTTCAAATATCTTTGATCTCCACCATACAGTCCATCCCCCACTATTGGCCAACCCATGTAATGACAATGTACTCTTAGTTGATGAGTGCGACCAGTTTTGGGAAAAAGTTTTAGCAAAGTAAAGCTTTTTCCCTCATTGTCCTTATAACGTCGCAAAATCTCAAAATAGGTGACTGCCATTTTCCCCTCAACATCGATTTTTCTTTTAGCAAAAAAGCTGCTTCTACCCATTGGTGCAACCACACACCCAGCAATTGGCACCCTGCCCCCTACTAAAGCCTGATAAGCTTTTACAACCAATCTTTCCTTAAACATGCCCTTTATTGCATCACAAACTTCCTGTTTTTTAGCAATTAAAACAATACCGCTAGTATTCTTGTCAAGTCTATGGCAAATCCCCCCTCGGGTAATTTTTTTTGCCCAAAAATAGTTTTCGTAAAGCCAATTTTCCAGGCTATTTCCTGCATTTACTCCCTCATTAGTGGTAGTTACCCCAGCTTGTTTTTCGACTACAAGGATTTTTTCGTCTTCAAAAACAATATGCATGTCCCTATTATACCGATTAATATAATCCAATCAGCAATGTTATTGTAAACTGAGATCACACTCACAAACCAGTAATCCCTAACATAACCAAACCTAATTCGGTCAGAAAAATTTACTAGTCCACCTAAAAATATAAAATACATTCCCCAGGTTTTACCCTGCCTTAATAAGTACAATAAAATTAAGGCAATCAACACTGTAAAATATGGGAAATTTAGGGAAAAACTAAATCCATAGTTTTTTACAAACCCCAAACCCAATGCTAGCAGTTCATGCCCTAAAAAGACCAAAAAAAATAATCCTATTCTTTTTCCGATTGACACTTTATACACAATGTAGTTTCAGGATAAACTGACAGCCGATCTGTATCTATCATATTTCCACATTTTTCACACAAACCATATTTACCAATTTTTAATCTAGTCAATGCTTTTCTAACTTGCACTAACCTTTTACCTAAAAAATTTACCCTCATTTGAGCAGACTCATGGTCCAACTGTTCATCCACATTTTCTTCAAGCGAATTCATAGACAAACGGCTAGGATCCCTTGTTGGATCAGATTTTTCTGCTTGTTTCTTTTGTTTTTTAATTTTACTTAACTCACCTTCTAAAAATTTATGAAGCGGATCCAGAAGCTGCTTTGGAAAAACAATCTTTTGCATATGCTCTATTATACTATCTAAACGGAAAAAGTACCCCCCAGGATAAACAGGCAGACCAGAAAAAATAAAGCACAAATGCCATACCAAGGTACAGCCAGGCTCATTCCCAGGAAAAATATTGTGTTTCCAGCCAAAAACATAAAGCCTTTTTTACCACTTTTGTACCACCTAAATTTTCTGTATCTTTTGGCCAAAACTAAATCTAAAATCATGGCTAGTGCCAAACTTATAATAGGCCAAAACGTTTGCAAAACTAGTGCCCTACTATACAACAAATCATATAAAAGCCAGCCTAGCATAAACAAAGCCACCGCCCACCGAACGTCTTCCAAGAAGTACATAATTTTGGGCATGTTTTTCTTAGCAAAATATATACAAAATAAAATTAAACTAATATAACCTACGTGTAATTCAAATCCAGGTCGGCGCCAAAAACCCACTATATCCAACAATCTCAAATCCCATACGTTCCAATAAATAAATACCCAGGCCATCCTAGAGCAGATTAAGAAAAAAAGTGGTGCTAACCACAAAAAACCAAAAGTAGCCTTATTTCCATCAATTTCTGCCCTCAACCCTTTCCAGGCATTATAGGAAAACAAAAATGATAAAAAAAATACAAAAGCAATTACTATCACAGACTATTATACCAAGTACGGTAATCTTGAATTAGTCCCTATTCTTTTCACCAGAACTTTCTTTTACAAATTGAAAATTTAGATAAAAACCCAAGCAGAACATAGTTCTGCTTGGGGCTCAAGTTCTGATACCCGACTTTACATGTCGTAGTCAGTCAAGAATGTCTCAAAGTCAGGCTGCTCACTTACAAGGTGAATTGCAATCTTGACATTGAAGAGCGAAGCCATCTCCTCTGCAAGTTTCATTACAATGTCGACATGTTCACGACCATACATATCCAATACCCAATCCTCTTCAGTGGCACCACGCGCACTGTTACTGAACCAAATTGTTCCGAGAAATTCACGGCGTGGTTCTCGTCTGAAAAGGCCGAACAGGTACTTAATCGGCTTCGAATCGGGATTCTTATGCAGAATACCAAGCGAATCAGACTCGTCCAGCGAGTCTAGCTCGATGCCAGTGGATGAGGCAAGGTCGAGTCCCTTAGAAAGTAGAAACCTCCCAACTTTGATTGAAAGAGCCTCCTGAAAGTCGACGGATCCCGCTTTATCACTCATTGTCTACTCCTTTAAAGGTACTTTTGACTATATCAAGCCAGATTGACCTGATTTCTTCCTATCCTACCACAATAGTAGTTTTATCTCAAGACCGACTAAGATTACCTTTTCCCGCATGGTGCCGAGAGAGGGAATCGAACCCCCATGATGTTGCCACCACACGATTTTGAGTCGTGCGCGTCTGCCAGTTCCGCCATCCCGGCTTGGGATTGGTCTATTTTAACTTAAAGAGTAATAAAATATCCAGACTTAATCATTTAATAGTGTCTGTCAACCTACCCGCCTTAGAATGGTTCCGCTTTTCCCCTCTAAGATTATCTTTGTTTGCAGCCTGATTACAATCTATTTTGTTTTCTTCTAGATTCGCTTTCTCTTCTTGTTTCGGCATTTATAGAATTAAATACATTTAAAAGAATTTGTTCTTTGCTTACCTCGCCTCGGGCCTGGATAATATCATCCTCATTACCCCCATTTATCTGCAATCGAATCAAGTCTTCCTCCGCCCTCTTCATACCATCTCTCAATATGAGAGTATCAATATAATTAAAGCGCTTTTTTTTGGCCATGGCAATTATAATATCACCCTGGCAAACCGATATCAAAGATCAAGTCAATTGTATATTCTTATTCCATTTTTAGAATTCCTAACTTTCGTATAGATTGCCTGGTTCACATCAATTAATCTAACCAGAAAAACTAACGGACTGGAATATTCACTCGGCTGATTTATAGGCATACTAGTCCAGTATTCTTCCAAAAATGACACTCTGTGCGCCTCATTTAGATGCAATGAGTAACCATCAGGTCTATCCCCCCAACCCACATCCACCTCCTCCCATGGCATATAAACAACTGGGAATATCTCTTTTACACTCTCTGGATTTTTTGTCATACAACCTCCTTTGATTAAAAAATAGCGGTGTCTACTAACCGCGAGAAATCGCTATTAGTATAACCGCAATTGGCACCTAGATGGTCGCTGACCTATACTAATTTAGTATATCATATTTTCCTAAAATAAATCCCCTACTTCTCTTTTGGAGGAATCCTTGTTGCATCATACATTTTTATCAACGCATCAAGCTGATCAGCAGATAGTAGTTTTCCAATATCTTCAGTATTAAATGTAAATTTATCTATATTTTTCTTGGGTTCTAACAACGCTCGTCTTGCAATTACAGCCGCCTCTGTGTCTCCAGAAAGTACTGCCGCCCTCATAATCTCATCAACCGCCCCTGCAATTAAGTTTTCACTATATACGCCTTTTGCATTAGGAACCCCTATCATATTTTCAGATCCATTCATTGCAGGAATAATCATTTCACTTAGGATAGACTTTGACCTAGGCACATCTACCGGAGCAGTTACTTCATGTTTATGTAAACCCTTATGTGCCCGTCGCGCACCCGCATCGACAGAACTTTCACCTTCTACCTCGTCAAAGTTCTTACCCCAAACCTTGGCCAACCTATCGGCCAATATTGTCTTGTCTTCCTCACTTTTTACACTAGTTTCATAATTCTGAAAACAGGCAACGGTTAACATATTTTCCACCGCCCATAATGCCGCATCATTTTTACTAGTACGTCTATTTTTACGCACCGAATTAGTTTCAACATCTCCACCTACTCCTAGAAACAACTTGAATGCTTCTTCCAATGAAACTTTTGCTTCATCTTCTAAACCAATAATTTCAGATGGTTTATTAACAATCACCTCAGCGGCATCTCTATATTTACCCATATATTTTATATTATTTTATTTTGTACTATTGTCAACTTCTTTTCCACTCTCTTATTTCTCCATGTCAAAGAAACTCACATTTTTACCGTTAAAGTACATATTAAAGTCCCCTACTGGTCCATTTCGGTGCTTGGCAATACTACAGATAACTTGCTCCCGTGCCTCGTTATCCTCACGATGCAAAAAAACCACCACGTCTGCATCCTGTTCGATACTTCCACTTTCGCGTAGATCCGACAATCTTGGTTTACCACCTCTAGCTTCCATTGCCCGTGACAACTGAGCGGCTGCCACTACTGGAATTTTTAATTCACGAGCCAAGTTCTTTAATCCCTGTGAAATTTCTGAAACTTCTTGAACACGATTATCACGAGTGCTTCCATGCATTAACTGCAAATAATCCACCATTATCAATTGTATGTTGTGTTCTGCTTGTAACCTCCTAGCCTTGGTCCTAATTTCTGTAACTGTCAGAGCCGGAGTGTCATCAATATAAATAGATGCATCGGCAAGTATACCCGATGCTTCGGAATAAATCTCCCAATCAGCGTCATTAAATTGAGCCGTTTTAAGTTTCCAAGCATCCAACATCCCTTGCCTAACCAACAAACGATCTAAAAGTTCTTCCTTGCTCATTTCCAAAGAAAAAATTGCTACAGGTTTTTTTTCTTCCACCGCCACATATCTTGCGATATTTAAACAAAAAGCTGTCTTGCCCACTCCTGGTCTAGCCGCCAAAATAATCAAGTTTGATTGTTGCATTCCAGAAAGCATCCTGTCCATAGTTTTAAACCCCGTTGCCACTCCCCTAACCCCTCCACCCATTTTATGAAGTTCATTGAGTCTGTCAAAGTTAGCCGCAAGTAGCTCCCTTAGCGAGCTAGGTGCATTTTTAATATGTTTCTGAGTAAGACCAAAGATCTCCTGTTCGGCCATATCCATTAATTCGGTAGCACCCACTCCTTCGTCAAATGCTTTTTCAGTTATTTTGCCACTAGCGGCTATAAGTTCTCTTTTGGCAAACAGGTCTTTTATAATATGGGCATAACTTTGAGCGTGAGCACTAGTTGGCACTCCATCGGCAAGTTGGGCCAAAAAAGCCTTGCCTCCAATCTTTTTTAGTAGTTTTTGTTCTTTTAACTTTTCCGAAATAGTCACCAGATCAATGGGCGATCTGGCCTCATTTAGTACCTGCATGGCACCATAGATTGCCCCGTGAACCGGATTGTAAAACATTTCTGGCTGAAGCACATCTGAAACTTGAAGAAGGGCGTCATTGTTTATTAAGATAGAACCCAATACCGAAGCCTCAACCTCTACGGCCGATGGTGGTACTTTTAGCTCGTTAGACATTCTCAGTTAAAACCACTACCTCGCTACCTTCGGGCAAGGTATCTTGTTCAACTTTCAAAACCTCAAGCGTCACAGCGTTTTCAACTTCGGTGACATTTTTTGTTGTAAACACGATATAATTTGCTCCAATACGCTTGGCGGTTTCAACCAATACTTTTTGACCTAATTTTCCAGGTAAAAGCACACAAACGTCTACCCCAATCTCTTCCAATCTCTCGACTTTTTTATCAGAAAGAGCCACTTGCAAGCCTGGCACAATGGCCACATCCACCCCATCTACATTTGCCACATATATTGTCCCCGCCCCCTCACTAACACTTGTACCTGCAATTTCAATACCGCCTACTTCATAAGACCCAGGGCCAGCCAAAACTATTTGTCCTTCGGCCAACACAGCCTCAGAATCAATTTTTAAAGGATAAATGACCACTCGATTTTTAGGATAGTCCGAAGGCGTCTTTGGATCCACCAAAACCCCGTTTGTCTTTCCTGATATAATTACACCGCCTGTTTGCAATATTTTAAGTTCCATGTAGTAATTATATAAAGACAATGTTTAAAGAACTAGTACTTGCTATACTTTTAGGTATATTTATCGGTTTTGGCGTGACCGGATCTTTTCTTGGTGTCAAAAAAATTGCCCAAAAACGGGCCAATATTCCTCAAATCTCAGTTCCAACTTCATCTCCAACAGCAAAAAATGAAGTTACCTTCTCTCTTCCCAAAGAAACACCAACCCCAAGCCCACAAAACACCAACTCTAACCTACTCATAGGCACTCCACTACAAAACGAGGTGGTAACTAAAGATAACTTAACCATCGAAGGCAATAGTAAACCCAACTCCTATATAACAGCAGTATCCTCTCTAATTTCTGAATACACCCAAGCCGACGAGTCTGGCAATTTCAAATTAAATCTAACCCTGGATGCTGGCCTCAACCAGATTAAACTCAGCTCTATTGACCCTGAGGGCAAAATAGAAACCCTTGATTTACCCATTACTTACTCTAATGCTAAATTTTAATCTCCTACTTCTGTCAACCAGTCTTGCCCTAGCTATTACTAAAACTCCTACACCTACCCCTACCCCACCTAAACCAACCACAATTGTCGAAAATTTTCGCAAAACTATCCAAGATAAAGTGCAAGAAAAAATTAACGAAGTTAGATCAAGTGGGGCTAAAAAAGCTTATCTTGGGGTCGTCAAAAACACCAACCTACTCGAGCTAGAGCTGGATCTCGCCAATGGCACAACAAAAAAAATGTCCCTTTCCTCTGAACTGGTTTTTACCGATGGTAAACAAAAATTACAACCAGCCACCCTAAAGCCTGGTCAAACAGTTTTAGCAATCGGCTACCTAAAGTCAGATGATTCTTTTGATGCCAAAAGAATAGTTCTGCAAAGCAAGTCTGATTTAGACAAACCAACTTTAACCATGACCTATGGCCAAATCGCTGATATCTCAAAATCTTCCAAAACGCTTTTGATTGTACCCAGCAACAATATTGGCAAAGAGATACAAGCCATAGTTGACGACAAAACTACTTTGTTAAACCTAGGAAAAAAAAATATAGCATATCCAGACTTAAAAAAATCACAAAAAGTTATTGCCTTTACCCAGCCAAAAGACAAGACTGGAAAAACACAAATAATTAGAAAATTAGTCCTACTCTCACCTGTTGCCACTGCCCCGAGCCCAACTCCAAAGGTTGCTAAACCAACAAATACCCAGTAAAATCCATTTGTTCTAATGTATCATTTGATTATTGAGAATTGATATATTGGATATTCGCCTAAGGCGACATGGTGGTATTAGCTCAATTGGTTAGAGCACTGCTCTGTGAAAGCAGAGGTTGTCGGTTCGAGCCCGATATACCACCCCAAGTAACTAATTAAATACCAAGTAAACTTTTCCCGTTTCTAAGCTAAACTGGAATATGCATGACAGAGTTCCGCCCGGCATGATGCGAGGTGAAAAAACAAGATTTAACAACGATACTTTAACAGAAATTACATATGCTGAAAAAACCTGGACACTGAAACAGTCCATCAAGGATTTGTTTCAAAATCATTTAGATGCGCAAATGCGAGCACAGGTAGACAGCGCAATTCGAAACTTTTTAGAAGACAGCGAAAATCAATTACCTGCCCTAAAAGACCTTGAACTTCGCAAGGTTGCCTACCAATATCTCAGTACAAAAGGCCATTTATCAAGTGATGCTGAAATGGAAATGGCCAAAGAATTCATCAGATGTGTTGGCAAATACTCAAATCTGCCTCAGGATGCAATTGCTGATTTGGTGTTAGAAAAAATGCAAGATTTGGAGTTCAAACCTCCTGTTTTTAAATATCTAGTTCAAGACAGAGGTAATAAAAATCCAAATACACGACTTGTTACAATTTCCGAGCTAAACAGACTGCACGAAAAATTAGGTCACGGTAACTATAGATGGCAAATAGTTGGACTTCTTATCCAAGACGATGGACCAGGATATGATGTAACCCTTAAGTCGGTCTACGATTCTGACAAAAGAGGGGCTGTTGATCAAGTTGGTAGATTTGGCGAAGGAGCTAAAATAAGTGATGCTTTCTTGGTAAACAATGGTTATCAAGTTATTCAAAAATCTCTTTACACCGTAGAAGGTGAAGATGGATATGTGGCATGGAAAAGCAGACCTGAAATCTCAAGTGATGGTAGATTAGCCATACGAGGCATCACAATTAAATCCCAAGGGACAGCACCTACTGGTTCAAGTACCCTAGTCAGGTTCCCCGATGGCGAAAGAGACTTGTCTCACTATCTAGACCCAAGAAATCATAACGGTGCATTACCAGACTTCATGTGTCTAAATTCTAAAAATAAGTTTTATTATCCCTACTATAGCCCAAATCAACCACTTGTTGGAGTCATGTCAAGAAACACTTATCTAGCTACACACTTTATAGGAGGAATTGCCGTAGAGGACCTAACTCCAGATAATCACACTATATTTAACTATAGTATTCTTGATGCTGGTGCAGTAGCAGCAAGAGACAGAAACAAACTTTCACAGACTTTTGCAAGCTCTGTAAATTCCTTTTGGAGAAACCAACCCGACCCTAAATTGTTTAGGCAATTGTTTCAAACTCAAGAGCCTAGGAATCAAAAAGATGGTATCGAAGTAAAGAGTATTCAAGAGATTATTGAAGACACAACCGCAGGTCGTTCCAAAAGACCAGAGGTTGCAAAAATATTTATTCACCACTTGAGAGAGTGTTGTTCCAAAAATAAAAAAACAATATTTGTAAGTACACCCAATAGTTTAACCACAAACGAACAGGACAGCTTAGAGTCCCACGGATACACAATAGTAAGGTTTTACAGAATAAAAATCTCAAATGAATTAATTAAAACTTACCTTGGCGATGTAGCCATTAGTCTTGACGAAGCCAGGGCTGGATTGACTAGTGGATTAGTAGACAAAAACCAAGATGGTTGGCAAGAAAGATTGGAATTTGCCCAGACATTATACAAAGAAGCCATAGAAGAATTGGAAAAGCTGTATGGCCGTATGTCTAATCATAGCCAGGCACATTTAGTTAGAACCGCAAGGCCTATTTACCACTCAAAACTATACAGTAGCGAACCAGTTGATTTTGTTTTTGATACCAAAACTGGTGCAAACCAGATTCGAATAAATATCGAACAACTAAATTTCCCCAAAGAAAAAAGAGATGCAATAAAGCGTCTTATTCAGGTTAACTTAATCGCCATACTTAATGGTACTTCTCAGGCCAAAAATGATACTTTACAAAAAGGTCAGCAAGAAGTTGGCCTTTTACTAACATCTGTCATGCAACAGCATGTACCAAGTGAATTTAAGGGATTTAATCACCAAATAGACACCACCGAAGCAGAAACGATTTTTTGGAAAAAAAGAAAAAAAGAAATAAAACTAGCCCATGAGCAAAGTCAAATATATTTCCAACTTTTCCAGGAGTCAGTTAACCTAGACTTTCTCAAGGGCCTGCCAGACAGACTAGACCATAAGCAACACGAACAGATAATTAATATATTAGTAAACAAGCTGTTTATAACTGAAGCTGGGTTGGCCACTTTTGTTTTTGACGACGAAAAAAAATGTCTTAAATTGATCCAGGGTAAAATTGATGGCCTACCTATTGTTTACAAAGATTCCAAAAGAGTCATACGAAAATTTGGCAATATCTTAATTCTAAAAGTCCAGGACTTAGACTATGTAAAAATAGAAAATGAGGTATGTTTCGAGTCTGGTGGACTCATGTATCGCTCCTCTATTCTTTCACCTTTAAGTGCTGAACTTGACACAGCTGTTCAAGCCTATCAACTTCGCTTTTCAAAAAATTATGCCTACATGTGTCCAGACCCAAAAGACAGCCCAGCTTACGTCAGGGATATAATGCTGGCAAAGATAGAAAACTGTGAGTTTCATTATAAAAAAACTGATAGTCCTGCAGAAACACAACTAGAAAGTGGTTTGGTAGGGCTACCTCTGTCTGTCGAGTACGGCCAAGAAAACTGGAACAATCCCCTGCGTTTTCTAGAAGATGTTGCCCAAAATCATCTTGACGCAGGTACTTTGACCATAAGCTATTATGTTCAAACTGCAAATGGGCAAAAGTCTTGGGTTAACTTGTCTGAAATTAGTGAAAGTGACCAAATACTTGGAGTAGAATTTGAAGATAATGGATCGGGTTATGCCCCAGAAAGTGCCAGAATAATGGGCAAAACCACTAAACATAATCCTCTGGAGGCCGGAAAATATGGTGAAGGGATTAAAATGTTTATTTCAGCAGCCTGCAGAAACCTTGTTGACCTAGAAATCGAATCTACTTGTCTAAAAAATGGTCACCTAGTGCGCTGGCAAGGCAGGGCACGAACCGTTGAAAAAGAAGTTGTAAAAAGTGGACAAAGACAAATAACCCACCTGGCTGGATTTGAATTGGCTTTTGATACCAATACCAAGTTAGGATCAAAAACCAGAATTGTGTTTAAAGATCCAACTTCTGATTTTAGTCGAAGGTGTATAGAAGCTTTGTACCAATTACAACCTGGGGGTCAACCCAAAGGTCTAGATAGATATATTAGACAACTTAGATCTTCACACACAGATTCCAATGTTCTAAGGGTTGGGCCAGTTTCCTACTTACCAGATGAAACTGGGACTATCTATGAAAATGGTCTTTTCCTGAAAGATGGGTCCAATCTTTACTTGGGTGGTTATGATACCCCCTCTGTTTCAAATACTCGTGAAAGAAATGAGGCAAATGAAGCCATTCTAACCAATTATTTGGTGTTTTTATTGGGACATACCACCAACTTGGCCTTAATTGAAAAAATTGTTGATTTGGTAGTAAGACTCAAGGATCACCCAGATTCCTGGGATGAAAAAACTAAAGAATATTTAGATATCAAAGTTCTTGCTCAATATACTGGTCAAAATTTTCCCAACCTAGGGCTTTACTTGACCATGGCCGATCAAAAACTATCAGGTGGCTACTTTTCCCAAAGTAATCTAGCAAGTGAGCGTCATTTAGATTCAGAACATGCTATACATTTTCCCAAAACAGGGCTAGTGGGAGAAATGTTTCCCTCTTCTCTCCAAATATTATCTACCTACAAAGAGCTTCCTGTAAAATTAAAAACCTCTGAAGAAGCCAAGGTTCATAGTCTGCTTATCCCTGTTGTAAAACTAATCGAAAGTAAGGTATTGTCTGGTGAAATTAAATTGGGAGGACATGCGCTCAGTTTACTTAAACTATGGCAAGATAAAACTTATTTACACACCGCCATTACCTACAGAAGGTCAGGATCTGTTGACGGACAAGCCCACGATGGCAACCGAATAAGTCTAAGTGAAGGCTTATTGGCACATGGCAAAGAGGGTGAATTACTGTCGGTGTTTGTTCACGAATTAGTCCATATACTTACCGGAGGCAAAGACTATACTCCAGAATTTATGGCCAGTCTTTTAGATATAGTTCTTAATCTAAGAAAATAATGTAGTGTTTTTGCATCCACATATTTCACAGGTACACCTCTACTAATCACACCAACTCCACATCTTTCCTATCAATAATGTTACTATTGCAATGCTAAAAGACAGATTAGCATCTTATAAAAAAATCTGTCAAAAAATATTATGCAAGGTACAATCAAAACCAAAACCGATAAAGGATTCGGATTTATATCTCGAGAAAATGAAACCAAAGATCTCTTTTTTCACAGTAACGACTTAGTCGGAGTTACGTTCCAAGATCTCCAAGTCGGAGATGTCGTCTCTTTTGACGTAGAAGTAGGACCAAAAGGACCAAGCGCTAAAAACGTAAAATTGGCTCCAGCCACTGCTTAATTAAATTTAAGCAAGTTTACAACAAAAGATTATCCGCCCATTTAACCAGGGCGGATTCTTTTTCGTCGTCTAAAAATCCATCAATTTTATGAATTTCTCCTGTTCGTTTGTTGTTTTTCAAGGCTAATATTTCAGCTAGTCTATCCACAGCACCACAAAATATCTGATACGACGAATCGCCCATTCCAAACAATGCTACTTCTTTGTTTTCAAATTTAATTGATCCAGCATTTAGTTTAGCCACCCAATCCTCTGTTGCCGGATTAAACTCCCCTTCTCCCCAGGTTGACACTCCAATTATAAAAACATTGTATTTATCTATAATTTCTTGGGTAACGTCATCAAAGCCAACACATTCACATCCCAGCTTGTCGGCCAAGCTCATGGCTGTCATCTGAGTATTGCCAGTCAAGCTTCCATATAAAATAACTTTCTTTTTCATGTCAAACTAGTATATGCAAAACTCCTCGCCTTGGCTAGCAGAACTTGATCCAAGTTTTGCACAACCCAGTTTAAAATCGAATCTAAAAACTGATTTATGTATTATTGGGGGTGGCTTTTCAGGACTCATTAGTGCTTACTTTATTCTAAAAAATACCAACCTAAACCTGGTTTTGATAGATTCCAGTCGTCTAGGACATGGTCAAACTGCCCAAACTACAGGCATTCTTTCCAAGCTACTTAAACCATCCTACCAGGACCTAGTCAAGCTTTATGGACCCAAAGTTTCCAGCTATTCGCATAGAATTACAGCTTCTAGCTGGAAACTATTAAAACAACTTTTTAAAGACACTAAATTGCACCTAATCTGCTTAAAATTTAAAGATTACACCGGGTATTCAAATCCCCAAGATGTTTTAGACATACTTAACGATGCACACTTAATGCATAGCCATAGGTTAAAACCCAATCCTATTTATATTTCAGACTCTAGTTATTTATCAAAGTCTCTGGAAAAAAAGTATCTACCTTTTTATAAACTGGTAAGCCAAAGCTATCTAAACAAATGCTTGAAAACTACCGGATTCAATTTTATTGCCATGCAAAGACAAGACTTTGGCTTTCTTAATTCTGCACTTTTTTGTCAAAAGTTAGCGACTTTTTTGCTCGATACCTACGCTACACGATTACAAGTATATGAAAACACTCCAGCCCTAAAATTTCAGCACGGGGAAACTCATGTGTCTATTCATACACCCCAGGCATCCATAAAGGCAAGCCAATGCTTATTCTGCACAGGCAGCTATCCGCTCCGACCAACTTCTAAACTTTTTAAATCAAAAACCGCCCACCTAGTAGCTATTGCTAAACCAAGTCATTTAAAACCCATGGCCAAAACTTATATTGAAATTAAAAACAATCAATACTCTTTTACCAGATTCCCCTATTTAACTAAAAATATATATATCTACAGCAATCCTAGCCATACTCCTCTACTCCATCAAAAAAAACTTACCCACCGTTGGACTTATACCCAAGCACATACAGCTCACAGTCTACCTATTGCTGGACAAGACAAGCTACGTCATCGCTATTGGTACAATCTGGGTTGCAGTGGGAAAGGCTCCCTACAAGCGCTTGCTAGCTCCCACCGTATTTCTCTCCTACTTGCCGGCAAAGCACTACCCCGCTCAGTCTTCGACCCTACATAACTTGACACTGAATCCTATAATAGGTTAAAATCACCAATGGAACTAAGATCACTAGCTCATAGCCATTCCACGACCAAGACAGTCGCGGGAGCTGTCTAATGGTCATTTTATAGCACTTCTCCCCGCTTCCCGGCGGGGAATTTTATTTTCACGCAGTATAATCAATTTATGACAAAAACAAATTTACTAACCCTAAAGGGTTTTCGGGATTTTTTACCAGCTGATGCTAGACTTCGCGCCTTTGTCAAAGACGTGTTTACATCAGTCTTTGAAAACTATGGCTTTGCCCCACTTGAAACCCCAACTTTAGAATATTCCTCTACCCTTCTAAACAAGTACGGCGACGAAGCTGATAAGTTGGTTTACAGATTTCAAGATAACGGTAAACGCGATGTTGCCATGCGTTATGATCTTACCGTGCCAACAGCCAAAGTTATGGCCATGTATCAAAGTCAAATTAAACTTCCTTTTAAACGTTATCAAATTGGAAATGTCTGGCGCGGCGACAATCCCCAATCTGGTCGTTATCGTGAATTTACGCAGTGTGATGTGGATATTTTTGGTCCTATTTCTCCTGAAGCCGATGCGGAAATACTTGTCGTAGTCGCCAAAGTCCTCAAGCGTTTAGGCATCCTTGACTTTACCATTCAGGTAAACTCTAGAAAAACCTTAAACCAAATACTGGAAACTTCTGGTATTGTTGACAACAAAAATTCTATTTTGCAAACCATCGACAAATTAGATAAATTGTCTTATGATAGAGTACAAATTGAACTCAAAGACAAGGGGCTAACTGACGAACAAATAACCAAGCTTTTCGCATCACTACAGTCCTCTCTGCCAGATCCAGAGTTACAAAAGACTATTGACTATTTTCTCCGCAATGGTCTGGAATCTAAAAATATAAAATATAGTCCAACTATAGTTCGAGGCCTGGATTATTACACCGGGATGATTTTTGAAACCAAAGTAAATGGTGTTAATATTGGCTCTGTGGCAAGCGGTGGTAGGTATGATAATTTAATTGCCTCTCTTGGCGGGCCAGACATTTCTGCCGTAGGTGTTGGAATGGGTTTTGACAGAATTGTAGAGGTGGTCAAAGTACTAAAAAAAGGCCCTTCTCAAACTACTCCAATCAAAGTTTTAATCGCCAATTTTGATTCCAATTTAATGCCCGATTATCAGTCTCTTCAAGAAGAGTTACAACAGGCAAATATTCCTAGTTTTATCTTTCCTCAAAATACCAAGTTAGATAAACAAATTCGCTATGCCCTAGAGCTGGGTATCCCCTATTTGCTAATCCAAGGCAGTGACGAAAAAAAGGAAAATAAGTGGTTATTAAAAAACCTCCCACTCAAGACTCAGGTCTTAGTGGAAAAAAGTGACCTATTTCTGCTATAATACCCAACTATGAAACCAGGAATACACCCAGACTACCACACAGTTACAGTCCGCTGTGCCTGTGGCAATACTTTTACCACTGGCTCAACTCAGGCTGAAGCTCAAGAAATTGAAGTTTGTTCATCCTGTCATCCTTTTTATACCGGGGTACACAAATTTGTGGACACCAAGGGTAAAATCGATCGTTTCGAAGAACGACGTTCTAAAGCTACTGCAACCAAGGCTGCCGCCAAAGCAAAGAAAGCGGCCAAGGTTTAACCCATGCCAACTTTTGATCAAAATTTTGCCATTTTGGAATTTCGTCCAGGTCCTGGTGGTGAAGAATCCTATCTTTGGCTCAATGATCTTATGGATATGTATTTGAAATATGCCAGTAGATTAGGTTGGAAAACTAAACTACTTGATGACACCGTCATTGAAATTACTGGCTATGGAGCCTATGATCAACTTCAACTAGAAACAGGCACTCATCGCGTTCAACGTATACCTGTTACTGAAAAAAAGGGACGTATTCACACTTCTACAGCAAGTGTAGTGGTTTTACCCAAAATTACCAGCAATGATATCAAAATTCGACCAGAAGATATTGAAATGTCTGCCACTCGGGCTGGTGGCCACGGTGGTCAAAACGTCAACAAGGTGTCAACCGCTATTCGGCTGGTTCACAAGCCATCGGGTATAGTAGTTTCTATGCGTGAAGAACGCTACCAAGCTCAAAATCGCGAAAAAGCCATGCAAGTACTTGCCGCCAAACTTTACCAAGCAGAGGAAGAGAAAAAATTAGCTAGTCTAGGTTCTGCTCGTTCAGTTATTGGCCTTGGTCTACGTGCCGACAAAATTCGTACCTATAACTACGCTAGGAATCAGGTTAAAGACCACCGACTTGAAGAAAAATCTTTTAATCTGGACAAGATTCTGGAAGGCAAACTCGATGATTTACTACTCGAACTGCAAATCCTTAAAGAGTCCGAGAAATCGGAATAATAGCAACCCTAGTTGACCCATAAAACCCCTTTGATATAAATCCCCCATTTGGCAATTTTTTAGTCTCTACCCTATCCCCATCAAGCCTAACCACTATTTTTCCTTCTGCTTTAACTTTTTTTCTAAGTTCTGGCAACTTTGCGTCAGTAACTTCTAAAATCTCGGGTAAATCACCATGAATCTTTGACAAAACTAACTCACCTCTAGCAAGTAGACTTTCTATTATTCCAACGTTTGCCATAAGCAATTATATCACAACCTAAGGCTTAATATTCTACTAACAACCGCATAATTAACCCCTGGATCTAGATTAAGATTGTCAGAAACAGCCCTGCTAGCCACTCCACCTGTGAGGGTGGCCACAGCCACATGTTTTAATTTTTTATCTTCATACATTACCCTAGAACCACTAGAACCATAGGTTATATGTTCAACCCCAGACATTATCCTCATAACATCCAGTTCAGCTTTTGGCATTCCTGTTACTGTTTCCATAAAATAAGTACGACCAGTCGGATATAAATTTATTTCCTCTACTCTTACCCTACCATTGCCATTATGAAACGAAACTCTTACCAAATAATTGCGATTATCACGAAAAAAACTGTGATCCTTGCCAATTTCCACACCCACGCTCGAGTCAATAGGTAGTCCTATTGATCTGGAAGTATCCGGACCAACTTGTTCAAATCCAGTCGAATGAATCCAATTGTTTAACAGCACTACTCTCCCATATCCGTTATATAAACTGTGGGTAGCGGTATAAATATACCCATCCTTTCCAATAAAACTATTGGCACAGTCCCCTCTATGATAGGCAGCTATGTTGTTAATATCTGGCCCGTGAAATATTAATCTCGAACATCTATCAACGTCCAACATAACCAACTATATCATTTTCTGATTAACCTATTCAAACCTTACCACTCCAAACCATCTGCGTAAATTTTCTTCATTTAGCAATATAAATCGTTTGTTACGAACACCATTGATTTTCACCACTTCATTTGGCGAAATACTTCTAACAATATCTCCAAAGCTGGCAACAAATTCATCACCAGAACGCCTTAAACCTCTTCGGTCAAACTTAATAGCACCCAATTTATGATCATATGATCGTAAGCCCGGAAGACCAATAAATGAACTATCACCTAATAGTTCACCGGTAAATGAGACTTTGTATCCTCCATCGTTATATTCAGCAAAGATTTTCATAAGCAACATTATAAGGCATCACTTCGCCTTGTCAAGTTTGGCAGTTAGTTCCATCTCTTTAGCCTCTCGCCACAATTTTATTTTTACTTCATCTCCAATTTTCTTTTTGTTGATAATTTGCCCCAAAGACAGCACATCATCGGTATTCAACTTCTGACCATCTAGTTCCAGAATAATATCCCCCATTTGCACTCCAGCCTTTTTAGCCGCAGAATCTTCCACCACTTCTTGTACATAGGCACCCGGTGGTACATCATTAAGCAAAGCAGCCCTTTTTGTTATCATTCGATAACTTACTCCTAAAAACGGTCTTTCAAACTGCCCTGTGGAGTTGAAATTTGCAATTGATTCTTTAACCACATTGATTGGAATAGCAAAACCAATATTTTGCCCACCAGAACTTACTGCAGTGTTTACACCTATTGCCTCACCAGAAGAGTTAAGCAGTGGCCCACCAGAGTTTCCCGGATTAATAGCCGCATCGGTTTGAATAACATTATCCAGCTTCTCTGACCCCTCAAAGGGACTACCAGCAGAAATCCCGCGCCCAAGACCAGATATTACCCCAGTAGTTACAGTAGATCTAAATTCTCCCAAGGCTGTACCAATTGCAATTACCAATTGGCCAACTTTCAATTTGGTAGAGTCCCCCAGTGGAAGTGGCACCAGATCATTTTTATCTATTTTTAAAATTGCAAAATCAGTTTGAGGATCTCGGTAAATATTCTTTACCTCTAGTACCTCGTCCTTGCCATCTTTTACCAAAACTACCTTATATTTAGCACTAGTGTCCGAAACAACATGCTTATTGGTAGCTATTAAACCATTTTTAGCAATAATAAAGCCAGTGCCAATATCCTGTTCTACTTTTTGAGTTTTTGTATCGCTTCTAGGTACATCAAAAAAAGAACCAAAAGCACCAAAATATTCCAAAGGATCAATAACTGCTCTAGTTTTTGAAATCGATACGGTCACCACACTTGGCGTAGATGTTTCCACTACTTTGGTTACTATCGACTCTTCGTTAACAACTGTCCTCGTTTCTGTATTTGTAATGCTTGTAACAGGTAAAACTTTAGTTCCATATCTAGTTCCAGTAAAAAATGACCCTACGGCCACTATCCCAAGTAAAAATCCTAAAAATATATTTTTCATAGTCTAGTTTAGATACGATTTAACTATAAAAATATTACAACTATTTTAGCACTTCCTCCATTACTTTTTGATTTTCTTCCTCTACCAACTTAGCATCCGTTGTCCATTTTATTTCTACATCCGGCAACACCCCTTCTTTGTGAATATTTTTACCGCTAGGCAGTAACCATTTGGCAATTGTTATATGAATGCCACTTCCATCCGAAAAGCTTTCAGGCATTTGAACAGTACCCTTGCCAAATGATTTTTCACCAACTAACCTGGCTCTCTTAAAGTCGCGAAGTGCTCCCGCAAGTATCTCACTAGCCGAAGCTGAACCTCCATTAATCAACACCACCAGCTTGTCTTCAAGGAGCTTCCTTCTTCTGGTGTCAACCCTATATTCTGTTTTTTTACCTCCAGCCTGCTCTTGAGTTACCACCACGCCTTCCTTTATAAAATCACTAGCCACCATAACGCTACTTTCTAGATATCCACCAGGGTTATTTCGTAAATCTAGTACAATTCCTCCAAATTTTTTACCATCAACCTGCTTTTTAGCTATAATTTCATCCACTGTTTCTGGCCATTCTTTATAAAGTTGTTCGGTAAATTTATTTATAGCTACAAAGGCAAAATCTTTGTCTTTGTAAGTTTTCCAGCTAAGTTCCAAGGACGGAACGTTAATAGTTTCTCTCTTTAATACAAAATCCTTAGGCTTGTCAAATCCTTCTCTAAAAATTGACAGGGTTACTTCTGTACCAATTTCGCCTCGAATCATGCCCACTGCTTCTTGCAAACTTATACCATTTGTATCTTTGTCGATTTTTTTCTTAGTGTCAATAATTTTAACGATCAGATCCCCAGCTTTTATACCTGCTCTATCTGCTGGCGTTTTTGAAAGTGGAGTCATAACCGACAATCTACTATCTTTAAATCCTAGTGAAATACCCACACCACCAAATTCACCTTTTAAATCATCTTCAGCTAATTTATTCTCTTTTGGAGGCAAAAATACTGTGTATGGATCGCCTAAAGCTTCCACATAACCTTTTATAGCACCATAAGTTTGAGCCTTGCCATCTAGCTTATCTTTTTCCAAGAAAGTCCTGTCTAGTTTCCCTTTTACTGTATACAAAAGTGAGAAATCAAGATCCTCGGCCACTTTGCCTGTCCTTTCTTTTCCTAAATTATAGGAAATCACCGAAACAGCCCCAAATAAACTAAGTAGAATTATTACCTTGTAGATTTTTAACATCTTTCAATTTAAGCACCAATTACGAAAGGTAGCAAGCCCAAATGCCTAGCACGTTTAATTGCCTCGGATAATTGTCTTTGTTGTTTGGCACTAAGTCTAGTTTGGACTCTGCCCACTATTCTGCCCCTAATCGACAAAAAGGCTTTTAGTTTTTCATAATCTTCCCAACTAGGTATATGATTATTTTCAAATAGTGCATGCAAGATTTCCTGATCTTTAGGGGACTTTCTTACAATTAATTTTTTTCTAGGTACTCTGGGTGCCATAAAATATTTTTAAAAAGGCATATCATCGTCCTTTTTAGGAGCCGATGGCACATCTTCATCAGGAATAATAATAGAGTCAAGAGCACCAGCTTCTTCTTCTACAGGTACCACAGGAGCCACATCAACTTCAGCAGCTGCAGGTCCAGAGTAATCAGCACTTTCAGCAGCCTGATAATTTCCAGGAGCCTTGTTGTTTAAAAGTACCATGTCATCAATAACTATTTCAGCAATTTGTTTTTTAACTCCTGCTTGGTCAGTAAATTCACGATATTGAATTCGTCCCTCTACCAAAACTCTAGTTCCTTTTTTGAGCAGTTGGGCACAAAGTTCTGCGAGCTTGTTCCAAGCTACTATTCTATGAAACTGAGCATCCTCTTTCTTTTCACCTTGTTTAGTTGTCCAAATTCGATTGGTTGCAATACCAAATGAAGCTACGGCCATTCCTCCTGGGGTATAGCGCAGTTCTGGATCACGAGTAATATTACCCAGTAATTGGACCTTGTTTATGCATCTTGTTGGCATGTTTTTCTTATTTCTTTAATACTAAATAACGAATAATAGAAGTTTCACGATTTAAATGTAAGTTAAATTCTTTACTTGCGAGGGGCAAATCAGATTCCACGCTAAATTCATAAAAAATACCACTTGTGTGCTTTTGGATTTCATACTCCAAAGGCTTCAAACCCAATTCCTTAGGCTTTTTGCACTTTCCACCAGCTTCTTCAATCCATGAAGTTACTGATTTTAAAGTTGATTCCACTACTTTTGTTTCAAGCTTTGGAGCCAAAACAATAATTATTTGATATGAGTTTGCTTTCATGCGTTTATAATCTATCACACCGATATTCTTTTTACAACATAGCTATCGGTCGTATCCTCTATAGCATAACCCATCTGAGACAGTTTGTCACGCAGTTTGTCTGCCTCTGCAAATCTCTTGGCTTTTTTGGCTTCGTATCGTGCCAGTGCCAATTCTTCCACATCTTTTGGTATTTCCATTTTTTTAAATTTAAAATCAAATCCCAAAACCCTGTCAAACTCCAACCAAGTGGCTAATTTATCAGGATTATTATGCTCAGATTTAAACATTGCATATACAACAGCCCAAGCCTCACTCATAGCCATATCATCGGCAACTTTATCTAAAAACTTATTCCTAAATTCCTCAATTACCCCCCCGACTTCTTCTCCAAGCTCTGATATAGTTTTACGCAGGCTCTTTA
Organism: uncultured Gammaproteobacteria bacterium; assembly: GCA_964442385.1. Taxonomy (GTDB): domain Bacteria; phylum Patescibacteriota; class Microgenomatia; order UBA12405; family UBA12405; genus CAYTYZ01. The sequence continues at coordinate 37,946 of CAYTYZ010000011.1, forward strand.
AACTAGACACAGCTCCTTCTAGACTTTCCATGGAAAAATCCAATCCTCTCCGGTAATTAGAGGTAATAGCCAGATACCTAAAAGCCATTGGGTCATAATTTTGGGCTAACTTTAACACAGTATCAAATCCACCTTTGCTTTTACTCATTTTTTCCTTATTCGTGGTTATAAAAGCATTATGCAACCAATACTTCGCAGTTTGTCCGCCAAAAGCTCCGTATCCTTGAGCTACTTCATTGGTATGGTGGATTGGAATATGGTCCTCTCCTCCAGTATGGATATCAAATTTTTCTCCTAAATATTTCACACTCATGGCCGTACATTCTATATGCCAACCAGGAAATCCCACTCCCCACGGGCTGTCCCACTCCATTTGCCTCTTTGGCAGCCCTGAGCTTGCCGAAGGGGAAAATTTCCACAAGGCAAAATCACTAGGGTTTTTCTTTTGATAATTTGCTTCTACTCTGGCTCCCTCTTTTAGTTGCTCCAGGTTCAAGTGCCCAAATTCTGCATAGCCAGGAAACTTTTCTGTATCAAAATAAAGGCCATCTTCGGTTTTATATACAAAGCCATTTGATTCAATTTTTTTAATTAGATCTATTTGTTCGGCAATATTATCCGTAGCCTTGCACATCACATCTGGTCTAATTATGTGCAAAACATCCAAAGTTTGCAAAAATTCATCTGTATATCTTTTGGCCACTTCCCACACTGACACTCCTTCTCTTTGGGCTCCTTTTTCCATTTTATCTTCTCCGTTATCAGCGTCATCAGTAAGATGTCCTACATCCGTCAAATTCATCACCCAATTAACCTTGTATCCTGCATATCTTAGACTTCTAACCATAATATCCCAACAGGTATAGGCGTACATATTGCCAATATGCGGGCTCCAATAAACTGTCGGTCCGCAACTATAAATACCAATTTTACCAGGTACTATGGGCACAAACTCAACTTTTTTTCTTTCCGGAGTATTGTAAAAATAAAACTTTTGCATTTTATATATTCTATCCCAGCCCCCCTTAGTTGACTATTAGCTAATAATGGCTTATAATATATTTATGAGACTGCCCGAACTAGTTTTTGCACATTATATAGAAACCAGACACCTTGGCACTGCTCCTGTTATTAAACCTGCCACCAGGGAAACCAGACATGCAGAAAGTGCAAATCTAGTCTTCGGAGACTTTGATTTCTTCGAAGGGGCCTATAAGTGGATGGAGTCAAAAATTGGTTTTTACCCACTTTTTATGCTTGTTGGTCTTCGAGAAACAATTCTCGAACATTTAAAGTCAGATCACAATACAGGAGCTGAGTTATCGGTTCTTGTTTATCCTGCAAGTTCCGATCTCATAGTAAATGGAAGATTTCTTTTATTAGATATGTGGCCAGCAGTAGCTAACGACCTTCAAAACGGAGGCAGGGCCCCAAAAAGAAGAAAAAAGCAAGTTCTAATTCCTCATTATGATACAAAACGTTGGTTGCGTAAAGCCAGAAAGGAACCGTTTAATGTTGAATTTGTTTTACCCGAGATTGATGTTAGAGCAGCGAGTGAGATCATTACTATTCCGGCTTCTGGTTAAACTCCCCTGTCTAGCTCAACTGCTCTTGGCTAGGCGCTGCCGTAGTTTTGGACTTTTTCCCTCCACCCGCAAATCTCTTTTTCTGCTGATCTTTAGACATTTTTTTGCTATTACTCGGTGTTTCCGCTTGCATTCTTTCTTTCTCAGCCCTTTCACGATCCAGCTGTTCTTTTCGTTTTTTTGCTTGTTCTTCCTCCTGCTGTTTCTGTTGTTCTTTTTGTTGGCTCACTTGCTGCATTTCCTGGCTAACTGACCGGCGGGTTATCTGATTCCTAAGTTTTTGAAGTTCCTGCTGTTTTTCCTGTTCTTTTTGGGCTTTTTCTTGGGCATATGTTTTTTCATCCATATTTACCAGTTCTCCCATAATTCCCTTAAATCCCAGGTTATCACTAGCAATTTTTCCAGCTTCTGATTTTATCTGTCCCAGGCTTTTATCAAGTATTTCCCCTTGCTCCTGCCACGCTGGCTTAGGCTGTTTTTTGGGGTCTTTTGTAAACTTCTTAAAAAATCCAAACATAATAAATTATATACACAGATCAAAAAAAAAGCCGGGTTTGCAGTCCCCGGCCAAGTCGCAACAAAAAGGTTACTCAGGCCAAACAATTTCCGGCTCACGGAAAAAATTGGCCACAACTTTAACAGGCCTTGCACCCAAAACCCAGTCGCCATTTTCCCCGGCCATTACTTCCGGCTCGTTATAGGCAACGCGCTCAGGCAAAAACCAAGGCCACTCCTGGCCATAACCCACCACTCCACCTCGCCCATCGGCAAGTAACAAGGTGTGATCTCGTACCAATCCAAAGGGATTTCTTTCAGGGATCTCACCATGTCCATCCAGTCCTGGCCACCAAGCATAGATACCGTAGCTGGGCCTGAACCAAAAACCAAACACGCCACCGTTTTCTTTGGCTTCCTTGCCATCAAAACAGGCAATCACCAGGTTACCGCTCATGCCTCCCAGAAACTCTGCCAATTCAGCCGAAATTTCCGGCCGGCGACGCTCTGGAACCTTGGACAAGGCCACTTTCAAACCACGTGCCATTGGAGCCACCACCACACTAAACAGTCGCCCCACATCAAAGACCTGTGGTTGCGACATTTCCATGCTCAGGCTCTTGGCTCCGCGCATGACCGGGCGAGGAGGCACCACAGCCTCTCTCATCTGGCCCAAAACCCCCTCGTATCCATCCATGTTAATAAAGTGTTCAGGTCCCATCGTCTCATTTGTGGGAACAACCACAATGATTGCATTTGGTCCATTTGAACTGGGATTAACCCCATACAAGCTCACATGAACACTTCCCTCTTTCGGGTGTTTTGCACCAGGAAACGCCAACAGAATGTTTCCCGCAGTTCCACCACTAGACGGCATGATACACATTACGATACTCCTTTTTGTTTTCCGCAAATGCGGAGACTAACTTTACACATCAAGTTTATGCGCTTTGCTTAAACTAGTATGCAAAGATGCCTCCGCACAGCAGCAAGGTTTTAAAGAACTTTCTCCTATAATATCATGTATTTTAACACTTTCAATCACCACCCTCTTCTTCCACTCATAGCCCGATCAAGTGTAGCTACATCGGCAAACTCCAGATCCCCTCCCATAGGCAGCCCGCTGCCAATTCTAGTTATAATTACTTTTTCACCAAAATGTTCTAATTTTTTCTTTATATACAATGCCGTAGCCTCGCCTTCCATGGTTGGATTTGTCGCTAAAATTATTTCAAGTACGCCTCCTTTGCCAATAATTTCGTCAACTCTGTCTATAAATTCAGTTATTTTTAATTCTTCCGGACCTACATGATCCAAGGGATTTAAAGCCCCACCAAGCACATGATATCTACCCTTGTAACTACCGATATTTTCCAAGGAAAGTACATCCACAGGTCTTTCGACCACACATAATTGAGTATCATTTCTGGTACTATCCAAACAAATTTCACACTCCACCTGTTCACTAATATGAAAACATCTCTGGCAAAACTTAATTGTCTGCTTCATCTCCAGTATCGAATCTGTCATTTCTTTAGAAAAACTAGCTGGACTAGTCATAAGATAAAAAGCCAACCTAGTGGCACTCTTTGGGCCAACACCGGGTAGTCTTTCTAGAAGGCTAACCACCTTTTGCATCGAGCGCGGAAATCCAGCCATCTTAGAACTTCAAACTATCAAGTCCCATGCCCATTTCTTGCATCATTTTGGCACTACTTTCCTGTGATTTTTTTAAAGCTTTATTTAGAATATCAACCAATTTCATGTTTTCTACTCCATTTACCACCAGCTTTTTTATTTTCTGGTCTCCGCTAACTTCCACCAAAATACCATCCTCTTCAAAAGTCATTACCTGGCTTTCCAGTGCCCTTTTAATTTTCATCGCCTGCATCACCATTTTTGCTTTGTCAAACATATCTAGAATATTATCATAAATCTAACCAAAGATCTCTTTTGCCACATCATACAAAGCGTCTTCCTCTGTTACCTTCTTTTCTTGCATTACTATCTCTGGAGGAGGTAAAAAGGCTTGATTGTCTACCACTACCTTTTTCAGGCTAGTCGCGGACCTTGAAAAAACCAAGTTCAATCTTTTACCTAAAATTAGCTCTAAGCAATTTTCAACCAGTTGACGATTTCTTATCTCCTGTAATTGTTGTTTGTGAAAATCATAAAAAACTTCCAGAACCAGCTCTCCTCCATCCAGTTTTACTGGTTTACTGGCCTTTAAGAAAGCCGAAACACTGCGATTATGCATTCCTACTTCAGTTAGCAATTTTAGCCAATTGGTGTTAACTTCTTCTAGTGTACAATCGCCGACATTTTGCATAGATACCACCATAATTACATCTTTCCCATCACTGTCCTTTTCAGCAACCACATTTGGTGCCACAGCAGCACCCGCTGACTTTACTTCTCCTGCTTGGTCTTTTAAAAACTCAGCTACAGCAAGTTGCAATGGCAATTGGGCAATGGGACTGTCTTTCGTCTGTCTACAGGCATTTAAAAGTAAGTTAAGCCATGGATTTAGTCTTTCGGCAAGCAATGAAGTCGTTAGTAATTGCTTTTGAAAAAAAGATAGTAAGCCTACAGTAAAAGCCTCCATGTCTACCCCCGCTTCAGTCTCAGCTTCAAGGGTCTGTAATATTTTCCGGCTGTCACCAGACAAAAGGTCTTCTTCAAAATCAATAAAGCTATAGTTACCCCATTTATTGGCAAAAAACTCGTCTGGATCTTTGCCAGATATTGTTAACTCATTTAAAATCTTGGCTGCATTTCTAAAGCTACCTTCACTTTTTTCATATATTCGAGACAAAATCTCGTCTGTTATTTTTAATTTTTCACCAGTTACTATTTTTTGCAAACTCAAAAGTATTTCCTCCTTGCTAGCTTTTCGAAAATCTACCCTAAATAAACGTGATAATACTGTGTCTGGGATGTCATCTGGGTCAGTGGTACACAAAATAAAAACCACATGTTTAGGTGGTTCTTCCAGTATCTTTAAAAGCGCATTGAATGCTTCCTTGGTAAGCATGTGCACCTCGTCGATAATAAATACCTTTTTAGGAAGCTCTGCAGGCATCAGATAGGCTTTTTCCCTCAAAGCCCTCATATCATCTATACCCCGGTTTGAAGCCCCGTCTAACTCCAAGATGTCGATATGCATTTTAGTATCCTCAGAGCTTATATTATTTACCTTTCTAGCTACTACTCTTGCAGCCGAGGTCTTGCCACTCCCCTTAGGTCCACAAAACAAAAAAGCTCTAGGGGTTTCCTTGTTATCTTTAAAAACTTTTTCCAAAATATCACGCACACTAGGTATATCCAAGTCCGCCAGATCTTTTGGTCTATAGTCTAAGTGATAGATACTCATCTTATACCAGACTAGACAATATCTCTTCTCAAATCAATCCCTTGACAAGTCCGCTACTAGGTTTAAACAAATTCCCGACTCCATGAGTAAGCCAATCCCTCAGTACATCTATCATTTTTCTGTTTTGCCGTATGGCTTCTTCTTTTAGCAGAGGGCTGCAAATAAGTATATCTCCCAGTCTCACATAGCCATCTAAATCTACCTGTCCACCCATCGGAAATCCTAATACTTGTGGTACATAGGTCATATTTCTATAATCAATATTATATTTTTTTGCTCTACTCTTCCCTACAAACATAATACTAAGCAATGCTTTTTCTCCAAAATACACTTTACGTAGCTCTTCACTGGCAATCTGTTTTACCACCTTGGTACTAAATCCCCAACCAGAATTGTGTGTAATTAAGACTAAATCTTGCATTTTACAATCTGGGCAATCCTAGCCCCATCAGCCCTACCAGCTGCCTTGGCTGCAACTTGTTTCATAATCATTCCAAAATTCTTTTCACTTTGCACTACCTCATCTACTATTTTTTCCAATTCCTCATCAGTAAGCATTTTTGGTAAGTAAAGGCCCAACCAATCAATTTCTTGCTTGACTTCATCAACCAAATCTTCTCTACCTGCCTTAGCAAAGGCCTCTAGCGACTCCTGTTTATTTTTTAATTCCTTTTGCAAAACACCGATTTCTACCGATTCACTGACTTCCCCATTTGCTGATTTTAAATAATGCTTATCAATCAAAGATACTAAATACCTCAAAGCCTGGGACTTTTTACTGTCCCCAGACTTCAAGGCCAAAATAGCATCAGACATTAACTTATCTCTCATTTATTATTCTTGATTTTTTTGATCTACGGCGACACTTTTTTCGCCAAATAGCTACTTTTAACCTGGCGTACCTTTTTTCCGAAGGTTTTTTATGAGAAACCCTCTCTCGAAGCTCGTCAACAATTCCTTCCTCCATAGTTAAACGGCGGAAAGTTCCAATAACGTCCTCTTTACTACCAGTTTTGCCTTTGCTGACTACAATAGGCATATATAATTACAACACCTCCTTAAAGTTTTAAAAATAATAGAGATTATATCAGATCTTATTGATTGTTTTGATTGCAATATGCCAAATCAGCTACATTTGTCGCGCCGTCCTTGTTATAGTCCACTCCAAATTGACAAGTGGCCTTGGCACTAGACACAGGAGTTGGAGTTGGGTTTGCTGCAAGATTGTTTTGATTGCAATATGCCAAATCAGCTACATTTGTCGCGCCGTCCTTGTTATAGTCCACTCCAAATACACAACTAGAGGTATTTCCACTTGCTGGTATTACCGTTGGAACTACTCCAGAGGTAGATGCTACTGCAGCAGTTGGAACTACCACCTTTTCAGCAGCACTCCCCGATTCAGTTGCTACCTTGGCATTTTCGGTACCGCCCTTGGTTTTAAAAGACCAAGGTATACCACCATTATCATACAAATCTTCACCTGTTTTTACGCGATAATAATATGATTGTCCTGGTTTTAGGTTTTTCAAACTAACCTGGTGGGTGGTTTTAGGTTCTGTTTCATCAGCTAAATCTGATTGCAAAAGCATACTGGCAGGAGTGGTTCCGTATTGCACTCTTGAAAGGGTAGGTTTCTCTGTATTCCAGGAAATTTTGACACTGTCACCCGTTGCCAAGGCGGTAACAGCTGTAGGTTCACTTCCACCAGCAGCAGATGCTAAATAGCTTTTGGCGGTACTCAGACCCAAAACACCCAAAACCACTATTAAAAGCATAATAACCATTCCCAGTATCAATTTAATACTTACTTTTCCACTCATAGTTTCATTATATACCCACCCAAAAGCACACTTGCAAAACCAATTACAACTAGTCCCATGGTGACTTCAAAGTTGCCACTCTCTGGAAGACTAGTTGGTCTTGGGGTAGCTGTAGCCACCACTGGAGCACTAGTAGCCGCTGGCGCAGAAGTGGCTGCCGGAGGTGAAGTGGGATTTACACTTGTCGTAGTAGCACTAATTGTGTAAGTCCCGTTAATGTTCTCACTACACACAATTCTATCGTTTTGACCAGTAGAAGAATCAAAAATACTAGACAAGTCAATCTTAGCATCTGATCCGGAACTACATGAAGACACTACGGTGGCTGTTCCTGCGGCTTTCGCTCTAAACTTTATATTAAGCAAATCTCCATTAAATACTCTGTTGGCTGAATCTGTAGCCGTACCGTCAGTATAGATAGAAGCTGATACTTTACCTTTACTATTTTCGATAGAAGTTGCAATTTTAAAACAAGCTACGGTTGAATTTGCCTTTTGGCATTCAGCGTTAGCCGTTGCATCTAAACTTACATCTGACACTTCTAAAAGGGCTGAATTAAAGCTATATGATACATCATACATTGTGGCTTTTACGTCACCTGTTTTTACCACAACTTTTACATCAAAGCTGTCGCCAGTTTTAACCGCCTTTGAACTAGGGTTTAATTCAAAATGAGGGGCGGCATTTGCAGCCTTGACACTACTAACTCCAAAAAACAAAAACAATACTAATACCGAGCAGAATTTATTCATTACTTACTTACCACAACATTTAAATTTTCAACTGTAAATCCTACTACTTTTGAGTCGATGTTCGATACTAGCAAGGTCTTGCCTTCTCCTGTGTCAATTTTAAATAAAGCTTCACCAGCCTTACTTGGGGTAACACTAAATGTTTCAATGACTAAATTTGAACCAGGTGTCAAATTAACAGGCTGGCCTTGCAGAATATTAGCCACAACTACCCCCTTTGTTTGATTTGCAGTAGAAAAAGCCGGTTTGTCTAAATCTTTTCCAGTCACCAGGCCTGCTACTTTTACCATCTCTGGGGTAAAGTTTACGTAAGTTTCCAGGCTTACTAATGGTACACTTTCACTACTAGTGGCAACCAGTTGCACCTCATACTTTTTTCCTACTTGCATCAACGAAGGACCTACTAATTTTAAATTTACTACTTTCTTTTGAGTCAGATTCTCCATTTCTTTTACCTGAATTATGGTAGGCATAACGCTTGTAGGCACAATTCTAGAAGCGTTTTTAAAACCAAACACATCCATGATAAACACACTTAGAATAATTACTAAAAAAGCCGCTAAGGGCAAAATGATTTTAAGGGCATCTTTGTTCATATTCATATATTCATAATAACTAATATTTCTGACTTTGTCTTTCATTAAGTGTGATCTTAAGCAGGTTTAG
>CAYTYZ010000012.1:0-8769 GCA_964442385.1 uncultured Gammaproteobacteria bacterium
CAAACAGGTATTTCCCATCACTGTCCGTGGTCCGGGTAAACGTTCCATTTGCGCCCGTGGCTACAACCTGTACCCCAGGCAGGCCAACTTCACCTGGATCCTGTAGTCCATTGGCGTTACTATCAACCCAAACCAAGTCCCCAAGCAAGTAGCAAGGGGGTGGAGCACATGTCTTGACATACACCAAATCCCGCGACGGAGATCGCCCCGGCCACGTCGCGTCAATGATCACAGGTGTGAGTCGACCCTCAGTAACCGTGATTGGAATCCAGCCAGACCATTGATCCTGCAACAAATGTCCAGTATAGACTATTGTTGAAGCTACAGTCACGGTAATGTTTGGATCATCTCGGGGTCGAAAGTTTACCGCTGCCGGAACTTGGGCTGTGATATCACAATTTTGGGTAAGAACATCCATCCCAATCTGGGACAACTCGTCCGTGCTCAGAAATCGAGCGCTCAAAACAGGCGGTAGATCCGGTCGGCTAGGCACTGTAACTGTATACCACATGTTATATGTGGTACCCGCAACCAAGTTGAACATGGCATAATAATCCCAACTCACCTGTACATTCTCAGAGTTGGCAGGCGCGTCTCCGTATTTGCAATGAGAAACACCATTTACCTCAATACAGATTTGAATCCTGCGTGCTGAAGTGGTTTGATTAGTCAAACGAAAGGTGGCCTTAAGGAATCCGCGCCAATTCTGACTAATCATAACGTTAGCTCCAAGTCCCGTCTCAACGGGAACGCTATCTGGAGCGTTGATCAGTGGTGTCGGTGTCCCAACAGCTGGAGCAGGTGGTTCGGTAACCCCTAGCTGAGCTGAGGAAGTAATCGGAATGCCGTTAAATACTGACATTGCAAGCAACGCCAAGGCCATAACAGACGAAGCAGCAATACGTACGACTTTCCAAATCGGTTTCATTTTTTCTCCTTATCTACCGACTAATGCCAGCAGATACAGTTTTTTATTACTTATACCTAGCCTTAACTAGGGCTATAAGCTCAAACTAAAGACAAACCATGTCTTCAAATTGAGCCTATAACCTGCTAGTGTTTCGTTTCCTAAGTTGTTAATGAACTATTTTTTGGCTGCTAGATACTAATTTCCAGGCGCAGAGCCTAGATCAGCATCTATGACAAAAAATATACCTATAGTATAGCTATTACGCATTGGATATGCAAATATATTTAGACTATTTATCGCAAATAACAAATGATGCCGATTGAAAACTCTGGCGGGTGTAGTTGATGCTACTCGAATAAAGATTTGGTTACGAAAGTCGTTTTATAGATATGCTAGTTAAGTTTTGCTTTTGTAAACTGTGTTCCAGATATTCCTCTATACAATAAAGACTGAGGAAGACTGTAAATGCCTTTAGGAAATGACTCTAAAAGTAACTTCGAGTTGGTAGAAAGTTCTATCGCAGGATTTCTGGAATGTGCATTCAGTAAAAAATGTGCTTCTGTGGCTGCTGCTCGTTGGTTAATGTTATTTTGATCTATAGTAAGTCTACCATTTACCATATCCCTAACCTGAGAGCCAATCCATGACATAGTTGCCAAAGTTTCTATTGGACTATTTTGAGCTTTCACTATAAACTCCGGTGGGATAAGCACATAAGCCGTTTCAATAATTTGAACTCCTTGGCGCTTTCCCAAAAATATAATGTGTGGTTCGTCATTTTTAATATACCTTCGCAAAGCAATTTCCGGAGGAACACCAAGTCGTATAGCAGCTCCTATCATATTATCAGCCAAGACTGGTAAAACGCGCTTTTGATTCACAGCCCACCACGATGTTGTTCCCACTTCTCGCATATAGTCATCATGTCCTCTATTTGCCAGATACGCAACACTTGCTGTAAAAAAGTCTCCAGCTGCCTGCGCAACTTTTTCCCAGGGAGCTTTCAAGACTTCTTCAATAGTTTTCCCTACTGTAAGATGCTTGGCTTTTACTATATCAAAAACGTCTTCTTGGCGAGTACTTTTAGGTAGATGTAAATTTCCGTCTTCTACTGACATATTACAGAAATTATAAATGATTTCTGTAAAAAATCAACACTATAGGACTTTGTTACAATGCTCTTGCCAGCTAGAATCGGCTAATTTCTTCTTCAAGATCCTTTTTATTTCCATAACCATGTCTATCCAGAAAAACACCGTTGGTGATAAACATGAAACCGAAAAATTGAGTAATATGTTGGAAAAGGTGATACTATACTGGCATATGACAAATCCAGATTATTTATGTCCTTGGTCTTTCACTTTCCCTTCAGATTTTAAAGGTATTGATAAGATGATTCAGGAAGGTGATGAACTTCAAGAACTAACAGACGGTCAATAACTACACAACCACAAGCAGGAGAAAATGGTATAGACGGCGGCCAGCAAATTGTAAAGTGTAGATTTGGTAAAACGGATTCTACTGGAGTAGAACACGCGGTCTGTTCACTACAAAAACTAAGAGTAAGAAGGGGTAGTAATATGGCTCCTAATGCCAGTTGTAATGTTGAACCTTCTGAAGAAGAAAAAACCCTAAAGCAAATCTTAGCTAACTTTGCACGAAAAGACCAATCTGTGTTTCTTGGAAATCAATGACAGATTCTATATAGAGATTGCACGAGAAACCGACGCGAAATTTTCCTATCCATAAACAAATGCAATTTTATGCCTACGGGTAAAAACGAACGAAAACATACTGGGACGTTAGATAAATTACTTGCGGGCCCGAAGGGATTCGAACCCTCGATCTTCCGCGTGACAGGCGGATGTGCTGGACCGCTGCACCACGGGCCCCGACTGTTGCTATGATAACAAATTAGGCAAGATAGGGCAACACATTCACTTTACTTGCAGATCAAAATATTTTGAAATATTTTGATCTGGTTTTCGTATAATTACTAGTTATGCAATCTATTCAAAGCCAAATAGCCGTTAACACCAGTAAAACCTGGATCCTTATGGGCATTTTCATATCCTTAATTAGTGGACTAGTGTATTTAATAACCCATTATTTAGGGCTGGGGTCCAACTCACTTGTAATGGCCTTTGGAATTACCACGCTTATGTCTCTGGGTAGTTACGCCTTTGGTGACAAAATGGTCTTAGCTTTAAATGGTGCCAAGGAAATCAAAACAGGGGAGTATCCGCTATATTCATCTATAGTTCATGATTTAATCCGTCGCGCTGGTATACCCATGCCAAAACTTTATATCATAAATTCTCCTGCCTTAAATGCCTTTGCTACCGGAAAATCTCCCAGTAATGGCATGGTCTGTGTAACCACAGGCATTCTAGATACTCTTGATCAAAAAGAGCTTGCCGGGGTTCTAGCCCACGAACTGTCTCACATCAAAAATTATGACATTCTGCTTATGACCGTTGCTAGCATTCTAGTGGGACTACTGGGACAATTAATTAATTTCTTACGTTTTAGCTCGTTTTTTGGTGGTAAAGACAACCGTGAAAATCGCAGTCCATTAGTGAGTACTCTTAGTTTGATTATGATTATTTTTGCGCCAATTGTAGCCACTCTTATGCAATTGGCCATTTCCAGGTCCCGGGAATACTTAGCCGATGCTTCCTCAGCCCAAATCACCAGGGACCCAGCTGGTCTCATCTCAGCTTTGCAAAAAATTTCAGGGTCACATACCCATTTTGACCAAGCCCAAGTGGCCACCGCCAGTCTTTACATCAGTAATCCTTTTGGGAAGACTGATTTAGGCTCACTTTTTTCGACCCATCCGCCACTAGCTAAAAGAATCGAAGCCCTCCAAGCTATGCTATAAACCCAATAGTCTTACTCGTTTTTTATATAAACCTATGGCTCTATTGGCTACCTCTTGTTGTTCTGCAATCGTAACATCCTCTGGTGTTCTTTCGACTCCCCAACGATACAATAAACAGCTCCAGTAGATTTGCACATCAGACTTTGACATACGATCAGTAAAAACAGATCCAACTATAGAGTGTAGATTTCTTTCGTTATCTTCTGCAGTATAGCCACAACATTGGTAATGTGCGCCTATACGATACATTATTCTGTCATCTGCAAGGTCTAATCCAAATCTGCCACCAGACAAACAAAGGTCAAAATCGCACAGTGCGTGGCCCATTTCATGTTTGACAAGGTGAGCAAAAGATCTTTCTGGCAAAACCATTTTATTTGCTTCGCCTGAAGTAATCTCACAACCAGTAGCTCTTAGCATCTCCAAAAATAGATATTGGCCTTTATTTGGACTTGTAAAAAGAGGAGTCCTGGCAAAAAATTTTCCATTTTGATCACATCCAAACTCACCACCGGTTTTGTAACACCATTTTTCCAAAGCTCTTAATAAATTCATGCCATATTTTATCACCCTAGCCCTTGAAGCCAAGAGCTAAAAGCCTGATAATGATTCATGGCTAATTTTGTGCACTTACACGTTCATACCGAATACTCACTTCTTGACGGACTTTCTAAGATAAAAAAGCTGGTACCTTTGGTAAAAGAGATGGGTATGGAGGCTTTGGCAATTACCGACCATGGCAACCTATATGGCAGTATCGAGTTTTACAAAAAGTGCAAAGAAGTCGGCATTAAACCTATTATCGGCTGCGAGGCGTATTTTACCCAAGGTGTGCGCACAGAGCGAAGTGGATCTGAACGAAAAATTAACCACCAGCTTTTACTTTGTAAAGACAAAACCGGTTATCTCAACCTCATGAGATTAGTTTCCAAGTCCTGGATCGAGGGTTATTACTACAAGCCCAGGGCCGACTGGGAACTGCTAGAAAAATACCACGAAGGCCTGATTGCCACCAGTTCTTGTCTGGCTGGAGTAGTACCCCAATTTATCTTAAAAGATCAATTTGACGAAGCCAAGGCCAGTTTAATCAAATACCGAGAACTGTTTAAAGACGATTTTTATATTGAACTACAAGACCATCCTACTTCACCCGAGCAAATTACCACGAACCAAGCCCTAGCCAAACTTAGTCGTGAATTATCCATACCACTTGTTGCCACCAACGACACTCATTACACCAAGAAAGAAGATGCCTTTGCCCAAGACGTTTTAGTTATGATCAACACCCAGTCCACCATTGATCAAGTTGGTCGAATGAGCATGATGTCCACGCCAGACTTATATATAAAGACACCAGAGGAGATGACCACTGCATTTCAGCAGTACCCAGATGCCATTGAAAATACTGTAAAAATAGCCGAAAAATGTAATTTAGAACTTGAACTAGATCAATGGAAATTTCCCATTTTTAAAGTTCCTAAAGGTCATACCCCTGAATCGTTTCTCACTAAAAAGGTCTATGACGGAGCCCAGGATCATTATGGCAAGAGCCTGAGTGATGAAATCAAATCCAGACTAGAAGTCGAACTAGAAGTAATTTGCAGCAAAGGTTACGCTCCATACTTTCTTATCATGCAAGACTTTATAATATGGGCAAGCGAAAATGATACCGCCACCAACACCAGAGGTTCAGCTGCCGGATCACTGGTATCTTTCGTCTTGGGTGTTACCACAGTAGACCCCCTGATTTACGGACTTCCCTTTGAGCGTTTTTTAAATAAATTTAGACCCTCTCCGCCTGATATTGACCTAGATGTAGCTGATAATAAACGCCAACAAATGTTGCACCATATTGTGGAGCAATACGGTGCTGACAAAGTTGCTCAAATTTGTACTTTTGGAAAAATGCTCTCACGCCAAGCAGTTAGGGATGTGGCCCGTGTCCTTGGCTATCCATATGAAATAGGGGATCGCATCTCTAAAATGATTCCTCCACCAAAACAAGGTTTTCCAGTAACAATCGACAAAGCCCTAAAAGAAGTAGCCGAGTTAAAAACCGCCTATGATAATGAACCTGATACTAAAAAAATTCTAGATGCAGCAAAACAAATTGAGGATACAGCCAGGCACATTAGTGTCCACGCCAGTGGAGTAGTAATTTCCCAAACCGACATGAATGACTTTACCGCCATGCAATTTGAAACCAAAGGCAATAAACTGATAACCCAGCTGGAAATGAAGGCTTGTGAGTCTGTTGGCCTGATAAAGTTTGATATTCTAGGCCTAGACAATCTCTCAATTTTGGGCGACGCTATGGTCAAAATCAGATCCAGGCATGGCACTGTCATAAATATCCGCAAGATTCCCCTAGATGACAAAAAAACATTCGACATGCTTTCTAGGGGTGAAACCGAAGGAGTATTTCAAATGAGTAGCGATGGAATGACCAAATGGTTAAAAGAGCTCCAGCCAACTCGAGTTGACGATCTAATGGCCATGGTGGCACTTTATCGCCCTGGCCCAATGGCCACCATTCCAGAATATATTGATCGCAAACGCCACCCGGATAAGGTCAAATTTCTCGACCCCAGAATGGAAAAGTACCTGGGCAATTCCTACGGTCTTTTGGTCTACCAAGATGATTTGTTGTTTTCTGCTTTGTACCTGGCTGGCTATAGTTGGGAAGAAGTAGACAAGTTCCGCAAGGCAGTTGGTAAAAAAATTCCAGAAGAAATGGCCAAGCAAAAAGATAAATTCACCAAAGGAGTACTAGAAAATGGCCAAACTCAGGAATTTGCCGATACCTTATGGAAGCTTTTTGAACCATTTCAAGCCTATGGTTTTAACAAAGCCCATGCAGCTGCTTATGGCATGCTTGCCTACCAAACGGCCTATCTTAAGGCCAATTATCCTGTAGACTTCATGTGCGCCTATCTTTCAGCCAAATCTGACGTAATTGAAGAGGTTGGTAAGTCTATCGAAGAATGCAGAAGGCTAGATATTGTTATTTTGCCTCCGGACATAAATAAATCTCATATGGATTTTGAGGTGGAAGGTGACAATGGCATCCGCTTTAGCTTAACAGCCATTAAAAATGTAGGGAAAGCAGCCATTGATGCCATAATTAATGAACGTAATTCCAATGGCCTATACAGCAATTTTACTGATTTCGTAATGCGTGTTGACGGTCAGAAGGTTAACAAAAAAACTCTTGAAAGTTTGGTTAGAACCGGACTTTTTGACACTTTTGGCGAAAGGGCTGCCATTCTAGCTTCAATTGATAAAATTAAGCAAGAAGTAGGTAAAAACAATGGTAAGCACGACGAAAATCAGTTTAGCCTATTTGATGAACCAAAATCTGATTCAGCCATCAGACCCTCGGCCCCTCCAGACAAGTTTGAAGTAGTTGCGCCCATGAGCGAAAAAGATAAGCTATCCCTGGAAAAAGAACTACTGGGTATCTATATCTCCCAAAACCCCCTAGTTAAACTCCTGGAACCTTTTACGGGCTTGACCCTTGACGATACCACCTCTTGTCGCCAGAAACCAAATGAGTCAAAGGTAAAATTAGCTGTCAGTATAAACCGAATCAAAGAAGTAATGACCAAAAAATCCAATTCCAAAATGGCCTTTTTAACCCTAGAAGACACCTCTGGTACCATAGACGCTGTACTGTTTCCCAAGTCATACGAGCAGTATTCACCTATTTTATCGGAAGGTAGAGCATATTACATAGAGGGTAAAATAAACATGCGTAGTGATGAACTGTCAATTGTCATTGACAGCCTCTCCGAAAAACCACCCACTAGTGCAGCACGTTATGACTTTACCATCACTGTACCAAAAGGCACCAATCAAACTCAGCTAATGGAGCTAAATAAACTGCTAAAACTTAATCCCAATAGCCAAAAAGGTCTAATAATTCTTCCCAATGGTCGCCAAGTAGCTCTCGGGTTTGGAGTAAATTACACCCCAGAACTCCAGGCTAGAATAAATCAAATACTTTTGCTACAATAATACCCATGGCAATGACAGCAGATCACAACGGCGTAAAAATCAATGTTGGTGACGTAGTAAAACTAAACTATAAAATCCGTGAAAAAGACGGCAAAGATCGTATCCAAGCATTTGATGGCATAATTTTGGCGATAACCGGACATAGACCAGCTCAAAATATCCTAGTGCAGAAAAAAGCAACCGACGGTGTTATGGTCGAGCGTATCATACCTTTAAATTCCCCTTGGCTAGATTCAATCAAAAAAATTCGTTCTGCCAAATCCAAAGTACGCAGGTCCAAACTATACTTTCTCCGTAACGACAAAGCCCGAACACTGTAGTATATTGATCTTATGATCACAAATATCTTAAAACCAATCCTGGCCCTGGCCCAAGAAGGTCTAGAGGTGACTACTCAGACAACCAGAACCACCTCCAACATGTCACCCGAAGAAGCCCAAAAAGTACTAACTACAATTTTAGCTGTTGGTTTGCCAATACTAATTATTTTTGCTGTAATTTCATTAGTTTTTACCTTAATCTGGATTGTGGCCTTAATCCATGCCATTTCAAACGACGTTAAAAACAAGGCCCTTTGGATTATTGGTATGCTTTTAGTGGGACCAATAGTTTCCATAATCTATCTTTTAACCGAAAAAAAAGATTTCGAAAAAACCCATACTTTTTCGAATAAATCGCCACCTCTGTCAGATGCCCAAACTCCAGTAGGAGTAACAGTAGTAGAACCTATTGTGACGGCCAAGCCCAATCCTGTAAACCAGCCTCCAAAAACATTAGAGTTCAAACCAGTAGAAGAAACCCCTCCGGTGCAAAACTAGATAGTTTTGCCTGATTCTTGCATTTATTTTTGAAAATTGTAAAATTGGATACTTGGGTCTTTAGCTCAGTGGTAGAGCAGTTGCCTTTTAAGCAATTGGTCGTGGGTTCGATCCCCACAGGACCCACCAACTTAAATTTT
>CAYTYZ010000012.1:8869-25287 GCA_964442385.1 uncultured Gammaproteobacteria bacterium
AGTCTTTAGCTCAGAGTAGAGCTTGTCCGCCCTAGGCGGATTGGTCGTGGGTTCGATCCCCACAGGACCCACCAACTTAAATTTTAGTCTTTAGCTCAGAGTAGAGCTTGTCCGCCCTAGGCGGATTGGTCGTGGGTTCGCCCCTCCGCTAGACGCAGTCGTAGTGGAATCCCCACAACACCAGCCTAGTCGGGTTACAATACCTTGTGGCCAAGAAAATATTTTTTATTTCCCTTCTATTACATTTCATTTTAATTTATTTTTCCCCAAAGCTTTTTCCAACCTTTGGTTTTGTTCCAATGGCCGACAAGTATACATCCACCAATTTACCGCTCTGGATTATCGGATTTGGCCATTATGATGGTATAAATTACAGCAATATAGTCGATGTTGGTTACAACTTCACTCTGTCATCTTTTTTTCCTGTGTATCCATC
The DNA here is from genome assembly GCA_964442385.1 of uncultured Gammaproteobacteria bacterium. Taxonomy (GTDB): domain Bacteria; phylum Patescibacteriota; class Microgenomatia; order UBA12405; family UBA12405; genus CAYTYZ01. The sequence continues at coordinate 9,306 of CAYTYZ010000012.1, forward strand.
ACTAATTTTACTTTTAAATAATTTATTTCACCATTCTCTATTTTCTGGCCTTATTATCAGCAATTTTTGCTTCTATCTACTATTAAAATTACTCCTAAAAAACCAACCGAAATTAAAGCTAAACTCCTGGTTTATATTGTTTTTTCTTACCTATCCAACCAGCTTTTTCCTCCACAGTGCCTACACTGAAAGTTTATTCTTACTCTTATTTTATTTACTACTCTTAACCTATCGATCTTCCTTGTTTTACCTTCTACCCCTCACTCGAGTAACCGGACTTTTTTCTGTATTTTTTAGCAAAACAAAGACACAATTAATTTTAAGTTTAGGTGGCCTGACTAGTTACTGTCTCTATCTTTATATTCGTTTCAAAGACCCCTTGGCTTTTATTCATAATTTAAAAATTTTTGGTGAGCAGCGCTCTGGAACCATGGTGCTTTTACCCCAAGTTTACTATCGCTATCTAAAAATCTTGTTTACGTCCAGTTTTAACCACCAATATCTAGTTGCTCTTATTGAAATTAGTTTGTTTAGCCTGGCCCTACTTTTCTCCCTACTAGAATTAAAAAAATTCTACAAAGATAAGCTCAATTTTAGATTTAGACTTGCCCTGTTTTCCATTGCTTCCTTATTTTTACCAACCTTAACCGGTTCTTTTTCCTCGACTCCACGTTACGCTCTACTTGCCATTTCTCAGTTTTATTACTTAGCTAATTTAAAAAATAAATATCTCAAGATTGCTTTTATACTCCTATTTATAATTATGCACATTTATATGTTTACTTCTTTCTTTAGGGGATATTTCGTATCATGATCCACCTATATGGCTTAATTCTTGGTCTAAGTTTTTTTCTTGGCATGTCTTATTTTCAGCATCACACAACCTTGAAAAAGACCCTCCACGAACCTTTGTTTTATGGTCTAATAATTTCTGGAATTATTGGCGCTAGAGTCTACCATGTTTTGGATCAATGGTCGTTCTATTCCCAAAATCTATTAAAAATTCCCCAGCTGTGGCTAGGTGGACTAGGAATCTACGGAGCCATCATTTTTGGTCTTATTTTTTTGATTTATTTTACCCGCAAAAATCAGCTAAATTTAAATAATTTACTCAATCAAATCGCCCCTAGCGTTCCTTTAATGCAATCACTTGGCAGGTGGGGGAACTTCGTTAATAGGGAAGTATACGGGCCACTTGGCCAACCAGTTTGGCTATTTGAATCCATACTGTGTTTTTTACTATTTCTATATCTACATTTTTCCAAAACCAACCCTTTGGCAAAATATTTACTTGGCTATGGCCTAATCCGATTTTTATTAGAATTTATGCGCGATGACACTTGGCAAATGGGACATTTTAAAATAGCTCAAATTATCAGCCTAGGCATAATCGCAATTGGGTTTATAATTATCAAATGCAAACCTCAAAAATTATCCAAATAATCGCTCTTGGTTTTGTTGTTTTTGGAGTTTACAAACTGCTTACTCCTTCCCAACCAAAAGAAGCTGACAAAACAGCAGTGCCCACACAATTATCAGTTCAACCAACGGTAGCTACAACTACCTTTCCTAAACCCACCACTATGCCAGAAATAACCAAATTACAAGTCGAAGATATCAAAGTTGGCACAGGTGCTACCGTTAAGTCAGGCAATACCGTTTCTATCCATTACACTGGAACCCTAGTTGACGGTAAAAAGTTTGATAGCTCTGTAGACAGGGGCACCCCATTTGAAACACAAATTGGTGTTGGTCAAGTAATCAAGGGCTGGGACGAAGGAGTGGTAGGCATGCGAGTTGGGGGCAAGCGAAAGCTCACCATTCCATATACTATGGCCTATGGAGAAGCCGGTATTCCAGGTGTAATTCCACCCAAAGCTACGCTAATTTTCGAAGTAGAGCTTCTAAGTATAAAGTGATATAATCTATTCTTTATGACAGAGCAGCTCAGATTTAAGTTGGATAAGTATTTTGAATTAAAGTCCGAGGGGAGACTGGATTTACTAGATGTTACATTGCTTTGTAATTTACATCAAAAGGGTAATATCCTTGAATTTAACCAGCTACTATCTATAATAGAGACGCGCCAAATCCAACCTACCTTACACCCAACTTTGATATCATAAAAAAGCCCCCCAACGTATTGCGTCAGAGGGCTATGCCTTATTATTCGATTGCGAAAACTAGATATTGATATCCAGTGCCCAGTTAGCAAACATTACTATCTGAGCTTCCATAAGCTGTCTGATTGTTGGAATTTCAGTTGTATACATAGCCTGAACATCACGCCCCATACCTAAAACCCCAAAATTTGATCGTACGTCACGAGCCTTTTCAGCAAAAGACTTTTTAGAAGTCTCACCGTACTCGTTTCTATAAGCCCAATTGTCTAATTTCTTTCGGACCTTTTCCAGCTTGCTTTCAATTGCACTTCCAACTTCTTCTGTAGTGAAAACCAAACAAGACGGGATAATCTTGGCAAGTTGGCGAGGCAACCCCTCTCCCAGGCAATACTTCACAAAACTCTCTTTTGCACGCAGAATATTTGCAAGGTCAGCTTTATCATCAAGCATTCTTTCCAATAAAATTGGTAAGTCTTGGATATAGCTCCATAGAATTTTTTGTACAGCCAATGGCTGTTTTGCAAACAAAGGGTCGACCCAGACTTTTTCCTTCAGTTCTTCTAGCGCTAGTGTCATGTTTCCTCCGTTGTCGAAACTCGTTTTTGGGTTATCAAGGTATGCCAGGAATTACGCTAATCACCATCAATCCCAGCGTCAGAGAAAAAACTACAAAAACAAAGCCATAAGCTAGAACCCTGAGCAGTTCACCAATGACATACATTGTGTTTTTCACCTTTCCTCCTATTTTTCGCAATCTGTTAAAGGACGTCACTTAATTTGCAAAAAGATTACTAGCCAGATATCTGGTCCCAAATCTTTGTCGCCTCAAATTATACCCCACCCTAGCACAATATCAATTATTGCTATGTCTTATTAAGACACATGTTTCTGAATCAAATTCCGAAACAGCCTTGGAAACCCCAGGATAATTTCTGTCTCTATTACTTAAGGGACTAAAAGCCGCCACAGAGCCCATGTTCCAATATGCCCGCGGGTCGGCCATATCAATTATCGCCACAGGTCCACCCGTAGCCTCAGGGTAGGGTATTCTAACTGAAAAATAAAAACCCGTGTTGGTTACCTGCGCATCTATTTCTCCATTAACTATTATTAACCTTGGCCATGTGACTCTTTTACAAGCTTCATACAACTCATTGGGCTTGATATTAACTGGCCAGATCCCACTATATTTATCGCCACCTTCTCCTTGGGCACATCCACCCAAACCCAAAGATAGCGCCAAAATAATCGACATTAATCTTTTTTCCATAACTAAATTATATCCTATATTGTAAATTAGATCAATTACCACCTGAAATTTTGTTATCATATTGTTTATATGCAAAAAATAATCCCACACTTTTGGTTTGATAAAGAGGCCAAAGAAGCTACGGCTTTTTATGTTTCTCTTTTTAATAATTCCAGCATCAACAGCCTTAGTACTATTAAAGACACTCCCTCAGGTGATTGCGATATGGTATCTTTTACTTTGGCGGGGCAAAGTTTTATGGCCATTAGTGCAGGTCCAATTTTTAAATTTAACCCTTCAATATCGCTATTTACGGTATTTACTAACAAAGCGGAAATTCAAGCTACTTGGGACAAACTAGCCGCAGGTGGGAAAGTACTTATGCCATTTGACACCTATCCTTGGGCCAAAAAATACGGTTGGCTTCAAGACAAATATGGCCTTTCCTGGCAATTATCATGGACTGATAATGACCAAACAAAACAACAAATCACCCCCATGCTTATGTTTACCAAGGCTATGGCAGGCAAAGCAAAAGAAGCTCTTGGTGAATATACTAATATATTTCCCAATTCTAGTACCGATATGGTTATACCTTACGATCAAAATGAAGGCGACTCTCCTGGGCACGTCAAACACTCCCGTTTTACCCTTTCTGGACAAAGCTTTATGGCCATGGACAGCTCGGGACGGAATGATTTTAACTTTAACGAAGCAATATCTTTTGTCGTACATTGCGACACCCAAGAGGAAATAGACTATTTTTGGGGCAAACTTAGCAGTGTACCCGAGGCCGAACAATGCGGTTGGCTAAAAGACAAATATGGCGTTTCCTGGCAAATTGTTCCAAGTATGATGAATGAGTTAATGGGCAGTGACGACAAGGAAAAAATAACCAGGGTTACCAAAGCTTTTCTGCAAATGAAAAAGTTTGATATTGCAGCTTTAAAAGCAGCCTCACTTGGCTAAGCTAGTCACCAACAACATCCTCATCCCTACACATCCTGGCAGTTATCATTAGCGCTAAAACTGGATTGTTTTTTCTTAGTTCGGTTTGGTTACCCTCTCTTAATCTACAACCAGGACAATCAGCCATACAATGTTCAATTTTCACCATATCCAAACTAGCCGGAAGCACAGTTTGAGACTTAATGTCATCGCAAAACTCAGGATTGGGACACAATTTTTCTGCCATAAATCTTAAAATTTTTTCTAATGATATCTATTATACTAAATGGGGGATTATTTGCTCAAACAACATTTTGTGTCCAAGATCATTGGGGTGCACACTATCGACTAATAAATCCACATACCTATTTTCCTTCAGGTAATCAAAAATTTCAATTTTCTGGACCCCCGACTCTCTACAAATTTCACCTATCAATTCATCATATTTTATCACCTCTTCGTTTGAAAATTGCATACCCTTGGATTTGGTCGGATTTACAGGCGCTAATCCCAATGCTAATACCTTGCAGTTTCTTTTCTTAGCCAGATCTATCATAGCCAGATAGGCACTTTTAAATTCTTCCCTTGGAGTCTGTTTGCCAGTCATCCAATTGTTTGGGCAACTATCATTTACACCTATGGCAAAAATTACTCTCACCTCGTCCTTTGGGCTAGTAAGTCTGCTTTCTAACTCTATCTGAACTCTATTAACCATCCTGGATACTACTTCCCCAGGAATTCCTAAATTATAGACTTGCACATTTCCACCTTTGTCCAGGTTATATTTCTCATCGATATATCTTCTTATTCTTTGCACCCAACCACCATCCTTATCCCACTTTCCATACGCAATACTATCTCCAAATACTAGTATTTTATTCATAACCATACTGTATCACTTTTCCAGACTGAATAAACAGGTGATACTTGGAATTACATCCAAAAAAAATCCCCTTCACAAGGAAGGGGATTTCCTGCAAAGGGGATTAACTCAGCGATGCCAAAAATCTTTTGACCATGTTTTGGCAAAAACTGACCACGCTTTCTTTGGAACAGATAACTGCATAGACCTCACCCCACCCTTTGTTGCTCATAGCAACAATACTGGTATAAGTCTGGTCCATTTTAAGCGCAGAACGTTTCAAGTCCTCGTAGATCCCCAGTCCATATGGATAAGCAAGAGGCTGTGCCCCAAGTTCATGCGATCCCTTGTCATAACGAAATTCTTTACCAACTGCTTTTTTCAAAGCTGCTTTGATTTCCGCACCCGTCATTGGCTGTGGAAGTTTAATTTCCTGTTCGTACACATTCTTATGCATTTTGTTTCTCCTTAGAAATGTGGATACTGAGTTAGTTTGAAAAGAACAGGACATTTTAGCACCTTTTAGCAAATTTATCAAACTATAGGATGTACAAAAACTAACCCATCATTTTATCTAAATCTGGGCTGAACCATAGATTGCAATCTATCCATAGTTTGTGATCTTGATACTTCTGGCAAGGCTTCTAAAGCAGTTCTCAGAATAGGTACCCAATCTATGGGATTAGAAACCTTCTCCCAATATTTAACTAAAGCACCCACATCTTCTAGATCCTTGGACCTGGGATCTCTACCAAAAGCATTGGATAATTTTTGAACCATTAATATTGCAGGATGCACTACCAGCACCTCCTTTCCACCTTTGGGTCGGGTTTGCACTTTGACTGCAGTTCTTCTTAAAAAATTTGGATCAAAAGACATGTCAGCCCAATATTTCCTTGGAGTCACATTATCAGTACCAAAAATATCCCATTTTTGTTTTTCCTCACCATCCATTATCACCAAATCCAAATCTTTATGACTTCTTTCAAATCCGGTAACCAGCTCCACAGCCATACCTCCCGTAAGCAGGTATCGAGGGTTTCCATCTTTATCCAGCTGTGGTGCTCTGACTAATAATCTTTCCAGTTCTTTAACACCAGACCCAGTGACAACAACATCAAAAAATGTTTCAAGTAAATTTTCCCCCAACTCGAGTCCAAAATCTAGTCCAATTCCTTCGTCAAATTCTATATGTCTGCGCCTTCTTCTAATCGGAGCTTCAAGGGGCTCTCGTTTCCAGTCCATCTCTCCTCCAAATTCCATCATATCCTATATTATAGCATAAATGTCATAATTATGCAACTTGTATCAAAAATTTCCCAGTGGTTGAAGGATAATTCTTGCAGAAGCCCTAGCCGTTTTGGATACACTTATCTGGGACTGTGTCTCTTGATTGCAGCCATACAGCCAGTAAGTTTTTCCTGTATCCATACCATCAAATGCCCCCACAAGATAATACCTTTCCGTCATACTAATATCATCACCATTTAAAACACCCTCCCTTTCAATCATTATGTATTCTCCTTTACCATACACACCAATTTTTTGGGTAAAGCCATTTTGTTTTTCAGGAAAACCCAAAACTTTTCTAACTTCCCCTGCCTCACTTGCTTTCATTGGCAAGGTTATAAAATCAATACTTCTGGGACTTGCCAAACCCATATTACCAAATACTGCAAAACCATGAGGAAATGGTTCGCACAAACCCCATCTGGTAATCAGACATACATTTTTACCAAATACACCGTAATCCTCTTTTGCTCGATATTCTTTTACCATAAACGGTCTATTATCAGCCCAAATTTGCCCCTGAGTTTTTACTAATCCCAAAGATTCGTTATCAATACTACTCATTAGAAATTGAAAAATTCCAAGCTGTTCCCTGGTTGGATGAAGTGGTGCTAATTTACCAGTCATACCGTCTTTAAGAAAATCCAGGGCCTCACCAGTAAATGCTTCAGCCATATTGGAGCCTATTTTTCGCTCCTCTGGTGTAGTAATACTTTTATACCTTAACTCATCAATCGCATGCCTTGTACCAAATCTAGCTTTAAGATAAAGCAACTGTAACTTCGGATCACTAAACCTAAAATTTTCAAACATATAATTATATTATAACACATATACATAAATCTGTAAAAGACAAAAGAAAATCCCCCTCATGGGAAGGAGATTTCCTTCATAAAGGGGGATGATTACCACTCGCTAAAGCCGGAAGACTTACCAGCTTGCTGGGTATTGTCGTTCATGACCAAAATATTACCCATCCCAGATACCCTCTTGGTCAGTTTCATCGTTACTGTGTCAACATAAATACTACCCATACCACTAACAGAAAGATTGGCCCGAGCCACCGTTCCATTAAACTGAATCTTTCCCATACCAGAGATAGAAGCGTCCAGTTCTCCTACCCGACCGCTATTGACAATTGCACTACCCTTGCCACTGATACTCACCGAAAGGGTTTTGCCCTCAAAGACTTGGCAAATAAAACTGCCATTACCAGACACACGCACATCAGCACTATTCAGAAAGTCGGCTTCAACGTTGGTTGTGCCACTCAATTTGGCTTCGAAATTACCACGCACGTTGCGCATGATAATTTTCTTTCCGAGAACCATGCCAATTTTAACTGATGTACCAATGGGCACGATCACCAACATTGTCATCGGACTTGAAGTATCAACCTCACGACCATCGATGTACAACACGCCGTTGATAGTGGCCATACCTCCAGAAACGAAGGAGGCCCGACCCCAGCCGTATTCCAGAGGAGCAGAAATCTTGAGTTCATTTCCGCTGGTTTCAGTTTTCACTTCAATGGCACGATTCCCACGTGCCACAACACGAATACCCGGTGCCCTTTCGACACCAACCACCGCGACATTTGCGCACATGGTGCTCAAAATCAAAGTATTTACGTCATGGAATGTTTGGTCAAAATCTACATCGGGAAATTCAAAGTTGACTTCAGGGTCATTAACACGAACGATTGCAGACATATTTGGCCTCCTTTAGGCATTTTCATAGGGATGGTGTGTCAAAGAACAATCTGGCTATATTACCGTACTTAGGTCTATATGTCAATCTATAGGCCATAATATAATCCCATTTTGAATATATAAATGTCAAAATACCAAACTTGTAACCTTAGACGAAGATAACTACAACTTACCAACTGGATAACTTTCCAATTATCAACTGTTTAAAACAGTGTTGGTTTAAAAAAGTACATTAATCCTATAGTTTTGATTTTTTATATGTTTAATGCTACAATCTTGGCACTAGATTAAATAATACAGGCTCATTTTGTAGCTGATTTTTGTTTTATTTAGGCTATTTTGCATTTTAAAAATTTGCGGATATTAACGATATTTTTATTGGATTGCACCTTGGATACCAGCAAGTCTGGCGCCCAAACTGCAATCCAATCCAATAACCAAAAAGGAGAAAACTAATGCAACTTTTAGACAAAGCCGTGCGATTCTATCATGCATCAACAAGGGAATCTTTTATCTATGGTAATGAGGTTGGCAACCCACTTTTTTATTGCCCCGAAGGCAAAACTTACCTGCAACTCTTTACCTTAGCATTTGAAGGAAACGAAGAGGTTCACACTCTTTGCTTTGAAGACCCTCATCACCACAGAAAGGGTACACTAAAGCGAACGCATTCAACCCTGCATTGGGGTCGTAAGATCTTTAGACAGATCGTTGGCGACGTACCCAGTCAGTTTGAATTCGTCCCCTTGCCAAATGTGCGAGAACCAAAATACCTTTTTCTGGTCTGGGATGGCCGTTGTCTTTACGTGAGTCAAGACAAGTACAATCCATCACCAAAGTCATTTAGATTCTTCCTGGGGCATCGAACTTTCATGAAAAGAGTTGAAATAAACTCTGTCGCTCGACCATCAGACAAAGGCACAGTTTATATTGATACTGATTGGGGTCAACTTTGCACTCCCGCCACTTTTAACCCCAAACTAGCCTCAACCTTTTGTGGCAGAAATATATTCATACTTGACCCCAAGAACCACGAAATCAAAGAGAACGGTGACATTGTCACCATTGGTCCCGAATAGTATCCGCAACTAGGGTGCAAAACCGGCTTGGGTAAACCCTGTTTACTCTTGCCGGTTTTTTTGTTGATTATGTTTACCAAAGCATTGTCCTGGCTGTCCTAACATGTCATTGACAGATGTAAGGTTTAATTACTATAATCCTTACATTAGATATTACGATGTAAGGTTATGATAATAGGCAAGCTCGTATCTCAACCAACTGGATACAAGGCTTTTATACCAAACAAGTTTCCGCCAACAGATCCAATTGTCTTTAATTCAAAGACACAGCAACTTCACGCCAAGGCGGTATTAATGCTCGGAAAGCTCGATGGAATCACACAATTACTGCCTGATCTTGATTTCTTCATTTTCATGTACATTGCCAAGGAAGCTACAAAATCAAGTGAAATTGAAGGAACTAGAGCTACGATGGTCGATGTTCTAAAACGCGAAGTCAACTTTGAAAGTAAATACCCCCAAGATGTAGACAGAATCTTGCACTATATAAAGTCCATGGAATATGGACTGAAAAGAGTCGAGACACTACCCCTTTCCTTGCGTTTCATAAAAGAAATTCACAAAGAACTTTTAGAGGGAACCATAGATGCTCCTGGAAAAACTCCAGGTGAATTTCGAAAGTCTCAAAACTGGATTGGCGGAGGATCACCAAATACTGCTAATTTTGTACCTCCTCCAGTCAGTGAATTACCTCGATGCTTAAATGACTTTGAAGAATTTCTATATATGGAAAATGATTACCCCCCATTAATTAAAGCGGCCTTAGCTCATGCTCAATTTGAGACAATTCATCCATTTTTAGATGGTAATGGTAGAACTGGCCGATTATTGACCACCTTTTATCTTTGCAAACTAGGTATTCTGGAACGACCTGTATTGTATCTATCTGAGTATTTTATGAATAATCAAAAGGCATATTACGAATCTTTACAGGCATACCATAAAGAAGAATCAGAAGTATCAATTTGGCTTGATTTTTTTCTGGATGGGGTAGCCATTATTGCTTCCCAAGCTATCGAAATATCAAAAAAGGTATATTCTCTACAAATAACTGATTTATCCAAAATCCAATCCTTTGGTCGTCGAGCTAAAACTGGCACTATTGTATTGGAAAATCTATACAAACAGCCTATCGTATCTGTTCGAAAAATTGAACAATGGACAGGCCTTTCCAGACCACAAGCCAATGATTTAGTTAAAAAATTTGTTCAGGTAGGAATATTGCAACAAAAAGATAAAAGAGTCGAATATGGCCGAGAATTTTGGTATAAAAATTATTTGGAGTTATTTTTAAATAAACATATATAAATAATTTTCATAACTAATTTAAGTGCGAAAAAATTGAGTTTTTGAAACTCAACATTATTTCTGCTAGCCATATACACAAAAAATACACCACTAGGCTTATTACAGTAAATTCCACATACATTTTTTTCCCACTTAAAATAAAAAGCATTGCCACAAAACCTAACATATTACAAATAAAAAACTTAATATTATTAATTATAAAATCCAGAATTTTTATCTGTCGGCTTGATAGTAGAGTAAAAATTATGGATTGCACAAAAGGTAGGCCAAATATCCAGTAATACAAAAAATATTCCAATGACTTTAAAAGTTGTTTTTCATTATCAATCATCCAACTTAAATTACTGTTTTCCCAAATTACTATCAAAACCAAAAATAAATATGGCCAAAGTAATGAGAAGAATTGTAATTTTATACCCACAGACTGGCCTTTTTATTCACAGATAACTAGCTTGAATACCAGCCACAATATAAATACACTTAAGTTTTAGAACCATATCGTTGGTGTTATTAAGTAACGAAATTTTGTAAAATAGAAGTCAGGATGTATAAACAATTAAAAGTCGAAGATTTTCGGAAAATTTTAAAACTACCAGATGATTATGTTGTAGATGGCGTCTTGATCCAAGGAGTAATGCGTAAAAAGAAACATAAACAAGAATTAAAAGATACTATAACAAAACTTGGATTTAAAACTAATTACAGCATAATTCAAGAAAGTGGATTTTACGAAAACATTACAGTATTGGATATTAACGGAAAAAGAATATGGTTTGATTCTTCATATGGCGGAGCTTATCTATGTGAAGTGCTACACGTAGCTAGTCTACTTGGATCAAAAAAGAATATTCTTGTCGGGTCTTGTGGTGGGTTAACACCGTCTGGGATGGCTGGCGATATTGTAATTCCCGCTTCTAGTTATGGTAACGAAAGCAGTACTAGAATGTATCAGCCAGAAAATGAAGAATTTACATATTTTTCCGATAAAACACTAAACGAAAGTATCAAGATTAAAATTAATCCAAAATTTAAACTCATTGAAGGAAAGTTAATGACGTGCCAAGGGGCAATGCAGGAAAGCTGGGATGATATTGTAAGGTGGTCTAATGAAGGTTACGTGGGCGTGGAAATGGAAAGTTCGACAATGTTCGCCGTTTCTAATCACTTTAAGATTCCTAGTTCAGCAATTCTTTTTATTGCGGACAACATCATTAAAAAAGAAACACTTTTTGACGAGGATTTCGAAAAAATTAAGGAAAAACTTAGAGAATCAAAATTTGAAACCTTCAAAGTCGCTTTTGAAGAACTATTGTCTTAATATTACTTTGGCCCCAGAGGGATTCAAACTGCGATCATTTAAATGAATGCCGAGAGTTACAAGCGTTATAATAGCTTATGAGATTTCAAGACAAAGTAGTTTTAGTTACCGGATCCAGCAGGGGAGTAGGCCGGGCCACCGCCCTAGCTTTTGCTAAAGAAGGTGCAAGCGTAGTAGTCAATTACAATAATAGTAAGGACAAGGCTGCTACTTTAGTCCAAGAAATAGTAAGTCTTGGTTGCAAGGTCATTTCTATTCAATGTGACGTTTCCCAAGAAGATCAAGTTCAAAAAATGATTGCCAAAATTATCCAAGACTTTGGCAAACTAGATATTTTAGTAAACAATGCCGCCATAGTTTTTGACGTACCGATGTTTGATAAAACGGTCCTAGAGTGGCAACAAACTATGGCCACTAATCTAATCGGTGCCTTTTTGTGTTCCAAATACGCTGCCCCCCATCTGGTAAAATCCCACGGTAACATTGTCAATGTTTGTTCCACCAGTGGCTCAACTAGTTTTTCTCCCGATTCTGCTGACTACGATTCTTCCAAAGTTGCCCTTGTTTCCTTAACCAAAAATCTCGCCAAAAAACTTGCCCCAACTGTGCGTGTTAATGGTGTTTCACCTGGTTGGATTGATACCGAAATGAACAAAGACTTACCCAAGGAATATATACAATCCGAAATGGATAAAACTTTAATTGGTAGAATGGCCAAGCCAGAAGAAATCGCCAATTCTATCCTATTTCTAGCTTCTGCAAATGCCAGTTATCTCACCAGCTCCATTCTCGTTATCGATGGTGGTAGCAAATAAGTGTGACGCTACGTGAATTGACCTCGGTTGGCAGGATAATAAACTAAACAAAAACGGTTAAAACAGGTATCAATTGTGGTACTTAAATTTCCAACAGACAATGATGTTAAGTAATTACTCTACTAATCCAATAGCTTGCAAATACTTAACCTCTGTTTTACCAATTTCTATAATCTGATTATCCGACAAACCCAAGGTTTGATTATTCTTTATGAAGTTAAAAGGGTTAACTTTGTCAGTAGTATTTGATGATTCTTTTGACTTGTCAGCTAATCCAATTTTCTTATAGTATTCATATTCAAGATTAAGCACATGATTTATTTGCGCTAGCGTATACCCGCTTTCTTTTAGGTGTTTATAAACATAACATTTCGCATCTTCAGGAATATACACATTGTCCTTACTAAGACTTCGTTCACTAAATGTAGAACTACAGTAATAATTTAAAGAACCAAGATAGTTGGTCTTCATATAGAAATAATTCGACGCTAGTGACATAGTCAAGGCAAATATAAGAGAAACAATTAGTGATAACAAACTTTTTCCAAACAATACAAGCGAAGAGGATGTCTTATAGCCTAGTTTCAGAAATTCTTCAATTTTGCTACCCTGATGCATTTTAATAACCATATCCGCCAGAACTATGGGAAGCAAATAAAAAATGGGTATTAAAGTGCGTTTAACAGATTCAGGAAGCAAAATGGATCCAAAAATTACTAAAACAAACCACAACAGACTGTACTGTATTGATTTCTTTGCAGATTCAATTTGTCCGAATGTTTTGAAATTTTGACTTAATAAATATCCAGCAATTAATGGACCTCCACTAAAAGTAGCAATATCATTTGGATTTTTTGTATAAATTTGACTAGTTTGCATATTGTCCACAAAAATTAATAGTTAACATATATATAAAATAAATTTAACACACATAAATAAGAATACAGAATCTCTAGTGACCCCTCTATTCCACGGATGAAATACCTAATTGATAGTATTCTAAACCTACCAATGTTTAAAAGAACTAGATTTTACTAATTATATGGGCAAAATCGTTGTTATTAAGATTGATGAGGTGATAGACTACACCTCAGGATAATTTTTTTTATGATATTTTTCAGTAAAATCTAACGCTGATTTAGTTCCATCCAATACATTTTGATTTTACAAAACATGGGATTTTTGCTCAAATATCATTAAAGGGCCAACTTCATTTGGGTGTAGGCTACCTACAAACAACTAATGCTAAACTTGTAAAGAGATACCACACGATTCATAATAGTTGAATGACCAGAGAAAACGGTGTAGAAGTCAAACCCATGTCTATTTCTGCCGTACAAGAAGAACGTGTATCAACAAATTTAGCTGAATATGATTATGGGATAAGACAGTTTGAAAGTCTAAAACCAGCCAGTGTTACCAAATGGGTTAAAGAAAATGGGTATGGGTTTGTAAGATATGCTGAGATACCAAATCACCCCGAGTTTGCAACCAAGGCTTTTTTACATGCAAATAATATCAAAGACAACAAACGCGGTGCAGATTACACCGGCCAAACAGTATATTTTGACGCCACAGATCCAACCAAATCACTTGAATCCACAGACAAAGGTATGGCTATAAAAAAAGCAATAACTCAAAGTGAGTACTACAAAATGAAAAAAGATCATGAGCAAAAGTTACAGCTAAAACAAAAAAGAGCAGCAGATTTTGAACTAAATAAAGGGCTTTTTGAATCAGTTAAGGCCAAATTAAAAATCGACTTGCAAAACCCAGATCTCATAAAACAGCTAACGAAAGAAAAAAGATTTCCCGAAGACTATTTACAGGGCTTTCCGGGCGCAAGATTGGATGGGGTGTACTTATTTATAAGACCAGACAAAATTGATCAGAATGGTGCCCAAATGCGTATTAGCGCTGAAATTGGATTATGGCTAGATAGCTGTAAATATGTATTGCAACTTAGTACGACAGCAACAGGCTGGGATAAAACTTTTTTTAATCTCATTGTAGATTCCACCAGACAAGGTCTCGATCCAGGTCAAAAAACTATTCAAGTAGCAGTTCTCGGTCCTGGTACAGCTCAAATTGATTACAGTGCTACAAGATCGACTATAGGTTTTGAGCCTCTAACACAGGCAATCAGTATTGATACAAAGAAGCTCCAGGTGGAAGAACATTTGGGGACAACACTCCCTGATGGTTCAGAAGTTGTGGCCAAAAATGCAGTATACAAAGGCAAGTGGGAAAAAAATAAAGCGCCAACTAAACCAATTGTTTTGGATGCAATACCAGGCTCTTCCGAAGCACCCGATTACCAAGGAGCACACGATCAATTGCAATTGATTATGTTACAAAATCTTGGACTCTCCGAAGAACAAATTGAATACTTTGTAGCTCGTAAGTATTCAGGCCACCCGCATGAAGTTTTAACCAAACTTGGCTGGGAAGATCTGATGAATAAATGGTTATCTCAAGACAGAAAAAGCTCTGAAGCAACCGAGCTAAAAAATTTCATAGATCTCTTGGGACATCTGTACGACCCTAATGTGCGGGTACAATTTAGAACTCGACTGAATTCAGTAATTGTACATGAACCTGAAAGCGACGATGGATATATCGGAGCGTGTGACGTTCTAGTACATAGTACAGATTTAAATATTCGGGTAATTAATTTGGATGGAAAAGAAATTGTACCAACTATTACTTTTGGTGAAAAAACCATTAACAGTTTTTTAGGTGAAGCGGCAGCTGATTTTTGGAGGAATTTTGACACAAACAATCATGATTTTATGGATCGGGATGGATTAAGGCCACAACTAGAGCAAATCGCCACACAAGCGATGCAAGTAAAGTTGGAAAGTTTGGTAAATAACAATCAGCGGCCAAATGAAACACAAACTGATCCAGTCTCCTTACGATCCCAATTATTACGCACATATTTTGTCCTTTTAAAAACGGCTGCTCAAACAGAAAGTGGTTCGGACAATATGGACAAATTTATTCAAGGAAGACTTGCTAAATGCCAAAAATTAGAGAAGGCAATTGATCGCATTGACAAACTGAGATACCTGTTAAGCGATAGATATCAAAACCCAGCCGATGTTGCTGCAGTTGAACTGTTAAATTGGATAGGAGAAGATTATCGAGACCGAGGGACAATTCATTGGGCCAGAAAGTTCACCTATAAAGGAATGGAACGAGATATTTTAACAGATGTGTACACCAACCCCCAATTATTGGCCGATATCTGGAACACAAGATATGATAAAAACGGA
>CAYTYZ010000012.1:25297-26768 GCA_964442385.1 uncultured Gammaproteobacteria bacterium
AAATTTGCCAAACTATATCAATTAGTGACTCAGTGGAATACAGCAATCGATGAAGCACTTGATCCGCAAAATGAAAAGGTACAACAAATAGTCGCCAAAAATCAGGCAAAAGATCAATATAACCAAGAACGAAGCGACCGCGAAAAAAAGGGGGAAATATGGAAAGATGTGCATATCGAAGTGTCAGATCAAAGTATGGCCAATTCTCAGGTCTATGCAGTTGGCAGCGATGGAGAAATTATTCCTCATAAAGATGTTACACTAGGCCATAAAAATAAGGTAAGGTCTTATATATATGGCGACTTACCAGGTGATGCAGTAGTTATATCTCATGCAAACGATGGTTATGGATACAGAGAAACAGAAAGTTGGACGGTAAATCATAACCCGAAACAACTCACAGATGCCCAAAAGGCAAAACTGGCTGAATTAATTGAACAGGATGCTGTATATTTTACTGGCCAGTTAGCAAAATATCCCCTTGATAGACCGGCAATAAGCATCAGCACGCCATATCGAACATCTCTCTTAAGATATGATCCAAACCATAAACCAATTCCAATAAATCTAGATGACCATGTGGTTTGGCTAACGGACATTGGTAGTCAAGGCCAGTCATTAGACGAGCCTTTTTTTGAAGTCCAGCCAACACTCAGAAAACCTGGCGACCCACTATATATAGATAAAAGAACAAATATAAAGAATAAACAAAGGCCGAATGCTTCGATTGGATATCCGTCAGTTATAACAGAAATAGGTGAGCCAATTATCGGCAGAAAATTGGAAGAAGCCCAAAAAGGCTCTGAACAACAAGCCAACCCAATGATGGATACAGCAAACAAGCCGCAAAAAGACTTGGCTGCTTGGAACAATCTAGGTAATAATAATCCTCAATCGCTATTAGAGATAGCACAAAACAAAACCAGCCAGCGAGAGGCAGAAATAGCAACAGTACTTGGACTAGTTGGTTTAACTTGGTCTGAACTAAACAAACAAATTGACAACCTGGCAAAAAAATTACCCTATCTCGATAAAGCAGGTTTACGACTTGAAAAAATGACTAAGGTTGTTGGCGCTGAACAAGCTAAAATAAAAATATATCTTCAAAAATTTATAGCTCTACAACCAGCAATAAATGTAGCCAGAAAGTTTATGGCTGAATGGGTGGGTACAGATATTGAACTACAAAATACCGTGTTTCAAAAGTTTCTTGATAGATTGTCAGACGAAAATAATCTCAATGAATTAGTTCAAGATGCGTCCCGACTATCAGAAATATTTATCGAAACTGCTGCGAGTTAACTAGTCCTCCTAGCAGCAAGTTGTCAAGGGATCTTGCTCTAACAGTTTCAGAGTTTGGCCTACCCACTGTATTGATAAAGTATCCAGCTGGCTCCTGCATTCCACGGCTTTTTTGGTGAGCCCTCTGTTCCACGGGTGGAACACCTTTTTAACAGCGTAATTAAGACTT
>CAYTYZ010000012.1:26778-35978 GCA_964442385.1 uncultured Gammaproteobacteria bacterium
AGGTCCCTAGTTCCGCTATCCTGTTTATTGCAGACAACTTAATTAATAAAGAAACACTGTTCGACGAAGATTTCGAAAAACTTAAGGAAAAACTTAAAGAATCAAAATTTGAAACCTTCAAGGCTGCTTTTGAAGAACTATTAGCTTGATATAAATGTGAGCCCTCTGTTCCACGGGTGGAACACCTTTTTAACAACGTAATCAAGACTTATTATAAACTCATTGAGCTTGGCGTCCAAGTGGTCGAGGGTAAAATCGTGCTTCTTGAGAGTAGGGAGGTAGAAAATGAATAACTTTACTTCCGAGCTTCATGACGAGAAGACTTTTTACAAAGCCTTTCTGGAGGATTTAGATAGGGCTAGAAGCGAGGTTATTATCGAAAGCCCATTCATTACAACTGATCGGATGAAAACCCTCTGGCCAGCCCTAAACCGTGCATATTCACGAGGTATTAAGATCTATATCATCACCCGAGACCCCAAAGACCACAATAATGGCTATGAACTGCAATCGGAAAGCGAAATAGGACGTCTTGAGGAAGTTGGTATCCAAGTTTTCTTGTGTACCGGCAACCACCATCGAAAAGTGGCCATCATAGACCGCGAGATTCTTTGGGAGGGGAGTTTAAATATACTGTCACAAACCAAAAGCAGGGAATTTATGCGCCGCCTTGAGGGCGTCGGCTTCGCCACTGATTTATTTAATTTTTTAAATTTCGGGAGATACATCTAAAATGCTATACTTCGACCATATGACACAAACGTCAGGCTATCACGTTACTGAGCAGGATATCGAATCCACAATTAAGTTCCTAAAGGCAAACAATAATCCTTGTTCCCGTGAGGATGCAATTAAATATCTGGAGGAAAAAGCTATGCTTGCCCATTTGGCTGCCCACAAAATCGTAGAAGATGAAAAATCAGGAAAAATTAACCCAGTCAAACTCAAAAAGAATTAAAAAGACAATACATCTGCAGATTTTAGCTTCAAGGCCTTGAGTACGCGTTCCAAAGTTTCAAGTGTAGGATTTTCTTCATTACGCTCAATTCGAGCATAATAGTTTGGGCTGATATCAGCCTTTTGGGCCACATCGGATTGCTTTAGTCCAAGCTTCTTTCTTGCATCTTTTAGTTTTTTACCGATTTTATTAGGTGCCATATAGATATTCTACGATAATTTATCCATAATCTCGATAATCCTATTTGCTAACTCTCTTTTTTCAATCATAAACTCAGAATATTTTGATTTATCTGGGTTACGAAGACCTACGGTAAACACTCGTTCCCCAGGTTGTTTATCTTCATTTGCAGTTAACCTTAAAAAGTCAGGGGCTGGTATACAAAATACTTGATCAAAGATATCACCTTGTGATAGGTCAAAATATACAAAAACCATAATCATTCGTTCCTTATCTACAATATTTTTCTCTTTTACAGTTGATACAAAACCCCTTTCCTTATATCCAAAACTTGATTTGACTTGAATATAAACAACCTCAAGTTTTCCACGCCTTTTAACGATAATATCAATACCCTCATCATCGCTAATTGGTCTATAGCAAGTTAACCCTTCATCTCCGTAAAGAGTTAACAATTCGGCAACTCTAGCCTCAGCAATATCACCTTTTTGTTTAGAATTTAGTGATTCCGTAACACTGTGTTTTGTTGAGATTTGTTTCAATGTTACAACTGGCTGTTCATTATTTGCCTTATTTAATCCAAAAAACCCCGGTTGCTCTCGATAAAATTGTGAATTCTCACCATTTTTCACAATATCCATTGAAAGTTGTGCATTCATAGTCGCCCAAGGCGTTTTGCCGTATTTTTTCAGTAATCCTTGTTCTATTGCTAACCTAGTAATCTCTCTGTAATGTATTGGTTTACCAGCTTCAGAAATAATTTTTATTGCTACTTGTTTAAATGAGGTTTCTTGCATATTTGTTATTGTTTAGAGCTATCATCAAAAGCCTTGGCCACGCTTGGGCTATTTGCAGTGAGTCTTTTTATTGTCAACTCTGATGCTTTGTTGTTAGCCAATCGTAAATTATTATCAGACTTTAATAAGTTCTCTTTAACCTTATTTAAGTGATCAATAGTTTTGTCGATTTCTTCGATAGCAGTGCTAAATTGGGATGAAGCCAAATTATAGTTTCTAGAAAAAGCATCTTTGAAGGCATTCATATTGGATTCAAAGTTTGTAACATCAATGTTTTGATTCTTAAGAGTTACAATCGTTCGTCTTAATTCTTGAGATTTCAAATTTCCTTGTCGCAAAAAGCCAATGATAGTAATAAAATGCTGTGGTCTAATCACATACATGTTTGGATAATCAGGAACTGTAACAATGTCATCATAATATTCGTTGTCTTTTTCCAATAAACTGACAAGCACCCCAAATTCACAATTCTTTTCTTTCCGATCTTTGTCTAATTCTTTAAAAAAGTCTTTATTTTTATGCTTGGTGGCTGTAGTATCATCTTCATTTTTCATCTCAAACATTATGGTTAAGATTTCATTACCGTCATCATCATATTCTCGATAAATATAGTCACCTTTAGAGCCAGTAGTAGAAATATCATTATCCTTTCCAAATTGAGCTTTAGGGAATGCAATTGGACGCAGTTTATTAAACTCATTCTCGCAGTGAGTTTCTAAAGATTCCCCAATCATCTTGGTGCTCATTCTCGAACGCATCTCTTTTAATGACACCAGGGCAGTTTCACTAGCTTTAAGCTTATCTTGATAAATCTGTTCACTTAATTCCTTTTGGTGTTTAACCTCTTGGATCTCAAGCTCTTTCTCACCTAGCTTTTTACGAAAATCTTCTTCTATTTGTTGACGTTCTTCTAAGGACTTAACTTTAGATTCGGATTCGACCTGCTTTGTTATACTTTCGAGTTTTGTGTTAAGAGTAGATATTTCTTGATCCTTCTTTGCAAGAGCCTCCTTAGCTCTATTGATAATATCTTTCTCTTTGAGCTCAGCTTCAAGTTTTTTCTCTTTTTCAATACCTTGCTTTGCCGTCTCAAGCTGTGCCTTAAATTCTTCAGTCTTAATTGATTTGATCAGATTATCAATTGAAGTCTTGTCGATATCTGCTTCGTGAATTGATTTAAGATCAATTATGTCACCCTTTTGAGCGTCTTCTAAAAGTACTAGTGTGTTTTCATCTTGGATTGATACTTTAATTTTTTTCATAATTATCTAGTAATGATCAATAAATAACATTTCAGCCCTTGATCAAATAATTTGAGCATATTTCTTAAAATTTTCTGCTTGTTCAAATATTTCCTTGAATATTTCATCTTTTGGAACAGGAGGGTAGTCGTTTTCAGCAAGTACAAGAATTAGATCTACTTTTAATTCTGCTTTAATATCATCACGTTGTGCCCAGTCAGTATATTTAGCCTTGTCATCAACGATAGACTTAACATCCTTGGAAAGTTTTATTAACCTATCGTCTGAATATTCAAATTTATATTTTGTAGCGATTGCCTTCAATATGTCATAAAAAGCTTTTTCCTCAAAATCTATTCCTAGCCCGACGAACGAATTTCTTTCTTTTTGAAGTTCCTTAAATAAATTTGAAAACTGCTCTGCAACATCGTCTAGTACATGACTTTGGAAAACATCAAAGTCTTTGCGTTCATTGTATACATCTACAAGTTTCTTCAATTTCTTAGAAAAATCAATCCCTTTAATTCTATTAGTTTTTTTAAACTCACTTATTGCTCTCTCAAGAAGCTTTTGTAGGAGTTTTACTCGTGTATTTGGAAGATTTATTTTATCAATTTTCGATAAGTATTCATCGCTAAAGATATCAATATCCGTATCCCTTTTATCAATTTTGAATATTTCTTCCACCCCGTCACTTATTAATGCCGCCTCTATCATTTTCCGGACTTGCTCATTCATCTGAGTAGCATCTGGAGTTTCACCCTTAGTCAATTTAAATATTATTGATCGTATGGCTAAAAAGAAATGAATATGATCTCGTTCAACGTTACTAATTTCCTCGCTTGAGCAACTCAAATCGTATGCGGATTTCAATTTTTTTACCATACCCATAAATCTTTTTTCAATGTCTTCTGTCAACTGAACATACTCAGAAGCATTATTTAAACATCTCAATTTTTCTAGAGGCGATCCGTTGAAGTAAGCAGATTTATCAAATTTTACGAATAACTTATCTAAAAGATCTAGTTGGTTTTTAACCATAACCACAGCCTTACTTGAATCTGCAAAATCGTCGCTATGAACTTTCCCGTATTTAGCTAAGGCTAAGTTCATATTGTTTTTGATGCCAATGTAATCCACTACAAGTCCAACTTCTTTTCCCTCATACACGCGATTTACTCTTGAGATTGTCTGAATGAGCGAGTGTTGTTGAACCGGCTTATCGATATAAATTGTATCAAGGAATGGAACATCAAAGCCTGTGAGCCACATATCAACAACAAGCGCTATTTTAAAGTTTGAATTAGCAATCTTAAACTGTCGATCTAATTCTTTTCTGTCTTCATTAGTTCCAAGCATCTCATAAAGTTCTTTTGAATCATCTTTGTGTCGGGTCATAACCATCTTAATTTTCTCAATAGGCTTTAATTTTTGCTTTTCTTCTGATGACAACTTCGATATGTCTTCTGAAAGTTTTGATTCAATCCATTGAGGACGTAGCGCGACTACGTCTTTGTAGAAATTATAGGCAATAGGTCTACTCGAACAAACAAACATAACTTTTCCAATTACTGAGGCGCCTTCTTCTACACGTTTCTCATAGTGTTCTACGAAATCTTGCGCCAGAAGTTTTAGTCTTTTAGGGTCACCTAATATAACTTCCATTTGTGTAACTGCTCGTTTGCTTTCTTCTATTTGATATTCGTTTGTACCTTCTTCGGCACATTTTTTGTAGTAATTTTCTATTTCATTTAACTTTTCTTCATTGAGTAACACTTTTGCAGCTCTACCCTCATAGACGATTCTTACTGTTATTTCATCTTCGACTGACTCTCTCATAGTGTAAGCGTCGGTAATTTCACCAAATACTGCCAGTGTTCCATCAATCGGGGTTCCAGTAACACCGACATACGTTGCATTAGGAAGTGAGTCGTGACGATACTTTGCAAAACCATATGTAATCTCGACTCCGGTCTCAGTAACTTTAACCTTTTGGTCTAAGTTTATCTGTGTACGATGCGCCTCATCAGATATACAAATAACATTGGTCCTGTCAGTCAATAACTCTGTGCTCTCAGTAAATTTTTGAATTGTTGTAAGGAATACACCACCGCTCTTTATTCCCTGAAGTCTACTCTTGAGTTCGCCTCGACTTTCAACACTAATTATGTTTTCATCTCCAACGAATATCTTTGCATTAGTAAATTGTTCAGATAATTGATCATCTAGATCGGTACGATCGGTTATAAGTACAATAGTTGGACTAGAAAGCTCCTTACTTCTCATGAGTAATCGAGTTAAATAAAGCATGGCGAAACTCTTACCAGAACCCGTCGCACCAAAATATGTACCACCTTTACCACTTCCATTAGGTTTCATATTAGTTTTAATATTTTCAAATAGCTTTTTGGCCGCATAATACTGAGGATATCGACAAACAATCTTTACATCTGTTTTTGCTGAGTCGGGGAAGTAAATAAAATTATGGATGACATCAAGTAATCTTCGTTTGTTAAATAGCCCATTAATCATTGTGTAAAGTGAGTCAATTCCCTCAACTGGCTCGTCATTATTATTCACCTTTCTCCAAGCATAGAAGAAGTCGTAAGTGGCAAAGAATGAACCCATTTTATTATTCACACCATCACTGATAACACAGAACGCATTGTATTTAAAAAGCTCTGGAATATCTCTTCGATAACGAGTAGTTAGTTGAACGTATGCATCTTTAATTGTTGTGTTTTCTTTTATAGCACTTTTAAACTCCAGGACTACTACTGGTAAACCATTCACATAGACTATTCCATCAGGAATTCTTTTCTCATAGCCTTGTATTTCAAGCTGATTAACTATCTTAAAAATATTATTTTCCAAATTTTCATAGTCAATAAGTTCAATAAATATATCTTTCTTGCTCCTATCCTCTCGTTTTAATATATATCCATCAGAAATTATTTTCATGATAGCTTTGTTACTCTCATATAGAGCTGAGCTTGGATATAAATCCAACATTCGAATAATTGATTCTATTTCATTAACCGTAATATCTTCATCGGAATATTTATCGAGAAGAAATTGTTTTAGATCATCACGAAGCAAGACATCATCCATTTCCTTATGAATAGTCTCACCATGAACATGGGGTATTTGGACTGTTTCAAAGAGCTCGATTACAGCATTTTCTAATGTCTCTTCAGTAAATTTCATAGTTTAATTTTCTAACTTTGATAATTTCGCAAGTAATAAATCTACTAATGCCCACAATTCAATGACCTGAGAAGTTTTTATTTTCATTAATAAATTTAAGCTTAATATAAGTTTCTTAAACTTAGAGAGTAGATATTCAGGAGGGCAAATAATGGGAATTGATTGAATGTTGTACAAAGGTAATTTTCCTTGTACTCCTCCAACAGTTTTAGTTTCAATAACCTGTTTCCCGGGGGAAGAAGTTAGAAAATGATAAATAAAATCAGCGTTTATGTCGTTAAAATTTGTTAATTTGACACAATTTTCTGTCAAATTTGCTTTATCCAGTGACTCATGGATTACATTTACAGAACCTATTGTCCCGACAATGGAAATTATTACATCACCTTCAGAAACAATATATCTTGATATTTGTTTCTGCAAATCATTATTTACATATTGAAACCCTCTATTCAAGACAATAAATTTAGATTTACTCATATCTGCAACTCTTATATATGGATTACCGCTTTTGTCTCCATTTAATTCTTCACCTTTTGGCAATCTCTTGCCTCCCTTAACATCACAAAAGTTCCCAATTTTACTTATCGACCATCCTTTTGGAATTTTACCTAATTCACTCTCAATCAACTCTCCACCGCTTGATTTATATAGTTTTCCGTTTTCATCTGGGAACTCATAATCTACAAACCACTGTTTGTAGATCGTCTGTGCGGTTTCCTGAAGATTTTCTATGAGCTTATTGCTAAGTTCTATATTATCTATCAACACCTTATACTCCTTTATAATTTCTTTTTGCTTTTTTATCGAAGGAACCGGTAACTCCGTATTGCACATCTCATCCCAACTAAAAATTTCTCTTGCACTTCCGTGTGACATAAAACGAGAATAACGATCAAATTCAGGCCTTCTAAACCACATCATTAAATATTCTGGTAACAATTCATTTGTGTCTCTAACCTCAAAAGGAATATATGCCTGTGAGATTATCGCTCTATCATAATTATCCAACAAGGCTATTGAGATCTTGTCTCCATTTCTAGAAGTAACGGGTCCATACGCAAATTGATTTCTTTTTACAATCTTATATGTAGACATATCAGTGCCAATAATATTGGCAATAGAGGGAATAAATTTTTTTTGTATACTTACACCAAGGAGTGTAGAAACGTTCAATTCAGTATCCCGTTGGTTAACTTCTCTAATGTATGGACCTAAAACTTTATAATTTGATTTCATAACCAAGTTCTTTAAATACAGCAAGTAAATCTTCTTTTGATTCAGCTTCAGCCTTTAACAATTCTCTAAATGATGTTTGCAAACTTCGCATTTTTTCTTCAAAATCAATATTTTCATCTCTATTTATAAACTCAATGTATTTGCTTGGCACAAGGGAATAATCTTTGCTTGTAACCTCTTGTAAAGTTGCGCTATAGCAATACTCTGGCGTATTTTGATAAGACTTTTCAAATCCATTTAGCTGCCAACTGTGATAAGTTGTTGTTATTTTTTTTATTTCCTCGGCTGAAAATTGTATGTACTTTTTTTCGAAGGGTTCTCCAGTTTGACGTAAATCCATAAATAATATTTCGTTCTGCCTATTTCTATACTTCTTTATATTGCCGTTTATTTCGAAAGTCCTATCTTTTTTGTTCTTATTAATGATCCAAAGAGTAACGCTGATATCTGTTGTATAAAATAAGTTCCTAGGCAAAATTAATATTGCTTCAATTAAATGATTTTCTATCAGCTTTCTTCGAATTTTATATTCTTCTCCACCCCCAGATAGCGCACCATTGGCAAGGAGAAAACCGGCAACACCATTTTCGGATAACTTGGAGACGATATTTAAAATCCAAGCATAATTTGCATTACTTGAAGGAGGCACATCGTAACCACTCCAACGAGGATCAGTTGTAAGCTCATCAGAAGCTCTCCAGTCTTTCTGATTAAATGGGGGATTAGCCATTACAAAATCAGCTTTCAAGTCTTTGTGCTGATCATTCGCAAACGTATCAGCTGGATTAGCGCCAAGGTTGGCGGAAATACCACGTATAGCGAGATTCATTTTTGCAAGCTTATACGTGGTAGCAATATTTTCTTGACCATGTATTGATAATTCTTTTTTATTTCCTTGATGACTCTCAATAAATTTCACCGATTGAACAAACATTCCACCTGATCCACAGCAGGGATCATAGATCGTCCCTTTATATGGCTCAATCATTTCCGCAATTAAATTCACGATAGTCTTTGGTGTATAAAATTCGCCCTTGCCCTTACCTTCTGCCAAGGCAAATTTACTTAAAAAGTATTCGTATATACGTCCTACTATGTCCTGAGATTTATCTTTCAATGTGTCTATTTTATTTATAGTGTCGAGAAGTGATGCTAATTTAGCTACATCTAAATTCAGACGAGAGTAGTAATTGTCTGGGAGAGCACCCTTAAGTGCTGAATTATTTTTTTCGACTGTAAACAATGCAGTATCAATTTTGATTGCAATATCACTTTGTTTTGCATTGTTAATTAAATAGTCCCATCTGGAGATTTCCGGAAGGTAAAATACATTTTTCATGGTATAGAACTCAACCATGTCAATGTATTTATCTTTACCTTCAGCAACTAACTCTTTTCTTCGTTCGTCAAACTTATCGTTAGCAAATTTGAGAAATATTAATCCGAGAACAACGTGTTTATATTCTGAGGGTTCAACTGCACCCCTTAATTTGTTAGCAGACTCCCAAAGCGTTTCCTCAATAGTTTTTTGTTTCTTTTCTTTAGCCATATTATTTATTTTTCTTGTCAATAAATTTT
>CAYTYZ010000012.1:35988-41090 GCA_964442385.1 uncultured Gammaproteobacteria bacterium
TTCTATATCAGCCTTACGATATCTCAAACTCTTTTTGATACCGATCCTGACTGCGATAAGTATCTCCTTTTTGTCCCAATCTCTCAAGGTGTTGGGATGAACTTTAAGAACTTTTGCAGCCTCTTTTAGTGTTAACAGCTCGTCCATAGATTTCTTATTAATTTAATACCAATAGATACTTAATCATTATAGTACGCAACTGATAAAAAATCAGTTAGTTGCTATAATCCTGATAAAATGGCTACTTCTAAAACGTTAAACCCATTACATTTTGAAGACCTCGAGCCAAAGAGGTTTGAAGATCTGGTGAGGGAGCTTGTCTACGATTTTCGTGATTGGTATAAAATTGAACCAACAGGTAGAACTGGAATGGATGAAGGCTATGACGCACGAGCCTGGGAAAAATCAAATGTCGTCACTAATATTGATGATGCAGAACTTGACGAAGACATTGAGGAAGGTAAACACGCGCTAGAAGGAAATTTATGGATGATCCAATGTAAAAGAGAGAAGGAAGTTGGACCCAAAAGAATAAACGAAATTATTAACGAGTCGATCAAAAAGGAGATACCATACGGCTTTTTGTTAGCAGCCCCAGTAAACTTTTCTAAGAAATCTTACGACATGTTCAGGGAATCTCTACGTAAGAAGGGTGTTATGGAGTTTTTTCTTTGGGGAAAAGGAGATCTAGAGCATGCGTTAATGATGCCAAAAAACGACAGAATACTGTTCGCATTTTTTGGCATATCACTGCTGATCAAGAGAAGATCGCAAGTTTCCGAAATTCGTTTTTCCGTTAACAATAAAAACAAATTACTTAAACTTATTGGTATTCATCCTACACATCAGTCTCTATTGTTAAGAGATATAGGCGATTCCACTTATCCATTTGAAGAAAAATCTATTGACGAGAAAAACAAGCCGAATTGGGACGAGCAAATCGTAGTCGAGGCTCATCCAAAAGGATTAGTTTTCCACATACATGAATACTATGGATATTACAATGAGGTCAACAATGAATACGCTTTTACTAAAGATGTTGATTTAGTATATAAACCAAAACAAGAACAGGTTAAACAAAGAGAACACAATTTTCAGAAGGACTTGGAAGAAAAAGAAAAGGTAGAATATTTTTTCCAAAACTTTCCAATAAAAAATCAGTCAAAAGTTAACATTTACGGATTTTTACCATACGAAAACATGTTGTTTATCGACACAAAAGGAGACAATTACTATGAAATTCCCCACATTTTCGTTGAATACGATAAACGGAAAGGGCCATTTACATCCATATGGCACGTAATAAGTTGCAACGGCAAAGAAATAAATATTGACAAAAATACTAAGCAATCCCAAGTATTCCCAAAGATATTTCCAAAAATTAAACGAGGCAAGATATATAAAAATAAATATATTGAATGGGACTTAACCACCTCAAGACAATTTACCAACGGAAATATTCACAGATTTTACGATATCGATCATAAATATGATTATTTAAACCCGAAAGATATTATTTCTATTAAAACAGACACTACTAATTCAGAAGATGTGTTCGCTCAGGTCACATATAAATATGAAACAAAAGTAGCACAACTTATTGAATCTAATAGTCAATTTATTACTAAAGAATCGCTAGAAAGAGAATTAGGCAGGAGTATAAAAGAATCAAATCAAATTACCGTATTTGAAATAATTCGTGTGTATTCATGGATGCTAAAGGGGAATACTTAGCAAGTTGTCATAGCTCTAGTCCTAAAAATACCCTGGGGTTTACCGGTATTCCATATACGTTGACTTGAAAGTGGAGATGAACTCCTGTTGCCCATCCTGTTCTACCTTGGCCACCTATCACGTCTGCGGTGGTTACATTCTGCCCTTTGTATACATTAATCTTGTTAAGATGCGCGTAAATTGTTCTGACATTATTACCATGGTCTATAACAATATGCTTACCAAATCCCCAAAATACTTCACCTGCATAAACTACTTTTCCATCCATAGCGGGATTAACTGGATCGTTTAGTTTCCCAGCAATATCAATTCCTGTATGAAAAACTTGATATGGGCTAGACTCTGAAAATTCTAGTGTAATTACACCCTTTGTTGGCCAAACAACCGTCGGGTGAATTTCTTTTACTACCTCTCCAGTTGTCGGGTCTTTGATCACAATTGTCTGGGTAATTGCAATTTGCTCTACTAATTTGTCGGAAATAATATTTAGGCCTACTTGAGTCAAAAGAATTACGGCAATTACCGGCAACATGAGGATAACCAGCATTGCCCAAAGTACATATTTTAATTCTTTGCGAAATGACCAGAGGGTCAGTATCAGCTTGGGATTCATAGCTAGATATAGACTTCCCGTGGATCTGTCGTTAAAAGTGGATGTTCTTCTTCGGAAGCTACTACTTTAACTGCTACATGATTTTGATCGGCAATTAAAAGTGCTTCACCACGATCACAAGTTAGCAGGTAGTGCTGTTCATAGGCTGATAAGTGGAATTCTTCTGCAACTTTCTTAATTGTAGTAGTGTCTTGGCGCATGAGTACTCTTAGGGAAGATTGACTAGCAATGGCTTTACCATATTCTTGATTTAGAAAATCATTAGCTTGTTGGGAAATAATGGTTACGCCTAGGTAATATTTCCTAGCTCTTCTTACTAAACCGGCAAGGAATCTAGCACTTTCTGGTTCTTGCAGTAGTATCCAGCCCTCGTCAATTACTAGCATTCTTTTTTGTGGATTTTGCTTTACCTCGTTATTTACGAAGTTAGCCACTACCATCATCATGACGGAGCGAATTGACTCTGATAAATCTTTAATATCAAAAACAATCAAGCGGTTATCCAGACTAATGTTGGTTTGGGAGTCAAAGACCGTAGACAGCGATCCCTTAACAAATCGCTCTAGTCTATTGGCCAGATCCTTATGCTTAATACTTTTAAGATTTTTGTAAAAGTCCTTAAGCAGGGGATACTTAATTTTCTTTGGTCGTTTGCCGTTTTTTCTGGTAGTAAGGCCAAATTCTTTGTAAGTTAGAAGCAGTGCGCGGTCAACAACTGCCCGTTCTTCAGAGGTTAATGACCCAACCATCAGCGAGATTAGCTCAGTTAAATCTTGAATGTGTTCTGAAAGATTGTTTTCATCAATTACAGCGTTAGCTGTATATTGGAAGGGATTAATTTTCTCCTTAGAACTACTGGATAACTTAATATAGGTGCCACCCACACTGGCGGCTAGTTGTTTATACTCTCGCTCTGGATCAATAATGATAACTTTGGTGCCCTGCATCAGGTGTCTTAGGATTTCCACCTTAGCAGTGTAGCTTTTACCAGATCCTGATTGAGCAAAAATAATGGAATTAGCGTTATTTAAGCTATATCTATCAATAATTACTAGAGAATTATTAGATTTATTAATTCCATAAAGTATGCCTGACTCCTGGACTAATTCAGAAGATACAAAAGGAAACGATAATGCAGCACTAGAACTATCTAGATTTCTTTTTTGAGCCAGTTTATTTTCACATCTGGGAAGAATTGATTGCAAGCCTTCAATTTGTTGAAAGGTTGCAGGTTTAATATAAAACAGTCTGGTTTGCATGACAGTTTCCAGTAGCTTGGTAATTTTGTTAAGTTCCATCAAGTTTTGGGCACTTACCGTCATATAAATGGAAACTTGAAACAGTTTCTCCATACCGCGCTGAATTTTGTCTTTCAGTTCCATGGCTGATTCCAAAGGATCAGTAATTTCTGAACCAATGACTCTGCCCTCTTTAAGCATAGTGCGCTTAGTAGACTCCAGTTCTGTTATTTTTCTTATTAGTTTTGGTAAGGCAGTCAGTGGATCCACTTGCTCAATGTGATAACTAATATCAATATCGTGATTAAAATTAATTAGGTTATTAAGCCAGCCAGTAGATGCTACATAGGGATATCCAGACACGAAGAGCGTCCTGACATACCTGTCATTTATTTGCAGGTATGAAGATTCCTCTTTAAGTCCGCTATAGGAGATTAAATCAGTTTGATCTTGACTACCAAAGGCAATTTTTACTGCCTGATTGGTTAGGGCTTTAAGTTTGCGCCGTCTTTGCCAATTGCGAATTGGTTTCAATCTACTGATTTTCTTTTTTAAGTTAAACATAGTTGTTTTTTAGTAATGCTTCCACGGTGTCCCTAGTCAATGCCTGAGTTTTGAGATTTTCAGGATTGTAAAAGCCGTAGAATAAATTAAGTATTTCTAGACCAGTTATGGCTCTTGCTTTCATCTGCATCCGCTCCAGACCTTTGATAATAATGTCTCTTTCCAAATTCAAATGTTCTTTAATTAGTTTAAGATCCTTCTTTCGCTCCGTATGCCGGTAGGGGATAACTACATAAAAGCGCCTAGATAGAATTTTGTTTCCCGAAACTAGTTTTTTCACAAATGCGCAGTAGCCATCAATTTGTTTTCGATAAGCTGGCACAATTTCCTTGTCTCTAGTTTTACCAATATCTTCCACGTAGCGATCAATATCCACTTCCCTAACTCTCACCAGAATCTGTATTTCACAAGGTAGTGAGTTTAAAAAGTTTTGAAAGCTATCAATAATCACATCCTGCTCATCTTCACTTTTTAGTTCAAAGTTTACTGAAGAGGTTTCCAGAATCATTCGGTATTCCTGATTTGGAAGCACTAGTATGTTATCCACAACCTCTTTTATTTGGATTTGAGCACGGCTACTAGCTTTACCTGATTTGTTAAATATGCTCATATGCCTTTATTCCCAAATTGATAACGAACCGCTACCCTACCTGTATTGATAAGTTGTTCCAGTTTCATCAAATCAGCAACGTCTACTTCAACCGAACTTTTGACAACTTTTTCAACTGATTTTTTTGCCACCAGGCCAATGTTTGGTATTTCTGGCACATCAATAACCCGGTTGGTACTATCGTTTTTGTTATATAGCCAATATTTGGGTCTAGACTGATAGAGCAAGACAATACCCAACCACTGAGCCACTATCTTGTCTTTGATTCTCAAGGAGAGAACCACACAGATTGATGTAAAAAATAGGATCAGGACAATTTTGTATGGAGCCAGTTTCATTGAGG
>CAYTYZ010000013.1:0-36446 GCA_964442385.1 uncultured Gammaproteobacteria bacterium
AAAAGAAATTTTAATTCTTAATAATATTTTTCCAGAAGATCAACAAACTGATTTAGCAGAATATTCAAGATACGTTTTAAGAGAGGGAACCATCACTGCAAAGAGAAATTTAATTACTGGGTTGAACCTTAATTTATATTTACACAATAAAGAAATACAAACAGAAAAACATTAATATTTAATTTTTCAATCCTTTAACATCACAATATAACTTTCTTAAATGTTCATCTCCTAAATCCAAAATTGGTTCATACATAAAACTATTTAAATGAATGTTCTCAGGTGTTATTAAATTCACTTCTTCTAATATGTCAATGTTACTTAAATCCGTTGGAAACATAGTTTTATATTTTTTAATTAATTCATATGTTTGATATGATGATATTTGATTCCAAAAAGCTTGATCATTTATTTTATTAACCATAAATTTCTCTGCCAATAATCTGATAGCAATCGAAAGTATAATTTTATTTTCAAAATTAATACCCAAAGGATCCTTTAAACAAGACTCGGATTCAGAAAAAATAAAATCAAGAACTTTATTACTTAAATTAGAACTAGGAAATGAAATATTATGCAAAACACTTTCAAAGACAATTTTTAAATCAGACACTAATATAGAATCACTATCGCATTTCCAATGCAATAACGAGGTTAATTTTTTATAATTTTGATCATTTTCACCATCAGTATATTCAATAATATTTCTAACAAAAGGAATCGATGATATTAATTTTCTATTATTAGATAAATCATTTTTCCAATCATTCACAAATGGATTTTTTATCCCACCAGTAGCAGCTTTAATAAATATTTCTGATTTTTCTTTAAAAGCAAAAAAACAATTTGAATATTTAACAATATTTCTTGATTCAATTGTTCTTAAAAAATCAAAATTATGAGTCAGAATAATCTGGAAAAAATTATCAACTTCTGACATATCCATCAAATATTGAATAATGGCATACTTATTTTTATAGTCAAAAGAATCAGCTATATCATCAATTACAAAAAAAGTCCTTTGTCTTATTTTCTTTCTTGCTTCAACTTCAAAAATTATATTCAATAAATATAAAGCTCTACATTCTCCCTGACTCAACACACAAAGTAAATCTTCTTTCTTAATAGATTTTTTACCTTGGGAATCAAAAAAAACAAATTCTACAGCAGGAGCCTCTGTTTTTAACATAACATCCTCTTTGTTTATTATTTTCAATTCAAATGGGACACCAACAAACCTTTTGTTAAACTCATCTACCGATTTTTCCCAATCCGTTCTTTCTTTTTTAGCCTTAGAGATAATACTCTCTAAAATTTGCTTCTTCTCATTAAAATTCTTTAAAAGAGAAGCAACATCTTGACCCATTTGATCCAAATATCCCAACCAAACCTTTTTATTGAATTCTATATAATCGTTGAGTTCTAATAGTAAAAAATTATTCTTTTCTATAACTTCTTTAAATAATCTTAATTCAGCATTCGCACTAATTTCTTTGTCAATCTTATCAAAAATATTTTTTAAATCTTTATCACTTAAAATTTTATTAATTTCGTCTTCAAGAATATTTTTTAATTCATTAGAAGATTTTATTTTTGTTTCATTAGATAACTCCAATAAATGACCAGCTTCAAAAAATGAATTATCGGAAACAGACCTAAGAATTTCTCTGGCTTGATACGTACCAAACGTATTACTCGACTTTTTAAAAAATGCAGATTTACTAATTATTGATTCATAATTAGTAAAATATGACTTAAGTAAATCTTTATTTTTGTCGATAAATTTCTTAACATTTCCTTTTTTGTCAAAAACATCATTATATCTAAATGTATACTGTATCTGTTTACTATTGAGCAACGGAAATACCTGTTCCAATATTTCAAATAAACTCGCATCTTTATTAAAACTTTGAATAACCTCGTGTTCACAATCACTACTTTGAGATATAGATTTAAGTTTCTTTATAAAAATATTTTTCTCAGCCTCTATCTCACGATATGCATCATCATAATCATCTTTTAATTCTTTTGTAACTAATAATGTAGAAAGTCTATCTGAACCATAATCCTGATTATAACGTTCCACAACAAAAACCTCTTCTGGCTTAATTTCGTTTCCACTTTCATCAATAATTTGTCTTTTAGTTTTTCTTTCGGGAAACACTAAATCAGAAGTATCTTTATTTATACTCAAATCTTTAAAAGTCTTAGCAAAAGAAGTTTTCATCAACCCATTCGGAGCATATATTGCACAAGTTTTTGTTCTAGAAAAATCAAAATCTGTAGACAATTTTCCTATTCCATAACAATTTTCTAAAACAACAGAAAGTTTATTCATAAAACATTTTAACATTCTACAGGCTTAATCCGTTCGCTGTTTTTAGAGATACAAATTCAATTTCAAAGGTAAAATAGGGGAAACATAGTAACATCGGACATCTCAAAGCGCTCAATTTTGTTGCCCTGCATGGATTCGAACCACAATAAACAGCTCCAAAGGCTGCTGTCCTACCATTAGACGACAGGGCAATCTAGAGCCTTATTTTACACTATTTCTGTCCATCTACCAACCCAACCAACTCCGAAGTAGGAATTATCCTTCCTCTGATTTTTTCATCATTTGGAAGTCCAGTAAGTAGTAGGTAGCCTTGCCATACATTTAGCCCAACTTCTAGTTCAAGATGTATATTATCCACCAAGTTCGGCTCATTATTTACATCATAAAGTGCAAATTTACCCACAGCTAGAACATGATCAACTTTATGTGGTTTGTGGGTAGTTACCAATATTTCTCCAATTTCTCCAGCCATAATCCAAGCAAATACTTTTTCTCGACCCAAGTCCAGCACTTTTGTGGCTGCTCTGGTTTGAATTAATTTATAGTTACCACTATCTAGCAGTTTAATCATGTGCCGCCGGAGGGACTTGAACCCCCAAGCCTCGCGGCATACGCACCTCAAGCGTACGTGTCTGCCAATTTCACCACGGCGGCATGGCTAGATTATACAATACTTACCACACTTTTAAAACCACCTTTAGCACAAAGTAAATTGCAAATATAACCAAAGCAACTGTGATAAATTTATTGTTAGAATTACCGACTAATACTGGCTTGGATTTATTTTCCAAAGGCTTGGGCTCGATTGGCAAAATATTTTCAAATCCTAAATTATTAGTAGCATCCTTTACTTGTTGCATGGCTTTTCTAACTATCTCTTTTTGCTCATCGGTTAGATCATTACTACTTGAAACTTCCGTACCATTAACGTTTATACTAATTTTTTTATTAAACCCACTACTAAATGTTTTACTTCCCATGTGGCCACTGAGGGACTTGAACCCCCGACCGCCCCGATGTAAACGGGATGCTCTACCAACTGAGCTAAGTGGCCAAGATTACCAAAGAACTGCCAAGTGCCTGTCCGCCTTGTGCGAACGCTAAGTGGCCAACTGGGGAATTATAACAAATTTGCTATACTCAGGAGTGAAGGCAATTAAATTATCCCTACTCGTTTTAACTCTAATTTTAGCCGGATGCATGACAAGTAAACCAGCAGAAATAAATAGGGAACCATGTACTGCCGAGGCAAAACTGTGCCCCAACGGTAGTTATGTAGTTCGCGACTATGGTAAAAATTGTCAATACAAAGCTTGCGATAATACTTTGCCCAATCCTCAAGAAAAGCCAAAGAATATAGAATTGCCTGGAACCCTACGGTATGATCCCAAGGCTAATTATGACGGAGTAGACTACACCATTTCACTAGAATTTATAACTGAACTAATTGACACCACTAGCGCAAGAGGGGAGAGCACTCCGGTAAAAAGTTTACCGATAGTTCCAATCAATTCTGAGCTAAGAAAAGATCTAATGGGCAAAGTAAACCAAAAAGTAGTTGTCACGGGCTTTGTCGAATGGGGCCTTGCTGAAGGCAAGCATCTTAAAGTTGAAAGTGTAAGATAAGTCTATCTTTCCTTCATTATTTCAACCTTAAGTGGATCCCTATTAATTCTTGTATATCTAAAAGTATACTCGCCATCCATTTGCTCCAGAATTATTCTGGCAACATCCACAGGATCAAGCATTTTTGAAGTATCTTTGTCGATATTTTTCCAAAAAGCTGTCTTCATACCAGCCGGTGCCACGTGCAAAGTTTTTGCTATATTTCCACCCAGTGACACCCCTTCGGCTAAATGACCAAGACCTGCTTTTACAAAATTATAAATGGGTTCTTTTTCCCTTGGAATCCACTGAGAAGTCGATGTTACCGCCAAAAAAGTATCCAGCTGATTTCTTTTAAGTAACTCACTAAGTAAATAAATCGGAGCCCTGGCACCTACTTCTAACATCTTGTCTACATCTTTCACACTTAATTCATTTATTGTACCCTCCTGGTAAAAACCAGCCACACAATAAAAGTTGTTAATTACAATATTATTGGTATTTTCCATTATATTCGTCACCACTTCTCTAGTTGTTTCTGGCAAACCAAAATCTGCCAAAATAAAATTTAAACCATCTATATTTGGATCTTTTCTGCCTGTAATAAACACCCGCTCGCCTCTAGCTTGGCTTAATTTTGCTAATTCCAGTCCCAGTCCAGATGTCCCACCGTATATTAGTGTATTTTTTTGCATATTAAATTATACTCTATCAATATTTTTGAGCGAGAAACGGGACTCGAACCCGCAACCTTCTCCTTGGCAAGGAGACATTCTACCAATTGAACTATTCTCGCAAAATTAGTCGATAGCTATTAGTCTTTAGTCACCAGACCTCAAGCTACGAATAAGACCTGATAGTATTTTACCAGTTTTTTCAGTTTGTTCTAGCGCTTTATTAATATCAACTTTATGCAATCTTTCGGCTAATTTTAATATTGCAACAACCTCTTATAGAGATTTTCTGGAAATATGCAGGAATTTTAAGAAATCAGCATCACTACTGCCACCTGATCCTTCTGCAATATTTATGGCTATTGATGTTACAGCGCGACGAAGTTGGTCGCCAAGGCCATTTATTTCATAACTAGGGAGTTTTTTATTTACATTGTATGATAACTCCACGAGAACCAAAGCCTTATTCCACACTAAAAGTATTTCAAACTTATACATCAGATTATAGCCTTTAGCCTACAGCTAATTGCTAATAGCTTATGACGAACAGCTAACGACTAACTAAGTGCCAATGGTTGGACTCGAACCAACATCCCAGGTTTTTCAGACCAGTGCCGTGACCATCTTGGCTACATTGGCGTTTTTGTATCTTACACTAGAACGTGGTGCACTTGAAGTGTAAAGAAGATTTCAGGAGCCCACCAGCGGCGGACTCCTGAAGATAGCTATACTTAACCCAGAAAATGACTTAAGGTCCACCGATGTAGTGAATTTTTACCCCAAGCTCATTTCGAACATTCTGGTGGTGTTGAGCCAAGGTCAGTTCGCTTTCACCTTCAGCCCTTGGTCGAACTCTACCACATTTTGTGCAGACGTCAGCAACTCCAATATCCACTTCTCCGCCATGAAAAGCACCCCGCTTATACTGATGTTCACATTTGGATGCACAATCATGACAAGTAAGGGTTTCACACTGCGCCAAGCCAATCATATCCCTTCCGCATACCTTGCAAAACTCACCAGTAAACACAACCCCCTCCACACCCTCGATACTGGCAACACCCAAGTAAATCAAGCCACCGGGGCCAAAAAAACAGGTATTGCGAATACTAGCAAGTTGATTTTTATCTTCCGTCCCAATACCTCGCAAAATCAAGGCGTCGGGTTTAGATTTTTCGTCATCAGCAGGTCCAATCTCAAATTCCAAATGAGCAATACTCCCGTCCTTGCGGGACACCATATTACGGTATTTAAGTTTCTGACAAAGGTCCAATTTCCCTGCAACCTTGGCTAGCATCGAGAATTCTTTATTGGTAACTGGTATAAAGGTCCATGTTCCTTTTTCTTCATCTGCTACAATTCTCACACTTCACCTACCTTTTAAAGTACAACTAGCTACAAAACCAGTAGCTATGGTTTTATTGGAAATCTATTTCCAATAATTCGAGAATATACGCTTTTGAATATTTAAAGTCAATTATCTGCCACCGGGGAAGTCGAACCCTCATGGCTGTTCCTAATTATTCTTCTTAAACCACATCCAAGCGCTGTCAATAATTTTGTCTAGTTCAGTCCATTTTGGCTCCCAACCCAATAGATCCTTGGCTTTTTTACTAGAGCCAATCATAGTCTCCACATCTCCTATCCTTCGGCCAATATTTTTTACCACAAAATTCTGGCCAGTGACCCGCTTTACTGACTCAATAACTTCCCAAACGGTATAACCATTTCCACTACCCAAATTAAAAGCCTCATTTACACCTACATTATCCAGATACTTAAGGGCCAGTAAATGAGCCGAAGCCAAGTCCTCCACATGAATATAATCTCGCACAAAAGTACCATCTTTGGTGGCCCAATCAGTACCATGAACTTCAACTTCGGGCCTACGTCCGACAATTGCTTCAAAACATATCGCTACCAAATGAGTAGCTGGTTCATATAGCTGACCAATACTTAGATCCGAGCTTGCTCCACTAACATTTATATATCTAAATACTATAGATTCAAGTCCCCAAGCCCTTTGGGCATCCCACAACAACTGTTCCACCATCAACTTGCTCCAACCATATGGACTTATTGGAACCTTTGGATGATTTTCATCAATGGGAATATATTTGGGTTCTCCATACACTCCAGTGGTAGATGAAAATAACATCTTTTTTACCCCAGCCCTTTTCATTGCTTCAATTAAAACTAAGGAATTATAAAAATTATTTTTATAGTATTTTTCAGGTTCTCTTATTGACTCTGTTATCTGTACAAAGGTGGCACAGTGAATTACCAAATCAATTTCGTTTTCGGCAAAAATTGTATCAAGTAGCTTAGAATCTCCAACATCACCTTTTAAAAATTTACCCCATTTTACCAACTTTTCGTAACCTTTCGAGAGATCATCAATAACAAAAGTATCGTGTCCAACTCCTGACATGGCTCTATTAATATGTGATCCAATATACCCTGCACCACCAGTAATTAATATCTTCATTTTTTTAGTATACACAGACAAACTTCCAAAGTACTACTGTTGAATAGTGCCATCGGGGGGAGTCGAACCCTCATGTCTTGCGACACACGCTTCTGAAACGTGCTTGTCTACCAGTTCCAACACGATGGCATTGCTATATTGTATATATTACCAACAATATGCGAAGACTAACCAGTTCCAATTTATCCGCCTTGGCGGACACGATGGCAATGTTCCATTTTACCACCAGTGTGATATTCTACCTTAGTTTTTAAAAACCACTATCAACTTTGGAACAAATAAATACCGCAAAAGTACTATTGGTAAATCGGGCTATTGTAATAAACCCTGCTAAAAAATTTTTATTAATCAAACGCGCTTCGTCGAGCAGTTGGAAACCAAGCAAATGGGAACTTCCCGGAGGTAAACTTGAGGAAGGTCAAGATATAAATTTTGCCATGGAAAGAGAAGTATTTGAAGAAACTGGCTTACCCGCAATTGTTGTGTCTAGGCTTGCATATTACTCTAGCCATCTATTAACCCAAGCCAATGTGTCAAACTCCAACTATATTGGCTTAACTTTGGTAGAACTCGTAGGCATAGCTAAAACAGAACATACTGAAGTTATAATAAGCAAAGAACATAGTGATTTTCGCTGGGTTACCCTAAATGATTTTATGTCACTAGATGTAACCGATGAAGCCAGAATTGCAATCCTAAGCCTAAAAAACACTCTTATGGACAAGTATTTAACACTAGGATGTTTAATTCCAGAATTAAGCCAAAGGGACTAATTATTCTTCTTAAACCACATCCAGGCACTTTCAACAATTTTATCTAGCTCAGTCCATTTTGGCTCCCAACCCAGCTTATCTTTAGCCTTTTGACTAGATGCCAAAAGTGTCATCGGGTCGCCTTCTCGTCTGCCCACTTCTTCCACCCGAAAATCTTTTCCTGTTACCCGCTTAACAGACTCTATAACTTCTCTAACTGTATAGCCCTTTCCACTACCCAAGTTAAAGCAATCGCTTTTGCCACCGTTATCTAAATACTTTATCGCCAAACTATGGGCCAAAGCCAGATCTTCCACATGGATATAATCTCTCATACAAGTACCATCTTTGGTTTCCCAGTCCGTTCCAAACAGTTTCATTTCTGGCCTTTTACCAACAATAGCTTCAAAACAAGCAGCCATTAAATGAGTGGCTGGCTCATACAGCTGCCCCACAGTGCCATCGCTACTAGCTCCGCAGACATTAAAAAAACGAAAAATTACATATTCCAGTCCCCAAGCCAGTCTAGCGTCAGCAAATAACTGTTCCACCATTAATTTACTTCTACCGTAGGGGTTAACGGGAACTTGTGCATGAAGTTCGTCAATTGGAGTGTACTTGGGTTCACCATAAGTTGCTGCGGTGGATGAAAATAGTATTTTTTTTACTCCAAACTCTCTCATTGCCTTTAAAAGTCCAACTGTATTACAAAAATTATTTTGGTAATATTTTTCAGGTTCTTTAACTGACTCACCAACTTCAATAAAAGCCGCGCAGTGCACCACCAACTCAATTTGATTTTCCCTAAATATTTGCTCCAAAAGCACACCATCTTCCACATCACCTTTTATAAATTTGCCCCATTTTACCAACTTTTCATAACCCTTTGAAAGATTATCCAAAATAATTGTCTCGTGGCCCTCAGAGGACAATAGCTTATTAACATGAGACCCAATATATCCAGCTCCGCCAGTGATTAGTATTTTCATTTAATTATTGTAAGCCATCACCCAATCCAGCACAAATCTTAGAATTTTCAACTGAAACTGCTCCATTTTTGTCAACCTCAATACAGTTTTGCTCCACCACCCTAACTCCGCTTCCCTCCAATACGAAATTGAATAATACTTCCCCATCTTTTTCCTTGAAATACAATTTTTTACCGGCAAAACTTTGTTGTGCTTCCCAGTTTTTATACTTAGCTAACTGTAATTCAACCATATTTAAGGCTTCCCACACCTTCGGATATTTCAATTCTATATATCTTTTTTTTGCAAACCAAGATTGGTTTGAAGTAAGTCTAACTGGGTTGAGGGACAGTTCCACTGGCCACAGCTTTACCAAACTATTCCAATTGTTTGAACCATCCTCTGGGTCAGAATGTGCAACTATTTTTTTACTTTTCCTATCATATTCAAATCTTATAAACATGGAAAACCCTGATTCAATAGATAGGTCGCCATTTGCCTTCATATAACTAAAACTAGAACAATCTGCCCAAGTAAAGACATATTTTTCATCGTGTCCGTACTCTTTGACATAACAATACATACTATTTTTTGTCTCCAAGTAATCCAGTATATTTTTACTAATCTCTGGATCAGATAGGGTAGTAAAGGTCCCAACTAAATGGGCTTGTTCCAAGACAGGCAGTTTTGGCAAAGATTTTTTATTCCACGCAAGGTTTAGCAATAATAGAAATAAAATGAAAACAAAAACCAAACCCAGTGCTAACACCTTTTTCATCTGGAGCGGGATAGGGGAATTGAACCCCTTACCTCAGTTTGGAAAACTGACGTTTTACCGGTAAACTAATCCCGCACTACGTCTATTTTACTATACTTCTCCCAAACTCTCTACCTCTACTCCTCAATTTCATTTATCTTTTTATACCTAGACAAAAGTGGCATGTTTAAAATTTCAACTGGGGCAAGATTTACCAGATCCGATACACTTATTTTTGCAAAAGACGTCAGCAGTGAACCTTCACCATCGATAAATAACAAAAACTGATTGTGTTGATGTAAATCAGATCTCCTAAAATTATTATGATGCACTAAAAACGGTTTAGCTTCATCCCTTGATGCAACCCACAGGTCAG
The DNA here is from genome assembly GCA_964442385.1 of uncultured Gammaproteobacteria bacterium. Lineage (GTDB taxonomy): Bacteria > Patescibacteriota > Microgenomatia > UBA12405 > UBA12405 > CAYTYZ01. The sequence continues at coordinate 9,959 of CAYTYZ010000013.1, forward strand.
GTGCATACTCAGCCGGAAAGTGCCAGATCTCCATAGCAGTAAAGATATCCCTATCTGCACCATTCTTCTGATCTCTAACTCGACGTACTACCAATTCATGTGGATCTTCTAGTCGAGCCTCAGGAAAACAATCTTCACAAAGCCCAATAACTCGTCCTAAAAAAATTTTAATCTTTGCTTTTTCAGTCATTGTTTAATTTATCACCCGGCGAGATCTTCGGCCCATTTCTGTAGCCAAAAAGCTATCCTCAACTTGTAATCTAGAAATTCGAGTATCTCGGACTCTAAGTTGTAAAACACCTAATTTAAATATTCCCACATCTGACTTGTCCTCAATAAATAGGTTAAACGATGCATGCCCCCTGATAGATTCTAAATGCGAAAAATACTTCCCCAAATCAACTCTCTTTACCAACCAAGCAGTTTGGGCTTGTCCTTCAAAGTGAAAAATTGACATACTGCCCACAATTATTCCCTTTCCTGATGCAATCAACTCCTCCATACCCTTCCTATTGCCTTCAAATTTACTAACAAAACAACTGCCACACATACCCCAAACCAAAGAGAAATCAATTCGTTCATCTTTAAACATTTGGCTAGATTATATCAAAGTGGTATATAATACTTTATGAAAACCTCACAAATCCTAAAATTATCGGTTCCCATTATTGTCATATTCTTATTACTAGTTTTTTCGCCCTTTGGCATAATTAACCCCGGTGAAACAGGTATTAGAATTCGTCTAGGTCAAGTTACTGGAACTTTAGACCAAGGTTTGTTTTTCCAAATCCCCATTATCGAACAGGTCAAGATAATAGAAACTAGAACTAAAACAATTAGCTATGATAATAAAAGAAAAACAGGTGACGAGACCGAATCTAGCTCACTTTTTGCAGCTTCACGGGACTTGCAAGATGTCCAAATCGCGACTGTGGTAAATTATCGCCTAAATCGAGACAAGGTAATTGATATTTACACCCAATATGGACTGGGTTTTGAATCAAACGTGGTAGAACCAGTTATTCGAGAAACTGTCAAGTCAGTTGCCTCACAATTTACTGCCGAAGAACTAGTTACTAAAAGATTTGATTTTTCTGATAAAGTTAATACAAAATTAGCCGAAAGATTGGCCGAAAAATACGTTATTTTAGAAAAGTTTTCTGTAACTAATTTTGAATTTTCCAAGACCTTTACCGAGGCCGTAGAGCGCAAGGCTACAGCCGAACAAGAAGCCTTGGCGTCCAAAAACAAACTTGAACAGGTTAAATATGAAGCCGAACAGCAAATTGCTAAAGCTAAAGCTGAAGCTGAAACTATTAAAATCCAAAGTGAAGCTATTCAAAGTGCTGGTGGGGCCAGTTATGTCCAGTTAAAAGCCATAGAAAGATGGGATGGTAAACTACCAACCCAATTTATTCCAGGCCAGTCTCTACCGTTTCTAAATTTAAGATAATTGGGCTTGACATATAACCTATAGTAGATTATACTTAACTACTTATGTCTAAATACATAGGTTTATTGTGACAATTGTGCCACAGTAAATGCACCTTTATTGGAGGACAGAGTGAATAAGAAGAATTTTTCCTTGGGTCAAGCCTTGGGAATTCTGCTTGGGCTAACGGTTGGCAATTTTGCTTTCCAGGTTTTTCAGGCTGTTCCAAACTGGGGCCAAGCCCTTGATAGGAGTTTCTTTCAGTCAGTTGCAGTGTTTGTGGTATATACTCTTGTCAACCGTTAGTCATATGTTATACAGGTGAAGATGACTTTATCTTCACCTGTATAACACTTTTTTAAAAATCATTTACTTACAAGCTTAAATACGCCATATGCTATGTTTTCAAATTTCAAAAGACAGCACAGCCTTTTTTTATTTTTTGTCCCTTAAACAGATTTCTTTTCCCCTAAAATAGGCTAGAATATACCTATTGCCGCAGTGTCCTCCAAGGGCGGATAAAGTGGAACAGGTACCACGGCCTTAAACAGATTTCTTTTTTCCCAAAATAGGCTAGAATATACCTATTGCCGCGGTGGTGGAACTGGTATACACGCAGGACTTAAAATCCTGTCCGCCTTAAACGGATGTGGGTTCGATTCCCACCCGCGGCACCAGGTAGAAAAAATCAAAACACTTTCTTGTCATGATTGCCCTTGTACTTCTTATATGTTATATTATAAGTATCATCGGATTCGAAAAAATTCGATGATGTCTGAGACACATTTGTCGCAGAGTACCGCTCTTTGAAGGAGGAAAGGTGAAGAAACTGTTGATATTCTTGGGTATAGCCATAATCGGTAGCCCGACTGCGGTTATCGTCGACAAGCTCATTGGCTTCAACATCATGTCAGATGTCAGTATTAGTGCCATAGCCATCCACACTGTGATTCGCATGCTTTTGGGAGTTATACTCTGGAAAGTAGTCTGGAAAAAGTAGCAGCCCAAACGCCGCTACCAAATGGGCCCCCATGTACAAAATCATGTGAGGGCCCAATCTTTTTTGATTTTTCCAATAGTTAAACTTAAAATGTATTTGTGTTTGATACGCATCTAGTGAATTATGAATTGCATGACATTGAAAACAAATTCCCACCCACGGCACATAAAAATCATACTTTGTTTTGATATAATTTAACTTACGAAATACATAAGTAAATTACTACTCATTTTGCTTATCACATTCCTAATTACCGCAGGATACATGATTACTTTTAAAAATAATCTTGCTCCAAATGCAACTGTAATTCAATTTCCGCTAACTGACAATAAAGCTAAATATTATATTTCCGGCAACCTACAATTATTTTTCATAAAAGATAATATTGAAAAAAGTGTAGCTATAAAAAATGGTGCAAGTTACCAGAATAACATTGGAGACCAAGTAAAAGTAAGTGGCAGGTTTGTTGAGATTGCCCACACAGTTTATTGTATTAAAGCCCCATGCCCTCCAATTAAAGAAACCCAACTAGAAATAGATTCTATTCAAGTAATCAAGGCCAAAGACGCTTCATTTTTTGCCAATAATAATTCTTATGACGATGACCATACTACATTTAAATTTCCTAACGGTTTTAGTCACAACACTATTTGCAATTCTCAAGACAATCATTGTACGGTCAATTTTGTACCTACCTATAATCCCTATGGAAAAGACTTTTCATTCTCAACCTTTCAATTAATAGATGATAAAGGTAAGACCAGAAATGCTAGTTGGTTCTGGGATCCCGAATTTAAGATCCTTTCTTCGAAAAAAATTATAAAAAACAACACCCAATGGACAAAAATGGATGTACAAATAAACTATACCGGCCTGGTGGCTACTTATTACCGACTGGCTCACGATAACAATTTATATGAATTTGGTCAATTAAAGAATACAGACGGGACAGCTGATTTAAACACTGTAAAAATTACTGAAGGTATTTTAGAAACATTCAGTATCAAGAAAGAATTTTAACTTAATTTTTTTTGTTATTGATCTCGTTAAAAACCTTGGCAAACTTGTCCCAATCCTTATCCTCAATTTCTACAATTCCTTGTTTTAAAAAGTCTTCCAAACGTTTAGATCCCCGTAGTCCTGGCACTCGTACTGGCTCTGTTGGATCAACAGGTGGCACAGCCAACAAATCGTTTACTAATTTAGTAGTAGAGTCTTTAAAATCACTAATATCTCCAAAAGCTGCCGGATCAATCACAATAATAAGTGTCCCAATATATCGCTGCGAGTCTAGTGGCTGGTCCAAACCACTTTTTCCGCGCACTAATGCTCCACTAAGAACATCTATCAGCAAATTAATGGCATAACCCTTAAACCCTCCAAAAGGTAAAATTGCTACTGCCAGGTTCGGATCCACCGTTAGGTTGCCATCTTTGTCTACATAAGCATTCTCAGGCAACTTTTGGCCATTTTCCTTAGCCTGCCCAATCCGTCCATAAGCATGCATGGCCGTAGCCGCATCAAAGACAATGGGGTAATTATGGGTAGGAATACCGTAGGCTAGGGGATTGGTACCAGTTACGTCTTTTCTACCACCAAAAGGCACCACTCCTTGAGGACCACCGTTTTCCACAATAATCGCTATGCAATCTTTTTGAGCAATCCTTCGGCTAAATACGTCAAAAAACTCATTGTAAGTACTGTCATAGATACCCAATGCATATATGCCCTGGGCTTTGGCCTTCGTAATAACTTCACCCAATCTATCACCAGTAATTAGAGGAGCCAGTCTGCCATTACCCTTTATAAGTTGCATGGCTGGCTTGTCTACCACCACTTCTTCTAAATTATTTTCCAAATTACTAAACAACCTGGCATGTTTTCCTGCCAGTTCCCCAACTGCGCTAAACTGATTACCGATCATTTCTTGCTCACAAACCAACTCTGTCAAAGTAGCAGCATCTTTTTCATTTAGACCAGAATGTTGCAGGTAATCCAAAACTTGCCTCTTTAAATCAGCTATTTTTATTTTCATAAATCTATTTCTAGAACAATATTACCACTCTTTTTGATACAATCAGCTTATCGTAACGTTAAAGCGGGCCCGCCCGCCGAAGCGAAGCGTAGGCGGGGATTGGCGCAATTGGCTAGCGCGCATGGTTTGGGACCATGAGGCTGTAGGTTCGAATCCTATATCCCCGACAGAATTTGGCGCAACCCTCCCGCAAGTCCACCATAGGCGGATGAAGAGGGTTGGCTAGCGCTGTAGGTTTGCTTGCCTGAATCACCAAGCAAAGCTGAGTGGACAGGATTCCTATATCCCCGACAAAAAGTGAATATTATTGTCTTTTTCCGTGATAATTTCGATTGATAGATTATCTGTTTTCAGTATAATAAAACAAATCTTATGAACTTGATTGAAACACTTTTTGGTTCAAATAAATCTGCTGACTTCCTAAACTCAACACCAAAATTAAGTTTACGAAAACTAGGCAGTATTTTAATAAAAATATTTATTTTAGTTATTTTTCTTCCTATGTTATTAGGACGATTAATAATGCTTATAGGTATAAACTCATACTCAAAAAATGAACTAACACAGAGTTTGGTGTTTATGTTCTTATTTTACTCTTCAATGATAATTTTTTCCTATAAATATTTTTATTCTTCGTTTGCAAAATTAAGGGTACATTTAACTTCATTAAGGTTTGCAGATGTTCTAAAACACGCAATAATTCTCATCGTCACAATTGCCATCCTCTCTTATATCATTAATGTTATTGGATTCATCTTTAATCCATCAGATATTGAAGAAGCTTTAAACATTTTTAAAGAATCTTCTTCACAAAATACTAACTATGCAGAAATTATTATTTTTCCTTTACTGGTGACACTTGTAGGTTTCGGTGAAGAAATGTTGTTTAGAGCAGGTATATACAGGACATTAAGAAAAAACTCTTCGATGATTATCTCGTCAATCTCAGCATCTCTTTTTTTTATACTTTTACACCCAATACATATAACAAAATATATAGTAATTTATATGATTTCAATATGTTATTGTTATTATTTCGAATACAAAAACAATTTATTAACAATAATAATTGCTCATACAATTCAAAATCTAGTGATCGCGGGTATAGTCTTATTCTCTTCAGCGTATACTGCAAATTTTATACTTAACATCTCAAACCGATAGTTTTGTTCATCAGACTACGTCCGCCGTAGACTCCACCTGGACGAAGGAAGTAAGCTGACTAGAATCCCGTAGGATCGCTTACCTGAATCACGAAGCAAAGCTGAGTGGACAGGATTCCTACATCCCCGACATTTGAATTTAAAAGATTTTAATGACAATTCTGGTAAAGAATACATTCGATTTAAGAAAGTTGCATTTATTGTAATTCCCACTATACTTTTTCCATGCCGGCACAAAATGTTCCAAATTATGGAAATGAAAATGTTATCTTCGGCGCTTTAGAGCCTGCAACAGTAGAGACAGTACTGAACAAATATTTTAGTAATCTGACTGAATTGTACCCAAATCAACAACTCGCTATTGTTGAGACTTTTCATTCTATGACCTCTTCAGTTTCCAGAGTTAGTCCTGATTTAGTTCAGCATGGCGATATACAATCTGTTATTGACCTGTGTACAGTTATTTTGAATATCCAAAACAACGATCATGACAACTTTCAAGAATTATTGAATTCATTAAATTTATGTGTCGTTGGCCTTGGCACAAAAGTAAAAGACAAAATATATGCATGAGCCACACAAGGATGGACTACCAGACCAAGTTGAATTGTTCGATCTACCTAAGGAACAAAGAAATTTAGAGTCAGCTAGGCTTATTAATCAAATGAGGATGAGTAGTTTAGGTGCTAGGACTGACCAACCTTGGCCTGTTGAATTGCAAGGTAATAGATTTCAAGCCCAAGCACTGCTAGACCTTTTAATAGAAACCACCCCAGAAGGAAGGATCGGGGTAATAATCACTACAATCAAGACTACATTTAAAGCTGACACAAGAACTGTAAGCAAGCTTAACCAAAACGGCGGAATTATTCCAATCACCTTTAGAAGCGGTAACACAACTGTACTTAGAATAGAGGAGCTTGACAACGGCATATTCAGTTGCAAATTTGGCTATTCAGCAAAAGGTACAATCATTGAAAGAGGTGTCAATGGTGCTGTAAATGTCACAACCAACAATGACATTGACATAATTGCTGGCGAAAGTCTTTATCGATTATATAGGCTGACTGGGAATCCAAACTTAATAGAAGCATTGGGTGTTACAGCAGATCTTAGGGGTAGTGGTGCAAAATCAGCCAAAACAGTCCCAATTGACCCAGCTGGGCACTATGCAACGCTAGGACTAAATCCCTACGTTTTAAGATTTATGGATGCAAACTTTCTTTCTGCATTGGTTGCCGGCATGAAGAGAGAATGTGCGAGAAAGATGCATCCAGATCTTAATAAGCCATCGGCGAGAGAGCTAGAATATCTCAGTAGAGTACTTAGTGCTTGCGAGGTTCTATCAGACGCTCAAAAAAGGAACGATTATTCAAATTGGCTGGGGCTCTAACTTAGAATACATAGGCAGACTACAGAATAATTATTGTGACACCTCAAAGTTTTCTCAACTTAGCCTTAACATCAGCTGTACAGACTCTTTAAAAACAATAATCTGGACTGTTACAATTCCTTATGCCTATTAAAGCCATTTGTTTTGACCTAGATGGGGTCTATTATACCCCCGAGGGCAAAAGTCACTTTCTAAATAAACTAGCTGAAGCAGGCGCTGATAGCCAAAAAGCCCTCTGGGCCTTTACCAAAAGCCCTCAAATGAACGAGCAGTATAAAAGGGGACAACTGACCACCGCTCAATTCTGGGGCTATTTAAACGACTACCTTGGCCTTGCCTTAACACCTGATTATTACGAAACTATACTAGTTGAGGGCTACAAAATAGACCCACTGGTCAGAGCTGACATTGATAAAGTCCGATCTTTGGGTATAAAAACGTGCCTGTGTTCCAATAATTTTGAAAGCCGAGTTCGATGTCTACAAAATAAGTTTTCTTTTTTAGAAGACTTTGATATACATGTCTTTTCTTATCAAGAGGGTATGGTCAAACCCGACCCTGCTCTGTTCCGATTACTGGTTAGCAAGTCCGGATATCAAGCTTCGCAATTCGTGTATGCTGACGACAAACCAGAGAATGTTGTTTCAGCCAAATCTCTTGGCATAAATGCTATTCAAGTAGTAAACTATATGGATTATCAATCTTATTTATTAAACCAAGGAATACTTCTTTAATATGTCAAAAAACATCCTGATCCTTCCCGGTGCTAATCCTGAACATAACCGTGACTGGGCCAATAATTTAGCAACCTTTTTAAAAACCCAAGACTCAACCTCTAACATTCATATTTTTCAATACGAACACTGGCTAGATGCCTCGCTTTCGCAAAGTGACGAGGTAGAAACCGAAAAACTAGCCAATTATTTGGTCAACAACCCTCAACCCAGGCTAATAGCCAAATCCTTTGGTAGCGCAGTAGTATTGCGCTCTTTGCCAAAAACCAAAGATTTAATTGCATCCATATTACTCTTGGGTTTTCCAGTAAATACCTCTAAATACGAATCCCGAGACGAGTTTGCCACTTTTTTAAAACCAACTTCTCTTCCTATTGTTTTTACCCAGCAAGAACTGGATAAATACGTCCATGGTGTTATCGTTTCTGAGTTTGTCCATTTTCTCAATCAACCAAACATTAGCTTTAAGCAAATAGCTGGTAGTGATCACCGCTATGATGACTTTGCTTCTTATCTTTAAATTTAATGTACCGCTCCAGCTTTAACCAAAACTTTTTAGTCAACCAAGATTTAGTAGCGGACTTAGTTGATCGCAGCTCTATTGGTATTACCGACACTGTCTACGACATTGGTGCTGGCAAGGGGATAATCAGCCAAGCATTGGTAAAAAAAGCCAAAAGGGTCATTGCACTAGAACCTGATGCTAAATACTTTGATTTTCTAGTAGACAAATTTGCCAATATCACAAACATAGAAATCCTACGGCAAGATTTTTTAAAATTAAAGCAAATTGACGAGCCTTTTAAAGTTTTTTCCAATATTCCCTTTAATATTACTACCGAAATCTTTACCAAGCTTTGTTTTAACAACCCAACCTTTGCCCAAGGTTATTTTGTGATTGATGAAAATGCTCTGAATAAATCTATGCTTTATATTTGCATCCATAATCTTTTTAACACTAAAGTAGTCTTTAATTTTCTGCGTTCTGACTTTAATCCTGCCCCTAGTATCAAAACAGTACTTTTACAGATGGACCGAAAATCTGCGCCCGATATCAAGGATATCAGCTTGTTTAACGACTTTATTTCAGCTTGTTTTACAACCAATCAGCCAACAGTCTTAAAAGCACTGAAAAAAATCTTTACGGATAAGCAAGCTCTCAGGTTGTGCCGCGACCTTAAATTAACCAACCTCAAAAAGCTTTCCCAAATTGACCAACCTACTTGGTACAAACTATACGACTTTTACCAAAAAAATAAATCGATAATTCCAACTAAAGTCACAGGCAGCTTTTCGCTCCAGTATAATAACCAGTCCCAACTAAAAAAATATCATGACACCTACACACTTTAAAACCTTGGATGGCCAAAAGATTCCTCTTCCTATATTTTTCCCCGATGCTACTCGAGCTGTATTAAAGTCCCTAGATACCATAGATTTAAAAAATACCCAAACTAACGGTATTTTAATCAATACTTTCCATCTTTTTTCTACTCCAGGCAAAGACACAATCAAATCTCACAAAGGCATTCGTGGTTTTATGAATTGGCAAGGCGGCACCATTTCAGACTCAGGAGGATTTCAGGTTATGAGCCTGGCCAAATCCGATGGAGCCAAAAACGCTGTGTCTGATACAGGGGTCAGGTTTCCAAATCCACGCGGCGGCAAAAAAAAGATTCTCTTTACGGCTCGTGACAGTATTGAAATGCAAGTTGCCATTGGAGCCGACATGATGGTAGTTTTGGATGATTTTACTCCGCCAGAAGCCACCTACGAAGAGGCCAAAATAACAGTAGAGAGGACTCTTCTATGGGCCCGTGAGTGCCGAGAGATTTTTGACAAACTATTTGACCAAAAAAAGACTCCCAAGAATAAAAGGCCTTATCTGCTTGGCGTAGTCCAGGGTGGTTATTTCCAAGATCTGCGAGAATACTGCACTAAAGAATTGGTTAAGATTGGTTTTGATGGGCTAGGCTATGGCGGTTGGCCTATGAATATTAAAGACAATACATTTGATTATGAATCAGCCCAAACCATTCGGAAAAATACTCCAGAAAATTACCTGCTGTATGGTCTGGGCATTGGAAAGCCTCATGAAATTAAAAATCTAGTAGAAATAGGCTGGCATATTTTTGATTGTGTACTGCCAACTCGTGACGCCAGGCACGGCAGGTTGTATGTATATAAAGATAAATCTATTGATACTATTGACCTATCTACCGACAAATTTTACGACTATTACACTCCCAACAAGGAGATTTATTACCTTGACACCAAGCCAGTTTCCACTACCTGTGATTGCCAACTTTGCACCAATTACACCCGCTCCTATTTTTACCATCTTTGGAAAATCAAAGAGTTTACAGCCGGACGCCTCGCCACCATCCACAATCTTCGTTTTTACAGTATCTTGATGGAAAAATTGACCCATAATAACCTATAGTGTATAATTAGCTATGTCCGGTATTGAATTCACTGAAATTAGAGACCATGGCAAACCCCATGAGTTTGTTGTGATGCGTGTAGTTTTGGAAGAAGGAGAAATTAGTTTACCTGAAATGCTTGTGCGTGCTTATAAAAGCAAAACTACATTGACAGTTTTAAAGTCAGGATTTGTACTACCAATATTTACCAGAAATCATGATGACATCAAACCAGGCGAAATATTTGAAATTTTGCCAAATGATACTTTTATTTGCTACAGAAGAGGTGTCCCAGAAACCAGATACTCTGTTACCTCACCGTCTGCTTAGTCTATATACGTATTTGATCTATTGCAAAGCACTACCAGTAGCGTAATAATGATTTTGTGCCAATAGCAAAAATAGAAGGCAACAGGCCTTATCGCATACTAAATTTAAAACACTATCCAAAAGGCGGTTTTATCGAAGTTGAGGGTTTTTCACCACAAGTAGTCAAACCAGGACAGAGGATTACTTTTACCAACGGCAAAGGCCCAATGACCGTGGAAGGCTTTCAAATTCCCACAATTGACTTTATAAGAAAATTTCAACCTAGCGACCAAACCACACTTCCATCTCGTCCTCAACCGGAAGAGAAAAGCTAACCTCCTGTCCTGGAAATTTAGCATTTTTACCCCAAATATACACCTTTTGTACATCTTCTCTCATTTCTGACGAAAGTACCTTAAGAACATCATCCAGCGTTTCTCCCCGGTGCATAATTAAAGGTTCTGTTTTGTCAGCCTCACCATTGCGATCTCTTTTTAAATATATCCTTACCTTACCTAGTCGATACCATAGCTTTTCTTTAAAATCCTCTATGCCTTCTTTTGTGTGTACTGACAATCTGACTGTTTCAGGAGACAAAGCTTTTATCTCTTTGGGGGTAGCAAGGTCCAACTTAGAAACTACTCGCATTAATGGCATATAGCGACGCTGACGTTGCATAAAAGCATCAATCAGTAGATCGATTTTCTCTATTTTTTCCCCAAAAATAATTCTAGCATTGCCAAACCCCATTTCCTTGGCCACATCGATGATAGTTTCTTCGCCAAGTCCACCAAAGGGATTTACTACTTGAATAGATCCTTTTTTCTCCCTTTGGATGACAATTTTGGCAGGCTTTTGGTTTATTCTAACTCCATTGTTATAAAGTTCAGTTTCTATTTTTTCAAAAAAGAAAGTCCTTTTTATATCGGCCATTAGGATAACCAAATCGCTAGCCCTAACCACTGACAAGACTTTTTTACCAAAACCTTTATTCTCAGCTGCACCTTCAATTACTCCAGGCAGGTCCAGTATTTGAATCCGCACCCCTTTGTATTCCATCATCCCCGGCACCACTCCTAGTGTTGTAAAATCATAGTTTCCAACCTTAGATTCGGCGTTAGTCAAGGCATTAAGTAAAGTTGATTTGCCCACACTAGGAAACCCTAAAAGTACCACCGATGCATCTCCAGAGTGTTTAATGGCATAACCAACTCCACCGCCCCCACCTCCACTTGTACTACCACCGCCAGCGCTCTCTGCTTGCAATTTAGCCAGTTTTGCCTTTAAAATTCCATGGTGGTGCTCCGTCCCTTTATGATACGGCAAATCACGAATTTCTTTCTCTATGCGAGACATCTGGATTTTTATTATTTCTTCTTTAGTCGTCATTTATCTTGGTATTTTACCTCAAAAAGTCCACGCCCAACACCGCCAGATTTTTGGGCTTCACTTAAGCCAAGATTCTGACCTAGGCAAGTCCACTGCTATTATCAATTCCAACGGCTCCTGGGGCTGGGCGACTATCGTACTCGAAGCTGACGATTTATATAAAGACAAATGGCAACGTTTTTTTGATGATGCCAGACGATTTCACATTCAACCTATTATCCGGCTTGCCACCAATTTTGAGTCTGGATCCTGGCGTAGACCCAGTTATCAAGACATAGATAATTTTGCCCTTTTTCTAAACTCACTCAACTGGCCAACAGAAACTCTACCAATAGTTTTTTTTAACGAAATAAACCATGGCAATGAGTGGGGTGGGCAAGTAGACATAAAAAACTATGCCGATTTGGCAATTTACGGGGCAAAAAAATTCAAAGAAACCAACCCTAAGTTTATCCTAATGGGCTCACCCCTTGACCTAGCGGCTCCTGAAAAGCCACCCAGGTTTAAGTCGGCCGAAAATGTTTATCGTGAAATCTTTCTATATAACCGTCAATATTTTGATTATTTTGATGCCTTGGCTTCCCATTCTTATGCCAATCCCCATTTTTCCGGAAAACCCACTGACCAGGGAAAAACCTCCATACTTGGTTACCAGTGGGAACTAGATTATTTAAGCCAGCTTAAGGTTAAATCTGACTATCCTGTTTATATCACCGAAACCGGCTGGCCCAGTATTCGACTTAGCAAAGCTAAGTCCATGGAAAATAATATTTTAGCCCTAAATACCTGGCTTGCTGATCCTAAAGTTCGTGCCGTAACTTTTTTCACTTTCAACTACCCCTACCCACCTTTTGACAAGTTCTCTTGGGTAGACAAGGGAGAAGTAATTTATCCTGAATATGAGCCGATACTGCAAGTTCAAAAAGGAGCAAACCAACCCAAGCAAGTCACCAAAGTAGAATATATCGACCACAAATTACCACTACTTGTTTTTGAAGACACAGCTCTAGAAGGGGAGATGGAGCTAAAAAACACCGGCCAATCCATTTGGGGAGAAACCCACAAATGTTTCGAGCCCCTTCCTAATGAATTCCAACAAATACCCCTCTGCACCGATGAATTAGTCGAGCCAGGCCACACTCATACTTTTACCTTTACTTTTAGAATTCCTAAAAGCTATAAAAAGGATATAGTTCTATCCTGGCAGGGTATAAATCCCATTGTCTTAAAACATCTCGAGCCTGATATTGGTATTTATCAAAATACCCCCAACCTTTGGCAAAGACTACAACGGAAAATAAAATCTTTTTTTTAGTGCCGCTAAGAGGACTCGAACCTCTACGCTTTTGAAGGCACACGGTTCTAAGCCGTGCTTGTCTACCAATTCCAACATAGCGGCAAGAACCAACTATTATAGCTTAGAAAGCTAATTTAGAAAATACTTTTAAATGCAAAATCTACCAATTACAATTTATCCGCCCATGGAGGACATAGCGGCAAGAACCAACTATTATAACAAAAAAGGCGCTTCTTGGAATTGCTTCCTTAAAGCGCCTTTGTACCTACAATTTCTACTTATGCCCTATTGAATTTGGATCCATAGCTCGTTCAGGTCTGTCGCATAAATATAGTCGTGATCCGTAACTTCATCGTCTAACTGAAAACCATTGCGGCAACTATCGATCATAGGGTCCAAAAGCAAGGCATTCAACCGAGAGTCCTTTCGAATCATCAACTCAGCCAATGCCCTCACTACTTCAAGTTCACTCAATAGAGAAAGCCAGTCTTTAAGCTCTTCTTCCGTAAAAAACTCGAGTATGTACATGGAAACTGGTCCAACGACCTTGGTCAAGCTAGTCCATGAAGGCTTTTGGTTTGAAGCAATAAGCCTTGAAAGACTCAAGACAATCGTGTCATAAACCACATCATAAGGAGTATACCCCTTATCCAAACGGGAAGTGTTCTGCCTGATTTCCGGCATGGCCAGAATCTCAAACAAGCGCACATCGTCGTGAAGCACCAACTCGGCTATGATTCGCAAGGACGCGTTTAGGCCAGACCCAACAATCAATTCCTTAAGGCGGCCCAGTTTGGCATTTTGAATAACTGTCATCCCCATTTCGCCAATTTGACTAGTCTTGCTTTTCCAGTTCATTTTTGCTCCTCCTTTGTAATTTCCAAAATCCGCTGTTCCAACATGGCAGCCCAACCATGGTCAGTCTCAGTGGTTTCCATAAAGTTCTCAAACTTTCGCCAATGGGTATTGATCTCTGGCATGGCCAGAAGAGATTTCAACCGTGAATCGTTGCAAAGCATCAACTCAACCAGAACCCACAGCGCTTGCGATGGGGTTCTCTCCATAACAAACTGCTTCAATTTGGTCACGCCCATGCTGCTCATGAGACTCAATAGCCTTTCGTTTAATTTACCGGTTTTACTTACCCAAGACATGTTGCCTCCAAATTTGATTTATGTCCGCCAGGGTGGACAGCTATTTACCCCGATTTCTCGGGACAAAATCTTGCCCACCCCTTAAGTAGTTTGTAAATGTAAAAGTACAGTTTATAATTTAGCAAGTAAGTAAAAGGACACCGCAAGTGACATCAAATTACTTACTTGCAGTTCATATTATAACACATTTTCAGGCCTTATTCCCAGTAGTTCCTGATATTTTCCCAAATCCTGTTCTCCACATAATAATTTGATATTTTTATTGCCTCTTAACTTTAATTCAACCAAATCATTAGGGAGCCTTTCTGAAAAAGAGAACCCTTTATCAATCCTAGTTATTGTCCAAAAGTCGGTCCCAGGTCTTGCAAAAAAAGCCTCAGAACTTAATTGCTCGTCACTTAGCATACTTCCAAATTACACCTATTTTTTTGTTTTGCCAATTGCCTTAGTTGGCGCTTGTTCTTTCCAGATATACAAATACCAATAAATAGGCATGGCTATAATATTGCCAACAAATATTAACAAAGCCCATACCAAACGCATATCCTGACTTAAAATTTGGTTTTTCATTGCCAACAACACATAATAAATCAACATCCCCACCATGTCTATCATAGTTAAAACATGAAGTATAAAAATCACTGCAAATCCAGCAACAAAAGGGGAAGGATCCTGGTTGGGACTACCCGAAGCCACTGATATTTGAATAAGGATAAACAACATAAAAACAAAAAAATACATTATTGGCCACATGGTTAGAAAAAGCACCCCTAGTTTTTTATTTTTTGTCATAGGTAAGTAAATATAACAAAAAAAAGGCGCCCGCGGGAGTATCCCACAGGCGCCGTGCTCTATTAAAATTGCAAAACATCCCTGGAGTTTACCAAACAAAACAGAATCAGGGATTCAATTATCCCTAGGGCAATCAAAAAAATGACAGTTTCAATTGACATCTGAAGAACGTCGTGAATCCAATTTACCCCAAGAAATACAAAGGCAGTCACCACGATGATAATGCCACCAAGCTTCAACCTTTTCTTGCGCAACATTTTTCCTCCCTGGTTTTGTTTACGAGAGAATACCAGCGGTTAGTCCATTTAGCACTGCAAGAACCAACACCAATTTGATGTAGGCACTCCCATTTAACGTGTCGTAATCCTTTTTTGCCGTGAGCCATCCAAAGATGCCACCAGAGATAAAACCTGCAAAGAAAGAAGGCAGTGGCACTTTGACAAGGTTTAGCAACACAATCGATACACAGAAAACGACGTAAGCATACCCTATTTCCTTTAATGAGTCACCCAGCATCGCGGCAAAACTCAACTTTTTTTCATTCTCCATGTTTTTCCTCCAGTTAAAGATTTCAAAGAGCAAACTTGATTAGACTAAACACCCATAACACAGCAAGCTGAGTCAAAGTATTCAGTCTATCCTATATTATAATCTAAATTACTTATATAGTCAATAAAACGAAAAAAGCGCTTCTGGCCATAGGCCCTCGAAACGCTTTTTGCTATTTGATTTTTCTGGAGGCTAGGACAAACCCATACCCTTGTCAATTACACTATAAGTTGCTGTGTACAGTAACGAATTCAGTGCAATCAGCGTCATAACCGGAAGGGGGTTGTTGAGAACAGTGTACCCCTTGACTCCAAGCATACCCCCGTAGATTAACATGGAAACAAACTGAGCAATAGATCTTGTCTGGGGTAAGGGCACATGGAAAATAAGGGTCAATGCAACATACAGCACACACCCCAATGCGTAAATGTAGACCATTGGACTCCAGGTCTCACTCAGTATCTCCCAGAACGTGGGCTTCTTCTCATTTGTCATGATTTCCTCCTGTAGTATCAAAGAGCGAACTTAACGTAGATAAACACCCCAAACTCAGCAAAGCTGAATTCAAGTATTTTATCTATCCTATATTGTAGTTTAAATAACAAAACAAGTCAATAAAACGAAAAAAGCGCTTCTGGCCATAGGCCCTCGAAACGCTTTTTGCCTTTGAAACCTACTACTGGAATAAGTATTTCCATTCCAGATGCAACATGGCAGTTAAGGCAAAAATAGTCATGAGATAGATCCCATTTTGCACAAAAAACACCATATGCATTGCACGACGAGAGTCTCGAATAATGTAGCCAAACATAGCGAGAGCTACAGCATAAATCGACCCTGAAAACAATGCAGACACAAAGGCAGCGACATACAGATCGATGCGCAAGCCCAAGTGCAAGCCAAGAAACAAGGCAGCATTAAAACAAAATGTAATTGCCAAGATCCACCACGTGTGGCGAATAATCGTCCAAAACCCGATCTTACCTTGTGCTTTCATTTCTCCTCCTGAAGAAGATTTCAAAGAGCAAACTTGATTAGATTAACACCCATAACCCAGCAAGCTGAGTCAAAGTATTTAGTCTATCCTATATTATATACTAAAAAACACAATAAGTCAAGAAAAAAGAAAAAGCGCTTCTGGCCACAAGCCCTCGAAGCGCTTATATAAAACTAGTATCATTTGCCCATAAGTATCGGTACTATTAGGTTTACACCCATGACCACCGACAAAATAAGCGAAATGATCCCCGTTACAATGAACAAAACAGCGGAGGCTTTCCTACGCTTAGATTTGAAAACAAGTCCCAAAAGCAGCAAGAATGCAGCAAGCACAGCCAAGAAAATGTCCATTCTGTCTCCTTACCTTTTTAAAGGTGCTAATTTTTAATACACAAATTTTATTTCGTGTATGTCCTATATTATACCAAAATAAATATATAAATCAATTTATTACAGGTGCTAACCCTCGACCAATCGCTTTTGAAATCAACAAAGTTTATTTCGTGTGAGTTGGTAGGAGACTCGCCAGTCCGCCGAAGCGGAGCCTAAGAGAAAGCAAGGGAGGAAACCCTCGACCAATCGCTTTTGAAATCAACAAAGTTTATTTCGTGTGAGTTGGGAGGGACTCGAACCCTCGACCAATCGCTTAAGAGGCGATTGCTCTAACCAACTGAGCTACCAACTCGCAGAGAATATTTTATCATAGCCAAACGTGCTTTATACCTTTACTACCAATGACAGTCCACTACCAATGGGTCTAACCCTGGTTATACTTTCTTTATTTGCTACAGCAATTAAATAAGCCGAAAAACAAGTTCTAGTTATCAATGCCACCCGATCATTGCCGGAATTTTTTATTCTTTCAAAACAATCCATGGCCCTAGAAAACTTTTGCAAAGGAAATCTTTTTTCTCCAGAAAAAGTTCCAATTTCAGCCAGTCCTTGCCAAATCTCAAGAGGCATTTGAGGATTTTCACAACCACAAACCAGCATTCCAGTCATACAGGAGCAGTCATCAGGTGCAACGGCAACAAGTCTAGGTTCAAATGATCTTATTCTATAACCAAGCTCGAGGCCTTGCTCCAAGCCAACTTCAGATAGCACAACGCGACCATGACTAGTATGTTTTTCCTCACCCGGACAACAAATCATTATTTCGTTCATCTACATGGATTTTATAACAATTTATTTATAAAACTGCTGCTAGTGGGGTTGGATTCAGTTTCCTTTGTCTCAAGGTCAATATTGTTTGCTCCAAACTAGCCACATCATTGTAGTTAAAATGTTGCAAAACAATGAAACCCTTTCCACTTAATGTTGCAACTCTGTTATAGGTGGAGGCAGGGGTGGCAATTTTGCTTGTCCCTTCGCTTGACAAAGTCCATATAACCCCAGTAAGTCCAGTTTTTTTCATAGCTTCTACCACATTCCAACTCATTCCTCCACCTGGTGGTCGAAAAAAACGATAGGGGGCAGACTTACCTATAGCAATATCTAAAGCATTTTGAGATCTATTTATTTCACCAACAATTTCGTCTACCGACAACCTTTCAATATACGAATGGCTATAAGTATGACAACCAAAATCACAGCCCCAATCATACATTTCTTTCCATACTTTTGGATCAGCATTTATTGCCTGTCCAGTGGGAAACACTGTAAGTCTAGTTTCAGTATTCTTTAAAACTGAAAGGCAGTTTCTCACTTGAGAAAAGCCATCGTCAAATGTAAGCGCAACGTTGGATAAACCAGGATTTCCTCTCCAAATAAATTGATCTCGTAGTTTTGGCTCAATTATAAGTTCAACAGGAGTATCTTTTATCTTATTTTTTCTTAAAGTAAGCAAAGAATCAAGCTCGTCATCTTCCGGTAGAATACGTCGCAGCGACACCAAGGCCAATCCTTTTGCACTTTCTTTTAAAAACTCTCGTCTGCTTATGCTCATTTAGTACGCCCAGTTGGAATTGAACCAACATCAACCGCTTCGAAGGCGGATACTCTATCCGTTGAGCTATGGGCGCGCCTTGCATATTCTACCAAAAAAATGAATTTAAAAATGTCCCATTCCTTAGGACGTTTATTTTATGAGCGAAAAACTGGACGAGATATCCCACCCAACCAGACTTGTCCCAAAGGTTTTATA
Organism: uncultured Gammaproteobacteria bacterium; assembly: GCA_964442385.1. Classification (GTDB taxonomy): domain Bacteria; phylum Patescibacteriota; class Microgenomatia; order UBA12405; family UBA12405; genus CAYTYZ01. The sequence continues at coordinate 28,771 of CAYTYZ010000013.1, forward strand.
CAAAACATCTTTGGTTTGCTCCATGTAGGCATGAAAATCTTCTTTTGAAATTTCAACTAGACCAGGGTTAAAGACAAATCCTAACCCGATTTGATCCTTTGAAACTTGCCTTAGGTATAAAGTTAAATACTTATCGTCACTTAGCCAAGCATTGCTGCAAAACTTTTCAAGGTCTTCTTTTGTAACTTTGCTAGAGGAAAATTTCCAATAGCCTCTGATTTGATTTACTGTTTTCATAGACTGAAATGAATTTAAATTATTAATGAAAGAAAAGGAATGGGACTGCCTATTATACCACGTTTTTAAAATAAATGTATCCCCGGCCAGAGTCGAACTGGCGACCCCTTTCTTAGAAGGAAAGTGCTCTATCCTACTGAGCTACGGGGACATTTTACGTTACTATTCTAACATTTTATCAATGTTCTTGGTTGATATCAGACTTTCAATAATTTTTCGACTCTTCAATTTCTTTAATCTTAACTCGAGTTTCCTTGCCTCAATAATGTCTTCGCAACAGTGGATAAATACAACTTTTACTGGCAATTGATACCTGAGAGATTTGGTTTTCCCAGCGTTGTGTTCAACGATTCTTCTATCAATGTCCTTTGTACTTCCAATATAATACCTCCCATTTTTTTCAGATTTTAGTATGTACAGACAAGGCTTTATCATAGCGACCCTCCCGATTATCGGGATGCTCTATCCGCAAAAGCTACTGGGACATTTTACGTTATTATTCTAACATTTTATTGATTTTCTTGCTTTGCTTCTTCCTCTTCCTTTAGCCTTTGCATTTCCATCTTTTCCAAACTACAAGCCACCAGCAGAGCATCACCAAAACGACTGTCTGCTCTGGAGTCATACTCTTCCAGTATTTCATTCGTTAATAGGTAATTATCAAATGCATTTTCCCTGATTGACTGCACATTGGTAATGTCTACTCCTTTTACCCAACAATATAGATAAAAAAAACTAACCATCCCTTCTTTGCTTTTTTCCTCATCAAGATCTAATATGCCGCAATTCCGTAACCAAGCCATGGCATCATTTAATTTAGTTTTTCTCTCCACATCTTCATTATCATGAGACCCCCAATATACCTTTTGCGTCGCAACCGAAATAATCGCTTTAAAAAGCTCTTGAGGATCATAGTGTTTATTATCTCTAGCTGCTTGCTGGATACTATCATTCAAGTCACCCCGATCCCATTTTACTTCCAAAGCCTGAATTAGTATTTCAATTTTTGAAATTCTATTGCGAACAATACTGTGGAAACTATATAATCTATTCATAAAATCAAAATCGGAATACTTTCCAGGTTTATTGTCAAAAAGACTGGCAATGGTAATATGACCAAAAAAATCAGGAATACTAACCAAATCTCCATTGTCTAGCAACTCTGCATCTTCCTTTCCAGTTACAAGTCTGGTATTTAACAAAGTACCGCTGTTGGGTTCAAATTCAAATACTCCAGCTCTTACACCATCGCTAAGATTTGCCGCTTCACCCACATATTTTCCATCAAGGTACAACACCCCTTCTTTTAGTTTCAAAACCCTTGGAGTATTCTTTAAAGGTTCAGCTTCTGATGGTAATTTTGCAATTTTCGGTTCTTTTCTAAAAGACATATTATGTTAAGATTATCTCATGTGGTCCGCATTACTTCTACTATTACTTAGTCCAATCTTTGCCCAGGATGCAACTACATCGGCAGTCCTTGAAAGCACTCCTAGCGCAACTATAGTCCCACTTCCAACCATCGACCCAGTGGACCAAAAAATCAGCCAGTACACCAAAGATTATATTTTCAGCAAAGATCTTTTTAACCAAGCCTATCTGGTGTATACCAATAAAAAGCAGACCCACACCAGATATGGCACCATAATCACCAAAGAAGAAAAACTTAAAGCCACAAGAGAAGTTCTTATAGCCAGAAACACTATGTTACGTACTTACCTTCTAGCCCTGCGGGTCCGTCTAGACAAACATTTGGATTCTTCACCAACAGATACCGAAAAAGTTAAAATCGAAATAAGCAAGCTGGAAGACTGGTTAGCTGAGCAAAATACAATTGTAAGCTCACTACTTGAAAAAGACTTTGATAATAATCAATTCGAATTCAAAACTAAATACAATTTATTTTTGCAAACTGCTTATTCTGCCTTGGTCCAAGAACACCTAAACCACAATCTCTATATTCAGGCCATGTTTGACCCTATTATGGCAGATTTGCAACAATCCAATTTAACCCCAGAAGGACAGCAACTTTTATCAGAAACCAAGGTTAAACTTGACCTGGCAAATCGTTCTCTTGCTGCAGCCAAAGAAGCTGCCATAATTAAACCCAACACAATCAGATTTAGTGATTTTTATCCCACTTCCAAGACAGAGCTCCAACTGTCTAAAAGTTATCTTTCCCAAATTATTCAAAATATCGAGGGAATAGTCCTTCGCTTTCTATGACAGAGATAGACATACCCCAAGACAACCCTATTTTAAGTGAGCAAGTTCAAGCAGAAATACCCATTTCCAGGCAACCGCCAGCTTCACCAAAAAGAAAGGATAAAAAAATCATTCTTCTAATTTCCCTGGTAGCTGTATTTTTTCTATTACTTTTTGTATCAGTTATAGCTTCAGCCATAGCTCAAAGTCGTCTTTCAAAACAACCTACAAATACGGAAAAAACCATTCCTACTCCAACTCCTGCTCCCATTATAAACCAAGTTCAAATTCCAGAGATCTGGGCCACTCGCCTCCTACCCATAAAAAAAGAACTTGATGCCCTGGAATCCTCACAGGGAGCAAACGATTTTCTACCACCTGTATTTGATACTCAAATTGGACTATAAAATCTATTAATTTCTCGATACGTAGGTACCACTTTCTGTATTTATTATTAGCTCGTCTCCATTGTTTACAAATAGGGGAACCTGAACTATTGTGCCAGTATCCAAAGTAGCCGGTTTCAAGGCATTGGTAACTGTATCTCCTTTTACAGAAGGTTCAGTGTATGTCACCTTGGCTACTATAGTTTTTGGCAAAGTAACTCCAACTGCTTTTTCTTCGTAAAACTTAATTCTATATAGAATGCCTTCTTTTAAATAAGCCTTATCTTCTCCCATAATTTGAGCTGGTACATTAAATTGTTCAAAGCTACGAGGTTCAATAAATACATAGTTCTCTCCATCAAAATAGGAATATTCGGCTTCTCTGGTTTCAACATTTACTTCATCAACCTTTTCGCCGGATTTATAGGTAAAATCTACAACTCTACCAGTAAACAATCCCTTTAATCTAAATCTATAAAAAGCAGAACCCTTTCCAGGTGACACGAACTGTGAATCTACCACACTATGAGGTGAGTCCTGGTATAAAATATATTGACCACGCTTTAGTTCGTTCACGCTTATCATTGCCATAGACTGAATGTTAGCAAATAATGGGTTAATTTAAAATACCCCCCAGTAAGCTAGAGGAGCCACCGAGGGGTCTAGGGACTATCATACCAAATATTATAAGATTTGCAAGTACATATTAGCTACATCATGGCAAGTAAATACTTTTCAAAAATTTCCAGACTGAATTTGATCCATGAACTTGTTTACCCCATAAGCCCATGATCCTGTTGATCTGGCCGAGGTAGGATTATATTTTCTTTCTATTTCTTCAATCGAATACAATCCCTTGTCATAATAAACACGCTTCAAATAAGCCGCGTAGCTTTTTAAAGCCAGTTCATAGCTATCAAAGCCAAGCGTACCCTTACTATGTATGCCATATCCCCAGCAATTATGACTACCATCCGGAATTTTCTTGCACAAGTTTGATTCTTGTTGAGCTATGGCTACTATTAATCTGTAATCTAATTCGTAAGTCAATGATAAGTCAAAAATCATATCAACATATGGCAAAAGAGGGGAATTGTATTTTCTCAGATACTTTGCAATCAGCTCTTTTCTGGCATCAGCGCTAACCAGACTAGCACTAACCTTTTGATTGTCCCCAGCCTCTCCTTCTGCCACTACCACCCCCTGGGGTACTACAGCCGGATTTTGCCATAGTACTGGGTTTGTTTTGGCAACCAAAACTTCCATACCCAACAATACCAAAGTCACTATAGTGGAAACTAAAAATAAAACTCTTTTATTTACCATTATCACAATTTCATGATACCATCACCCCATGCACAATCATAATTATACCCACGAACTTAAAAAAGAAAAAAATGGTGGATTTTTACTTAAAATCACACTTGACAAAACCAATATCCAAGCAACTTACGATATAATTTTAGCCTATCTTTCCAAATCTTTAGACATAAAAGGCTTTCGCAAAGGCCAAGTTCCTCCAACCATTGCCCTCAAACACCTTAATCCAGAAACTATTCTGGGTGAAACTCTAAACGAACTAGTCAACCAAGCCTACTCACATATCCTTCAAGACGAAGAGCTTCGTCCTGTTATGGAACCACAAATTAAATTGCTAAATCCACCCCTAGAACTTGGCAAGGCCTGGGAAATAGAATTTATTGGCTCTACAAGACCAACCCTAACCCTTTCACCTTCTTGGTCTGAAAAGATAAAAAAAATCAAAGACGATAATCGAGATAGTAAGGTAAAAAAAATCCTAGCCTTACTTGAAGCAGAATCTAGTGTCGAACTTGCCCCAGTTTTACTGGAGGCCGATATCAAAACCAGTGGCAAATATAAAGAAATAGTTCAAAAAGAATGGGCATTAAATTTAGCACTAGAGGAAATTGCAAATAGTCAAAAGCTAACAGTAGAGCCAGCAGAAATTGAAACGATTCTCTCCAAGCCTGAAAACAAATCAGTTAACCCTAACCTCGTGGGATATCTTCTTCGTCAACAAAAAACCATCGACTATCTCCTTACTTTATAAATTTTGTTATAATTGGCTACCATGGCAGGAGGTGCTCTACAAAGTACTAATGACAAAAAAAGACAAGCGGCCATTGCCGCTGCCAAGTCGGGTCAAGAAATCCTTACTTCCGGTAGCCAAAATAAAGCCAACACTCCAGCTCTTTCCCCAGATGCCAGACCCAAATTAACCTTATCTGGGGTGCTTTTTGGACCAGGAAAGTCCGAAGCTAAACCAACCGAAAAAAAAAGTTTTAGCGGTGAATTCTTGCCCGTCCAAAATATCGTTAAAGAACAAAAAGTGCTTTTCGATCTCAAGGAACAAGCAGTCAAAAGAGAAATCGACCAAATTTTAGGTGATATTAGATCTCTAATAGGACAGGTAAAAGAAATCCAGTCAGATATTGCTTCCGCTGCTATCAATCCACCAGTAGAAACAAATCAATATCAAGTCAATTTTCTCAGCAGGATCAGAATTATGGTCCAGTTTCTTCTAAAAAACATTAGAGAAGCAGGGGAGTGGTCAGCTCAATTTTCACAAAAATCCAAAAAGAAGAAAAACATGTTTTGGAACATGGCCAAAGACAAGAAAAAAGGTGGCCAGCAATATATGGAAAGTGGCGAACATTCAGTTAGTCGATCAGTAAATTAATATAATGGAAGCCATATTACGATTCAAACCAAATTAGTTACAATGCTGCTAGGATATGTAGAGCAAGCGTCATATGTTGAAATCGTAGACGAAAAAGAACTGAGCCTTCCAATACTAAGAAAAGACATTCTGGGTACATGGGAATACTTGCCGTGTGACGGTGGGATTGACAAGCCAGCTAAAAATCTCTTTAGAGATCCAAGGCTAGCCACCAGAGATAGACTATAAAACTATTTTTTATAGTATAATTCCCAATAACGATCCTATAGCTCAGTTGGTTAGAGCGTTTCATTGACATTGAAGAGGTCGGAGGTTCGAGTCCTCCTAGGATCACCAAAAATTAGTTTTATATTTTATTACCCGTAAATCCTTACCTTAATCAACTTATCCACTTTTAAGACTATTAAATATATGAGCACAAAATACGGAATTATTAGAGGACACAAATTTCATGGAGACCCAGCTAGGTTTGAAGCAGTTGCCGCTTTAGTTGCCACTAAATTCAAGGGAAAAGCAAAATATGTTGCTGATGTTGCCGGAGGACAGGGTATGTTAGCAAGGTTTCTTAACAAGAAATATAATTTTGATACCGAAGTCATTGACCCTAGGGGACACACCTTATTAGGGGTTAAAAATAGACAAGAAGAATATAGCAAAGACATGGCCAGTTACTATGACTTAATTGTAGGTATCCACCCTGATGAAGCCCTAAAGGAAGTTGTTTATTCCGCCCTTATTAGGCCAGTCGTCGTAATCCCATGTTGTAATTTCTGGTCGACAAATGAAACCCTCGGCAGGGATGCTCTGCTATCCAAAATTGAAGAATATTACATAAATAATAATGTAAAATTTGAACGATTTACCTTTTCATTTCAAGGACCAAAAAATATTGGCCTAATTTCTTGGCCTCCAGTCAGATAAGACAGTTAGGAATAGACTTCTATAGTTTGATTGAAAAAGGCTCCCAACTGCGATAAAGTATCTCACCATGCTATTATTAGCTATGCAAATATCGTTATTGACTACTATAATGCCCACAAGGGCATAGCGTCATGTCTTTTTGGGCTAACTTAACCTTTTTTCTAAATTTAAATTTTTAAATCATCAATATGTCTGATCAAAATCAATTAAACGCGCTCTGGGCCCTGCGCCATAGCACCGAACACGTCCTATCAGAGGCCATGGAAAACCTGTATGGACAGGACAAAATTATTAAAGCCATGGGGCCAGCTACCGACGAAGGGTTTTACTTTGACTTTGATACTGTCGACGTTAAAGTTAGTGAAGATATGTTTCCCGCTATCGAAGTAGAAATGACCAAGATTATTGCTCAAAATCTACCCTTAGTCCAAAAAACTATTTCAGAAAAAGAAGCTAGAGCTCTTTTTAAAAACAATCCATACAAATTAGAATGGATTGATACTTTTATAAAAGAAGGTAAAGAACTTTCTACTTATTCCACAGGCGATGATTTTACAGATCTTTGCGCTGGTCCTCATACTGCCAAAACTGGCGATATTAAGGCTTTTAAACTACTTTCCGTAGCAGGGGCTTATTGGCACGGCAACGAAAAAAACAAAATGCTTACCCGGATTTATGGAACTGCTTTTTTTAACCAAGCTGAACTTGACCAATTTTTGCATCTTCTAGAAGAGGCTAAAAAAAGAGACCATCGCCGCCTTGGCAAAGAACTAAATTTGTTTACCTTTTCCGAATATGTTGGTTCTGGATTCCCTTTATACACTCCCAAAGGTGCTTGGATTCGGCGTCAACTCAATAATTATGTGGAAGAGCTTCAGTCTAGTCTGGGATATGACCAAGTCCACACACCACAAGTTGCCAAAGCCAAATTATTCCAAATCTCTGGTCACTACGACAAATATAAAGACGACATGTTTCAAGTTAAAAGCCACTATTCTGATGAAGAATTTTTTCTCAAACCCATGAACTGCCCTCAGCATACTCAAATCTATGCCTCCCAGGCCCGTAGTTACCGTGACCTACCAATCAGACTTACTGATTTTGCCATGGTATACCGAGATGAAAAACCAGGCGAACTAAATGGTCTGGCCAGAGTAAGATCGTTTTCCACAGATGACTGTCATATATTTTGTACCGAAGAACAGGTAGATTTTGAAATTGATCAA
>CAYTYZ010000013.1:36456-36790 GCA_964442385.1 uncultured Gammaproteobacteria bacterium
CTACTGCAACTCTCGACACTTGAGCTCAACGCGGAAATTGATCAAGCCCTGCAAATGACCAAACAAATAATGGAAAAGCTGGGACTTAAATATCGCTACCGAATGTCAACACGCGATCCCAAAACTCCTGAAAAATATTTAGGTCACCCTGATACTTGGGACAAACTGGAAGCCTGGGCGGTGAAAATTATGGAAAGAAACGGTATTGAATACTATGATGCCCCAGGTGAAGCTTCTTTTTACGCCCCAAAAATGGATATGATGGCCACCGATGCCCTAGGCAGAGAATGGCAACTCTCTACAGTTCAAATTGATTTTGTTATGCCCGAAAGGT
>CAYTYZ010000014.1:0-35895 GCA_964442385.1 uncultured Gammaproteobacteria bacterium
AAGCTAATGACGCCTGTTGCAGGCAAATAAACTTGACTTTTGAGTCTAAATAGCCTATAATAAAGGATGAGAGTCGAAAAAGATCTTGGCATTTACAGTTTAAATCAAGGATCGAAAGCAAAGGATACCTCGGGGTTAATAATTGGGGTTGACACTTTCGTTGGCGGTATGTGTACTGAAAATGGGATATTTTTACCTCCCTCAGAGCTATTTCCAGGCATTACAGCCTATGCCCACGAAAGTGCCCATTGGATTGCAAAACAAGATAGTAGATTTACTACTGACTTGTTACTAGAATTTGCCAAAAAATCACTTCGAAAAAAAATCACCGTTCCTCTAAGTGAGCTCCTTAACTACGACAGGGTATTACCATGGGATCACCAGGGAAGACTAAGTTTGGCGAGTTCTGTACTAAAAGCCATTGTCCCAAATGCACCAAAAGTTCCAATATTTGCCTTGACTCAGGATGATCTTGATGCAAAAGTTAAAGCCACTTCAACAACGTCAACTACGCCCCATAAAGGAAAGGTTAATATATTTTATAGCAAAGCCGGAAGAAACTCAGAAGTTGTAGCCTTTGCTTTTGAATATGCAGCAATGCAAATTCTAGAAAATAGTATTAATTCTTTGCCTGGGTGCTCTCTGGAAACAATACTTTCTACAAGCTCCCGCTCTCCTTCACACCAACGAGCTCAAAATATCGCCGCCAGGCTTTTAGGATTGTAAATAAAACCAAGTTAATTTCAGCCTAGATATTTAATTCACATCTTGCTATGCTTCTAATACACCTACCATCCTGGACTTTGTGCATATTTTCCCGTTGCAAGCGTGCTGGGAAGCTGATACAATGCAAAAGCCAAAAATCCTATTAGTTATTTTGTAGGTACAAAAAAAGAAAAAAATGAACAACACGTTTGTACGCAACAAACCACACGTAAATGTAGGCACTATCGGTCACGTTGACCATGGTAAGACTACCTTATCTGCTGCCATCTCCAAAACCTATGGTGCAGGACGTGCATATGCTGACATTGCCAAGGGCGGAATCGTCCGTGACGCCAGCAAAATCGTTACTATCGCTATCTCTCACCTTGAATACGAATCAGACAAGAGACATTATGCCCACATCGACTGTCCTGGACACGCTGACTATGTAAAAAACATGATCACTGGTGCCGCACAAATGGATGGAGCTATTCTTGTAGTTTCCGCTCCAGACGGCCCAATGCCTCAAACCCGCGAACATGTACTTCTTGCCAAACAAGTAAATGTGCCAGCCATGGTGGTATTTTTAAACAAAGTTGATCTAGTTACTGATCCAGAATTTTTGGATTTAGTTGAAATGGAAATTCGTGACCTACTTACCAAATATGGTTTCCCAGGTAACGATGTCCCAATTATTCGAGGCTCAGCCCTGGCCGCTCTTGAAGGTAAGCCAGAAGGTATTGAAGCTATGAAGAAGCTCATGGAGGCTCTTGACTCTTATATCCCAGATCCGGTTCGTGAACTAGACAAGCCTTTCTTAATGCCTGTTGAAGATGTCTTTTCTATCAAAGGTCGTGGCACAGTAGCTACTGGTCGTATTGAGCGTGGTGTAGTCAAAGTCAACGAGGAAATTGAAATCATCGGTCTTGGCGCTACTAAAAAATGTGTCGTAACTGGTGTGGAAATGTTCCACAAGCTTCTTGATCAAGGTCAAGCAGGCGACAATGTAGGACTTTTGCTTCGCGGAATTGAAAAAGATCAAATCGAACGCGGACAAGTTCTCTGCAAGCCAGGTTCTGTAACTCCTCATAAAAAATTCAAAGCCGAAGTGTATCTTCTCAAAAAAGAAGAAGGTGGACGTCACACTCCAATTTTTGCAGGCTATAGGCCTCAAGTCTTTATCCGCACAACTGATGTGACTGGTTCCATGACCTTGTCTTCTGGTGTTGAAATGATCATGCCAGGCGACAATGCTCAGGTAACTATTGAGTTAATCAAAACAGTTGCTATGGAAAAGGGTGACAGATTTGCTCTGCGTGAAGGTGGTTTAACAGTTGGAGCCGGTGCTATCACCGAAATCCTAGAGTAATAAACTTATGTCAAAAAGTGGCCGCATCCGAATTAGACTAAAATCCTTTGATCATCGAATTATCGATGAGGCAGCAGGAAAAATAGTTCAGGCTGCGGTCACTTCCGGGGCCAAGGTAATGGGACCAATTCCCTTACCTACAGCAACCAAAAAACTGGTTGTTACCACCTCTCCTCATGTAGACAAAAATGCTCGCGAGCATTTTGAGATAAAAACCCACAAAAGACTTATTGATATCGAAACTAATAATTTAAAAGTAATTGACACTTTGCAGCACCTAGACCTACCCTCTGGCGTTGAAGTGGAAGTAAAAATGTAATTATGTTAAACGGATTTATATTAAAAAAAGGCTTTTGTTCTGCCGAATATAACGAGGCTGGTGTTCGAGTCCCTTATACTCGACTTGTGGCCATGCCTATTATCGTAACCCAACTTAAAACCCCCGAAACTGATGGCTATAGTGCAGTTCAAGTCGCCTATGGTACTAGAAAAAAAATCTCCCAACCAATTGAAAAAAAGTTGAAAAAAATTAAGGCCACAATTTTACCCAAAGGTTTTATGGAATTTAGGGCTACCTCAGATACTCCGCTTACTATTAGTCAAGCCATTAATATCAACGAAGTCTTCAAAGTAGGAGATTTAGTTGTTGCTCGTGGTACCAGCAAGGGTCGAGGCTTTCAGGGTGTAATCAAACGACATGGTTTTAAACGCCAAGGAGAAACCGGGGGAGCTAGTAACAAAACTCGTGCTCCAGGTGCAATTGGAGCTCAAACTCCAGGTAAAGTTCTTAAAGGCAAGCGAATGCCAGGCCATATGGGCAACAAAACCATTACAGTTGAAAATCTCAAAATTGTAAAAATCGAGGATAACTCCATTTTTGTTAAAGGTTCAGTCCCTGGTCATCTTAACTCTTGGCTGGTATTATACAAGGCATAATTTTATTTTATGAAAATTCAAGTTTACTCTACAGCAGGCAAACCAACTCTTGAAGTTGATTTAAAAAAGTCGGTTTTTGCAACCAAAAATAATCCCGACCTTATTGCTCAAGCTATTCGTGTTTATCTTTCCAATCAACGTAGTGCTTATGCCAAAGCCCTAGACCGATCTCAAGTTAGTGGTACTACTAAAAAAATGTGGGCGCAAAAAGGTACGGGTAATGCCCGTCATGGCTCAGCCAAGGCTCCCCAATTTGTAGGAGGAGGAAAAGCTCATGGTCCAGATGGTAACCAAAATTACAAGCTAAACCTAAGTAAGAAAATGCGTCAAGCCGCTCTTAGATCTGTCCTGTCTATTTTTGCTACTAAAAAAGCTATTTGTGCTATAGAAAAGATTACTCAAATGACACCAAAGACTAAAGCCGCTTGGGCTTTAATGGACCAACTTGAAAAACAAGACAAAGTATTATCTGGATCTAAAAATATTGGCATCATTACCGTCGGTGAAGCAGCCAGTGTCAGGGCTTTTAGAAATTTAAAAAATATCTCCATACTTTCGACAAAATCCTTAAATGTTTATGACCTTTCCAAGCAAAATTACTTACTATTTACAAAAAAAGCGCTTTCATACCTAAACAAGTAATATGATTTTAAAAAGACCCATCATTACAGAATCAGCCTACGCAGGCGAAAGCTCTGGCAAATATTATTTTTGGGTAGATCCAGTTGCTACAAAAACTCAGATTAAATCAGCCTTTGAAAAGATTTTTGGCATAAAACCTATTGCTATTAACACTTCAATTACCCACGGTCGTGTTAAAACTAATTGGAAAAATCGTCGCACCACTTCTAAAAGTGACCGCAAGAAGGCCATTATTTCCGTGCCAAAAGGTTCAAAGCTTGATATACTATCACTTTCTAAAACACAAAAGTAATTATGCCAATCTTAAATTTACATACCATTAAAAAGAAAACATCAGGCAGAGACAACTCTGGCCAGATCTCTGTAAGGCATAGGGGAGGAGAACACACCAGGTATCTGCGTTTAATTGATTTTAAGCGTGATAAACCGGATGTACCAGCAACAGTAGAAGCAATTGAATACGATCCCAATCGCACAGCTAGAATTGCCTTGTTGCATTACAAAGACGGAGACAAGCGCTATATTTTAGCTACACACCTTCTCAAGGTTGGTGATGTCGTAATCAGATCGCAAAAAGCTCCAATTAAAGATGGCAACTGTCTACCTTTAAAAAGTATCCCACTGGGAATACCACTTCATGCAATTGAACTTATTCCAGGCAAAGGGGCCCAAGTTTGCAAGTCTGCAGGATCTACTGCAGTTCTCCAAAGTCTAGATGGTAAAATCGCCACTGTCAAAATGCCCTCTGGTGAAATCCGTATATTCTCATCCGAATGTGTCGCTACTATCGGACAGGTTAGCAATGCCGATCATTTTAATCGTAAGCTTACCAAGGCCGGTCAGACCCGCTATCGAGGTATCAGACCCACTGTTCGTGGTGTTGCCCAACATCCTGGTTCCCATCCACACGGTGGTGGTGAAGGTAGATCTTCTATTGGTATGCATCCAAAAACTCCATGGGGTAGACCAGCTATGGGTCTGCGTACTAGAAGGAAAAAAGCTAGATCTAATAAATTAATTGTTAGTAGGCGTAAATAAATATGTCACGAAGTAGTAAAAAAGGACCATACATAGACGAAAACTTACTTAAAAAAATCAAGGCCAATGCACCTAGTCCAATCAAAACCTGGGCCCGTGCTTCCCAAATTCCACCGGAGTTTGTCGGCAAGACTTTTTCAGTCCACAATGGCAAACGCTTTATTGACGTCTATATTACTGAAGACATGGTGGGTCACCGCTTGGGTGAATTTTCTCCTACGCGTACCTTCAAGGGTCACGGACGTATAGTTAAACGTGTACTAGAAAAAACCTAAACTATGGCAAATACTACTTTGGTTAAATATACAAACAAAAATGTTCTTATCTCTCCACGCAAAATCCGCCTGGTGGTAGAGGCAGCCAAAAAACTGAGCCCTCAAAAGGCACTTGATTCCCTCAAATTTACTAACAGTAGTGGAGCCAGGATTTTAGTAAAGTGTTTAAAAAATGTTATCGCTGACGCCAAAAATAATTATAACCTTGACCCAAGCACCCTAAGTTTTGTAGAATTCACAGCCAACGAGGGCATGAAGCTAAAACGAATGGATCGTGCCCATGGCGCTCGGTTTGCCAGAGGGGTAATCATAAAAAGACATGCACGTATTAATATCACTCTAACTGGCAAGGCCAAAGTAGATCTTAAATCAACCGAAATTACTAATTCGCCACTAGGCAAGTTGAAAGACAAGTCTAAGGACAAAAAAGCTAAAAGCTAAAAACTAAACAATGGGACAAAAAGTTAATCCAAACGGTTTTAGACTAGGGACCAGTAAAGATTCTGCTTCGTGGTCTTCACTCTGGTTTGCCAAAAAGCAAAACTATCCAGCCCTCTTGCTTCAAGATAAAAAAATGCGTGACCTACTTGAAACCAGATTGGCATCTTCCGGAGTGGTAATTATTAAAATCGAAAGATTTAACAAAAAAACCAAAATTACTTTAGTTGTAAGCAGACCAGGACTTGTTATTGGACGAGGCGGTAAAGAACTTGAATCAACCAAAAAAGAACTTCTTAAAATGTTACCCAAAGTTAATGGCAAACCTCAAGCCTTAGACCTGCAAGTAGAAGAATTCAAGTCTGTAGACTTGTCTGCTAAATTAGTCGCCCAAAAAATTGCCATGCAAATAGCCAAACGCATGCCTTATCGCCGAGTTGCTCTAGGTGCATTAGAAAAATCTATGAGTGCGGGTGCCAAGGGAGTAAAAATTATTCTCTCAGGTCGTATCAATGGAGCAGAAATCTCTCGTGTAGAAAAGTTTTCCCAAGGAAAAGTACCGCTATCTACTATTAGATCCAAAATTGATTACCACGAGTGTCCCTCGCTAACTCGCTCTGGCTATGTTGGTGTTAAAGTTTATCTTTGTTTAGCCTAAATATGTTACAACCAAGTCGTACTAAATATCGCAAACAATTCCGAGGAAAAATGGGTGGTGTAAGCAAAGGCAACCAAGTAAGTTTTGGTGAATTTGGCCTAAAGTCACTTGAATGTCACTGGATAACTGCCAATCAAATCGAAGCTGCTAGAAAGGCTATTGCAAATCATACCAAGAGAAATGGTCGTATGTGGATAAGGCTTTTTCCAGATAAACCTTTTACCCAAAAGAATGGAGGCACTATGGGTGCTGGCAAGGGTGATGTCAAAGGTTATGTTGCGGTCATCAAACCCGGTCGTGTTCTTTTTGAAATTTCTGGAGTTAGTGAGCTAGATGCTCGCGAGGCTTTGCGCCTAGCTGCTGCCAAACTTCCTGTTTTAACTAAAATTATAAAACGTCCTTTACATCAATAAAATATGAAAAAATCTGTTAAAATAGACCTTGCTTCCAAGTCTAGTAAGGATTTGGTAAAGATGTTGGCTGATTTACACAAGGAATTAGTTGAAACCAAGGTTAAGCATCACCTTGGTCAAATCAAAGATACCAGTGTTTTTCACAAACACCATCGTAAAATCGCAATTATAAATCAGCTTCTTGCTGACAAACCAAATGAACAAAACAAATAAAGTTACTGGAAAAATGTTTGCAGGTATAGTCGTCAGCGACAAAATGCAAAATACAATTGTGGTCCAAATGGACTATACCATGAGACACCCTCAGTATAAAAAGATCGTAAAAAATCGCAAAAAGCTTTATGTTGAAAACAATTTAAAAGCCAAACTTGGAGATACCGTACGAGTAGTGGAGTGTCGACCTTTATCTAAATTAAAACGTTTTACTACTTTAGAAATACTTAAAACTGCTTAAGCTATATGATTCAACTAAGATCCATCGTCAATGCAGCTGATAATTCGGGAGTAAAGTCTTTTCAGGTAATTCATGTATATCGAGGTCATTTCCACAAAAAAGCCACTATTGGGGACATTGTAATGGTGATTGCCAAAACTGCAATTCCAACAGGTATTGTCAAAGCTAAAGAAAAAGTAAAGGCAGTTGTCGTTAGGACTAGAAAAGAAGTTCGTAGAGCTGACGGTAGCTATATTCGTTTTTCAGACAATGCTGTAGTAGTAATTGATGCCCAAAACATGCCTCGTGCTACAAGAATTTTTGGTCCAATTGCCCGTGAAGTTAAAGATTTAGGTTTTGCTAAAATTGCCTCTATGGCAGTTGAAGTCTACTAGGCAGTATCTATGAAAATTCAAAAAGGCGATACCGTACAATTGATTACCGGAAAAGATAAAGGTAAAAAAGGCAAGGTCATTTTAGTGTTAGGTAAAGAAAACAAACTGATTGTTGAGGGACTTAACAAGGTTAAACGTCATGTTAAAGGCAGACAAGGAGCCAAAAGTGCCATTATTGAAAAGGAAGCTCCACTTTGGGTAAGCAAAGTAATGTTGGTTGACCCAGATTCAGGTAAAACTACCAGAGTAGGTTACCAAATCGACAAAGGTGGCAACAAATATCGAGTATCTAAAAAAACCGGAAAACTTATTACTCAAAAAGAAACTAAAAAATAATATGTTGTCACAAGAATACAAAAAAACCATAATTCCAGCCCTGCAAAAACAACTCAAAGGTCGCAATATGCACTCTATTCCACTTTTAACCAAAGTAGTATTAAATTACCGCGTAAAAGAAGCTCGTGAAAGTCAAGAACAATTAAATCAGGCTATCGAAGAATTAGCCGCCATTGGTGGACAAAAACCCAATATTACCCGTGCTAAAAAAGCCAACGCTAGTTTCAAATTCCGGGCGAATGACCCCTTGGCTGTCAAAGTCACCTTAAGAGGTGCTAAAATGTTAGATTTTCTAGAAAAGTTTTTTAAGATTGTTTTACCCAGTCTTCGTGATTTTAAAGGCATCAGTGCTTCTTCCTTTGATCAATCTGGAAATTACAATATCACTATCAAAGATCAAACCTATTTTCCAGAAATCGACCTTAACAAAGTAAACAAAATTCGACCAGTCCAAATAACCATAGGCACAGCATCCTCTAGCAAAGATGAGGCAAAAATGTTATTATCTGCCCTAGGTGCAAAGTTTGCAGACCTATAAATTATGGCAACTACAGCAAAAGAAGTTCGAGATTCACTTGGACACAAATACAAAACTAAATATCACAACCGTTGTGCACTTTGTGGCCGACCTCATGGTTTTATACGACTAGTTGGTCTTTGTCGTCTTTGTTTTAGACGTCTTGCTCACTCTGGCCAGTTACCAGGTTTCAAAAAATCCAGTTGGTAAAAAACTAAATATATGATAAATTCACCTTCACTAGATTTACTAATAAGATTAAAAAATGCCTATCTTGCCGGTAAAAAGCAAATTGTAGTACCTGGATCAAAATTTAAAGTTTCCTTACTTGAACTATTGAAAAAAAGTAATCTAATTGACTCACTTTCAGAAAATACAGAAGGGGGAAAATCAACTGTAACAATAAAATTACTCTATGTAGAAAAAGAACCAGCCTTTAGAGAAGTAAAAATTTATTCACGACCAGGACGCCGAATTTATGAACGTGCTGATAGTTTACCTTGGGGAGTTTCAAGCACCTCTTTAATTATTGTATCTACCAGCAAAGGCGTAATGTCTCAGCGACTTGCTCAAAAGCAGAATCTTGGTGGGGAAATTATTGCTCAACTATATTAATATGAGTAAGATCGGCAAATTACCAGTACTATTGAACCCAGGCGTAAATGCCAAAATTGACCATAAGAGTGTCGTAGTTACCGGTCCCAAGGGATCTCTCACTTTAATTCTTCCAGGACAAATAAAAGTAGAGCAAGTTGAAAATAATTTAATAGTAACTAGATTGTCAGAAGCCAAAATGACCCGAGCAGCCCATGGAGCTACCAGAGCCCACTTGGCCAATATGGTAAATGGTGTAGTTACCCCATTTGTTAAGAATATGGAAATAAGAGGTACCGGCTACAAGTTCCAACTATCTGGAAATAAACTAACAGTATTGGCAGGCTACATTCACCCAGTATATGTAGATTGTCCTGCTGGTGTTGTTTTCCAGTGTCCAGACGAATCCAAACTGATCATTTCAGGTCCAGATATAGAAGCTGTTGGTCAAATAGCCAGCACTATTCGAAAAATCAGGCCACCAGAAGTGTATAAAGGCAAAGGCATTCGCTATACTAACGAAGTTATCAAGTTAAAGCCAGGTAAAACGGCCAAAACAGGAGCCTAAATATGATAAACCACGATACTAAAGCACGCCGCATTAAAAGAATCAGATCTTCACTTAAAAATAACCTGGGTATTCCAAGACTTACCATTCATCGTACCCTAAAACATATGTGGGCTCAAATAATAGACGACAAACATGGCAAAACTTTAGTAGCATCTAGTACCAAACAAGTAAAAGCCAAGGGTACAAAAACAGAAAAAGCTGCCTTGCTTGGTAAAGAAATTGCTCTCTTGGCTACAAAAGCTAAAATAGTTAAAATCCGCTTCGACCGTGGACAATTTAAATATCATGGTCGTGTAAAAGCCTTGGCCGAGGCCGCAAGAGTTAGTGGCCTTAAATTTTAGTATTTATTTATATATGGCAAACCAATCAGAAAACGTACTAATCAAAGAAGCCTTTAAACAACCAGATTTTAAAGAAAAAGTTGTAGAAATTAAAAGAGTTTCCAACACTACCAAAGGGGGCAAGCAAATTGCCTTTACTGCTCTAGTAGTTTCAGGAGATCAAAAGGGAAAATTGGGTATAGGTTTTGGCAAAGCCAAATCAGTTTCTGATGCCGTTCAAAAAGCCACTGCTAGAGCCAGACGAACCATGAGCAGTGTAAATATAACTGCTGCTGGTGGTATTCCACACCAAGTAAGCGTCAAATATCACTCCGCTAGTATTATGATTCGACCAGGTAAAATTGGAGATGGTATCAAAGCCGGTGGTGCTGTACGCGCAGTAGTTGAAGTTGCTGGTGTTAAAGATATTGTCAGTAAAATCAAAGGGTCACGCAATAAATCATTAAATGTTTGGGCTGCCTACAAAGCTCTTTCGGCCTTAAAATAATCACTATGTCAATCCTATCCAACTTATCCAAAGTAGTTACAGGCAGATCAGGACGTGTCGGACGAGGAATCGGTTCAGGCAGTGGTGGCCATACAACAGGTAGGGGAACCAAAGGCGACAAAGCTCGTGGTTACACTAAACTGACCTTTGATGGTTCTAAAATCAAAAAGTCCTGGATCCAACGTACACCTCGTCTTCGTGGTAAAAACAAATTAAAGACCTTTGAACAAACCTTTCTGCCTATTTCGTTATCCTTTTTGGACAAATGGTACAAAAAAGGCGC
Source organism: uncultured Gammaproteobacteria bacterium (assembly GCA_964442385.1). GTDB lineage: Bacteria > Patescibacteriota > Microgenomatia > UBA12405 > UBA12405 > CAYTYZ01. The sequence continues at coordinate 10,432 of CAYTYZ010000014.1, forward strand.
CACCGTAGACCAAAAGTCTCTTGAAAAACTCACTGGAAAAAACCAAGTCGTATTCAAAATCGTTGGAACTGGTAAACTGACAAAGAAGCTGATTCTCAAAGATATCAAGGCAACTGCCTCAGCTCTCGCAAAACTTAACCAATGAGCAAAGCAACCCAACTTTTAAGTCTTTATTCAGAAAGTTTAAAGACCCCAATTCTACGATCCAAGGTTCTTTTTACTGTATTCTTGCTTTTGGTTTTTAGATTAATAGCCCATATCCCTGTTCCTGGTGTAAACCTAAGTTTATTGCGTCAATTTTTTGACCAAAACCAACTTCTTTCACTTTTAAACATATTTTCTGGCGGTACTTTGGCTAATTTTTCTATCGCAGCCTTAGGCCTTCAGCCTTATATCCAGGCTTCTGTGATTATCCAGCTTTTGTCCATGCTTTATCCCAAACTAGATGAACTGCGTAAAGAAGGAGAGTACGGTAGACAAAAACTAAATCAGTACATGCGTATTCTTACCATACCAATTGCTTTCATCCAGGCCTTTGTTATGTATAGCCTATTAAGGTCACAAAATATTATTGCAGTGTCCTCGCCTCTTACTATTATGGCACTACTTTTTAGTATGGTAACGGGCACTATGATTATTCTTTTTTTTGCCGAAATGATCAACAATTATGGACTAGGAAATGGTACTTCAATGCTAATTTTTGCTGGTATCGTAGCCTCTATGCCTCTTTCGATTTTTCGCACAGTTTCGGTAGCAGATTTTAGCAGTCCCCAAACCCTAGCTAATTTTTTAACCTTTTTGCTTGTTGTTGTTGTCCTAATTGCGGGAGTAGTTTTTGTTGAAGAAGCCGTTATGCGCGTTCCTATCCACTATGCCAACAGAGGTCAAAAAACCTACATGCCTATTAAAATTGATACTGCTGGAGTTATGCCTATTATTTTTGCAGTATCCTTAGCTACAGCGCCATCTCTACTTGGTCAGTATTTATCTCAAACCACTAACCCTCAGCTAATTCAAATTGGTCGAACCCTTTCATCTGCCTTTGCCACCAGTAGTTGGATTTACATTGGTTTTTATTTTCTCCTCGTAGTAGCCTTTACCTTTTTCTATACCCAAGTAATTTTTAAACCCAAAGAAGTTAGTGAGGAACTACGCAAGTCTGGTGGTTTTATCCCAGGCGTTCGCCCTGGCCTTTCTACCCAGTCTAGGTTTGAATATTTAGTAAATAGGCTAATGCCAATTGGTGGAATCTTTTTAGGCCTTATTGCCATCCTGCCAATCGTTGCTCAAAAAATGACAGGTATAACCTCTTTGACAGTTGGCGGCACTTCAGTTTTAATTGGTGTTTCAGTTATTATTGACCTTACTAAAAGGATAGAAAACGTCGTACAAATGTACCGCTACGAACGTCTTAGCTATTAATGGTCATTTCAATTATCGGCCCTTCTGGCTCTGGCAAATCCACCCAAGCCAAACTCCTTGCCCAAAAATATCGCTTAAGCCATTTTTCTGTTGGTGCCCTTTTTAGACAAGAGATTGAAACTAATAGCGCTTTGGGTCAAGAATTGCGTCCTTTTGTAGATGCAGGCAAGTGGGCCCCAGACGAACTAGCCTTGAAACTAATTGATACAAATTTAGCCAAAGTTGACTATCGCAATCTGGTTATAGATGGTTTTCCACGCGTTTTATCGCAGGGACGTTTGTTTGAAGAGCTTTTATTTAAAAACCACTCTACTTTAGATCAAATATTTCATATAAACATCCCATTTTCTGCCATTTATGCCCGTCGGGCCAGATCCGAGGCTACTTCTCCTACCGGTGAATTCTCTGATCCTGGTCGTAGCGATGAGACAACAGAAACCATTTTGGCTAGGCAAACCAGCTATGACGAAAGTATCCTGCCAATTTTAGACTATTATGCCCAAAAAAATCTCCTAACCCAACTGGATGGCACCCCAGATATTGATGTTATTTTTAGAAACCTAACCAGGGCCTTAGAAAAGTTAAATATTTCCAAAAACAATAATGGCTAAAACCACATCCGACGTCCAAATCAAGGGAAGAGTCATCGAGGCCTTGCCAAATACCCTATTTCGCGTAGAAATTGACGGTGGCAAAGTAATTTTATGTACTATTGCCGGCAAGCTTAGAATTCACCGCATTCGAATCATCACCGGAGACACTGTCACTGTAGTTCCCGATCCTTACGGTCCCAAAGGGCGAATAGTTTTCAGAGGTTAAAACCCCTCCTCTTTTCTTCTTTCTCTGCCGGATCAATCTTTATACTTACAGTTGCTCTTTCAACATAAACAAAACCCCCATGTCGTCTTTTTTTACTACGCGATAATTAACATTACAATAACCCCATAAATCAAATCTTGTGTCACCTTGTTCTTTTTGTTTAATTCAAATCAGTTAAGTTAAGTCTTTAGCTAAATCTATCATATAATTTATCCCACTTTTATAATTTTTACTAATAATAAATATTTTTAAATTTAGGCCCCGCAAACAAGTCGCGGGGCCTGCTTACTCTCCTTTTCAGCTATTGTGGCGCTTGCTCCACGCTATTGATATAGAACACTTCTCGGTACACATTAACATAATATGTACCACGGCTTCCGTAAAAAAGCGAAACCTCGTTTGCAGGCCTCACATAAGGTGTCGTCGTTCCGTTTGGATACCAACGAACCTCGTTGCCACAAACCTGGAACTTGCCATCGACAACTGGATAGGACTTGCAGTCCTCAGCAATCGTGACAAAGTCATACCACCCCCAGTCTTTGACGAAAGTGCTGTGGGTTTCAATCCGGTAGGTAACGCCATTTGCGGCAACTGACAACTTGCCGTTGTCGTAGTCCATTGTCCCCAGGTATTGCTCCTGGGCAGTAGTGACCCGAAGGCCATCGACGCAGGCGGTAAACCGCACTTTCAGTCCGGTTGGATCCTTGTAGGCTGGGTGGAACACCCAGTCATTGTCAATCCACCCGTACGTGTAATAGGCGTCACAGCGCCAGGTTTCAGCCTGGCTTGTCATTGGCGCACCGAATAGGGCAATTGCAGCCAACACGGCCACGATCATGTTTCGAATGTTCACGTTTCTCCTTTTAGCTGAATTTTCAAGAGCGATTTAGAAAAAGCCCTCATCACAAGCGATTTGTGACTTATGCATTTTCTTAACCTATTATCTTATAAGACAGCCCATAATACATGTCAGTCACATAACAATTACATAACAAAAAAAAGGCCGTGCATAAAGCACGGCCTGGGGAGCTCTCCGACTCCTACATAAAAAGCCTAACGACAAATCCTGTGGCCAATCCACCAAGAATCTTGTAAACCGTCGGCATCACTATCTGACCATATGATCTGTCAAAATAGTTATCATTACCAGAAGAGCTGGTTACAACACCAATCATGCTACTGAATCCCATTATGTGAAAGAGATTTGGTACGGGCACACCATAAGGTGTAGTAACAAACCATCCCCACATTAGTTGAAAAGCCAGGGCTTCAACAAATCCAAGCGCAATTATAAGAACTATCTTGCTTAAAGTTGCCATTTTGTTCACCTCTTTATGTTCAAGAACTATTTTTGATACCACAGCCATTTAGCTTTTAAACAGTAGTGGTTTTTCAGATTATCCTATAGCAGTAGCTATATTAGCTATCAAACACATAACACCTAGCTAACAATATCAATTAGTGTGGCCCCAAATACTTTATTACTGGGCTTTTTGCTAGGATATAGTAATGAATACTGCAAGGCAGGAGTGCTATCAACAGCTAATAAAACATTTGCAGGAATGCAAAACCAAGCAGGAAAATAGCCTGATTGTCACGGCCACTGGAATGGGCATAAGCTTCTTAATCAAATCTTATATACCCAGTACTGCAAAAGATACACTATATATAGATACCCCCACCTTATCACTTGTTCCTAAATTGCAAAACATTATCGATCTACCCTTATCGTCAAATCTTGAATTTATCGAAGCATTTTTTAAAAAACTAAATCTTAACCAAAAAATAATTTTAATTTGTTCCGAACCCGAGGTTCTAAACAGTCAAGCTTTTTTAAAAAGCCAACTTCGAAAAAAGTTTTATAGTCATTATTATTTTGGCTGTCGCACCAGAGAGGACAATGACCTATTTTGTCTAGACCTAAATCCCAAGTTAACCAGCCAACAATTAAAACTAATTTATCAATTTTCGGGTGGTTGGGCCAGAATAAGCAAGTATTTTTCGCTTCATCCTGAATATTTATCCAATCCAAAATCCGATTTGACCATCTTGGATTCTTTGAAAACAGCCTATCTTGGATTATCCCTTAAATCCAAAGAGAAGTTGAATATTGTAAAGGATAGTAAACTTCAAGTCGGTCTTTTTACCAATCTTGATTCCGAAAGTAGCAATTTAGATGTTTCGATTTATCCAGATTTGAGCTTTGTAGAAAATGGGGTGTTAAGCAAATTTAAACTTACCAAATCCGAATATGATATTGTAAATTTTTTAATCGGGTCTAGCTCTGTTATCACTAGGGATAAAATTTCAGATATTCGATGGGGAGAAGGTAAGTACGACAGCTTTTCTGACCAGGCTATAAATATGCTGGTTAGTCGCTTGAATAAAAAACTTAAATATTATTTATTACAAACCGTACCTAGAGTCGGCTACAAACTTGTCAGACGCTAATCCAGAACTAGTTTTACCAGATAGGGTCACTTACCCCAAACATCTTTTTTTTTACAAAACCCAAGGTGTTATTTTACCCTTACTTGATGACGATGAGCACCAACCTTTGGACAAAGTTGAAGGCGAGGTGATCAAGATCAGACCAGAGGTCACAGCTCAAATAAAAGGCTTGGTAGACAGGGGTTATCCCTTGTTACTGGCAGTCCACGCCATTTGTAATGCCCACAAGTCAGCGTCTGACCTGCCAGATAGAAGTCACCCCACCATGTTAATGGCCACAGTGGGTGTTCCTTCAGTAGGCAAATCAGCTTTTTGCCTTTTTTTGGAGAAAACTTTTAGTATCCCTTCAGTAAACATGGATCCCTTTTCAGACAACAATAGTCTCGATGATTATCGGGACATGCAAATACAGCCAGAAGATGTTTATTCATCTAGAGCCAAAAATGCAGGCCAAAAACCAAAAATCACACTTGGGTCTTGTCTCGACAATGCCCTTGATATGCTTTTATCACATCAATCGGCCAGACTTATCAACTTAGATTGCCCAGGAATTGTAGCTGAGGTAGGATTATTACGTCAAACAGATGGCTTTGACCTGCTTCGAGGTGCCACAGATGCCAGCTTTTGGATCATAGCCGGTGTTACTGATCGCAAAGAGGAGCTAGAGATAGTTACCAGAAACAATCGACTTCATTTTACCTATTGTCCTGGTCCAGCGTTTTCAAACGGCGAGTTTAATGGGAACCTTCGAGCTGAAAACTTTGATTTTCTAACTTCTGAATTGTCAAATAGACTACCCAATGTCTTTAAAAGGGTCTAGCCCATTCTCCCCTTTGCATTCTGGGTAATATAATGTAGAATAGACAAGTCTTTTTATCCTATGAAAGTAAAATCTAGCATCAAGCTACGTTGTAAAAATTGTAAAATCGTTATCAGGCGGGGAATCCGCAGGGTCGTGTGTTCTACCAAGAAACATACCCAAAAACAGGGCTAATATGCGCATATCAGGAATCGAAATCAAAGACAATGAAAGAGCTCATCACGGCTTGCAAAAATTCTTTGGCATAGGGGACAGTAATGTCGACAAATTGCTAAAAATGTCAAAAGTAAAACCAGAAACCAGAATTAAAGACCTTTCCCGCGAAGATGTTTCAGCCATAATCAAGGCTCTGGAGACTTTTACAGTCGAGGGTGACTTGCGCAAAGAAATTCGTGAAAACATAGATCGACTCAAAACTCTACGTGCTTATCGTGGACTTAGACATATTCACGGACTTCCCGTAAGAGGCCAAAGGACCAAATCCAATGCTCGTACTCGCAAGGGTAAGAAAAAGACAGTCGGTTCATTTACCAAAGATGCTATCTCCAAAATGGATACTAGCGCCAAGCCAGCAGCAGCTGCAGCAAAAAAATAAACTATGACAGAAACAAAAACTCAAAAAAAACAGACCAATGTAGTTTCTACCAAAAAGAAACAATTTAAATCCATTTCCGAGGCTAATTTGAACATTAACACTACCTTTAATAACACTCTCGTTTCCATCACAGAAAAAGGTGGCAATGTTGTTGCCTGGTCTTCATCAGGTCACGCCGGATTCAAAGGTTCCCGTCGTTCCACTCCTTTTGCCGCTACATCTGCTATTGAAAAAGTGCTTTCCCAAGCCACTCTACATGGGGTTAAAAAGTTATCAGTATATATCAAAGGACCAGGTACTGGACGAGATGCAGTTTTGCGTCTTTTACGGGCCAAACGTGATTTTGACGTCGAGCTAATTGCCGACGTTACTCCAATCCCGCACAATGGTCCCAGGGCTCCAAAAACCCGAAAAGCATAAAATATGGCAAGAATTACAATCAAAGGTAAATATCGTTTATACAAGGCCGAAGGCTCAGACCTTGGACTTAAAGGTGCCAGATCGTTATCTGCCAAAGCTTTAACTCCAGAACAAATGGCTGTAACTCCTGGCATGAATGCGCCAAAACGTAGTCGACGAACTTCTGACTTTGGTATTCAGCTACGCGCCAAACAAAAAGCCAAGAGAACTTATATAGTTTCTGAAAAACAATTTAAAAACTATTTTCTTAAATCTAAAAAACTCAAGGGGCAAGTAGGTGACAATCTATTGTATTTCCTCGAACATAGGCTCGATAATGTAGTTTACAAGTCTGGTCTTTCCCTATCCAAAGATCATGCCAGACAACTAGTTTCTCACAACCATATTATGGTTAACGGTAGCTTGGTAAATATTCCTTCCTGCCAACTCAAAGATGGTGATCAAGTTACTTTAAAACCAAAAACGGCTGCCAAAGAAAGCTTTGCTCGCCACATTACCGATACTAACTTTTCTGCCCCAAGTTGGCTTGAACTTGATAAAAAAAATTCATCTGCTAAAATTGTAGGTCTACCAGATTTGACTGAGCTCAAACGTCAAATTGATGTAAATTTAATTGTTGAGTACTATTCACGCTAAAAAATATGATGCTAGATACAAGTAAATTTAATCTTAAGACCATTAAAAACAATGGTAAGAGTGGCGTTTTTGAAATGTCACCATTAGTTGGTGGTTTCGGTCACACCGTAGGTGAGGGACTTAGACGCACTTTATTAATTACTATTCCCGGAGCTGCCATAACCAGAATCAAAGTAGATGGTGCTTCACATTTGTATTCCACCATTGCTGGGGTCAAAGAAGACTTAGTGGAGATTTCCCTTAATCTAAAGAAAATCAAGTTTTCACTAGAAGGAAACGAGCCTATGACTTTAACTTTATCCAAAAAGGGAGAAGGTGTCATAACTGCTGCCGATATCAAAGATTCTAGCTCGTGCAAAGTAGTAAATCCTGATCAACATATTGCAACTTTAACCGATTCCAAGGCTAAATTAAATATTGAATTAACCATTGAAAAAGGTGTTGGTTATACCATGGCCCGTGAACAGACCACCTCTACCATTGGTGAAATCATCCTAGACGCCATGTTTACTCCAGTTACCAAGGTAAATTATGCTGTAGAACCAGCCCGAGTAGGTAAAAAAAGTAATTACGACAAGCTAACTCTAGAAGTAACTACCGATGGTTCAATTGACCCACAAGAAGCTATTAAAAGAGCTGCTGCTGACCTTATTTTTTGCTACTCCCAAATAGTTGATCCCAAAGAGTACAAGGAAGAAGTAATCACCATTAATATTGGAGGAGCTCAACAAGCTGGTGAAGATATCTCTGTTGAAGAAATTGAACTACCACTTCGTGTAACCAATGCTCTGAAAAAAGCAGGTTTTTCTAATATTGCCGAGTTAACCAAAGGTGGTCGCTCTGTAGTTTCTAAATCGAAAAATGTTGGTGAAAAATCGTTAAAAGTTATCGACGCCTGGCTTGCTGAAAGGAGCTACAAGTGGTCAGACCAATAATTCTTCATGCGACATCGAAAGTCAGGTTACACTCTTAGTCGAAAAACTAACGAACGAAAGGCTCTTTTTTTGAGTCTAATTCGCACATTTTTCGAGCACGGTCATTTGACCTCTACTTCAACCAAAATTAAAGCTATTTCTGGTCAAATTGAAAAACTTTCTGTTCTTGGTGTTCGTGGGGACCTGGCCGCCAAACGTGAACTTTTTAGATACCTGCAATCTCAATCTTGGGTAAATAGTGTTTGCGAAGTGCTAGGCAAAGAGTTTCCAGGCAAAACCGACAATTTCACCATTACCAAAAATATTAAATATCGCCAAGGCGATGACTCTTTAATGGTTAAAATATCCTATACCAAAGAAGTAACCTTTTTAAAAGCTAAAGCAAAAGTAGTTAAAGCCCAAGAGGTAAAACTAGCTCCAACCAAAGTCGTGGCAGGAAAACCAACTTTAAAAGTTACCACCAGAAAGAAAAGTAAATAGACTATGACCAAAACTACAGTAGTAAATCCATCTTCAGTAAAAAAATCTTGGCATCTGGTTGACGCAAGTAGCAAAAACCTAGGACGCGTTTGTACTGAAATTGCCCATCTGCTTATGGGTAAGGGCAAACCTACCTTTTCTTATCACCAAGACCAAGGAGACTATGTGGTTGTAATAAACGCCAAGGATGTCCAGGTAACTGGTCGTAAACTAACTAAAAAAATGTATTATCACTATACTGGGTTTCCCGGAGGTTTGCGAACTTTTTCCCTAGAAGAGCTCTTAAGGCGTGATGCTCGGAGAGTTATCCAAAGAGGAGTTTATGGTATGCTTCCAAAAAACTCCCTGCGTGATCGTCGCATGGTTCGCTTAAAAGTTTTTGTGGATGCAAATCATTCCCACGCCAATAGATTCCAAAAATAATATGACAATAGCTAAAAAACAAATCTCTTCAGTAGGTCGTAGACGTGAAGCTATTGCCAGAGTTAGACTCAATGTTGGAAAAGGGGATAGCAAAATCAATGGTACTACCCTTGAAAAATATTTCCCAGGCCAGGTCAGCAAAATCATCTACAATAAACCTTTTGTAACCACTGATACTGTTGGTAAGTACTTTTTTGAGGCCAAAGTTACTGGTGGCGGCAAAGAAGGACAGCTGGAAGCTGTGGTCCTAGCCTTATCCAGATCCCTACTCAAGCTAGAAGAATCCAACCGTGTAGCCCTACGTGCTGCAGGTCTGCTTACCGTCGATGCTCGTATTCGCCAAAGGCGCCAAATTGGTACTGGTGGTAAGGCTAGAAGACAGAAACAATCTCCACGACGCTAAAAGTATTTTTAGGATAAACCTGCTTTATTTTTTAGGCAATCTTCTGTAATTTTACACAAAATATCAATTGTCTTGTAAAAAGATTTTTTCTTTTGCTTGTTTTCTTTGCTTCTCTGGTATTCCCGAAGGTCGTAATTTTGTAATTCTTTTATATCAATCATCATAAATATATACCTTTCAGGTACTGTCTATAGATACTATACAACAAACTAGTCGAATATGCATCTCTTGCCACGTAATCTGCAATAGTTTGAAAATTATTGGCATAAAAAAGCTCTTGCACTTGTAACCCACTTACTCCTTCTTCTTTGGGATTTTCAATTCCAAAAGCCTTACATATTTGCTCTAGTTTAAAGTTGCCAGACTGCTTGTATATATTTTGTAAATCCACCCATTTTTCACCATCATGTTTCCTGGTAGCCATGCTAACTTGAACCCGATTGATTCCCGATCGCATTACCAAATAAGGCCAATCAAATCCATCACAGTTATAACCCACATAACGCTGGTATTTTAGGGCTTCTTGCCAAAAAGCTGTCAAAAGTGTCTTTTCACTATCATATATTTCATAACTAAATTCTTTTTTTTCAGGAATAATTTTTTTATCAGACCAAGCCAAAACCTTGCCAATTCCAGTTTCTGGGCAATAAATTCCAATACTACATACCTTGCCAAATAGGTAATACAATCCTGTTTTTTTCTTGGCTACCTCTACATCTTCTTCTTTATTTTCCAGTCTGGTCAGCAAATATTCTTGTTGGGATTCATCCAGGTTTTCAAACTTTTCACCCACACATTCAATATCAAAAACCATACTTTGCTCCAGGGGTAAAAACAGCTTGGGATCGTCTTCTAGTATTCGGCTCGAGTCTATATCCAAACTAAACGCCCCATTATATGGCTTAACTAGTCCATCTACAGCGGCAACCTTGCCAACAGCCAATTGGCAGTAAGGAATTTTATTGCTCCAAACCATGCCATTTATTTGCCCTTCTTTGCCAACCAGGTCTACGATTAAATAATCATCATTACTTTTTGTTTTTTTACTTTGCACATCTCTGACTACTAATTTTTCAGATCTTAATCTTTGGTTTGCGAAGTAAGCCATATGACTATATAATTGTACCACTATGTCGACCAAAACTATAAATAAACTAGGACCTCAATTTACCTTGCCAGTAGGCAACGAAGACTTATCAGAGCTAACCATGCTGGTAGAAATCCCCAAAGGCTCTATCAATAAATACGAGTATAAAATCGAAACTGGCATGATCCACCTAGACAGAGTTCTGTACCAGCAAACCCCCTATCCGGTTGATTACGGCCTGATTCCTCAAACTTGGGATGAAGATCAAGACATGCTTGATATTATGTCAATAGTCTCGCACCACACCTTTCCAGGTTGTATTATGATGATTCGACCAATTGGGGTCATGATCTTTGAAGACAGTGGTGAAGTAGACGACAAAATCATTGGCGTGCCAGCCGAGGACGTGCGTTTCAATCATGTCAAAAAACTAAAAGATGTACCCACTCATACCCTTGATGAAATTGCTTTTTATTTTGAAAACTACAAATATTTACAGTCTAAATACAAAGGCAAGAAATCCCAAACCATAGTAAAACATTGGGGAGACGAAAAAAAAGCCAGAAAAATTCTATTAAAAGCCATGGCTCGTTTTAAACAAAAGTTTATTTAAACAATCTCGTGGACTTTTACTCAACCATACTTAATACAGAATTTATAGATAGTCACACTATTGTCATAAAATCCAGCAAACCCGCTTCCTACACCTATCAAGCAGGACAGTATTGTCGCCTTTCCATTCCTCACCCAATGCCTGACAGTAGGGGAGAATCTAGAGATTTTAGTTTTGCCAGCCACCCAGGGGAAGACCACCTGCTTTTTATAAGTCGAATTCCCGACCTTCACAGCACTTTTAAAGAAGCAATGAAAAATTTGGTAGCAGGCGATACTTGTACCTTGGCAGACCCCAAAGGCCATTTCCTGTTGCCTCAATCGCCCATACCAATGGTTTGGATAGCTGCCGGTGTGGGTATTGCCCCTTTTCGTAGTTTTATTAGTTCAGGTGTTATACCAAGTACAACAAAACTTTTTTATACCAACCCAACCGATTTATTTCCGTTTGTCAACGAATTTAGCGGTATCAATCTTAACTTAAACAATAGCAAAATAGGTGGTCATTTTACTAAAAATACCTTTACCACTTGTGACAAAAATGCACTTTATTATCTATGTGGAAACACTAAATTTATTTTATCTGTACAACAAGTTTTATTAGAACTAGGAATTAGTCCCAAGCAATTTAGAAAAGACGTGTTTACTGGCTACTAATAACCAAAACTCCAGTTATTGAGGGCTGGATATGGTCATGATAGCCCCAACTGCCCACTTTACTAGCAGTAAATTCATAAGTTTTGGTTGTATCTATCACCATTTTACTGTCTAGCTCCGGATATAGGTTGTGCAAAGGATGAGGATCACTGGCTATCCACATGCCATCTTTATTACTGTTATTCTTAAAAATTACCTTTTGCCCCACTTTTACATTTACGTTTGCCGGGCTAAAACTAACTCCATCAAAGTTTACAACAACAACTACCTCTCCTGCATTTAATGGCGCTACAGTAGGTGCCAAACCTCCTACTTTTGGTGTTGGTGCATATCCAACGTCTTTAAGATTTACCAGTGGCTTCATATTTCCAAACAACCCCCTAGACTTGTTTGGTGACAAGGTTAGCAAAAAACTATAAATTCCTAGTAGGCAAAATATTATCAAAAGTATTTTAATAGGTGTATTTATCATAGTGTTTATATAATATTATACCCCCATTATAGAGTTACAATAAACATGGCATTGGTTAGTCCTGGTTTTTGCCAGTGACTTCCGTGTAAAACTAAATATGTCTTACCTCTAAATGCATATCTTTCCTTTATCAGGGTTTTTATGGAATCATCAGCTTCGGTAAAAACTCCCCTAGGAAAACTCATTAATACCGGTATTATTCCAAAAGAAATCGTCAGTGATTGATAGGTGGTTTTTTGATCTGTAACAGCAATAATAGGCACCTTGGGTCGATGTGATGAAAATACCTTGGCACTTTTTCCAGTTTGGGTAAAAACTATTATTCCGTCTATTTTGTGATCACTTTTTCCAGTAACAATCTTTAGAGCTCCCTCAATAGTTAGTTCAGCAAGAGTCGAATTGGCCGCTGCAATTGGTTCAACATTGGTATGGTTTTCATTATATCTAGCAATATTTGCCATACATTCCACAGTTTCCAACGGATATTTGCCAGAAGTTGTTTCACTAGAGAGCATCACTGCATCTGTTCCGTCATAAATGGCGTTTGCCACATCTGAAACTTCAGCTCTGGTTGGGATTGGATTTTCCACCATAGATTGCAACATTTGAGTTGCGGTAATCACCGGTTTTCGGGCTGCCCTGGCTTTGGCAATCAATAGTTTTTGTACATAAGAAATTTGCTCAACTGGCAGTTCAACCCCCAAGTCTCCTCTGGCCACCATAATTACGTCAGCCTCTTCTATTATTTCGTCCACATTTTCTACTGCTTTTTTATTTTCAATTTTAGCCACAACATCAACATGCATTTTTCTTTCTCTCAGTTCCCGTTTTAGTGTCAAAATATCTTTTTTTGTCCGGCAGAACGACAAGGCTACAAAGTCTACCTCTAATTTTCGCATGGCATCTAATTTTAAAAGGTCATCTTTGGTTAGTGATGGTAGGGGGATATCAATTCCTGGTGTATTCAAGCCTTTGTTATTGCCAATGACAAAATTATTTGCAGCCACAGCCATAAAACCCAAATGGTCCATTTTTTCTGTAATTTTAAATTTCACCATACCATCATCAATAGAAAATCCATCTCCAACTTGCAGAGTCTTCATCACTTCTCTTCGGGGGATTCGTATCTGCCTTTGTTCATCAGCTCTAAACTCAGATACAAAAAGTATAGTTTCACCTTTTTTTACTTCAATTTTTTCCCCACCTTGCGTTTTAATTCGGATTTCTGGACCCTGTAAGTCTATTAGTATACCCACGGGTATTTGCAATGCTTTTTCGATTTTACGAACCAGTCCCACTCGTTCTACGTGCCAAGGAATATCAGCGTGTTTCATATTGAACCTAAAGACGTTCACTCCCGCCAAAATCAAGTCAGTGATCATTTTGGTGCTATCACTAGCTGGTCCAATAGTTGCTACAATCTTTGTTTTTTTTATTCCCTCAAGCATTACTAAATTCTATCTGGTTCCCTTGCTTTATAAATACCTCAAACAAGGTCAAATTCATATTTTAGTAGTTTAGCTAGTTTTTCTGGTGAGTGCCTAAGCCTATAATTGTCTTTTTCTATGGCTGCAATATCTTGTACTAAAAATGGTTTGCCAAGTTTTTTGTAGTTTATCGGAAATGAATGTTCATTTGCATAGCTGGCCAACGCTTTATTCAAATCCCTTCTATTAAGGCAATCCAAGTCAGGTAGTATTACTTTATCAAAGGGGTTTTTACCCAGATATGGTACAAAAAGATTTAAATATTCTTGTTCATTGTAGCCAAAGCTTTCATTGGGTACATTGACCAAATTTGTAAACAAGTACTTTTTGGCCACGGAAGTTTGAAAAGCTTTTTTCATTCCAAGCGGCAAAAAATTTACCAATACTGATCCATAGATACTTCCTGGACACACAATAATAAAATCAGCAGCTTTAATTGCCATTATTGCTTCTTTGTTGGCTTCTACATTTGGCTCGAGCCAGATTTTTTTTATTTGGTCCAAAGACATTCTCTGTTCATCCATTTTTTGTTCCCCCTTAAATATTTTCGCGAAGCGAGTTTCAAAACAAACCTGCGAGGGTACACTTGACACAGGTATCACTTGTCCTCCAAGTTGAGCACCAGTAAGCTTGCAAAACATATCATCAACTCCCAGCAAATCTCCATTTTTTTCTGATAAAAACCTAAAAAAACTATTCCCCAGGTTGCGTTCCTTGCCATCCCTAAATCTTAAAACATCCACCCAAATTTTCTTTTTCTCGCCATCTTTCCATAGTGACACCAAGGCTCGCCAATAATCAGACATGGCCAACAAATTCCCCCTCTCGTCAGTCCTCAATCGGCCAGAGTCACCGCCATTGTCAAAGGTGGTTACTATTGAAGATATATTATCAAAGCCAGCCATTATCAACGATTGATTGATTATCGGCATTCCCGACCCACCCCCGATAGTCGTGATTTTTAGCTTCTTTTTTGCCATGTCCAAATCATAGCATACCTAGCTTATCTAGCCCCAAATATCCTGCTTCTATATCTGTCATTTCCCCAGATCTCAGTATCTCCCTAAACTTAGGCAGTTCCACCTCAACAATTTCGATAAATTCATCTTCGTCCCATTTAACCTCTACCGTTTTTTGGCAATTTTTAGCAACAAAAACGTACCTGAGCATATTAGAATAAGCATCATCCCAACAGGTGGTTACAAGTTCCAATTCTCCCGTGTATCCAGTTTCTTCTGCCAACTCTCGCTTAGCTTCCTCAAGAGGGTCCTTGGCCTTGTCCAAAAAACCTCCGGGCAGTTCGAACATAATTTTCTTTGGTCCAGGTCTAAATTGTCTGGCCAATATTACTTTATTGTCGGCAGTCAGTGGTAAAACACATACGGTTGGACCTTCCCGGCGCAAATAATAATCCATCTTCTTACCACCTGGGAGTTCAAACCATACTTCATCTACCGCCCGTCCATATTTTTTAAATGCTTCTTTTCGACCTTTTTCTTTCCATTCGGTTATTTGTGTCATTATTGCTTTTTGGGCAACAGGGAAACAGGGTCAACATTTGACAGCTCTTTAATATATTCAGCCAGTTGTCTTTTTTGATCTTCATTTGAGTTTGCTAAAAAAGATCTGAAAATAGTAGCATGATAATCCGAGACGCTTTTGCCAAAAGTTTCCTGAAAATAAGTCTTATCTTTTACTTCTTCAAACATATGCAACAACCTTTCGTCATCGTCAGGGTATTTAGCCAAAAAGTCATTTAAATCTTCAGCAGAATATTTCGCAGCGGCAACAAATTGAATATTTAAATTATCGTTATAATCGCTTATAAGTTGCCTTTTTTCATCCTCAGTCATATTTAGGACATTCGCAATTTGCACAAGCAGATTGGTGGTGTTATTTATCGCCATTTGTTTTTTTGATATTTAAGTCGTTAAGTCTTTTGTTAAGCTGATGGCCCTTTACTGCTTCAGTTATTCTAGCAACTAAACCCAAGCCGAAAATACTTCCCCATGTCATAAATCCTTTCTCCAATATTTGATAAACAAAATGGGTACTACCAGGATCATTTAACAGGGGATAGGCCAAACCAGCTGTAATCAATGCTACTGGTGTTACAAGGTCTTGAAACCTACGGGTAACATGCTCTGCCCAATCAACCCCATTCATAGCTTGCCTTATCAACTCTCGTTCCTTTTCTTCGGGTAATTTCTTATCAGGTACAACCATATATTTTACAACTTCTAGCATTGAAACCTTACCAGATGTTCGATCAGCCCCTTGTTCAGTGTACGCATTATCTGGACTCATTAAGTAAATATATACCCATAATTAACAATATTCAATAATATTTACAAAACTAAAATATAATGTTATTATAGGTCACGAGGCATTATTTGCCTTACTTTTCTTGTTCTTTAAAAAGGTTGTGGAAAATGTGGATAGCATTTTGCTCCCTGCCATGGGGTCAAAACGCTATCCACACTGGATGGCATAATTGAGCTAGGGAGACAATCTCTCCAAGGAGAACACCCATGACAGTTGTAAGTGGAATCTGGGAGCAAGTCCGGGAGGAGCCGGAGTTTCGTGCATATGGGCCGTCTGCTCTGGAAGCAACTCGACCATATGTTGAAGAGATTGGTACAGTTTTGGCCGATCATTTGGATAAAACAGTCACTTTGGCGACACTTATGTCGGCCAAACATGCTTATTTGAAATACCTTTTTGGTACTAACTATATCAAAGACTTGGCCGCTGCTATGTCTGATGAAGAGTTGGGTTGGCTTTCTCGCGAAGAAATGGTGGAAATGTTTAACGACACCATGCCAGAACTTTTGGAGTCAATGGAAGAGCTTACAAAGCCTGCCTACTGGAAAAAACAGTTAAAATTGGCGGGAGTTACCGAAGCTCGAGTCATGGCCGATGAAAAAATTGGCTTGCGCGGTGAGGCATATTCGCTCTACAAGCAAGGCAAGCTCACCATGGGCAAACTTCTCGAGTTGCAACCGATTGTTTTGGTTTCGACCAAAGTCAAATAAGTGTCACAAGAGGAGCCAAATGGGAAACTCTCATCTGCTTAGAACAGGCTGGAAAATCGAAGGTCCGTTTATTACTGTATTTGGATCACCGGGTCCGCTTGAGCATCAAAAGTTCGTCAAAGTTTTTTATTCAGTTATTCAACAGGACATTGATAGCAAAAAGTCAAGTCAGGTTCGATATGTTTTGATTAGTGCATCCATGGCAAGCGCACTTTGGGATGCACAAGTAGTTTTGGACACGGATTTGTTTAAAAAATCAAGAATTGTCAGGTGGAACGAGATAGATCCTAAAAGCATTCTCAGTCATACTTGCCTCTTTTTTGAAAAAGTGGTTTGCACTATCAAAGGGGAATCGTTTGATATCAGTATTATTGTTCTCCCAGATGTAATAAGTCTCGAAAATGCCAAATACTTTGTCCAAACTCTAGATAAGGGTTTCAACGAAATCTAGAGAATCCCACAACTAAACAAGAAAAATGGGCCACTAGTTTGCCGCCAGGCATTCATAGGGCCCTTTTTTATTAACTATATTTTCTTAGAGTTTCTTCAATTTCTTTTCTAGTTTTTGAATCAAAACTACCCACTGGAATAATCGATTTTCCTGATTTTGTTAAAATCTCTAACCATCTATTCCCGTACCAATGTTCCCAGTGTCCTCCTCCATACTGCATAACTATGGCCCGTCTGGTCTCAAAAGACTGCTGAGTATTATATCTACTACCCCAACCTATCCAATCCTCACCCCAGTCAACTTCCATATTATTGGTTGGTGTAATCTTCAAAGACAAATACTCTTGCACGTCCAGCACGATTTTCCTTGGGATAATTTTTTCTATTTCAACGATATCTACTGTGATTGTTTTTGAAAATCTCGAATCTTCAAATCGTACTTGCCTTGAATCAATATCAACCACTATACAGTTTTTAAGATAATAAGCGTAACCAGTTATTATAACCAGTGCTATTAGTAGCGACAGAACACCAAACACTAAAAACGTACTTTGACCAATAGCATGTAATTTTTCAGAACCAAACAAAAATGAATAGGCACTGGGTAAGAAAATAAATATTAATCCTTGTAAAAGGAGTACATATCTTATGAAATTATCAATCACAAACTGGAAAATATTTAGTCTAAAAACTTTTTTTGTCATGTATTAAAACCACCAAACCATCAACAATACCCATGCCCCAAAATTTAACAGCCCGACTACAAAAGAAGCAATCAGTTGGTTTCGTATAAAAAAGAGTACTTTTACAGCAATTTGCGACAAAATCCCAACTCCAACAGTAGTCAATATAACCTTTATAACTATCTCCAGATAGAAACCAATATCAGGCCCTTGGCAGGGGGCAAAACCCTCATCGAAGCAAAATGTTCCAATCCTAATTAAAGCCGGAACTAGCACCAAACAAGCCAAAACATACTGTATTAAAAAATATTTAATACTAATAGAGGGTAGCTTATTATCATTACTGGTAAATTTTTTTCTCAACCAATATGGAAAAAAACTTAATAACACCACTATTAAAAAAGCTACTACTAACCATGGAATTAATTCTCCTTGCCTCAGGTTTGGCGACAATATTATCCCAATTATGCCCAGAATAACAAGCACAAACCACTTAACCATATTTTATTTTATGCTTTTGGTCATTAATATCAACTCTCTCCAATAAAAATATCCCAAAATGGGAAAGAAGAACGATGTAATCATACCCGGATAATAACTCATTTGAGCCACTCCTTTAATAAAATGGTGTGTTTCAGAAATAAATACTGTGCCGTACAGAAAAAGGGGAATTAGCTTCCATTTTCCCTTTTGTAGTAGTAAAAAAGCCATCAAAATATAAACCCAAAAACTACCATGTCCTATGAAATATACACTTTCACTTAAAGACTTAAAATGCTTTGTAAAAAAGAAGAACTCAGGCTCAATATCGTAAAACTTTGACCAGATACATTCCACTCCATGAGCATAATTAAGCAACAAAGAAATCAGCAGTACTTTATTAAATTTGCCCATTTTGTCGGAGATAAAGGAATCCTGCCCGCCATGCTTCGCATAGCGATGCAGGCGGGCGAACCTGCAACAAACTAACCTGTGTTGTAATCATTTTGTCGGAGATACAGGATTCGAACCTGCAACCTCACGCACCCCATGCGTGCGCGCTAGCCAATTGCGCCAATCCCCGAATCTTACTATGTAGAATACCACTTCAATCAATTTTACGCACTCTATGCGCTAGCCAACGGAACGCCCGAAAAATCAAACGAAGTGAGGTTTTGTGGGTTGCGCCAATCCCCGGGTTAATACTATGTAGGATATCATTTTAACCTAGATTTAGCATCTATCGCAAAGCCAACGGAACGCCCGAAAAATCGAACGAAGTGAGGTTTTGTGGGTTGCGCCAATCCCTGCCTACGTCAAACTTTCAGCCGCTTTATATCTTCTTGAACCATTTCACCAATCATTTCTTCAAAAGTAATTCTTGGTTTCCAGCCCGTAGCTTTTCTTAACTTTTCATAATCACCGACGAGTGGAACTGTTTCGTTTTTGTTTACCCACGCTGGATTTACGACTATATGCCTACTCCAATCAGTAACACCCACTGATTCAAACGCAGTTTTGCATAATTCCCTAATTGTATGAGCCTTTCCTGTTGCAATTACATAATCATCAGGCTTGTCAAGTTGCATCAATTGAAATGTCGCCTGCATAAAATCATTTGCATGACCCCAGTCTCGAATAGTTCCCAAGTCTCCAATTTCCATTTGCAAATTGTTATTCACAATAGGTTTTCCATCAATTCCCTTTGGCGACCTTTCTCCAGCTAAACCCAAAGATATAGCCGCCGCAGCTATGGTAACCTTTCTGGTAACAAATTCCACACCGCGTCTGGGGGATTCATGATTACCAAAAATTCCAGTAGACACAAAAGTACTATATTTCTCCCTGTATTGTCTGGATGTATAAACACACATAGCCTTTGAACTACCATAAGGATTAGTAGGTGCAATTTTTGTAAATTCATTTTGCGGTGTTATCTCAGGCTGTCCAAAAATTTCCCTACTAGCAGCCAAAAACACCTTTCCGTGGCCAATTTTTTTTACACTGTTAACTATGGCACATGGAGTAACCCCATTTATTCTTAACGTTTGTGCTGGATCTTTCCAAGAGTCATTAATATTTGTAATTCCACCTAGATTGTAAATGTAGTCAAAATTCCCATCATCGATGACTTTAACAATACCATCTAAGTCTTCCAGGTCTCCTTTAATTAGTCGAACATCCTTTGGCAAATTTTTAACACTTTCAACCCTGTTTGGATCACGAACTAGACCATAGACAATACTGCCTGAACCCAAAAGTATATTAGTTAAATAATATCCATCTTGTCCAGTTATTCCTGTCACAAGAACCCTTTCTGCACTCATGTCGAATTCTACCAATTATAAATTAGTTAGTCTATAAAAGAAAACCAACAGTTGCCGCTTGTCTTATACGCATTAAAGATGTATATTTGCGCATGAATATAAATCGAGAAGTTACGGGTGTTATGGCTGCTATTATGTTAGCGTTTACTGGCTGTTCCACTGAAGGCCAAAACCAAATACCAAAAATACCAGTAACAGGTAAAGATTCCCAGCCTACTCAAACCCCAGTATATGTTACCAGAGTAGTTCCACCTGGTTGGGACACAAGAACACCTCTGCCAAAAAGTATTATGGATGGCACTCCCTGGCCCACTGTTGAACCTTCAAGAAGGACATTCATACTCCCTTATGGATCCGATACTTCATCTTTTACTGGTTATTTTACCCTAGATGGTGTACCTAAATTTATAGATCCCAGAAACGTCACTTTTGAAACCCAAACTCCAGCTGCTCCAAGTACAACAAAAGTAATAGATACAAAAACCCCAACTCGTACACCTACTGAAACAAAGTTAAGATCCTACCGTGGTTCGTTTCAAGGTCAAATCCAAGAATATCTGCTCTGCACTGTTGTCCAGATCACCGAGAACCCCTCGTGTTCCGGCGAACCTTGTATAAAACTAATTGATTGGTTGGGGGAAAGACCAAAGCTTATTTCAGTTAAACAGGGGTCTTGCAAAGCATCGACAACTGCCGCCAGATAATTTACATGGAATCTTGCTTAACCATAGAACCACCCAGAAACCAACGTCACAGAGTACTTACCCTACATGGACATGGAATGGTGGTTGGGGGCGTAGTAGGGGTAGACTTTTACTCAGCAAATCGACTAGCAGAATTCGTTAAAACTGAAATGCTGGTTAGAATTACTTCAGTTTCTGAACCAGACTTTGAACCCGGAGATGCCATGGTAACTTTTAGACCACTTCACGAAACTGCCTGTGGTAATCCAAAAAAATTTGTAATGTCAGCTCGAGATTTTACCTCAATAATTTTTAAAAATACCCACTCTTAGCACTACTTCGCCTTTTCTTCGGTTTTACCCCTTGACAGTCTATTTTTTTGGCATTATCTTTACTTAATCTTAATAATTCAAGTGATATATGCCAAAACAAGCTGTCGTCCCTCAAAACAATTTACAAACTAAAAAACTAGAAGCCGTCAAGCTCGCCATGGAACAAATTACCAAGCAATTTGGTGAAGGAACCATTATGAAAATGGGCGAAGAAAACCGTGAAAAAGTCGATGTTATTCCAACTGGTTGTCTTCCTTTGGATATTGCCCTTGGCGTCGGTGGTATGCCTCGTGGTCGTATTGTGGAAATCTTTGGACCAGAAGCCTCAGGAAAAACTACTGTCTGTCTTCATATTATAGCCGAAGCCCAACGCCTAGGAGGTACAGCCGCCTTTATTGATGCCGAGCACGCTTTGGATACATCTAGGGCTAAAGTAATTGGCGTCGACCTTGACAATCTTTTGGTGTCTCAGCCTGACAATGGCGAACAAGCCCTAGAAATTGCTGAAACCCTTATTAGGTCCAATGCTGTAGACGTTATTGTTATCGACTCAGTAGCTGCTCTAGTGCCACGAGCCGAAATAGAGGGTGAAATGGGAGATTCCATGATGGGAGTTCAAGCTAGACTTATGTCTCAGGCTCTACGAAAACTCACAGGAGCCATTAGCAAATCCAAGTGTGTCATGATTTTTACCAACCAAATTCGCCAAAAAATCGGCATAATGTTTGGCAATCCCGAAACTACCCCTGGCGGCCTGGCTCTCAAGTTTTTTGCCTCGGTTCGTCTGGATGTGCGAAAAATTGCCAATATTAAGACTAGCTCTGGCGAGATTGTTGGTTCCCAACATCGAGCTAGAGTTGTAAAAAATAAGGTTGCTCCACCTTTCAAAGAAGCCGAGTTTGACATTATGGCCACCGAAGGTATTTCTGTTACCGGAGGTATTATTGACCAAGCCATATTACACGGCTTAATGACCAAGGCTGGCGCCTTTATCAAAGATGAGAAGGGTGAAACTATTGGCCAGGGACGTGAAGCAGTTAAGCAATACCTTAAGGATCACCCAAAGGAAATGACTGCCTATCGGGCTAAGATTTTAGAGTTAGCCAAATCAGTTGAGATTAAGCCAAAGGCAGCTCCAGATGATAGTCAAGACGACCAAGCCTAATCGCTCTTGCCAGGCACTGTATGTATATACGGACACTTCCGCTATATACATACTGCCTTTAGAAGTTGCTCTAAAACTCCATTTTCGCCCCGGTAACGAACTTACAGACATTCCTTTTTTAGAAACCACCTCTCTCCAATATCTTCTAAAAGAATATGCTCTACGCCAAATTGCAATTTCGCCCAAATCTAGGCATATTTTATCGCAAAAATTAACCCAAAAACTAAATGATTATAAATTTAAATATAACTATAGCCAGGATATCTCAATTTCTGAAATCTTAGATTATTTAGAAGCTCGAAATCTTCTCGATGCTAGCTCATTTGCCCGACATATTGTCTTTAAAAACAGAAACAAATCCTCTCAGTTTATTTCTCAAAAACTAAAACAACAGAAATTAAGCTCAGAAGATGTAAGCGAGGCTATGTTGCAGGTCGATTTGGTTCACCAAAGAGAACTGCTCCAAAAACTCATAGCTAAATTAAAAATAAAATACCAAAAACAGCCTTTGTTTGTGCAAAAACAAAAGATACTCTCCTCAGTCTATCAAAAAGGATTTTCGGTAAGTCAGGCAAAAAATTTACTTGACCAGGACCAACAATCTAGGTAAAATAACCCAATATTAATTTTTTTTTGCAAATATTTAGATTATGGTTTTGGCCCGTTTTCTACTACTATCCTAACCCACTCTAAACTTTTGCGCCTATAAATATCCCCATGATTAGTTTATTTCAAAAAATTGGAGGCATTTTTGCGCCTCAAAAAAAACAAACCCAACCTTCACAAGTCTCTCCAGTTGCGCCAGAAACAGTTGGTAACGACAAAAATCGAGTTGGCTTTACCTCCAAAGCCAAAGAAGCCCAAGTCGAGCCTGTTATACAAAAAATAGTTGAAAAAGTTGTAGAAAAAGTAGCGGTTCCTGACGAGAAAGCTACTCAATTAGCCATAGCCAATGCCACTCGTAGCCTAGAGGCTACCTATCAATCACGATTGCAAATATTAACAGACAAAGAAAAACTTCTTTTTGAAAAAGACAAGCATCTTGACGAACAACAGTCTCAAATTAAAGTCCGCCTGGAGCAAATTGATGAAGTTTACAAAAAACAGCTAGACAAGCTAGAAATGGTAGCTGGTATGGATGTAGAAAAGGCCAAACAACTGGTTCTTGCCGCTGCTGAAAAGAAAATGGCTCCTTGGATAGCCAAAAAAGTTGAAGAAGCCCGTGAAGTCATTAAATCGCAAGCTGACGAAGCCGCCAAAGAATATATCTTAGATGCCATAATTCATGGTTACACCGACTATGTAGCTGAATATACCGTTTCCACCTTTCCACTTACCGACGAAACCCTAAAAGGCAAAATTATTGGAAGAGAAGGAAAAAACATCCGAGCATTCGAAAAAGCAGCTGGAGTTGAACTAGAAATGGAAGACAATAATGAAATCCGAATTAGTAGTTTTGACTCGGTACGCAGAGAAATTGCCCGCTTGTCACTAGAAAAACTTATTAAAGATGGCCGTATCCAACCGGTTCGTATCGAAGAAGTAGTCCGCCAAACTCGTGCTGATATGGATAAAATCCTGCTGACCGAAGGTAAAAGGATTGCCACCGAGTGTGGAGTTTTTAACTTACCTGTTGAACTACTCAAAGTTCTTGGTAAGTATAAGTTCCGCTATTCTTATGGACAAAATTTAGCCAAACATACCATCGAATCAGTAAAAATTGGAGTGAAACTAGCCTCAGAGCTCAAAGCTGACGTTACCACTGTTCGTCTGGGCGTGTTGTTTCACGATGTAGGCAAGGTAATCAGTGACAAAGAGGGGACCCATGTAGAACTAGGAGTAGAACTCCTGCGTGAACACCGCTTTCCCGAAGCTGTGATAAATGCTGTTGCTGAACATCACGAAGACAAACCTTTTAGCACCAAAGAATCAGTTATTGTATTTTTAGCCGATGCTGCCTCAGGCAGCCGCCCAGGGGCTCGTTACGAGGCTGGGGTTGAACATATCAAACGTATGGAAAATATCGAAAAAACTGCCTCATCTTTCCCTGGAGTAATTTCAGTTGCCGCCTACCAAGCTGGTAGGGAAGTCATGGTCATGGTTGACCCGGGTCAAGTTGACGACAATCAAATGTTGGTATTATCCCAGAAAGTAGCCGAAAGGCTGGACGAAGAAGCCAAATGGGCCGGAAGCATCAAGGTCACGGTCATTCGCGAAAGCCGAGCATCTTCCACTATTATCGGCTCTAAAGGCGGCAAGCCTGTCGACAAAGAAGCTAACTAAATACCAACCTGTAATATTGACAAAAGGGCTATTTGATGATATACTACTAACTGTAATTATTTGTCTTGCAGCTTTCAAGGGAAACCTTGGAGGTAAAAAAGACGGGTAATGTTCCTTAACAGCTAGCTAGAGATAAAAATAAAACCACAGGAGGTTTCATGACACCGTTGGATGTTTTGTACAACTCTGTTTGGGCAACATCCTTTTGGATGTTTGCCATAATCGGGGTGATTGTCTGCCTGGTGGCAGGCTTCATCACCATTAGTGCTTCTAACGCCAAGCTCGGCTGTGTTACAGCCCTGGTGCTAGTTGTCGCCAACCTTGGACTTGCCGCCACCAACGCCGACACTCGTGCTGACGAGGCGGTGACTGATGGCTGGGATGCCGCCAAGCGCGAGCTGTCCACATTCACAGAGGTCTTGCACGCCCCTTGGGTGTCCTATTCCTGGGATGTCCATACCTGCGCTCGGACTGTCAACATCAGCCCTGGGTGCGTGTATTACACCACCCGTGAAATAAATCACCGAAGGGTGTGCGCTGATCGCGACGACAAGGGAAAGTGTACCTCTTATCGCGATGAGAGTGATACGGAGTACAATCCCTGGTTCAAGTTCGAGTGGAGCCCTTATGCTAGGGTTGATATTCAGACCAGACTGGCAGAAAAGCCTTTGGAAGTGGACGATCCCAATCTTCCACCCAGGGTCTACTTTGCCAAACATCTGGCTCCCGAGGATTGGAAAAATCAGATTTACTGTTCCTTTTGCAGCCTGGGATCATTCGTATCCACGGCTCCAGAAGGGTGGCAGAA
>CAYTYZ010000015.1:0-25891 GCA_964442385.1 uncultured Gammaproteobacteria bacterium
GATAACATAATAAACATGGTAGTGCTTATTATGTTATCCAGAAATGGATACTAATCAGCATTCAAATTCAGGAGAAAAAATGAACCTAGTAGTTCTTTCTGCGGTTTCCATAGCGTTACTTTTTTCTGGCTTTCTTCTTTATCTTATTTACCCAAACTTCCAACAAAAAAGGTATCTGGAAATACAACGAAAGTTGGGAAGTGGTGGTCTGAAGAAAGGCACGACGCATTCAAAGTTTTTCACTTCATCTTTCGCCGGAACGCTCGAACTATTAATTCGAGGCTTTGGCCCAATATTCATCGCAGGAGGCGTGATAATGCTACTAAATGTATTGATGAATACTTTTCTCAAGTAGTTTCCTAGCTCAATTCACTTTTTAAAGAACCAACCCCGTTGCAACTGCGACGGGGTTTTTCGTATCCACAAGTCTTGACTTTTTAACAAAAAGACTTATAATATATCAATTGTAAATTATTATCGCTTATTGCAAGCCAGATTATAGTTTACGAAATCTAAAGTTCTTTAAAATCTTGTAGGGGAAACTATGTACGACATTTTGTATAAAGTTATTTATCCAAAATGTCGTACATAAGTACACTAAAAAACAAAAAGGAGAAGTCAAATGAACCAAGTCGCATTGTACGAACTCGCAACCCTAATGCTCTTTCTGGCTGGAATCTTGCATGTTGGATTTGCGATTCTTAGGATTATTGTATCTGTCTTTGTGCTCAAAAACGGAACATATATTGGCCATAGTCTCGCAGTTGTCTTTGGCTTTATGTGCGTCTATGTCGCTTATTTGATGTCTACAAATATGCCCAAATAAGTCACAAACAAGGAGCAAAATGCTTGAAAACTTCTTTATCCCAGCTATCTGCTTTGTAGCCGGCCTGATTCTCGTAAAAAACTTTTCACCACACACAGTACAAGGGTCAAACTCACAGCGGGTCATCTCTCAGATTTTTTCCTTTGTGGGTGTGCTGGGTATTATTGGAGGGGTGTTTTTATTTATCGATGCAATCGGGGTCGCATTTTTGCCAAATACAGCCAAGAACCAGGCTTATCTAATCCTATCTGTTCTTTCAAGCTTGGTTGCACTGTATGGAAGCTGGAGGATATTGCGGGTCTTTAAGATAGATGATTTGGGCGAAAAGATAGACTACCTAGCCATTTCTGTTGCCTGGATAGCCATGGGTTGCATTGGAATGACGGTTGGAGTTATCTTGGCTTTGCCATAACCACCTAGTTCAAAAAAAGGAGATAACAATGTCTTACCAAACCATAATCGATCTCAGGATGTACGGGCAAGCCACTGGAACTGTCTTTCTCTGGCTGGTAATCCCAATCGTTCTAGGACTTCTTCTTGGCCCTGTCATTCGCAAGAATGTCAAAAACCACACGATCAGATATGAGCTTTCCCGAATAATGGGACAACTGATTGTACTTGTTGCGGCTGCTGGGGGTCTAACCCTTGTGTTGTATCTAGTAGCAGCCATACTCGGGATTTTTATCCCTAGCGTTCCTCCAAAAATCTTTTTCCCTACAATGTAATAAACGGGCCCGGATGTACGCAAAGTGTGTACAATATCCGGGCCCAAAAAATATCTACAACCTTTCTACCACTTTTATCCCAAGCAAATTCAAACAATTCCTTATTACTTCGGCTGTATGTTCAACAAGAAACAATCTACTTTCAGTTTGAGGTACGCCAAGTATCTGGGTAGTTCCATAAAACTCATTGAAAGTCCTGGCTACTTGCAGAACATATGTACAGATTATAGACGGTGAGTATCTTTCGGCCGCATCGATTATTTTTTCCTCCAGAGCAAAAAGTAAATGCAACAGTTTTTCTTCTGATTTAGTTAAATCTGAATCTACGCTTTCGGCTGGTTTAGTTTCCGCTTTTTCTAGTAGACTTTTGCATCTGGCATAGGTGTACTGAACATACGGTCCGCTGTCACCGTCTACCGACATTATCCTGTCCCAGTCAAAAATAATGTCTTTCTTGGGCTCGGAGAGCAGATCAGCAAATTTTACTGCTCCAATTCCGATAGCTTTAATTACGCTGTCTCTTTCCTCTGTTGTGTGCTTTTGCACATGTGCTCCTTCGGCGGTTTTTTTAGCCTCGGCAAGGGCCTTGTCCACCACATCAGATAGGTGAATAGTATCCCCGCGTCTAGTAGAAAACTTACCATCTTTCCATCGAATCAATCCATGGGCTACATGCACTAGCCCTTCTTTTGGCCCCCAACCTAATAGGCTAGCAGCCGCAAATACTTGTCGCAGGTGCAAAGTCTGATCCGCCCCTACTTCATAAATAGCCAAATCTGGCTTCCAAGTTTCCTTTCTATACAAAATAGTGGCCAGGTCCCGGGTAAAATAAGTAGTCGTTCCATTACTTTTCAATAGCATAGCCGGAGGCATATCGTTAAACTCCACAATCCAGGCTCCACCTTCTCCCACCTTAGCAATACCTCTAGTCTTACACTCTTCAATTACTTTGGGCATCAGATCCTCATAAAACGACTCGCCATGAACATAATCAATTTTTACATCCAAAAGTTCGTACACTTTGTTGTGTTCCCTGGTTGACACATCTATACACTTCTGCCAAATATCTCTGGCTTCTTTATCTCCAGATTCTAATTTAGAAAACCACTCACGTCCTGCATCATTCAGGCTCTCATCACTTTGAGCCCTGGTGTGAAACTCAACGTACAATTTTTCCAGTTCATCAATAGTTAGCTGATCAACAGGTTTCCCAATCCACCCAGCTTTTATAGCTACAATCAATTTCCCAAACTGGGTACCCCAGTCACCTATGTGATTGTCACCTATAGTTTTCCATCCCAATATTTTATACAAGTTATATATAGCTTGCCCGATATTGGTCGACCTTAGGTGGCCTATGCCAAAAGGTTTGGCTATATTGGGGGCCGAATAATCAATAACCATAGTTTTATTGTTGCCATAGGTCAATAGATTTTCATAAAAAGGACCAGTGCCAATTGCCTGTAACTTTCTTGCTACAAAGTCTTTTTTTAAGTAGAAATTAATAAACCCTGGACCAGCAATTTCTACTTTTTCAAACATTTCTTTATCAATTTTTTCGATTATTTCTTGGGCCACCTCCAAGGGTTTTCGATTTTGCTTTTTTGCCTGTATCATAGCAATATTCGTTTTAAAGTCTCCAAAAGTTAGGTCCTCATTTCTTTCAACCTGTACTCCTTCTATACCAATCTTGCCTTCAATTAATTCAATTATTCTGGCTTTCATTAAAATACTTTGGACCCATTGGGCATATCTTTATCTAATAATAAAACTGACATGGCACCATTCTCAAAATCATCGGCTCCAAATATCATGGCTTCAGAAAATTGCCCCATTACCTTTTTTGGTTCAATATTTACTACAAAAACTGTTTTTTTATTTAAAAGATATTCAGGAGAATAATATTTTCGTATGCCAGAAAATACGGTTTTTTTACCCAGATCGGTTCCAAAATCAACTGTGAATTTTAAGAGTTTTTCAGATCCTTCTACAATCTTAGCCTCAACTATCTCGCCAATTCTAAATTCTACTTTGGCAAAATCTTCATATTTAATAAGATCCATATGATATCTATTTTGAATACTCAACATATAACTCTTCTTTTCTTTTCATCATGGCTTCTAACTGCGCCACGTTGTTGTCACAAGCCTTTTGCAACTCTGGATTTTGGCTAAAATTTAAAGTGTTGTACAGTGCCACGTATTGCTGCAAGAGTATTTTTCTTCTATTTTCAATAGCTTCGCGTATATACTGAAATTGCATATTTCTAGTTAGCTCGTTCCAATCTTCAAATTGTGTTAAAAATTCGGGTTCAAACTCGCCCATTCTCACCGCGTCTTTTAAAGTATGATATTTCATAAGCTATTATATCCTATGAAAATTCTTGTTTCGCCCAGCAAAACCCAAAACCCTAGTGCTCCTGATGCCCTTCATTTGTTTACCGGTGAAGTATTCAAGCAATTAAAACTAAGCAGTTATACCCCCGATCAACTTGACTATCTAAATCGCAATTTAATAATATTATCTGATAAATATGGCTATATTTTGCCCAGTCAAGTTATCAAACCCCACCGGCCAATTTTAACTACTTCTAAAATTAAAAAATTTAAGCCAAGAATAAGTAAGTTTTTAAATAGTTTCCAAGAACCTATTCTTAACTTATCTTCCAAAGAATATTCCAAATTGCTACCAGTACAGTCTAATATTTTCAATATCAATTTTCCAGCCATGCCCAGTGTCTATCTAAAAAAAACAAGGGGAAAAATCCTAAATTACTGCGTTTTAAATAATATAGTTGATCCAAATACTCTCAATTTTGCTACACTTATTTCAAATGCACGAAGCCTTTAACCATTTTTCCAAAAAGGTCGCCCAACTTACTGGAGCCCCTATAACCTTTAGCCTGGCTCTCCTGACCATCCTAATTTGGTTAATTACCGGACCTATGTTTGGATATTCCAATACTTGGCAATTGGTAATAAATACGGCCACAACGATAGTAACTTTTTTAATGGTTTTTTTAATTCAAAATTCTCAAAATCGGGATTCCAAAGCTATCCATCTTAAACTTGATGAACTCATCCGATCTCAAAAGTCAGCCCGTAATAGTTTGCTTGAACTAGAAAATATGACTGATGAGGAGCTTGAAGGCCTGGAAAATGACTTTAAAAAACTCTACGAGCTTGAACTTTCCAAACGTCGTGGCCGCCACCTGGCTTAATCAACCCATCCATTTATTTTTATAGTATATTTTAGTATGACAAAACTATTTTTACTTGCCTCTTTAGTCATTGTTCTTTCAGCTTGTTCCAGTCCAAACCCCACAGTAAATCAGGCTACCCCGTCGCCTCAGTCCACCAAGGCGGCCGAAACTACCATGACTATAAGCGAAAAAGACTTGGATTTTATCAAAGATCCTTCTATAAAAAAACACTTTCTAGCCCAGTTTAACGTAAAAACTATGCGTGTAAAATCTTTTAGTGATGGGCGTGGTACTGTTCAAACTACCCAGTTGGACAACACTACCAACGAACCTAAACTTAGCATGCTCGAAGAAGAAGGAAAAAAAACAACCTCAGCTATAATTCAAATTAATAAAACTACTTACATGCAAAACCCCAAAGATGGACAATGGTGGTACGAAGTAGAAAAAACAGTTACACCCTCAAAGGACGAGCCGGCCCAAACCAACGATATTGACACTCAAATCAAGGAGACCCAGGAAGCCTTGCCCAAAGAATCTGATCAGCCAGTTTACAAATTATTAGGAGAAGAAGCCTGTGGAACCGAGCAGTGTTACAAATACGATGAAGTACAAAAAGACGGATCCAAGCGTACTTTTTGGATTGGCAAAAAAGACTATCTGCTCAGAAAAGAAATCTCTTCTTTTGGAGAATTTTACAACACCACAGAATATTCTTATGACAATATCAATATTATCGCACCTGCAAATGCCAAAATGGTACCAGATGGCAAATCAGTCTATGAATTTATCTCTGAGACAAATCCACCAGCCAAAGACGAAAATGTTGAAGAAATAACAGGGGAGTAATTTATGACACCTACAGCACCTACATCCATAGAACGAGCTTTGCAGGTTGAAGGACACATCTCAATTGATCTGGTACGTTCCCTGTTTAAAGCAGGTGAAGATGCTTTTGGCGGCATAAATAATTTTAGCTATTTTGACTATATTAGCGATAGTAAGCCAATGAACTTGCCGGCGGTTCAGCTAAAGCCTGTTTTTTCTCCTCTTCTACTTGGGTTAGATGCCCAAAACGACTATTCCTTGGTAGCTTATACACCAAAAGGTAAGTCCAACCAACCTTTTGGTGATCGTGAAATGAGTGTTTGCTTATCCACAGTACCGCAAAGAAGAGATGCTATAGGTCCAATAACCGAAATTACTTATCGGGTAAATAAGGGAAAACAATATTTTTTAGAACTACTTACTACATTAAATACTGATTTACATGCTAAATGGAAAAATCTTACAGAGCGTGGCGTTAGACCCCCTTGGGCTAGTTGCAATCGAAACTTTATCATTGAAAACGGAACGCCTAAGTTGATTTCAACCGTATTATCTAGGACTGACGAAGCAGTGGTTCCTGATGAAAATGCTGTGGAACAGTCGGCCTGTTGGGAAAGATCCGTAGTGATAGGTAACAAGGGTAATAAGTTTGACTACACAGAAAGATATTCTGTAGAAAATCAAGCAACGGATTTGCCAGATAAATCCAAAAGAGCTGATCTTAATTTTGAGATTATTGGTCCAATCGACAAGCCTCAAGAGATAATTATAACTCTTGGGCTAACTAGCCGAAACACTCCTCGTGTACTGTACACAGACAAGTCAGGTAATATTGAAATTACTATTTACCAAGCTTCTCCAAATTGCCTTGACTTATTATGTCAGGATCCCACCTATGCCTTTCTTTTCGAGGCTAAACCAGATCCAACTGCAATGTTGAAATTTGTTAAAGACCGTATCCAGTTACTGCAAGAACATTGGGACAAGCCTCAAAGTATATTCTCCTTAGCAAACTCGACTTTAAACGAAAAAAGCACTCTTGGGAAATGAGATAAAGTAAAGGCTAAAGCAAATCAATGCGCGATTGCATTTTTTACTTTAACTTCTATCTTTAACTCACCCTTGAGTGCTTTTAAATCAGCTCCTTCTAGGAATCAGGATTAAAAATGGTGCAGAAAATAAACCAACCAAGTAGTCCTGCCGCTGAGTACAGGAAGATATACAACAGTGCTATTACACCGTTGTAACCATAGGGTGTTGGCGGGTAGAAAATGGCAATTGTGACAATTCCCACGATTCCACCAACCACCATCGATCCGCCTGGCAATCGCTTTGCCTTGGCCGGACTCATAAATAGTGCAGTAGAGGCAGCCACGCCACAACCGAGTGTAATTGCCAGAATCGTACACGCCAAAAGTATTACCGTTACCATTTTTCTCCTCATTAATATGATGCTACCCATAGGCAACATCAAAATTGTTTTTATTTGAAAGATCAGTCAGTTGTTAATTGACACTAATATTATAATATAAAAACTAAATATAGTCAATAATATAGGTCTATATTAAGTTAAATAAGTATACCTGGAACATCCCCAATATTTGAATTTTAGGCTACGATAGCGTAAAATGCGACGTCTCGAAGGAAATCAGTCCTAAGAGCTAGTTCGTTAACATGGAGAAAAGAAAATGCAAGGAATTTTGGGAAGTCTAGCGGGTCTTTGGTGGCTTATACCCATCATTGTGGTGGTCTTGTTTATGATCTTTGGTGGTTTTCGCCTATTCTTACGTCTGTTTGGTATCATTATGGTGCCCGACAACTCAATTGGATTGGTTACCAAAAAATTCGTGCTTACAGGCAAGAATCGCGTGCTTCCAGCCGGCAAGGTTATGGCCCTGGAAGGTGAGGCTGGCTATCAAGCCAGAACTCTCGAGCCGGGTATCCACTACTTTATGTGGCCCTGGCAATACTCAGTTCGTTTGGAAGAGTTTACAACCATCCCCCAGGGGCATGTCGGAATTGTGGAGTCAATCGATGGTGCCACTCTGGAGCCTGGTCGAATCTTGGGTCGTTCTGTCAAATGTGACAACTTTCAAGATGCAGAAGGATTCCTACGCAATGGTGGCCAGCGTGGTCCTCAAATGGGAGTGATTCCTCCTGGTACCTATCGTATCAACACAGTGTTGTTCAAGATCACTCTTGACAAGCAGACTGTGGTGGAATCAGGTCAAATTGGCGTGGTCGAAGCACTTGATGGTGCCCCTCTTCCAGCCGGTCGAGTCATTGCAACCAACGTTATTCCGGCTACCTTTCAGAATCCACAAGCCTTTATCGACAATGGTGGCCAGCGTGGTCCCCAAATGGCAGTTCTGACCGCCGGTCAGTACATGATCAACCCCTTGATGTTCAATGTCCGTACAGTCGATGTCATCGACGTTCCGGATGGAAAAATCGGCGTGGTCGCCACAAAGGAAGGCATGAGTTTGGGCAAGGATGATGTGGCAGGACCAGAAGTTCCTGGTCATGACATGTACCAGAATCCGCAAGCCTTTGTCGACAAGGGTGGCTTTAAAGGTGTCCAGGAGCAGGTTTTGCCACCTGGTCGATACTTCATCAACCCTGACTTTGCAACCGTACAGCTGGTCGATATGACCGTTGTGCCTATTGCTCATGTGGGTGTAGTCATCTCCTATGTAGGTGCGCCAGGACAAGATGTTACTGGTGACACCTTTAAACATGGCAACCTTGTCAAAAAGGGTGAAAAGGGGGTCTGGGTCGAGCCTCTTGATCCTGGAAAATTCCCGATCAATCCTTATACCCACAAAGTTGAGCTGGTTCCAACAGCCAATGTGGTGCTCAACTGGGCCACTGGCAAGACCGAAAGTCATCGCCTTGACGAGCGTCTGTCGACTATCAAGGTTCGCTCTTCTGATGGCTTTACTTTCAACCTCGATGTTAGCCAGATTATCCATGTGCCTCGCAACGATGCCCCTAGGGTCATCGCTCGCTTTGGTAACATGCTCAACCTGGTTACCCAAGTTCTGGAGCCAATTATTGGAAACTATTTCCGAAATGCGGCCCAGGAGCACGACGTCATTTCCTTTCTGAAAGAGCGCACTGGCCGTCAGGACCAAGCCAGAAAGAAAATTCTCGAAGCACTTCAAGAGTACAATGTTGGAGCCGTTGATACCCTCATCGGGGATATTGTACCGCCAGAAGAACTTATGAGGACTCTGACTGACCGCAAGATTGCAGAGCAGGAAACAGTTACCTACAAGACTCAGATGCAAGCTGAAGCCGTGCGTCAGGAGTTGGAACAGGCCAGGGCGCTTGCAAATACCCAGGCCAGGGTTGTTGACTCTGAACGCAAGGTCAAAATGGCTGAGTACGATGCCAAGGCTAACATCGCAGAAGCCGAAGGCAAAGCCAAGGCTAAGACAGTTAATGCGGCAGCGGATGCCGAGGTGACCCGAGTCACAGGTGAGGCCGAGGCTGGAAAGATCCAAGCAATTGGTTCTGCTGAAGCTGATGTTACCAGACTAAAAATCGATTCAATGAAGTCAGATAATTATGCGGCGGTTGAGATTGCCCATGTGTTTGCCGAAGCTGCCAAAAATGGAGCAAATCTGGTACCCCAGATCGTTGTCTCTGGCCCTGGTGATGGTTCGAATGGCAATGGTCTATTGAACGCTGTTATGGCCAAAATGCTGGTCCAGCAAACAGACGCTAAGTAGACAATTGTTTTAAATTTAGTTAGTAGCCCCCATCTTTTATAGATGGGGGCTTTTTTTTACGAAAAAAGCACTCTTGGGAAATAAGTTAAAGAAAAGTCTAAAGCAAATCAATGCGCGATTGCATTTTTTACTTTAACTTTACCTTCAACTCACCCTTGAGTGCTTTTAAATAAATAGCTAGTCGTCCGACATGCTGCTTCCAGCAGACGAACGCGCAGTAACCGTAACTGATACAGTGGGGATACGCAAAATCCCAAAGGCCACAGTCATCACCAGTACTGCCAGTGTCGAAGTCCAGTCCACTGTAAACCAGTGTGTAAGAATGGATGTTCCCCAAAGGATAATTCCACCCGACAAAAACATTTTGATTGGAATCGTGAAACATCCAATAAAACAACTGCCCACCACAAAAAGGTAATATACAACATCAAAGACAATTTGCACCAACCAGCACACCAGCGCTGTCAGGGCCAATGTCTGCCACAACGGCCAATCAGTCTTGAAAGTAATCCAGCCCAGAGCTGAAAAAACCCAAAGCCAAAAGGCACCAATAAAAAGATTTCCAATCACACGCCAAATATTTGAACTTGTCACGTTTCCTCCTTTTTGTTCTATCTACTGCGACTTTTAAAGATCAAAAGGAGTATATCACATTTATATAGGACTACAAATCCACACTTTCTATCCTTGTGACCCTACGGAGAATCGAACTCCGATTGTTCGGATGAGAACCGAATGTCCTAGCCGTTAGACGATAGGGCCTGCTATGAGCCTATTGTATCAAAATTTAGATGTGATATAAAATCATTGTGACTAAAATTGGGCCAGAAATGTCATTTGCTTTCAGGGAGTTGGGGATTAGCCTTAGTCCACGGCCACCCAGTATTCAAGAATTAACTTCTTATCAGGTTCAACTTCGAAGTCAAAAAATAGTAGCCAAATTAGCAGGAGCCATGCCAGTTTTTAAATCAGTCTTATTTACCCCAGAAAATTCCCAGGCTGACATGGATGGAATAGATGTTATATTAACTACGAAATTTGCTGACCCAAAAGAACTTAATGCACAAATTAAAGTAAGTCCCATCGGATGTGCTAAATTCTTTGATAAAATTTATCGCAAATATGGACTAATGTATCAAGACGTACCCTTGTGGCTAGCCCATAGGCGCACCTTACTGATTCGAGCCGATACCGAACAAAATGCCCTAGCCTGTATGTATGCTCAATTTGCTAGAATGAACTTACCATGTTAACCAAAAAACCTCTTTTATTTTTACTTTTCTTAAATTTAGTCCTGCCACTTTTTGTTTGGGGTATTTTCAAATATCAAGATAAAATGCCTATCCTGTGGAAAAACTACGATGGCCCTAATTATTTAATAATTGCCAAGTGCTGGTACGACAAGTCTTGTATAGGCAAAAACTTTTCCAGCCCATTGCCTTTGGAATACTACCCAGCCCACTTACCTGGTTACCCAGCCATAATCTTTTCTTTAAATACGGTCTTTAACGGCCCCACAGCCATGTTGTTGGCCACTCTACTCGGTAATCTAGCTTTAACCGTTTACTTTTACAAATTTTTACTTTTATATACTGATCCCAAAAAAGCTTTTTGGGCTAGTCTGATGTTTACCATTTTTCCTGGTCGCTTTTTTGCTACCAAACTAGTCGGTGCACCGGAATCTTGGTTTGTGGGCACAATTTTAGCCAGCCTATATTACTACAAAACAGGCAAGTCCTGGCTCTCAGCTATATTTTTAGGCCTAGCTCAGTCGTTTAAGTCCCCAGCCATTTTATTGCTTCTGGCTTTTACTATTCATGCCTTTTTAACTAAAAAACTTACCAAAATTATTCCTCACTACTTAGTTGTTTTTACGGTAGTACTTGCAATTTTTAGCCTATACAAGGCGCAAACCGGAGATTTTTTTGCTTACTTTAATAGTGGCGACAACCGTCATCTTTTGCCCATTCCTTTTCAAGTATTTTTATCCAACCAAGCTTGGGTACAAACCATTTGGCTAGAAGAAATACTCTATATTTTGGCCTTATCTTTTTTTGGTATCTATTATCTTTACCAGCAATACAAGCTAGATATTACTGTGATTTTTACCAGCCTTTTTACACTGGCAATAGTTTTTGTGGGCCACCGGGATATTTCTCGCTATGCCGGTCCCATTTACCCTTTTTTGTACCTAGCATTTCTGCCGGCTATAGCAAATAAATATACTAAAATTGTCTTCTTATTACTTCTTCCAGCCGTGATTCTATACAGTCTAAATTTCCTAAATGGCAACACTGGCCCGGTGTCAGACTGGGCCCCTTATTTATAAGATCTGGAACTTGCCCCCCACTTCTTCAACAACTCCTTTCAGAGAAAGCAGAGACAGTATTCCAGATACCTCAAAGCTATTTTTGCCAAGTTCTTTGGCAATCTCGTCAATAGTTGAAGGTTCTCGAATCAATATGTCCACTATTTCTTTATCTTCAGGCCGCAGGTCTTCAAAAAGCTGCATTTGGTCAGAGCTATTGTCTTTTGGAAGTCCCAAAATATCCTCAGGTCCTGCTACTAAATTTGCTTTAAGATCTTGAATAAGTGAGTTGCAGCCCATACTAGTTTTGGAAAAAATAGAGCCTGGGACTGCATACACATCTCGGCCCATTTCATTAGCAATTCTGGCTGTAATTAAACTACCCGACTTTAACCCTGCTTCAATAACCAGCACTCCTTTGTTAGACAACCCAGCCACTATTCTGTTTCTCTGTGGGAAACTCCACAAAGTAGCAGAGAAATTATCATCATACTCACTTACAACGAGGCCTCCATTTTCAATTATTTCTACATACAAGTTTTCATTGTTTGTTGGTGTACACACATTTAAACCACTAGGCAAGACAGCAATAGTTTTGCCGCCGCTCTCCAGTGTTTTTTTGTGAGAGAAAGTGTCAATTCCATAATAAAATCCACTTACAATACTGTATTTTTTGGCCACCAGGGCTGGTAAAAACCTGTCAATTATATCCAGTCCATAACGAGTATTACGCCGCGATCCAACCACTGCCAGAGCTTTATCAAATATGTCTTTTTTCCACTCACCTCTAAATCTTAATCTTTTGACAGGTTTTTTAAACTGCCGCAGTATATCTGGAAACTCCTCACTTTTCCAATCAATTTCTTGCACTTTATAACTTTTAAAATTGGTCATAGTGACTTATTCTGTTAATCGTTTTATCTTGGTTTAATACAATACACACCGCCTCAATTCTTCGCGCCAGCTCTTTATATTTTGGATTTATCACCAAAAAAGCATTAGCGACACGCTCCACTCTTGCTAATTTACCTGCATTTAACATTTCTTCGGGAGTACCCCAGTCCTCACCTATCTTAAGTTTTACCTCCACAAAAACAATGGTCCTGTCTTTTGTCATAATCAAATCAATTTCTCCTAAAAAATTTCTATGATTGGACTCTACGAGAGCATATCCCTTTCCCTCCAGATATTTTCTGGCCCTATCCTCACCCAGCCTCCCTTTGTCAAAGTTAAACTGTTTCACTACAATAACTATACATGATTGCAATTCTAGAGGAATATTATCTAAACATAAGAAACTATATTATTTTTCTTAAAAATCGAAATCCACCACCTCAGTGGAGCAGGGGGGAAAAAGACCTCCTTGTTATCCAAGGACTAAATGAGAGCTATGTCTATTGGTTAACTATTTGTACCCACCTAAACCAAGCAGGTTACAAAATACATTTTATTCCTTTTAATACCCGTAATTCAGTCAAAAATATTTCCCAGGAGCTTGCCAACTATATCCGCTCTAATCTGTCTAATGATTTCTCAATTATTTCACACTCCAAGGGCGGAATAATTGCCAAATATTTAGCCGACAACTATCCCGACATACATACTAAAACTGCAAAAATAATCACCATTGCCTCGCCTTGGTCTGGCACTATTTTCGGCCTGCTTCCATTTTGGTATATGCCAGAACTATTGCCTTCCTCGCCCCTGGTAAAAGAGCTAAAACGCTTGCCAGCGCAAAAAATTACTAATCTATTTCCCGGTATCGATAATAGAATATTACCCAACTCTTCACTTGTATTACCAAGTGCCACGAATATAAAGATTAATATCTTTGGACATACAAGAATACTTGAAGCATCAGAAGCGGTTGAGGCAACTATGCAAGTGCTAAAATAACCCATGGATTTAAAAAGCCAATATGATCTTTTTACCAAGCCAGGTGAGGTCTTGGAGCCCGGTACCTACACTAGGACCATTTCTCCTAATGAATTGAAAGGGAGAACTGCAAAGGAAGTAACTGTATCCACCCTTTTGGGAGAACGACAAACAGTTCTAACCTCAATTAAACTAGACCACGAAAATGGCCAAGATTTACCCTGGAAAACTGTAGTATTAATAGGTGGAGGAGCATCAAATGCAGTTGGTAACTCTCGCATGGCAAGTCTATATATAGAAGGAGTTGCAGATACTAAACTAGGAAAAGACTACAATCATCGCATTATCATCTTGCCACACGTACGCTCTTCGGCACGCACAACTGGACATGCTGAAACCTTTCAGACCCAGACCTTGGATCTAGCCAAAGTTCTAGATAACCCAGAACTAAATCCAACCGAAGACATGACCATTTTGGGATTTTCGGCCGGTGGTGCCCAGTCTATGGCACTTGCAGCCGAGATGGGTGATCGATGCAAAAATTTAGTACTTATGGATTCTGCCGGTCTAAGCAACCACCCTGATTTAGTAAAGGAGTTTACCACAGGGTCGGCTATTGCCTTATTGAAAAAATGCTTTTCTGATAAATCACTAAATTTGGGACAAAAGCTAAAGGCCTTTTCAACAGAAATGGGCAATTCTTGGATTAGAACCAGGGCCAGTGCGGGGTCAGTTTTGGGGATACTGGACGACCTGCTAAGTGGTGGCACACAGGCAGAAGTAGATACAATGGCCAAAGCTTTCGGCTTTGATGCTAAAACCGCCTCTTTGGGTCCAGACACAAAGCAAGTTATGCAAAGACTTCCCCAAGATACTCTAGAGAAAATTACCGCCAAGATTGTATATTCACCAGTAATTTTTGCCAGAGTGGTAAATGATGTCGTAGACGGACTTGGATGGCCATCTTTACTAAAAGAAGAACCCGAAAAAATTGCTTTAGAATTGTCCAATTATCTTCGTCAGCTTTTTCCACGCTCACCACAAATAAATACCGTTTTAATACCCGACACTACCCATACCTCCGTCATGTCGGAAAAAAAATATTGGACCAACGCCTTTGAACCGATAGTTTCTGCCAAGTCTACGGCTCACTCCTAACTCTGTACTGCAAAGCCTCGGCCACATGAACCGATAGGATAGCCTCAGATTTGGCCAAATCAGCTATAGTTCTGGCTACTTTAATCAGCCGAAAATAAGTCCTGGCCGACAGCCCATATTTTACTACCGCTTGTTGCAGAATTAGACTTGCTTCTTTGTCTATTGGGCAATATTTTTTAATATCCTTGTTACGCATATCGGAATTTGAGTTTAACTTGGTGCCTTCAAACCTTTTGGTTTGCACCGCTCTGGCCTCTTTTACTCTCTGTCGTACACTTTGACTACTTTCTCCAGAGCCTGCTGTGTCACTTTGCATTAGTCTTTTTACATCCACTGCTGGAACTTGCAAGTGCAGATCAATTCTGTCCAGAATTGGCCCTGAAAGTTTTTTTTGGTATTTAGATATTTGCAGTGGGGAACAGCGGCATTCACGAGTTGGATCACCTAAATAACCACACGGGCAAGGATTGGCCGCTGCTACCATCATAAACTGGGCTGGATACTGGACATGGCCATTGGCTCGCGAAATCGAAACATAGCCATCTTCCATAGGCTGGCGCAGAGCTTCCAGGCAAGACCGGGATAATTCTGGCATTTCATCAATAAATAAGACTCCACGGTGGGCCAGCGACACCTCTCCAGGTTTGAGCATGGATCCGCCCCCAATTAATCCCACCTGGGAAGTGGTATGGTGGGGAGCCCTAAAAGGGCGAATGCGAACCAGGGAGGCGCCTGGTGGAATATTTCCAGTAATTGAAAATATTTTGGTAACTTCCAAAGACTCTTTCTCCGTAAGTTCTGGTAGAATTCCAGGCAAGCAACGAGACAACAAAGTTTTACCAGATCCAGGTGGGCCCATCATTAATAGATTATGTCCCCCTGCAGCAGCAATTTCCAAAGCCCGCTTGGCGTGTTCTTGCCCCATCACTTCGGCCATGTCAAATTCCGGTTGTTGTTCTGCAAGTAAATCTTCTGTATCAATATTTCTTAACGGTTCGATAATTTTTTCGCCATTCAAGTGGCGGACCAGCCCACGCAGATTATCCACTGGAAATACTTTTATTCCTTCAATCACGCTAGCTTCATTAGCTGACATTCTGGGTACATATATTTCCTCAATACCTTGTTCCTTGGCATATAGAGCTAGCAAAAACACACCTTTGACATGACGCAGTGTTCCTTCAAGTGATAACTCACCTGAAAACAAAGCTTTGTTTTTTGGTAGCAGACAAATACCCATTGCATGCAAAAGGCCTATTGCGATGGGCAAATCAAAATAAGCGCCATCCTTGTCTAGATCAGCCGGAGCCAGATTTACCGTCAGCTTTTGATTGGGAAAGTCAATATCGCTATTTAAAATGGCAGTCTTAATTCTTTCTTTGGCCTCTTCGCCAGACTTGCTACTCATCCCTACAATAGAAAAACCCGGAAATCCTTTCTCAGCTAAATTTACCTCCACTTCCACCTCTTGTCCTTTTAGACCTACATAGGCAACAGTGTGTACCTTTGCTAACATCTACATTTGAATATACATTTTTTGATAAAAAAATACTATAATCGCTTACTGTGGAACAAGACATATATTTTAGAGTTCACTTTTTAGTCGTGCCCAAGGATTTAACTGAAATTATTGGAGACAGTGTACATGGAAATTATTTTAATGCTAGATTAAAAGCACTTCCAGAAATTGGTGATGAATTGTGTTTGAATAAAACTGTATATAAAGTGGTCGGTACTTTCATGGGAGAAATTGTAAAAAAAGAAGGTATGGCATATCCAGATCTACAAGATGTAAAAATCAGAGTGCTTAAAAAATGCGAATAAAACCCAAAAGTATAGTAAACTAGGCTATGGACCAGGTAGAGAAAATTTATTATGTAGAACCCGTACCACCAGAAATTCATCTTTTTTGGCGCCAAAGAGTTAGACGTAATTTTAAAAGAGTAAACATATATTCTGGAAATGGAGCCGATTTAAAACCTGACAATAATGTTCGTATTTTAGATAAAACATATCGTATATATGATGAAATTAGTAGTTTTGGATTTAATGATATCCCATATCCAGTTTCAGCCGAAACAGTTATAACATTCACTGAATTGATTGGGAAAAGAGTGTTGCTAATAGTCAACCACAATACAAAATTATAATATGTTTAAATTAGTATCCGATAATCAACCAACTGGCGACCAACCACAAGCCATAGAAAAACTGGTGGCAAATCTAAACAGTGGTGTACCCAAACAAACGCTTTTAGGTGTTACCGGCTCTGGCAAGACTTTCACAATTGCCAATGTTATTGAAAAAACTCAACTTCCTACATTAATTATCTCTCACAATAAAACCCTGGCAGGTCAACTATATCAGGAGTTTAAAGAGCTATTTCCCGATAGTAAAGTCAGCTATTTTGTCAGCTACTACGATTATTATCAGCCAGAGGCTTATGTGCCCAGTACTGATACTTATATTGCTAAAGAAGTGGATATCAATGACCTGCTGGATAAACTTAGACTAGAAACCACCTCCAATCTGTTTTCTGGCAACGACAATATTGTAGTAGCTTCGGTTTCTTGTATCTATAATATTGGAGACCCAAGGGAATTTTCGGGCAAAACCTTGTTCTTAAAAGTAGGCCAGGCCACCACTAGACGTCAGTTATTTGAATCTCTCGTATCGCTTTTTTACACTAGAAATGAGCTAGAATTTAAACGTGGTACTTTCCGGGTTAGGGGAGAGGTAGTTGAAGTTTGGACTGCTTATGCCGATTGGATTATCGAACTAACGACAAGTGACGACAGACTAACAGCCATTTCCATGCGCCATCCTTTTAACGGAACCGAACTTACAGTTGCTGATTTTACCTTGTTTCCCGCTAAACAGTACGTGGGTGGTAGTACTGATCCTGTCATAATTGATAGAATTAAAAAAGACTGCGAAATACAAGTTGAAAAATTAAAGTCTTTGGGCAAGGCTTTAGAAGCCTATCGACTAAAACAACGGGTCGAATATGACCTGGAAATGCTTGCAGAAATTGGCTATATCAATGGCATAGAAAACTATTCTATATATTTTGAACAAAGCCGGCAATCAGGCGATCCACCTTTTACTTTAATCGACTATTTTAAATATATTTGGGGTGACAACTTTTTAACGGTTATTGATGAATCACATGTTACCTTACCTCAAATTAGGG
Organism: uncultured Gammaproteobacteria bacterium; assembly: GCA_964442385.1. Lineage (GTDB taxonomy): Bacteria > Patescibacteriota > Microgenomatia > UBA12405 > UBA12405 > CAYTYZ01. Next base: position 17,850 of record CAYTYZ010000015.1, read on the forward strand.
GAATGTTTAATGGTGACTTGGCCCGTAAAACTAATCTGGTTGATTTTGGTTTCAGGCTTCCTAGCGCCTTGGACAATCGCCCACTACGTTACAACGAGTTTTACGAGAAAATTCCCAAGACTATTTATGTTTCAGCTACTCCAGCTCCATATGAGTTGGAACAGTCCAACGGGCAGATTGTAGAGCAAATTATTCGCCCAACAGGCCTTGTGGACCCGCCTATAACCATTCGTCCTGCCAAAAACCAAATCAAACAAGTAATTGAGGAAGTTTTAACTAGGGCTACAAAAAAAGAACGTTCTCTAATCATAACTATAACCAAGCGCATGGCCGAGGATATTACCACTCATCTTTCAGACCCCAAAAATACCAATGGCCAAACTATAAAAGTGGCCTATCTTCACTCGGATATTGACACTCTGGAACGAACTGAAATATTAGATAAACTGCGCAAAGGCGAATTTGACGTTTTAGTGGGTATAAATTTACTGCGAGAGGGGATTGATCTACCCGAAGTTACTCTTGTGGCCATTCTTGACGCAGGCAATCAAGGGTTTCTGCGCAGTAAACAGGCACTTATCCAAATTATGGGTAGAGCTGCTAGAAATGTAAACGGTGAGGTAATTTTGTATACGGATAACCTTTCTGATGCTATTTTAGGAGCCAGGGAAGAAGTCCTTCGTCGCCGAGAAATCCAACTTAAATACAACAAAAAACATGGTATTACACCCCAAACTATCAAGAGAGCCTTTAGAACTAGGATAATCGAAAGACCGGCTGATCCCAAAGATATGGCTCGTAAAACTCAGCTATCAATCGACCCAAGTCAACTTACTCCTGCTGACTTAAAGAAATACATCAAAGATCAGCGCCGTAGAATGCGCGAGCTGGCTCTGGAAATGAAATTTGAAGAAGCCATCGCCCTGCGCGACGAAATCCGCAAGCTGGAAAATAACTAAAAAAAGTGCCTGGGTGCCCGTAAGCGGGTCCACCCAGGGATAGCTAAACTAAAGCGAGAAAATATACGTGACAAACGGGAGAGCAATTATTGTAATGAAGCAAAATTTCTCTAAGCTTTTTTCAAATACATCCACAAAAAAGAATCCTAAGTATCCAAATATTATGATAATGACCAACACAATCACCAATATTCCTTGAATAGATTGAGCAAGTTCCTTGAAAACTGGATAGCTAGGATTGGTAATCAAAAAGTAAGCAAGTCCAAATAATATCAAGGAGGTCAATAGAACAAAGCCCTCCTTTTTGTCATAAAGCAACACCTTCATGATGTTGAACACGACAGGAATCAAGAAAAACAGGCTAACCACAAACCAGTTTTCACCGGACTTGGTAACTAGCCAGGCGATCAGTGACAATTCCATAGCCACCAGCAGACGTCCGCCCCACTTTTCTTGAAAAAGCGGGATCCAGGTAGAGGGAATGATTGCCAAACCCACCAAGAAGGCCAGAAACCGCAAAACGGTTGGATTGTCCACGTTATTTTCTCCTTTTAAGGTGCTATTTTAACCACATGAATTGGGTTAATAACTAATAGTAACATATACTATAAGATATTTCAATAATAATCTCTTATGGTATCTTTAGTTATGAACGTTTTTAGAGAACTAGGACATAAATTAGGGCGTACATCGACACCAGCCGTAAATTTTGGTGAAATAGGCAGGTGGCTTGCACAAGGAGATAGCCCACCAGTTACTGTTATTTTGCCTATAGAAAAAGAAAGGGAAACATTTGCACAATTAGGCGAGGCACTGGGAAAAACCAGACCAGAAGACCTAGCCGTATATAATTCCTACCTTGCGGTTTTAGATGAATATCAATGGCCAGCAAAAGTACATTCGATTCCATATGAAGAGTTAAAAGGCGATTTTTATTTAGCTAAAAGAGAAGACGGAAGCCTAAAGATTGATGTCAATACTGGTTGGAAATGCCATTTAGATGTTTCTCCAGAAAATTGTGTGGCTGTTTCAAACTGGTTACTAGCCAATGGTTATATTCACAAGTTTTTATCCGGTGGAGAGCCAGAAGATGGTAAAGTTTTTACCGTATATTTAGGTTCAAACGCCAGTGCCAAAGTGGCTATTAAAGACATAAGCGATAATATTACGTTTTTATTATCTGAAAACAGAAAGGTGGCCGCGGCTAAAACTAGTCAGCCTTCTGGTGAAATTCGGCTGGCTCCAAAGATTTACGGTCGATTTCGCAGCAATAATTTGGTGAAATATCATGCTTATGGTAGTGATGGGGTAGTTTATCTAGAACAAGACAGCTATCTTTCTAATGCTAGAACTACTAAGGACTCACAAGGTAATATGGCACTTGCAGAGCAAAGAACCAAGGCAGCAAATAAAGCAAAGATGGAATTACTAAAAGATTATGGCGACTATTACGGAGGCGATATACGCGAATATACAGGTAAAAGCTAACTATTTTGTATACCTGCTACTACAGCCGCTTCAAAATCATTTTTAAATTCAGATAGCCGATTCTGTTCAGCCAAGATCATTAACTCTCTGTCACAGTCTACAACATGCATAGCTCTGGCTCTGGGTAGAATGTTTTCCCTGCCTCGAAAGTCCATGGCCAGTCCAATTCCCAAATCACGGAGCGTGGTACTAGACTAGTCACCTGTTTTAGCTCTTAAATCTTTAATTATTTGTTTGCGATCAACTCGTCTTATCATAAGTTATTATACATTAAATTAAACTAAGTCTTTTTGCTGTTCCATTGCTTTAAAAAAAGACCATCTGGCCATACCTTTTCTGGACGGTAGGCCATTTACCACCGCTTCTCCAATCAAATTTGCTTCATATTCCCAGGGCAGAAATATGTATCTACTGTCTCGCCTGCTTAAGACAACTGCCAACTCTAGCCAGTTATCTGAGTCATCTGAATCTGCTTCAAACTTTCCATTGGCATGCTGCCAATAATGTGTAGTTTCGTGTCCAACCAAAAAAGCATAAGCCACCTCAAGGGATATTCCTACCAACCTAGCTTCGTCAATAATATTTATCGGATCCAATTCAATCTGGCAAGGTTCGAAACAGCATCGTGCCACAAAAGAAGGGTGATAATCATAGCCGGCTACATAATGATTTAAAACAATTCTTGGTACCGGTAAATCCGATGCCAAAAAATCTAAAGCCATTTGGGAATATCTTCTTAATGGTTCTCTGGGAACTGAAGAAAATAACTCATTCTAGCCATATATATATTTAAACCGAAGTGTAGGCTTATTTTTTCTTAATCTGATCTCATTTACCACCTCCACAGCCACAACATTAGCTTCAAATTCCCATGGAAGCAAAAAATATTTCTTTTTATTCTTTAGGTCTCTTATCGCGATTCTTGCCCATCTAAAACCCACTCCATTTATTTTCGGCAACTTACCCCATTTATCCTGAACATAGTGAGCTGTTTCATGCGCAACAGCCACAGCATTTTTTTCTTCAAGTGTAAAGTCCAATCCTTTGTCTTGGACAAGAAATGTATCATATAAAATATTAAATGGACATAACACGATACGATTGGAACCAGGCTTATAATATCCAAATTTTTTTATACCTACAAAATCAAAACCTATACTGGGAACAGGAACATCACGTGCACCCATGTAATCTATAGTCATCTTTGCAAATTCTTCAAGTTGGTTTATTGGCAAGATACCAAACTTTTCTAATATTGACATACAATAATATTATAACAGTTTACATTCAACACTGAATTTAAACCCAAACAAAAACCGAATTGTATACAATACTAGAAATATGCCTACTGGAAAAAAAGTTAAAAAAATTGTACAATAAATCCCATGTCTACCGATAAAATTATTGTCAAAGGTGCTCGTGAACACAACCTTAAGGATGTATCCTTTGAGTTTCCCAAAGACAGCATGGTGGTTTTTACTGGCGTCTCAGGCTCGGGCAAGTCTTCTATGGCTTTTGACACACTGTTTGCCGAAGGTCAGCGCAGGTATGTTGAAAGCCTATCTAGCTATGCCAGACAATTTTTAGGCAACATGAAACGACCGGATGTAGATTCCATTTCTGGTCTTTCTCCGGCCATTGCCATCAACCAAAAAGCTATTTCTCATAATCCGCGTTCAACAGTTGGTACGGTTACTGAAATTTACGATTACTTACGTCTTCTTTATGCTCGTATCGGCCATCCTCATTGTCCCAACTGTGGTCGCGAAGTTAGCTCTCAAACTAGCAAGCAGATGGTCCGAAGGATTATTGAAATTGCTAAAATCTTTTTACAAACCAATCCTCAATATCGTATTTTTATCCTCTCTCCAGTGATTCAAAATAAAAAAGGTGACTTCCATCAGCTTTTTAGTAATCTCAAGTCCCAGGGTTATAAATATGCACGTGTTGATGGACATATTTTAAATTTAACTTCTGATATTGGCCTGGCTCGCACCAACAAACACACTATTGAAGCCATTACTGATCGTCTAAGTATTACCAAGGACAGCTTAAAGACTGAAAAGGAACTAGAGTCTCGCTTAACTGATTCAATCGAGCAAGCTTTAAAATTATCTAATGGTCTAACTATTGTAAGTGAAATTCTAGATCCTGGTTTTGCTCTACCCGAAGAACCCAAGGAAATGAATGACCATCTCTTTTCTGAAAACTATGCTTGTCCTTTTTGCAATTTGTCTCTACCCAAAATAGAACCCCGACTTTTTTCTTTTAATTCACCCGAAGGGGCTTGTCCCGACTGTAAAGGCATCGGGGCTATTTTTCAAGTTGACAGGAGCAAGGTACCAGAATGGAAGGCCAGATATCTGGAATCCAAGTATGTCTCAACCGAATCAGACGGAGTCAGAAATGAAATAGAGGAGGTTATGATCAAATCTCCCTGTGCTACTTGTAAAGGAGCCAGGTTAAATCCTGATGCCCTATCTGTTACTATATTTGACAAAAATATAAACCAGACCACCAAGCTTTCTGTGGAAAAACTTTGGGATTTTTTACAATACATGGAAGAGCATTTGGAAAGTAACAAGGATACCGAAGTGGTCAAGCCTATCCGCAAAGAGCTTGATGCTAGAGTGGAGTTCCTGCTGGCCGTAGGACTGGATTATATGACCCTGGACCGAGAGGCTGGCACACTAAGTAGTGGTGAGTCCCAGCGTATTCGTCTGGCCTCCCAAATCGGCACAGGACTAACCGGAGTACTATATATCCTCGATGAGCCCACTATTGGTCTTCATCCTAGAGATAATGACAGATTAATTGCTACCCTAAAAAAGCTTAAATCCCTTGGTAATACCTTGGTGGTCGTAGAACACGACGAAGATGTAATCAAGTCCTCCGATTATATAGTTGATTTCGGCCCATTTGCAGGCAAGGCTGGTGGAGAAATTGTTGCTCAGGGAAAAATTGACGAAATAAAACAAAACAAGGACTCCTTGACTGGAAAATACCTTTCGGGGGAATTAGAAGTAGTGCATTTGGTACCTCAAACTAGACACGAAAATCTGAATAAACTTGTGGTTAAAAATTGTCACAAGTTTAATTTAAAAAATATCGATTTAGAAATTCCACTAAATAAACTGGTGGTTATTACTGGAGTATCCGGCTCAGGCAAATCTACTTTGGTGCATGATTGTCTCTACGAAGGGGTGTTGCACAAACTCCATGGTAGTATCAAAGATCAAGTTGATGGTATAGGGGAGCTAACTGGCTATCAACATTTTACCGACATACTATTGGTAGACCAGTCACCAGTAGGACGCACCAGTCGTTCTAATCCAGCTACTTACACCAAGGTTTTTGACGAAATCAGACTTTTAATGTCCCACACAGTCGAATCTCAAATCCGTGGGTATGGGCAATCTAGATTTAGTTTCAATGTCAAAGGCGGTCGTTGCGAGGCTTGTGAAGGCCAGGGGCAAATCAAAATTGAAATGCAGTTTTTGCCAGATGTTTACGTAACTTGTGAGGAGTGTAAAGGCACTAGATTCAAAGACGATACTCTGGAAGTCTATTACAAAAACAAAAATATTGCCCAAATTCTGGATATGTCTATTGATGAAGCTGTTGAGTTTTTTAAGAACATCAATAGTATTCGACACCGACTAGAAACTTTACAGCGTGTAGGACTTGGTTATCTTTCTCTGGGCCAATCCTCTAATACTTTGTCGGGTGGCGAATCCCAACGTCTTAAAATTAGTAGGGAACTAGTCAAACGTGGCCGAGGTACAACTTTATATATATTAGACGAACCCACTACGGGATTGCATTTTCATGACGTAGATAGGCTGGTAAAAGTTCTTCGCGAACTAGTCGAAAAAGGCAACACCGTGGTAGTTATCGAGCACAATCTGGATGTCATAAAAAATGCCGAATATATTATTGATCTTGGTCCTGAAGGTGGAGAAAAAGGCGGCCAAATCATGGCCCAAGGCAGTATAAAAAATATCATGGCAGAGCCCAAAAGTTACACCGGGCAATATCTCAAAAGGGTATTAAAAAAGATTTAGAAGCCTACAAGCTCCTGCTGGTTCTATTACATTTCTTCCCGTAATTTGTCCATTTTCTCTGTAACACAGGTGACACTTTATAGCGATAGTTGGACTTCCCATAATCTCTGTCATAACTAGTTTTTCTTTATCAATGTCAAATACTTTCCTGGCACAAAGTAAGAGTCGTGCATTTAGTGCATTTGATTCAACCCAAAGCTCCTTAAATCCAGGCAGAATTAAACCTGTTCTTCTAGTGCTTTGGTCTAACACAGCGTTCCACCCTCTCGCACTAATTAATTGACAAAATTTTCTATTATCAGCGCCTGAGTCTCTATAAAGTAGGTCAAATGACATAACTACTGCTCCTCTTAGGTCATCTCTGTTGCCTCCACTGGTATCAATAATATCTCTAACAGCTTGATATACTTCATCGTAATGTTCTCTTTTGATGGCCATATTTATATAATGTACTATTATATCACATGATAATTCCAAGCCCAAAAGTTTTAGCTCAACTAAAAAAACTACCAGGCGTTCCTGGTGTATACATCTACAAAAATGATCAGAATGAAATTATTTATGTAGGCAAAGCCATTAACCTAAAAAAAAGAGTCAGCCAATATTTCCAAAGAGACGATGCCCTGGGACCCAAAACTGCCACCTTAGTTTCTCAGATTGCCAATATAGATTACAAAGAAGTCAACTCGGAGTTGCAAGCTTTACTTTTAGAAGCCAGCCTAATTAAAAAACACCTTCCCAAATATAATTCTCAGCTTAGGGACGACAAAAGCTATATTTATCTATGCATAACAAACGAGCCAGTTCCCAGAATTTTCTCCACTCACAAAAACAAACTGAATGATAAAGACGACTTTTATGGTCCCTTCCCAGATGGTTCCAGCCTACGCTCGCTGTTAAAAATAGTCCGAAAAATCTTTCCTTACCGCTCTTGCCGTACTTTACCAAAAAAAGCCTGCATATATTACGATCTTGGCTTGTGTACTGCTCCTTGCTTAGATAATACTGATTATAACCAAATTATAGGGAAAATTCGTAAATTTCTAAATGGAAATATTACCAGCTTGTTAACCCAAACCCAAAAGGATATCAAAGAACTGACCAAATCGGAACGCTTTGAAGAAGCTCTGGTCCTACGTAGTCAACTAGAAAGTCTAACTTATATCACTACCAGCTGGCGCCATGCCCAGGACCTGGGCAAAGATCATAACTTACAAGATGACCAAGTAAGCAAAGCTTTGGACCAGCTCACTACTGTTTTAAGCCCTTATTTCCCCAATCTTAATCTTCGCAAAATAGAATGTTACGATATTTCCAACTTTGGAAATAATTATTTTGTTGGCGCCATGACAGTTTTTTCTGGTGGTCAAATCGACAAATCTCAATATCGTAAGTTTAAAATTAAATCAAAAGCCAACCAAGACGATATGTTTATGATCAAAGAAATAGTTTACCGAAGGCTTGCTCACCCCGAATGGGACTTGCCAGATCTAATTATTTTAGATGGTGGCAAGCCCCAACTTTCAGTAAC
>CAYTYZ010000016.1:0-23009 GCA_964442385.1 uncultured Gammaproteobacteria bacterium
AAAAAACTTATCCCTAGGAATCCTAGGGATTTGTGTTGTGTGGAAATAGTGTACATTGATACTGCAGCGGTAAGACCTGCAATGGTTGCAAGTGCATAGGTCAACTGCTTTGCATTCTTTGCACGTAAAAACGGGGTAAGAATACCTAAAGCTGCGATACTGCCAAAGAATACATAGGCACAGATTTCGACCAGTTTTGGATCATCCATTTTGTTCTCCTTTTTAAAGTACGCGATTTGTGACTACCGGATATATTATAGTATTGCTTTTTACAAAATGCAATACTATAGGTTATTGAATTAAGATAGTCTAACTGTCAAGCTGCTGGGAAGTGGATGGGTCATAATTTCGCCTGGAACACGAATATTGGCTGTACCATCAGGATTTAAGCTATAAAGGGAGACCCTGAGAACAGGTTTGCCTTCGTCGGCACCAATGACATGGACTTTGTCAACCCAAGCTTCCATTAAACGATTATATCTTGTACATGGTATAAAAACAGCATATTCACTGGGCATTACACCTTCTTCTATTTTTACTATTGGTACCAATAATTCGGTCATAAATTTATTTTATTAATAAATAATGGTTACTTGGTGGCCACTGAGGGATTTGAACCCCCGACCCTTCCAATGTGAATGGAATGCTCTACCACTGAGCCAAGTGGCCAGGTGTTTGAATTATAGCAAGAACTGTTTATACTTAGAAATGCAATATTCAAACAGAGAGTCGGGTTTTATTGGGGCGCTTATACTTGAATTGGTACAATCTATCGTTTTGGCCTTGTCAGTATTTGTGTTGGTGTACTTGTTTTTAGTGCAACCTAACGAGGTAAAAGGTAGCTCTATGTTCCCTACTCTAAAAGACAAGGAATATCTGTTGACTGACAAATTGTCTTATCAACTAGGTCAGATTAAAAGGGGCGATATAGTGGTTTTTAAAGCGCCAGAAAGTGAGCCTTGTGCCGAGTCAGGCTGTGAATACATTAAAAGGGTTTTGGGTATTCCAGGAGATAGGGTGATGGTTAGTGGTAGTAAGGTTTTTATAAATGGCAAAATGGCTAATGACAGCTTTTTACCACCTGAGTTTGTTACTCACCCTGGGGCATATATGAAAGAAGGAGTGGAAATTGTTGTGCCTGAGGGTAGAATTCTACCTCTTGGAGATAACCGCGAACATTCTAGAGATGGAAGAGAATTTGGACCAATAAAAAAGGAACTAGTGGTCGGTAGGGCTTTTTTTAGATATTGGCCAGTTAATGTCTTTGGTCTTCTTCCTTCAGTTGCTCTTTAGTTAGTTCTTTATTGGTCAGGTGATGATAGAGGTTTTTTAATTCAGAAAAACGGTCTTCGGCAGTTCCACGAAATTGAAAGGTTACTTTTGTCAAAACATTGGTTTGAGTAATTTTTACCTTGGAGCTGGATTTTTGACAAAGTGTTTGCAGTTCTGAGCCAAGATCGTCAAGGCGGGACTTGATAAATAAAGGTAGGTTTTCTTTGGTAATATTTACTTCCCCATCCTCTATTTTTTGACGCATGCGTCTTGCAATTTCCTCAGCTCGTCTAACTGAGGCCTTTTCTTTTAAAACTATTCTGTAGGCTTCTATCATAAGTCTGGTGTCTGCAATGCCCAGCAGAGCCCTAGCATGACCTTCGGAGATAAGGTTGGAAAGTAGTCCGTCTTTTAGAGCGTCTGGTAGAGTAAGAAGTTTTAAGACATTGATAATATAAGGAACGCTTTTACCCATGCGCCTGGCTATAACCGGGGTGTCATAATTGAATTCATTTTTAAGTTTGGCAAAGGCTTTGGCTCTTTCTAGAGGATTTAAATCTTTTCGTTGCAGGTTTTCAACTATGGCCATTTCTAGCATTTCTCTGGGTCCTACTTCTTTGATTATGGCCGGAACATATTCAAGCTTTAAAGCTCTGGCAGCTCTCCAGCGTCTTTCTCCGGCAATGATTTGATAACCTGCTGGGGATTTTCCTACAATTAGTGGCTCAATAATGCCGTGCTCCTTGATGGAACTAATTAGTTCGGCAAGCGATTCTTGATCTATATGGCTACGAGGTTGCTGCGGATTTGGTTCTAGTTGGTTGGTGGGAAGCTGGGAGACACTTTTCATAGATTATACTAGCATAAAAAGGTCTGTGAAAAAAAGATCTTAAGCGTGAAAAACACCTACAAATCTTTTACCAAGTCTGGTATAAAACTTTACAACCCCAGGTTTGGCTGCATAGATGGTGTAATCTTTTCCAAGTTTGGTACCTGTTCCGGAGTTATATTTAGAGCCAACTTGTCTGATTATTATCTCGCCGACTCGAATAGTTTGTCCTCCTGAAGCTTTTAATCCCCGTCTTTGCCCGGGGCGGTTGGATTTCTGATTTGTTTTTCCAGCTGATTTGGTATGGGCCATATATTATTTAGTAGTAATTTTTGTAATAACTATATCTGTTAAGTGATCACGGTGACCTTTGGTTTTTCGATAACGGGACTTGGATTTGTATTTAAAAACACGAAGCTTTTTGCCTTGATACTGTTTTTCAATCTTGTAGGATACACTTGCACCTTTGATGGTTGGAGTACCTACGGTTACCGCGTCATCATCGACTGATAATAGAACATTTTCCATTTTACCCACTGTTCCCACTTCACCATCAAGTTGGAAAACTGATAGTTTTTGATCTTCTGCTAATTGGTATTGAGACCCACCATGGGCAACGACTACATATTTCATAGGTTTGAGTATATCATTTGGTGTGAATAATGCCAAGAGCAAAAAGCATTGCAATAATTGCAGAGCCACCTACTGAGATAAAAGGTAGGGGTAGTCCTGAAACGGGAAGTATGCCTAGATTCATTCCAATATTAGCAATTACTTGGCTCCAGATATGAAAAAGGATTCCCATAATAAATATTTTTTGTTCGGTACTAGCACTTTGATTAAGTTGGTCGAGCAAGCTTTTGATAAGCAAGTAATAGGCTAAAACAAGTAAGCCTACGCCCACTAAACCTAATTCTTCAGCCAGAGAGGCAAATATAAAATCAGTGTGTTTTTCTGGTAGAAACTTTAGTTGGTTTTGAGTCCCCTGTTTAAAACCTTTGCCCAACAATCCCCCTGAACCTATGGCTATTTGAGACTGGATTACATTATATCCTTTGCCAGATGTATCAAGAGTTGGGCTAATAAAGGTAAATATTCTATCTTTTTGATAGCTCTTAAGTCCAAATTTCCAAATCAAAGGAGAGGTTAAGGTGGTAAGGATAAGAGCGAGGACAAAAATCTTGCGTAGTCTAGCTGAGAATAAAAGACAAGGTAGGGCAAGTAGTAATATGCCTAGGGCACTACTGAGATCTGGTTGTAGGGCAGTAATAAAGGTGGGAATTAAGATTAACCAAGAGGTTGAAGGAGCATTTGCAAGAAAAAGCATTAGCCAAGGCTTTACTAATTCAGTGGGTTGGAAACTAGCAGGACCAAAACTAATCCAGCGACTTGAACCACGTATGTTTTCACCCATAAAAATGGGTAGAAAAAGCAGGAGGCATGAAATAACAAAGATTAAGACTTTCACCTTTGTATTTATCTTGTAGCTTAATTGACGACCCCACCAAAACCAACCTAAGCCAATTATCCAAGCGAGAATTTGTTTAAAAAGCGAGCTTGGCGAGGTTGAAGCCACCATAATGGTGTTTAGGGCAAAAAGAATAGTCAGGCTTGAAAAAAGGAGAATCATACTAGGGGTTTTTTTCTATTCTCAAATCGCCTTTTTGAATAGAACTGGCCAAAGTTTTTTTAAGAAGCTCCTTTTCAAAATCTTTGGGCCAGGATGGGGCAAAGATTGTTATGGTGTCAGAAAGACTTAAGCCTGCAACTTTGCGTAAACTTTGGATACTCCTGAGTAGATCACGATATTCACCTTCGGCAATAAGCTGGGGGGTTAGGGTTGTATCAAGTTCGACTTGTAGTTCTTTGCCGGCTTTAAAATCTAAACTTTTCAAATTGGTTTCATCTAGGATGATATTTTTATATTCTTGCGGTACGTCTTTAAAAGTTATAACAGCTTTGGATAAAGGCTGGCGGATTTTTATAGCCGATGCTTGGCGTTTTTCGTGGATAAGGGTACAGATTTGCCTGACTGCAGACATATAGCCATCTTCTTGTTGGTCATTTGGTAGAAGTGGAAGTGGATAATCAAAAAGATGAATTGATTCTTTACCTTCAAATTTTCTAAAAATATTTTGGTAAATAGTTTCAGTGATAAAAGGTACTACAGGGGCCAGGGTAAGTATGGTTTGGAATAGGACATCGTAAAGCGTCTGTAAATGTTCAAGTGAGCCATCGTTAAATTCATCCCTGGATCTACGGATATACCAGCTACTTAAGTTATCTAGAAATGGCTGAATAAGTCTGATTGTCTCTGGGGTATTATAAGCAGTTAGGGCTTGGTTTACATTAAAAGTAAATTCGTCAGTTCTGGCTCTTATCCATTTATTTAAAATATGCTTAGGTCTAGTTTCGGTTGGTTTAAAATCATATTTATCGCCGTATATTACCAAATAATTTGCAATATTTTGCAGTGGAATAAGAATAGTTTGGACTTGTTGACGTAGCAGTTCGTCTGACCAATAGGCGTCCTCACCGCTCATAAGAGGTGAACCTAAAAGATATAATCTAACTGCATCCCCTCCTGTATTTTCTAAAACGTCTTTAGGGTCTGGGTAGTTGCCATAGGTTTTGCTCATTTTTCGACCATCATTGCCGCCTAGAGTGCCAGTGCAAATGACATTGGTAAAAGCTGATTTATCATAAAGTATGGTAGAAAATCTTAATAATACATTAAACCAAGCACGAACTTGTCCTACGTATTCCACAATAAAATCAGCAGGAACTAGGGACTTGAAACTTTCTTCGTTTTCAAAAGGATAATGGTACTCGGCAAAAGGTACCGAGCCTGAGTCCATCCAGCAGTCTAGCACTTCTGGTATTCGATGATATTTTTCGCCATCTTTTGTCAAAACTATTTGGTCGCAAATATCACGATGGGCAGAAAGGTGGAGCTTATTTTTTTGCTTATCAATATAAAACCAAGTTTCGTTTTCTTTAACTACATCAGGGTTATATTGACTTAATTCTTGGTAACTGCCAATTACAAGTTCTTTACCTGATTCCGATACCCAAAGTGGCATGATAGTGGCCCAAAAACGATTGCGGCTAATATTCCAATCGGGACTGGATTTAATAGTTTCTGCCATGCGACCTTCTTTAATATGATCTGGCACCCAGTTAATGTCTTGGTTGAGTTCGAGCATTCTGGATTTAATTTTTTGGACATCGATAAACCAAGATTCTTGGGTCCAGTATATGAGTGGATTTCTACCTCTAAAGTAGGGCAAACGATGTCTAAAGATATGTGAGCCGAGTAAGTTGCCTTTTTGGGTTAAATCGTCACAAATAAGCTTGGATGCTCCGCGTAGATATTTGCCTTTGGCTGGACCTACGGTCATGGTTCCTTCAGAATCTATATCGGACAAATCAGACAGCCCAAATTTTTTACCGAGAAGGTAGTCCTCTTCACCAAAAGCAGGAGCTAAGTGCAGGACTCCGGTACCATCTTCCATGGTGACGTTGTCATAGGCGTATACATGATAGTCCTTTGGATTATTTTGGTTTAAATCGGAATAAAGTGGTTGATAACTTAGCCCAACTAAATCTGCCTGGGTCAAAGTTTTTTGGTAGGTAAACTTATTTTTTAGAGTTGTTTCGAGATATTCGACTCGTTTTTGGGCAATTATAATATTTTTGTTATCAAAAATGCCTAAAACGTAGTCTTGAGTTGGGTTTATGGCCAGGCCAAAATTGGAGGCCAGGGTCCAAGGGGTGGTCGTCCAGGCAACTAAATAGGTGTTTTCAAGTTCGTTTATTTTAAATCCAATAAAAACAGCAGTGTCGTCGGTGTCTTGGTAATTATCGGGATCCATGGCCACTTCAAAGCCCGAGACAGGGGTTTGGGTGTCAGTACTGTACATGGTAGTACGTTTTCCCTTGTAAATTAGTCCTTTGTCCCAAATTTGTTTGAAGGCCCACATAACACTTTCACCATATTCTGGATCCATAGTTTTATAGGGATGATCAAGATCTACCCATCGCCCTATTTTTTCAATATACCAACGCCAATCACCGATATTTTTTTCAACATATTCTCGACATTGGGCTACATATTTAGCTACACCAATGGTTTCTTCGACCTCTTTTGCGGTTTTTATACCATATTTTTCATTAACCTTGGCTTCAATTGGTAGCCCATGACAATCCCAACCAAAAACTCGACGCACTCGTTTGCCTTTCATGGTCCAAAAACGAGGAATAATATCTTTGGCAATTGAAGACAAAAGGTGACCATAATGAGGCATACCAGAAACAAAAGGTGGCCCATCTATAAAAGAATAGGTATTTTCCGCGGGTCTTGACTCTACACTTTTTTCAAATATTTTGTTTTCTTTCCAAAAAGAAATTATCTGATCTTCCAGTTTGGAAAAACCGATACTCGGAATTTTTTGGTAGGAGCTCATTTTTGATTATAACACCTTATTGTTGGCGTTTTAAAAAAGATGGAATATCAAATTCGGATTCTATTTCTAGACCTTCCGGTAGGTTTTGCAGATTGTAGTTATGATTAAAAGGATTGTTATTTTCACTTACTTGAGTTTGAGAGACAACTTTGGGCACTTGTTTTCTAAGTCTGCTCTCGTCAAAACCTGTAGCTATGATGGTGATTTTGATTTTACCTTTCAAAGACTCGTCAAGGGTTGTACCAAAAATGATATTTGCATCCGCTGATGCTTGTTGTCTTACGATTTCACTAGCCAGAGCTACCTCCCTCATGCCCAAATCTGGACCTCCGGCAATATTAATTAATACACCTCTAGCACCGGCAATATCTACTTCAACTAAAGGTGAATGAATGGCATCATCAATGGCTTTTTGAGCTCTATCCTCTCCTTCAGCTTCTCCAACACCCATGAGAGCAGTACCGGCGTCACTCATAATTGACCTAATATCGGCAAAATCAAGATTTATATGACCGGGAAGAGTGATGATGTCGGCAATAGCCTTGGTACCCTTGGTTAAAACCGAGTCGGCAAGCTTAAAGGCTTGGGTTATTGGCATATCTTGGTCAGTAGCCAAAATATCCATGACTTTTTGATTAGGTATAACTATTAGAGCATCCACGTATTGTTTTAGATTTAGAATGCCCTCCTCGGCATTGGTCATGCGGTGCGTGCCTTCAAAAAAGAAGGGTTTGGTAACTACCGCAATCGTTAAGATACCTAATTCCTTTTTGGCTATTTGGGCAATAATTGGGGCAGCCCCGGTGCAAGTTCCTCCACCCATACCTCCGGCGATAAAAACCATGTCGGTGCCAGAAAGTAGCTCTTTGATTCTGTCTTTGGATTCTTCAGCAGCCTTTTGACCCATTTGAGGTTTGCCACCTGCTCCAAGTCCCCGAGTTAATTTGTCACCTATTTGGATTTTGATTTCAGCTTGGCTTTGTAATAGGGCTTGGGAGTCGGTATTGACGGCAACAAAGTCCACGCCTTGAATATTACCCTCGGCAATCATGGAGTTAATGGCATTGTTGCCACCTCCACCCACCCCAATAACTTTAATTTTGGCAAATTGACCTGATAATGTTTTTACTAGTCCCATAGTTTAGGGTAATAATGGATGTAATAACTTTTTTAGATTAGAAATAAAATTAGAACTAGATTTTGGTTTTTTAAGTTCCTGAGGGGATGAAAGTAAGTCTACGTGTTGTTTAAGTAATCCAATTGTAGACACATAGCTTGGAGTATTTATGTCTTCAATAAGTCCTCCCACCGGGCAGATAGTAGCAATTCTGGTAGACATGTTAAGAATTTTACCAGCTATAGTTTGACAATTTGTTGTAAGAGCTCCTCCTCCGCACAAGATGGCTCCTGAGTTTAAAAGAGATTTTACCTTTCTCTCTTCCAAGTGTTGGTTTATTAGGTAAAACAGATCCTCAAGTCGGGGTTTTATAATGCCGTTTACGGCTGTGCTAGTATTAATTTTTTTTCCAGACACTTCTATTTCTTCGGGTAGTGATTTTGAATCCAAGGCAGAAAGTGAATGTTTAATTTTTTGGGCATCTTCTAGGGAAAGCCGAAGTCCAATGGCCAGGTCATTGGTAATATTATTACCACCAACAGGAATAATAAATACTCCAAGTACGGTCTGCTCTGAGAATACTGTAACGCTGGTTTCGTGTCCTCCAATATCGATAAGAAGTGAGCCAAGCTCTTTGTCAGTAGTATTTAGAGCACAGATACTGGCTGATATCCCACTAAAAGATAAAGAAGTAAGATTGATATTGTTATTGGAAAAGGCGCGATAAAGATTTTTTAGTAGTGAGCTACTTCCAATAATTATAGTTGTCTTTACTTCCAGTTTACTGCCTATCATACCAGTAGGGTCTACAATATTTTTTTGTTCGTCTAGAATAAACAGTTGAGGTATAACATGAATAATTTCCTTTCCATTTGGAAGATCGACTTCCTTACTGTTTTCTATAGCTTTGGCAACATCTGATTTACTTACTTCACCTGATTTTGCTGAAACTAATGCAAAACCTTGACCCACTATAGATTCAAAATGAGTTCCACTGGTGGTAAGATGACAGGAGTCAAGCTTGGTACCTGTCATTCGCTCAACGGATTCTTTGATACTTTTTATAGTGGAGGTGGCTTGATCGAGATTAATGATTTGACCTTTTTTGAAACCTAGACTGGGTGACGTGGCAACACCAACAATATTTAATTTTTGGTCTTCTTTAAAATACTGTCCGATCACTCCAGTGATTTTAGAAGATCCCACGTCGAATCCTTTGATTAAAGTAGACTGCATATTTAATTCTACCCTTTGGCTTGTAATGTTGCAAAGTTAGTTTTTAAGGAGACTGTGAACTAGGGTTAAAAATGCTGTGGTACCAGAAGAGCTAAAAGAAGTCTCGTGTTTCAAATTTGGCAACATAGATAACCGTTCAATCGTTTCAATTAATTTGTCTCCAGTTAGACTGTTTTCATCAATTATTTCGACATGTTGGCTCATTATTTGTTTTGCCCAAGTTGCATTTTTCAACTGTTCGTCCTGTTGAGAATTTGGTAGAGGAATTAAAATAGAATTTTTAGAAAGGGCCACTAGCTCTTGGGTTATATTGGCCCCTGAACGACTTATTATTACTTTTGCATTTTGATATATAGGGACTACTTCTTTGGTTTCTATGTACTCAAAACATTGATAATTAGGCTGTCCTTTGGTGGCAACCGAAACGTGTCCAAAGTCTAATTTGCCTACTTGATGAATAATATTATATTTATTCAAGAGTTCGGGCAATATTGATAAAATAATTTTGTTTAAGGCCACAGAACCTTGGTTTCCACCGGTAATGTAAATCAGGGGCTTGTGATTATGAATTTTTTTCAATATAGAACTTTTATTTGACGGTTTAAATAAGTCGGAGCGCAACAAATTTCCAGTGGTTTGGGTTTTGGCTTTCGGTAGGGTTTGTTTTTGAAGTGGGTTGTCAAAGGATAGGGCAATTTTGCTAACAACTGGAGCTGCCAGTTTTGTAGTCAGGCTATTGGTCATGGTTTGTTCATGAATTATGCTTTTAATTCCCTGGAGCCAGCCAGCATAAAGAACGGGTATCGAAGTGTATCCCCCAAAAGAAACAATAAGGCTAGGCTTAATTTGGTGGAGAATCTTCCAAGCTACAAATACACCCAAAATGGTTGTAGGGATACCCTTTAGGCTGGAAAGTAGACTATTTCTGTCGAACTTGCCGCTATTTACAACAAAATACCTAACACCAAGTTTTTGAAACAATTCATATTCTGTGGCAATAACTTGACTGTTTAATGATCGGTATTTTCTACCTAAATAGTAGATTTCCCACTTGAAAGTTGTGTCGTTTTTTAGTGCTCTTATTAATTCCAGAGCTGGTGATTGATGCGTACCGGTTATGACTATTTTGTTGATATTGGCCACTTTGAATTATAACCCAAGAATAGCCAAAGGTAAAAATAATACTATTAGTGAAGATCCTCCATAAGATATAAAGGGTAATGGTACTCCAGTAAGAGGAATTAGTCCTACTACAGATGATAAATTAACAAACGTTTGCAGAAGTATCCAAAGACAAAGTCCATAAGCAACATATGTTCTGAATGGCTCGAGAGATTGAGTAGAAATGCGAATAATATTTAGAGTTAAAACTAGATATGAAAGGCAAATAATAAACAGGCCAAGCAAGCCTAATTCTTCGCTGATAATAGCAGCAATAGAATCCTTGGCCAGTTGGGGAATAAATTTGTATTTTTGCTGACTATTGCCTAACCCCACACCAAACAAACCTCCCGCACTTACTGCTTTTTGCATTTGCTGACTGTGATATGAGTTGTTTTGGAACATTGATAATAATCTATCTCGCCTATAAGTACTCGTAAGTATTACTATAAAAACTAAAGGTATCAAAAGAGCTAGGGCTAAGATAAGTTTTTTAAGGTTTTGATTGCTTAGATAATATAGGGCCAAGATAACCCCGGCACAAAGGCAGGTGCTGCTAAGATTGGGTTGAAAAAATATAAATGATAAAGGTAAACCCAGGGCAAGCCCTAGTTGTCTTAGGCCAATATTTTTATGAATAGAAAATAATTTGGAAAAATAAAGTATGCTGGCCAGTTTATAAAACTCTACTGGTTGTATAGTTAGACCAGCAATATTTATCCAGCGTTGAGCTCCATAGGCTCTGTGACCAATACCTGGTATTAATACAGCAATTAAACTAATAGTCGAGAATATATAGAGCACACTGGAATATTTGTACCAAAAATGTAATTTTACTTTTTTAAGAATTAAGTAAAGAATTATGGCCAGACTTATCCAAAGCACTTGTCGTTTTAAAAAGTACCAGCCATTGCCAAAACTAGAGAGTGATTCAAAATAGGTTGTCGTGGCCAGGTAATATAAACCCAAAAGACACATTCCTAAAACTATAAAAATTGGTCTTATTTGAATTATTTTTGACACAAGAAGTGCGGCCTATAGATACCTGAAATTGGATTGTGTAAATCAAAAATTGTTCGAAAATCTTTGTTTGTAGAGGTGATTTCATCCCAAGTTTGTTGAAAAATATCACTATTAGGATTTGTTATATTGATATTAAAATTATGGACACAATTGTTATAACTTTCCGAACTATTGTGTAAAACCGTTATTCTACTAGCTGATTTTTGGGTAACTATCATCACGTGTCCCATGCCGTCTTTTCCAACCATGATGATTAGATCACCAGGTAAAATATCTTCTAAATTAATTTTTAAGCTATTAACAGGTAAGGCCATATGGAGAGCCGAAACTGCCCTGCTACCATGACGTTTTATACCACGCCATTCCCCTATTAATCTAAAATAAATTCCAGCATGACCAAGGGCTCGTGCAAGGTCGTCTAGAACGTTATAGACCAGCCCGGAGCATTCTAAACCTATGTTATATTTTTTTTGAATTTCAAGATCTGTTTGGCTTAAATTGCCTTGTTCTAATTCTCTAGCACAAGCAGTAGCATAGTTGATTTCAGCTATAGTACCCTTGCCTCCAAAAGGTCCTTCTTTTTCTATGGTACCATCTGGAAGAAGTTTATTTCTCCAGTATGGAATCCCAATATATGGTGCAATAATTAAATCTAGTTTATTCCCAACCATAGGGCAAATATAGCTAAAATAATACCCGCCAACCAAGCTCGGGCTACAATTTTTGTCTCAGTCCAACTCAGGTACTGCAAGGTAAGATGTATAGGCGCAGCTGGAAAAATTTTTCTGCCAAGATATCTTTTGCTAAATATTTGGATAAGGCTGCTCATACCTTCGACTATAAAAGGTAATCCAACAATAATAAGGGGAACAACCTTTCCAAGAAGCAGGGCAATTAGAGCAAATGTGGCACCAAAGGATAGGGCTCCCACATCACCCAACCAAATACGAGCTGGGCTAACATTGAAGTAGAGAAAGGCGATTATAGAACCTAGCCATAGGGCAAGAAAGATTGAGATAGGAGTATCGGCTGAAGTTCCGGCAAGAACCCAAAAGGCAAAAAGTGAAATCATTAAAAGCCCACAGGAAAGTCCATCCAGGCCATCAGTTATATTAAAAAAATTGGCAAAAGCCACTATTAAAGTGGTGGCAAATGGTATGTAAAAAATCCCCAATCTTATGGCACCTGCGAATGGAATGTATATAAAATCAATTCCAAGGTTGTAGTAAAGTAACAAAGCCGCAATCCCGGCTGCAATAAATTGTAGTATCAGTTTGTGTTTCATTCTTAAACCAAAAAAGCCTGTTTTTGCAAAACCAAAAAATTTCATTATGTCGTCATAAAGGCCTATAATTCCAAATGATAAAAAAGTGTAAAACATAATGAATAGTTCGTGGCCCATTTTGTAATTAGTACTTATAAATATTCGGCTGATTTTTAGTAAAGGTAGAGTACACAAAAAAAGCAGACAGACTGAAAAAACAATTAAAATACCTCCTCCCACCGGTGTACCGGCTTTGGCTGCATGAAATTTATCAAAAATAGGTGTTCGTTTGTTTTGAAAATCTAGTGTAACTTGCTTTTGTCGTTGAAACTTTAGTTTGTAAAGTAGATTAATAAAGGGAATTACTAAAATACTTGTCAGAAAAAATGAGACCAAAAGCATACCCAGATAAAGATGGATCATATCTAGTATTTTAACTTTTTAGCTGGACATTGTCATCTTGGTATTTAGGGCTGTTCGAAAAGCATCGTTTTCTGACCAAGGATACTCAGTAGCGCCTATCAGAATAGTTTTTTGATGTCCGATACCAAGGGAAATTACAATGTCTTCTTTTTGGGCTATTAAGAGTGCAGTTGTTATAGCGTCTTGCCTATTATTAATTTCAAGGTACAAATTCCGACTTTTAAGTAATTTTCTAATGTTTCGAATTTCAGTTTTATTTGGCAAATTATTCTTTAATGCATAGGTGTGGGTACCAGTCTTCATACCAGAAATTATTTGAGAGTTAATAGTTTTAACGTCTTCTTGTCTTGTATCGTCAGTAGTTAGGATACTTAGGTTGCAAAATTTAGAAGCAATTTCACCCATTTTTGGACGTTTAGTCATGTCTCTACCTCCGGTGGCACCAAAAATAGAAATAATATTATTTTCAGGATAAGTTTTTCTTAAACTTGAAAAGGTAGCCAAAAAAGCTTGGGGAGTGTGTCCGTAGTCGATGATACATTTAATGCCCTGTTCGTTTGAAACTTCTTCACGCCTACCTTTGGTTTGTGGATAATCTAAAATCGTAGAAATGAGTATTTCGTCTGGAATCTGTAATTGTCTAATTATGGCTAGGACTGCCAAGATATTATAAAGTTGATATTCATAGTTGGAGTTGGTTTTAAATGCTTCATTTCCAACTTGGAAGGATAGGTAGTCACTGTTTAGCTTTATATCGGTAGCCCTGATGTTATTTCTTTGGTGGGTTCCGAAAGTGGTAATTTCTTTGGCAACAAGCTTTTTAAGTTTGAGCGTAGCTGGGTCATCACCGTTTGCTAGGGCAATAGTTGAACGGGATAAAAGCTTTGATTTGGCAAATAGGTATTTGTCCATATCCAGGTGATAATCTAGGTGTTCAGGGGCCAGATTTAAAAATACTCCAAGTAGAAAATTACATCCAAAGAATCTATGTTGATCGAGGGCTATGGAAGTAACTTCTAAAACTACATAATCAACTTTTTCATCATACATTTTTGCCAATAACTGTTGGATGAGCGCTGGATCTGGACTGGTCATGTGAAGCTGGGTGTCTAGCCAATCCGAATCAATTTTGGCACCTATGGTGGAGATTAGGCCTACTCTTAACCCAGCTTTTTTGAATACTTCATACAACAGAACACAAGTTGAGGTTTTGCCATCAGTTCCGGTAACCCCAATAATTTTTAATTTCCTGCCAGGATTGCCATACTTGGCCGACAATAGAAAATTTTTTGGCAGATGCCAAAAAGTGTTGACAAGCCTTTGTTTTATGGGGGGACGTGGGGTATTTGACAGATTACATTATATCACCAGCGATTTTGTACGAAACAGGTGCTGCGGTAGTGGCCCCCCAGGGTGATGATCTGGGTCTGGCAATGGTTATTATCATGGCATATCTTGGTTGAGAACATGGCCAAAAACCTATATAGGAGGCATTGGTGATTCCATCTTGGTATTTACCCAAGGAGGCTACTTGGGCCGTGCCGCTTTTGCCACAGACATCAAGGGATTTGGTATTAAATCTACTGGCTTTGCCAAGACTGGTTGAGGTTTTTAGTATATTTTTAAGAGTAGTTGTTGTTTCGAGTGAGAAAATTTGTTGATGATTGTAATTTGAGTCTTTTTCTATGTGTGGCACTACAAAGAAACCCCCATTGGCTAATGTAGAAAAAGCTGCCAAAATATGGAGTTGGGAAAGCGCGATTCCCTGCCCAAAGGAGTTGGTTGCCAAATCAATTTTGCCTGGGTTTTCTTTAAAGAGGGGGTATGCATTGGAAGGCAAAGAAATGTCTAGTTGCTTAGTTAAATTGAGTTTTACAAAATATTTTTTAAAATTTTGAGCTCCAATTTTCAAACCAATTTCAGACAAGGCTATATTGTCAGAGTTTTTTATGATGTCAACAAGAGAGCTATTTGGATAAACCTGGCCATCATAATTAGCTATGGTATATTTTCCGATTTTTACAGGTTTTGTACAAATAGAGCAAGTGTGGTCCTTTGAAATACTTTTGGTTTCAAGTGCTATGGCTAGGGTTATCGGTTTAAAGATAGAACCAGGTTCAAAGACATCCTGTGAAAAGGGTATTCTGTTTCCTGTTTGCAAATAATTTATATAATCTGCGGCTAATATTTCACCTGTATTTGGGTTAATTATTACTCCGCTAGCAGCATCTGATTTGTAGGTGGCAATGGCAGACTCTAGTTCATGAGTAAGTAGTGTCTGGATGGATTTGTCTAAACTAGTGTTAATATTTTTTCCGTTGGAGTGGGGCAAATAAAAATCGTCTGGTCGGTATAATGTGTTGCCATTTGCATCTTGGTTTGTCCAAAGGTAGCCTTGGCTAGAACTTAAGTCTTGGCTATTGAATTGTTCAATATTTTTTAATATTTTCCAGTTAAATAAGTATTTTTTCATATATTTGGGCACTAGGGAAACACCTCTAAGGTTATTTAACAAGGATGACTCTTCTTGGAGTATTAGGGTGGGTATCTCTAGCCAATTTCTGTTGTCATCTTGTATAAAATCGTCCACCTTTTTCTTGTCACTGGCTTTTAGGGATTTAATTTTAGACAGAGCAAGGATAATTTCTTCATAACTTTTTATTTCCCTTTTATAAATACCTATTTGATAAAAGGATTGGGCCTCTAAAAGGAGCTCGCCTCGTGTATCAAAGATTTTTCCTTGTTGGGCTAAAATAGTATTTATTTTCTGAGCCTGTTTTTTAACTTGGCTAAAGAGCAGTCTATTGGTACTTAAAATAGCACCTTTGATTAAAATTAGGGCAAATAAAAATGCAATACCATAAAAAATAAAATTAATTTTACGGTCGTTCATTGTATTGTTGGATTTGAGTATCTAAAAGGGTTATGTTGGTGTCATAAATTGCAATTAGGGTGCTGGATACAAAGGCACTAAATAGTTGAAGAATTAAAAAAACAAAGGTGAACCTTAGGTAGGGCTTTAACATTTTTCAAAAGTTCTAAAAATAGCGCTTCTACTAGCTGGATTAGCTTTAGTTTCTAAATAGGTTGGCGAGAGAACAGGATTAACTTTAAAGGCGTTTTTATTGTTGATAGTAAAGTTTTTAACTATCCGATCTTCACCGGAGTGAAAAGTAATAATACCTATTTTTTGGCCTTTTTGTAAATCCAGGGTCTGCTTTAAAAAATATTCTAGGTTTTCATATTCACGGTTGACTACAATTCTTAAGGCCATAAATATTTTTGTAGCAGGATGAATTTTACCTCGGTGCTTATAAACTTTTTCTACTAATTGAGACAACTCCAAGGCAGATGAAATAGGGCGAGACTTGATTATTTCCCTGACTATTTCGATTGATTTTTTTTCCTGAGCATATTTGGAAAAAATATAAACTAGATCTTGGGTTGAGTAGGTATTAATAATGTGTTGGGCTGTTTCTGGCAAGCTTAAATCTAGCCGCATATCAAGAGTAGAATCAGTAAAGGATAATCCTAGATTGTGGTCTTTTAATTGAGGTGTAGAAAGCCCAAGGTCTAAAAATACACCGACGGTGTTAGGTTGTAGATAATTTGGGAAATTAATAAAATTATCTTGATAAATTTTGACTGAATCGTATTTGGAAAGTTGTATTTTACTTTCCTTTATACTTTGTTCATTTCGATCAAGACCGGTAACGCTAAGTCCTGAGTCCAAAAATAACTTGGTATGTCCACCGTTGCCCAGGGTGCCGTCAATTATATGGCCAGATCCTTTGAAAAATTGTAATACTTCTTTGGCTAAGACAGGTTTGTGAAGACTCATTATTTTTCTAGTTTGACAAGGAAAGACTTGCCAGACTTTTGCAGTGTCCAGCCAGACTCGTAGATGTTTACTCCATTGTCTTGGGTAAGATAGGTTATTTTTAGTGAACCCTCAAAAACACCATCATCATACTTATACTTGCAGCCGCTAGTACAACTTTTTGTACCCAAAAGGATTTGTCTTTCAATGGGGTCTGTGATGGTGTTTATAGTATCGCCTGTGCCTTTCTCGATTTCCTTACTACCGTCTTTGGCTTTGTATAAAAGCTCGTATTCAATTTTTTTGACCTCTGAGGGAATACTACTGATAGTTAAGTTTAATTCGCGACCATCTGTGCGTGAGGTTAGGGAAACTAAGGCAGGTTTGTCAAAAGTTACTTGACTTAATTTAGCTTTTTTTACAGTCGTGGGAGTTGGAGCAGGAGCAGTGGGTGCTGGCTTGTTACAGGCGGCAAGTATCAAAGAGGAGATAAACAGTAAGCTTAATATTTTTTTATTCATAAATGTGTTTGTTTAACCATGAACTAACTTCAGTAATTGGAAGTCTAACTTGTTTCATGTTATCACGCTCGCGGACGGTCACACAATCGTCAGTTAAGGTTTCGTAGTCTACGACGAGGCAAAAAGGTGTTCCAATTTCATCTTGTCTTCTATACATTTTACCTATATTTCCGCTATTGTCGTATTCACAATGAAATTGTTTTTTGAGATTTTGGTAAATAGATTGGGAAACTTGTTCAAGCTTGTCATCTTTTTGAAGTGGGAATATGGCTACCTTTACCGGTGACAAGCTGGGTTTAAGTTTTAGTACCAGGCGGGACTTACCATCTTCAAGAATCTCTTCACAATAGGCGTTTGACAAAACCATAAAAAATAAGCGGTTTATACCTACGGCTGGCTCGATAACATGAGGAATAAATTTAGTTCCATCAGGATTTACCCATTCTAGAGATTTTCCGGAATATTTCATGTGTTGAGCCAGGTCATAGTCAGTGCGATAAGCAATTCCCCACAACTCTTTCCAACCAAAAGGAAATGCAAAATCAATATCATAGGTATCCTTGCTGTAATGACTGCGTTCTTTGTCAGTATGTTGACGCCAACGAAGAGCATTTGGGGAAATTCCCAAATCTTCGGTTAAAAAGCTCATCATGTTATTTTTCCAGCCCTCCATTAGTTCTTTCCAGTCGGCCTTCTTTGGGTCAAAAAAGTATTCTATTTCGGCTTGTTCAAATTCAAAAGTACGAAAAATAAACTGTCCTTGGGTTATTTCGTTGCGAAAGCTTTTACCAATCTGTCCAACTCCAAAAGGTAATTTTACTCGGCAGGAATCGGTAATTTGCTTGAAGTTGGCAAAAATTCCTTGGGCAGTTTCACCACGTAGGTAGACTTTAGATTTTTCACCAGAAACTGTTCCAATTTCGGTTTCAAACAAAAGATTAAAGGCTTTGGGTTCGGTTAGCTCGTTGCCATCTGGGGATTTAATTTTATTATCGAGAATAAATTGACCCATGTCGGTCAGTTTCATGTCTTCCACGACTACCACCTTTTTATTTTTGACGGCCCATGACTCAATTATATGGTCAGCCCTATAGCGTTTGTGACTGACTTTATCTTCTACCAAAGGATCAGAAAAAGCCCCCACGTGACCAGAAGCAATCCAGGTAGTGGGATGTTGGATAATTTGAGAATCCAAGCCAACCATGTCGTCACGGTCTTCGACGAATACTTTCCACCAAAGCGATCTGATATTTTTTAAAAGCTGAACTCCATATGGACCATAGTCGTAGGAGTTGGACAGTCCACTGTAAATTTCACTGGTAGGATAGACAAAACCACGACGTTTGCAGAAACTGACGATATT
This sequence comes from uncultured Gammaproteobacteria bacterium, assembly GCA_964442385.1. GTDB lineage: Bacteria > Patescibacteriota > Microgenomatia > UBA12405 > UBA12405 > CAYTYZ01. The sequence continues at coordinate 18,496 of CAYTYZ010000016.1, forward strand.
TTGAAAAAGACTTGGCTCGGCCATATATTTATTGTAAACTTTTAATAAATATAGGGCTCCGGTTATTGGAGAGGTTCCACCCTACTAAGTACTCAATTGATTTTTAACACTCAGCGGAGGTGCCACCCTCGTCATTGTAGGTTAATTATAGCAGATTTGTATCAATTACCGTTAGATCTCGACATGATAGCTGCTGCGCTTAGACTTTCCTCGGCTGCTTGGTGTAAAATATATGCAACTTTTTGAACCTCATCTATCGCCTTTTCAATTCCTAGCGTACTTTGTAATAGTCTAACACCAGCCATCTCATTACTTGCACTTAATCGATGTTGTTGGGCCAATGGCTCATTTCCAACTCGTGAAAAGGCATCGGCAGCTTCCAGATTTACCATTGCTGATGGTTGTCCACTCGTGATACATTCTTTTAGTAACTTACTAAGTACTTCTCCAATTTCAGTTTCGGTTCCCGCTCTATCAAATAATTCTTTAGGCGTTCTTTGTATATCTTTCAATTTTTCAGTCATATAACATATATTACACTACGAAAATAGTTTTGTCGATTGGAGGGGTTTGTCGATGATGGTTTCGATATGAGATTGGATTGATTTTTGGGCTAAAGGAAAATTTTTATCTTCTAGGTATTTTAAAATCGTTGTAGGAATACCATAGCCCAGAGTTGTAAATATTTCTAGCTCTTGGTGAATAAACGTACCAACTTGATTCTTGGCTATGGCCTGAATAGATTTTTCTAAATGATTAAAAAGCTCCTGGTTCTTTTCTTCCTGAGGCGAAACCCGATTAACCACTTCCAAAATAAAAAAAAGTAAGTTGGTTTGGGTTAGACTTTTAGCTATTTGCAGAAAATTATAAATAGTTCTGCTTTGGGAAATATAAAATGGCCTGCGGTTGCTTAGTGAAACAAAAATAGTATTACCCAGTTGTAATGATCCAAGTCTGGAACTGGTGATTTTACTAGCGTTTTTGGCCTTGCAATATATTTTACCCAGACTCTCGGTAAACAAGATTATTTCTAAATCTGACTCCCCTACTTTTTTTCTTCCAATAACTATGGCGCGGTGATTTTGGTTCACAAGCTAAGCTTGATAATTTTGTCACTGTCTAGGGTAAACTCATCCTGATCTTGTCCATTGACCACCAGTTGATAGTTCATTGACTTTGAGCCAGGTTGTTTTTGAACTAAAAGAGTGTAATTACTACTGGGTTTGATTGAGCTTGTATATTGCACAGATGTCTTGGTGCTACTTTGTGCATAAAGTGGATATTTATTGCCATAAAATCCCTCAAAAACAGATTTATTTAGTTCGTCGTATATTACCGGATCTACTTCTGATCCAGTCATCTTGTCGAGTTTGGAACCAGGAGAGGTAAAGAATCTAAACCAATCACGATACTTGGGAGCATTTAGACAGATATCGCCTTTTTCCAAGTTACAGTTGCTAGCCTTGCTGGGGTTAGTGTAAGTCACCGTTATTTTGTGCTGAACACCGGCTGGGTCGGATATGATTTCATGACGTATTTTTTGGGTTAAAAATAGATTGGTTTTAGCACTACTCATATTGGCATCAACCAGCATTAAGTAGTCAGTATTTTCCAAATTTTGGGAAACTGTACCAGCTATGTTGGCTTTAACTGCGGCTTCTTGGATTTTGGGATCTTTAAAGTAGAAAAGCATGTCTTTTCGGTTGATATTTTCCAACAGGGCTCCAATTAAAGTGCCTAATTTTTCCTTGGGTTGACCCATGGCATTGGCTAAAGTGGAATGCATAAGAGGCCCTAAAAATCCCTTGCGGTCATTGTCCACAAAGTTTCTGGGCCGGCCAGCAAGCCAGAGCATTTGGTACAACACGTTGGGACAGCCGTCACAACGTTTGTCAGGGTCTGGGGTAAAGTTGCCATAACCTGGCACCCCTACCCTACCGATGATTTTAATTAAATCAACTACTGGTCGGGTGTTGATGGCAACCACAGCGTCAAAACGGCCATTTTTGCCATTTACTTTTTCGTAAGCCTTAATAAACTCGGCCACACTGGTTGGAAAATCTGGCGACAGGTTCATGTCACGAATATTTAGATAAGGAACATTTATATGATATGCCTTGATGGGTCTGGGGGCTGGGATGGTACTGTTAAACTTGGCATCTAGATCATAGATGTTGTCAGATGAAATAGGAGTGACTTTGCCTTTGTCGACCTTAAGAAGACCATAGGCGGTCCAAAATCCTCCAGTAGGCCTAAGTTCAGCATCGTTTTGGAATAGCAAGAGATAAGTTCTGGGACTATCCTTACCTAGTAGCCAGGAAGTTTTGGTTAGAATAGGTTTGCCGTCTTTGAGAAATTTATGGATTTGGGTCACCATTTGCTTGGACGAAAGTATAGTTGATTGGAGTTTGATACCTTGGAATTCCTCAGGATAGCGAGCAGGATCAATTTTTTCCAAGGAAGTGTTTATGTTTGAGACTTTGGCTTCTAGTTCGTCAAAATATGGCACTAGACCTTCAACTGACTCAGTCAAAAAAGCGATTCTTTCTTCGGTAGTTTGACCACCTGGCTTGTCTTTGGAGGCGATACCACCACTAAGCCCTAAAAAATCTTGATAGGGTGCAATGGCCTTGATTACAATCTCTCCGGCTGCGATGGCCTCATCGGAAATCTTGAAAAGCTCGTTGCCATCGGCATAATACTCTTTTACATAGGGAAGGTGCGAAAACTTTTCAAACTTTTGGTACTGAGATTGTAGTTGAGCCTTTTTGCTTTTGATGTTTTCAAACTCGGACTTGATTTTATTTAAATCCTTGGTGGCGGCAGCTGCTTTGAGCTGGTCTACCAATGGCAAAAGTGCCTTTGTTTGCGCTAAAAATTCCATACCTGGTTTATAAGCATTGACATAGAGATACCCACCCAGGGCTAGACTGGCTAAAAATAGTAGCAAAAATAAAACTAAAAATACACGAAAAATTTTAAAAACTAGACCTCTTGGTTTTTTGGTTTTAATAGATATTTTTTCTGGGGATTGAAAAATTGCATTGAGATTTCCGGTTGGTTTTTCGCTACTAATAGCTTCAAAAGGATTTTGCATTTCTAAGTGTAACAAATTACCAACGAGAAATCATGCAAAATGGCGTTTTTAGGATAATGGCAATCTCCTGACGAAGCGATCTGTTTACGATGTAAAAAGCATCAAGTCTAGCTCTATCTTCAAAGTTTAATTTATTTCTACCTGAGGTTTGCCAAAGACCGGTTAGGCCTGGCTTGGCAGTTCTAATTATTTCGATGGATTTTTTAGTATGGGGGTAACGTCTTTCATAGTCTTGCAATTCTTCTTCTCTATAGGCTCTGGGGCCAACCAAGCTCATTTCACCCTTAAGAATATTAATAACCTGTGGAAATTCATCTAGCGAAAAAAGCCGGATAATTTTCCCAATTGGAGTAGTCCTGGGATCTTCTAGAAGGCCCAATTTCCAGTCATTTTTTATATATTTTTTATAGAGTGTCGGGTAGCGTTTGAGTCTGGCATCATTGTCTCCTGTATACATAGTTCTAAATTTATAAATTAAAAATTCTTTATTATTCTTCCCTACTCGTTTTTGCTTAAAAAAAATAGGTCCAGGAGAATAGATAAAAATTAAAACGGAAGTCAATAAAATTATTGGGAAAAAGATTAGGATTAAAGTAATTGAGCCAATAATATCGATAAATCTTTTGGCAATAGTAAAAATAAAAACCCTTTGTTTGTAGAAGATCTTTTGGGTTGGAGGGGTTAGTTTAAGTGTATTCATTGGCTGCTTGTTTCCAGTCTAACATGAATTTTTTCTTACTAAACAGGCTGGCTCGGGTTTGACAATCAGTTGGAGAAAAAGACTGTTTTTCAAAGTCTATTATAGCTTGGAGTAGCCCGTCTTTGGTTTGATTGGGGTATAATATTCCTGTTTGTCCGTGTAATATGGTCTCTTGGTTTCCGCCTTTTTGGAATCCTATTACCGGCACTCCACAAGCCATTGACTCAATATTGGCCAGACCAAAATCCTCTTCCTGGGGAGCTAGTAGGGCTTTGGCTTGTTGATATAGACTAAGTAGCTTATGGTCTGAAACATTTTTTAAAAAAGCAATGTTTTTGTAAGGTGAAGCTATTGCACTAAGCCGATTTTCATCTCGACCTGAACCTACTATTATCAACTTTTTATGCAGTTGACCACAGGCTAAAATGGCTTGGTCGATTTTTTTGTGCGGAACAAGCCTGGAAACTATTAAATAGTTATCTTTTTGGGCTGATGGGTTAGGTCTAAAAAATTTAGTATCTGTTCCGGGGTAGATAATTTGGCTAGACCTGGCGTAGCTTGAACTTATTTTTGCTTGTATATTTTTAGAAATTGTAAATAGCTTGTCTGGCCTTTGGGCAAATATTTTGTCTATGGGCTTGTAGAGACTAAACCTATCGAGGTAACGATTGGGGCTAAGGATGTAGCTGAGGAATTTAGTTTTTGGCTTGGTTAGCA
>CAYTYZ010000017.1:0-17683 GCA_964442385.1 uncultured Gammaproteobacteria bacterium
TAGATACAGTCATCAAGATTACCATCCAAAAAGCTAGTTGTATCACTTGTTTCCCACTTGGTTCTTAAATCTTTTACCATTTTGTAGGGATGCAAGACATATGATCTGACCTGTCTACCCCAGCCAGCTATAACAATTTCACCTTTTATATCTTTTTGCTCAGATAGCCTTTTTTCTTCTCTGATCTTCCACAATTCACCTTTCAATATTTGAAGTGCATTAGCTCTGTTTTGTTCCTGAGACCTTTCACTTTGACAAGTTGCCACAATTCCAGTTGGTAGATGAACTATGCGTACTGCAGTAGATACTTTGTTTACATTTTGACCACCATGTCCCCCAGCCCTATAGGCTGAGAATTCTAAGTCAGCAGGGCTGATAGTGATATCATTTAAGTCGTCAAATACAGGCATAACTTCTACCTTGGCAAAAGATGTTTGTCTTAATGCGGCGGAATTAAAAGGAGACAATCGTACTAGCCTGTGTGTACCAGCTTCATTTTTTAGGTAACCATAGGCATTTTCCCCTATAACCTTGATTACAACGGATTTTATTCCAGCTTCTTCACCTGTGTTGATATTAAGTACTTCAAATTTCCAGTTTCTTCTTTCAAAGTAATGCAAATACATGCGTTCTAACATACTAGTCCAATCCATAGCTTCTGTGCCACCCTGTCCTGCATGAAGCGACAAGAGGGCATTTTTTGTATCGTACTCACCAGATAGATAAGTTTTTACTTCAAGTTCCTGTATTTTTCTAGATAATTTTTTTTCACTATTTGCTAACTCAAGAGCAAGTTCAGCGTCTTTTGAGCTTGACAACATCACTTCTAACTCTTTTAAATTGGTTAGTTCTGTTTGGAGTAGGTAAATATCATCTATGGTCTTGGAAACACTACTTAAATTTTGACTATCTTGCTGAGCGTTTTGGCCATCTTGCCAAAAATCAGGGTTTAGGGTTTTTTGATAAAGAGAATCTTTCTTTAAAAGTAACCCTGCTAAGTCTAGTTTTTGGGTTATTCCGTCTAGTTTGAAAGATAAGTCGCTCAACATTATTTTTTGATGTTTTCTACTGCTGTTTTATAAAGTTCATCGATTATCATCAGTTTTATTTCTTTAATTTTCTGCTGTTTATATGGTTCTAAATGTGCGCTGGCTGAGGCTATCTCAGCTGATAGACTGGCAACTTTGGATTGTTTTTCAGATGGTATGTTTTGAATTGCAAAATCAATTATGGCACTTGGAGCAGCCTTTAAAGTATCTTTGGGAACTAGATTGAGCAGCTTTAACTTCAACTCTTGTTTATTATTATTGCTTAATATTACAAATACAAAACCCACAATAGAAGCAAAAATTAGGGCTCTAAAAAGTGTATTTATAAGACTCACAGTATATTATACCCTTACTTGGTATAAGAGGATATTTCCAAGATCTTGTCGCCAATTTGAATCTTGTCAACCAGTTCCATACCTGAGATCACTTCGCCAAAATTAACATACTCTTCACTTAATTGGCTACAAGTATCTGATGAAAGACAAATGTAAAATTGGCTATCGTTACTAATTTCTTTGTTTGCTGGTGTACGAGCTAACCCCAGGCTGCCTCTTTTAAATGGTATTATATTTAATTCGGACTTGATAGTTCCACCACCTGTACCGTTTCCCTTCGGATCACCGCCTTGAACTACAAAACCTGGTTCAACCCGATGAAAAGTTAGGTTGTTATAAAATCCAGTATTGCCTTTTTGCAAAAAGTTTTTTACTGTATTTGGTGCTTCTTTTGAGTACAATTTAACTAAAACCTCACCACCGGCAAGCTTTATGGCTGCAACAGTATCCCCTTGCAATATGGGCAAGGTATTTTTTTCGGTTGGTTTTGGATTGCCAGACAAACTTGCAGTTGAACCCTCAAGTTCAAGCCCTAGGTCTGTGCTTTTATTTACTGGCGAGGTAGGTTTTGAGCATGAGGCTAGAAATAAGGCTAGGAGTACAAGTGTGGTGATGTTTTTCATAGCTGATTATAGCAACACTAATATCCTTTTTGTACCTGATAATATATCTTTTTTGTCTCCACTATCTGGTAGATCATGGTTAGCATCTATTAAAAGCTGATAGCTATACCGGAAATATGCCCCATTTTTTGTGCCTACATCGTGAACTATAAATTGCTTTTTTACATCATCATAACCGAGCAAGGTCAAGGCATGATAATAAGGACCTCCACCTTTAAAATTTTTATTTTCTTTATAAAGTTCCTTACCTGCGGCAGGTATAATTACTGGATTTTTTTGATCAATTTGTGATTTTAAAAATTTTATCGTAGGATTTCTGTAAACTTTGGGATTGTAACCCAGATGTTTGGCTACTAAGGCCAATTTTTTGATATTAATATCATGGCCCCAACCTTGCTTTGTTTCATATAAAAATAACTTGTTTAGATCTAAGATAATGGTTTTTTTATCAGGGGTTTGTGATTTTTTGTAGTAATAAGCATTTAGTAGAGCTGCTTCTTCACAAGCATCTTGCCAAGGTTGATCCCAGTTTCGTTCCGGAGCCTGTTCAACAAAAGTAGTCTTTAAGGTATTGGCTGGTAGACTAAGCTGATTTATGAAGCTGGTTAAGATCATTTAGGACCTCTGCAGTGTGGACTAATGGCTTAACATTGTGATACGTTTTTACAAGTTCACCTTTTGAGTTAAATAAAAATGAGTCTCTTGATGTCCCCTGGTAAGATTTACCCATAAACTTCTTTTCTCCCCAGACTTTGAAGTCATTAACTACATTCTTGTCAATATCTGACAATAAATCAAAGTTCAACTTAAATTTAGTGTGAAATTTTTTGTGTGATTCAACCGAATCAGTACTTATACCCAGTACTACGGCATTTATATTAGTGAAGCTTGGTAGGTTGGACGAGAGTGTACAAGCTTCTATAGTACAACCAGGAGTATTGTCTTTTGGGTAGAAATACACCAGGACCCATTTTCCAAAATAGTCGGATAAACTTATTATTTTGCCGTCTTGATTAGGAAGAGAAAATTGGTACATACAAGTATTATACCGAATTTGCTACTTGTATTCGTGAAATTAATAAGTGAAAATTGTGAAAATGGGAACAGTGTATTCAGAAGCAGCCAAGATTAGAACTGGTTTTAGGTCTGGAAGTGTTGGTCCGGTAGACATTAGAAATACAGTTTATGATCCCAGTAAGGAATCTTTTAGACAAATGCTTGATAATTATTCTGAGGTTGGAAAGGAGGATTTTGTCGGAAAATATGTCTGTACCGGTGAAACAAAAGGGGAATATGGTGAACCAATTTTTGAGCGCGTAGCGATTATGGTTAGGGGTAGAGTTACCTTTATAGACTCGCTTGGAAGAGTAGAACGAGCTGTAAACAGAAAGAAAGCGAAAAGGAAGCAAAAATAGTGTATAATTCCCACCTATGCACACATACTCAGACATTCGCAACGTGGCTGTAATAGCCCACGTAGACCATGGGAAGACTACTTTAGTTGATGCCATGCTCAAACAAACCCATACTTTTCGCGATAATCAAGTCGAAATGCAGACTGAAAGAATTATGGACAGCAATGTTTTGGAAAGGGAAAAAGGGATAACAATACTTTCTAAAAATACTTCGGTTTTTTACAAAGATACCAAGATAAATATAATTGACACTCCTGGTCATGCTGATTTCGGAGGTGAGGTGGAAAGAATTATGAATATGGCAGATGGGGCACTGCTGATCGTTGATGCTGCCGAAGGTCCCCTATCACAGACTAAATTTGTTCTAAAAAAGGCCTTGGATGCCGGATTAAAAGTAATTTTAGTTATAAACAAAATTGACCGTAAGGATGCTCAGGTAAAAAAAATTCACGCAGATTGCGAGGAACTGTTTTTGTCCTTGGCTCAAAGCGATGATGTACTGAATTTCCCCACTATTTATGCTATTGGGCGGGATGGAAAAGCCTGGGACCATATGCCAGAGGACTTTAATGAACCAGGTGACATTTCTCCCCTATTTGAGGCTATTATGAAGACTATCCCAAGTGCAGTAAAAAACGAAGATAAGCCATTTTCTATGGTTGCCTCTGCTTTTGAAAAAAATGCTTATTTAGGAAAGCTGGCTGTTGGTAGAATATATTCTGGTGTAGTAAAAAAAGGTACAAGCTTATCACTTTTAAGTCCTGATTCTAAAAAAGTCGGACAGTTTCGAGTAGAAAAAATGTATATAAACGAAGGCGTATCCAAGATAGAAGCAGATGAGGCCAAAACTGGCGAAGTAGTGTATATTACGGCCAATGATGATCTAAAAATTGGCATGACTATTTGTGCCAATACAGTTACCCAAGCATTACCCACAATTTTTATAACTGAGCCGACACTGAAAGCTAGTTTTGGACCAAATACTGGAATATTTGCCAAAGATGAAGCTGATTTTCTCACTAGTCGAGAACTAAAAGCACGCCTTTATTCGTATGCAGAAACAGATTTAGGTATGCGCATTGCCGATGATCCTGAAGATAGTATTCGTACTGTAGTTTCCGGAAGGGGTGAATTGCATTTAGCAATTTTAATTGAAAATCTTCGTCGTGAGGGTTATGCCATGGAAGTTGGTAAGCCAGAAGTAATTTTAAAAGAGATAAATGGTGTTGTATGCGAGCCTTTTAACGAGCTAACTATCCTGTCTTCTGATGAGCATGTTGGCACAATTACGGCAGAACTTGGCAAAAGAAAAGCCAAGATGCTGGATATGATTAGTGAAAATGGCAATGTAAAAATGATTTTTAAGATTTCTGAAAGAAATGCCCTTGGGCTTAGATCGATAATGATGACTCAAACCAGAGGGGCAATATCCCTAAGCTATTTGTTTTTAGGTTTTGAGCCGAAAGTTGAAGAAGCCGGAAGGTTAAGGTCTGGTGTACTGGTCGCTAGCGAAGGTGGGAAGGCCTTGTCATATGGGCTTGATTTAGCCAAGGAGCGAGGAATTCTATTTATTAATCCAAACGACGGGGTGTACGAAGGCCAAGTCGTCGGACTTAGACCGGTTGAAGGAGATCTAGAAGTTAACATCTGCAAGGGCAAACAACTAACAAATATGCGTTCTGCTGGAAATGACGATAATATTTCCTTGCCTCCGGCTGTTAAATATTCGATTGAAGAATCGCTTGATTTTATCGAGTCTGATGAGCTTATCGATGTTACCCCAAAAACAGTCCGCCTTCGGAAAAGACTTTTAAATAAAACTGACAGAGAAAAAGCTGCCAAAAAGAACAAATAATTATTGCCCTACTTGTGGGTTCGGGGTAAGTTGTTCAAGATTTAAATCTTTTAGGTTAAAACCAGAGGGTACTTCAAAGAGCTTTGGCTTGGGAATAATTTTGTCCCAATTAATACTGGCCATCATAGTTTCCATAATTTTTACAGATGAGGCTAAAATTTGTTTACTAAACAAGGAAAATACCCAGATACTTATTCCCCAAATTAGAATAGTACCCAATGCGGCACCAAGCGAATGAAGGAAACCAGATAGAAAGCTTTTATAAAGTGGACGTTTGGACTTTTCAAAGTTTTGGTTAAGAAGTTGGAGTTGCGCTAATATTTCTTGTTCAAGCATTACTTATTAAGACATGCTTTGATTTTTTGTGCAATAGTTTCGAAGTCCTGTGGGGTTAAAACAGGGTTGTCCCAGGGAGCCACTTCGGTCTTGTATACAGGTAAAAGATGAATGTGTGCATGAGGAACTTCCAAGCCCCAGGTTTTTATGGAAACCATTTTTGCATCAAGTGCTTGTAGCTGGGCCTTGATAATGGGCTGGCAAAAGGTAAAGATACCACCCATATCTTGAACCTCCCAGATCCATTGAACAGGTACTTTGGGGACCACTAAAATATGTCCAGCTGATTTTGGTTTATTATCTAGAAAGGCAAAATAATCGTTATCTTCCTTTATTTTGTAACATGGAATTTCACCAGAAATTAGTTTTTCAAAAATTGTTGACATAAAATATTATGTACCTACCCTTACTTCGTATTGGCGGTTTGTGGTATGAAGCAGGGCTGTGTGATAAGGTATTTCCACAGGTGTACTACTAAGATTGACTCTATTGGTTACAGGAGTATGATCTGACCATTTTACAACATATTCAATTTCGATATTTGCTGGTCCTGAAACTGAAAAATTATTGGGTCCTATTTTAGAAAATTTTATATCTTGAAAACGAGCCCTCCCACCTTTTTTTAATCTTTTTTTAAATTCACATCCGGCTGGCAATCCTCCGGAAGTTGGGTTTAAAATTACTAATTTAGTCTCTTGTCTGCTTAAAGACATATATGTTATGTATTATACTAACTTAATGCCATTTGGTCCAATAATTGTAATTTTCCTAAGAGTTGTACTTCCCCCTATTTGGATTAAAAAGAATCCCCTATGGGGAACAGTAGCTTCATCTTTTTTAGATGCCGCCGATGTTATTATAATTACCCTACTTGGCCTGGGCAACTTTGCTCCTGGGCAATACCATACCATAGATAAAATATTAGATTTGTTCTTTTTATCCATTAGTTTCTTAACTGTTTTTAGCTGGAAGAATAATTTAGCCAAAAGAACAGCTATGTTCTTGTTTACATGGAGGGTTATCGGCGTGATTATCTTTGAGTTAAGTCAAATTAGGCCCTTGCTGTTAATTTTTAACAATTTGTTTCAGGAATTTTTTATTTTTTGGTTGGGTTATATTTATTTTAAGAAAAAAGAATTTTTCAGACCTACGGAATACAAGAAGCTTGTTTTAATATTAGTATTATTAATTTTTTTTAAATTACCCCAAGAATATATCTTGCACTATGCCCAGGTACAACCGTGGATTTGGTTTCAAACAAATGTATTGCACACCCTGCCTTAGTTAGGGAAGTAACATTATTAGTGGCCGTAGAAACTGAAACTTACCAATCGTCTGACTTGGTCAGGATGCTTTATTAATCTATAAAAACCACCAAGATCGGTATCCATTAAATTAACAAAACCTTGCATTCTGTCTTTTAGTTCCTCTTCTGCCAGATTTAATTCCTCTTTTGATTGGGGGTGGCTCCCTGATTTTGCGCCAGATATAACATCGAGTTCGTGTTCAAAGTATTTTTGGAATTTACTCACTAAAAAATAGTCAAATTGACTAAAATATGCGGTAGCTTGATACAAGATAGATCTTTCTACTTCGGTAAATGCACCATAATTACCTGTGTAGGCTTTGTAGAATGTATCTAAGCCGTGTAACACTTGGGATAACGATCCTATTTTTACAGTTTGTACCCACTCGTTAATTGATTCCGGGTCTAACTTATCACCTAACTTTTGTTGCATTAGATCTATTGCCTTTAACATATCAACCCTACCTTGTCTTTGTCTGAGCAGAAAAGCTTCCTCTGAATCCAAAGATAGCTCTTTGCGGGCATAATCAATAGCAATTTCCTGATAGAATTCTTTTAAAACTCCTTCTGGAATGTATCCTGCTTCTTTTCTACCTTTGAATACTTGATAGGCCATTCCACTTTCCCAAATTTTTTGAGCAACAGCTTTATAGTCATCGCCTAATTCTAATCGTAAATCTTCCCCGTGTTTTTTAAACGCTTCGGTCAGATGTTCATAAAACTTACTTTTATCTCTTGTCCTACTATAGCCTGGAATTTCCTCTACCATGCGAATGTAGTACTCGAGCATTTGTTTCGGGGTCATGTAACTTCCGTGATTGTTTTCTTGGGGGAAACTCTTATCTGCAAAAGCTGCATGATCAGAATAATCAGTCCAGGCAAAATCGCCGTTATTCCAAAGTAACAAATTCTCGGTATGCGAAGATCTATCTAAAATTTTTGGGGAATCTGCGAAAACATGGGCAATGAGCTGTGAGACATACATGTCTAAAATTCTATTGACCATTTCTGGTTTTTCAATGTCAGGATAGGCATCAATTCCAGTGTATCCGGCTCTAACGGTTGAAGGAGTCAGACGAATAACATACCCTTGTTGATAATCTCTACGATCTGGATTAATAAATAGGATGCTCCCAACGGGTTTTGGTGAACCTAGGCTGTTATCGTCCTGTAATCTATAGAATTCAGTTTCAGCTTGCTCTGCTTCGGCTCCGCCAGTAAGAATTTCCCTTCCTGTCCTGAATTGCATTTTACCAAATCCACCGGATTTTTTTCCACATCCTTTTACTTCTACGACAAACTCCTTGTCTTCCCATGTAACTACAAGAGGTTTAATCTCACCTCCTTCAGCGTGCATTATAACACCAGTTCTGCCAGTTTCATCGCTGCCAAAATCGCTATAGTACAGAAGGAAATATTTACCACCTCCATCGACCCCACTGGACATTTTAGAATTGACTACTGTTATCAGTGCAGCTGGGTCTTCAGATTCAGAAATTTCTCCAATTTCTCGTTCATTTAAATCATATATATCCTGTTTTCCCGTTATCAGAATCTCTCCTGCTTCAAAATGCCTACGCAGATCTTCTGGTAAAGTAATCCAAGCCTCACCCTTTAATACCCTTGATGTTTGGATTTTAAGAAATTCACCGGAGACCAAATTAACCTCCTTATACTCAGTTCTTCCCGCCAAAAAAGAGCTTTCCACCTGTCTTTTTGATTTAAAATGACGAGGACCATATAGGCATCTTATTTTTCCATCGGTATTTTGATAAAAACCAATCACATAAGGATTGGCAAGGCTCCTCTTGTTATGCTCAATATGTGCAAGCCATGGATCTTTTCCTCCTGCTATTTCGCCCTCAATTTTCTGTTTTTCTAGCTGAGAATATTGTTCTTCAGCCTTAAGGGCTTCCAATTCCTGAGGTGAATAAGCCAAATCCATCATGTAATCCTTTATAAACTTTACATTACTAGACCAAGGAATGTCTAAAAGCAAAACTCTTTTTAATGCAGATTTTACGCCTTTTCTTTGTGCTTGGTCTACCAATCTTGCATACCTATCAATATCTCTCAAATCATGGCGTATATCAAACCAGGCAAGATTTGTTTCAATTCTGTCTTGAAATCTTGCCAACCTGTTGTTAAGTGTGTGCAAGGCAGCCTGATTTGAATCTGTTTGTAATTCTCCTGGCATTGTATTATGTTAGCAACTTTTCTAGATAAAACGCAGCTCTACAGAAATACTTAGTAACATTAAGTCAGCGTGTAAAAACAAATTTTTGTTGTAAATTTAGTCTTTAGGATATATGGCTAATTAATTTGGGAAGTGGCATTTTTTATATTTTTTGCCGCTACCGCACCAGCAAGGGTCATTTCTACCTAGGGTTTTATTGTTGTTCACCACAGGTTTTCTTTCTGTAAGCTTGATTTCGGCCTCACCGGCTTCGGTTGGTTTTGCCTCCAGGTCCTCTCCTCTACCTTCTGACATAGGAACGTTTGGCTGGGCCATTTCCAGGGGCATGGGTTGCAAGCGATATAGTTTTCTTGATACATTGTATTCAAATTGGTGCATTAAGGCTTGAAACATTTCAAATCCTTCGCGTCTGTATTCAACAAGGGGATCCTTTTGGGCATAGCCTCGTAACCTAACTCCGTTTCGCAGGTCATCAAGGGCTGTAAGGTGATCAACCCACAAGGGATCAAGGGTAGAAATAACTGCAAATCTGGCTAAATCTACAGTAAGGGGTTTGCCAAACATTTGTTCTTTTTGTTGCCAAATATTTTGCAGAGTAGACATAAGTAGCGTCTTGGGGTCTAGTTCTTTTTTTATTTTATCTAGTAAATCTTTTCTGGATTCTTCGTCCAAAGGCAAGATTTCATTATATTCCAAAACTACTTTTTCAAAATCTATATGACCAGTTTGAGTATCCGAGTTTTGAGATAAGATAAAATCGATTTGCTTTTCTAAAAACTTGAAAACTTGACCAAGAACTTCTTGGGGTGCATCAGCTTTAGCATGGACCACACTATCGCGGATAGTATAGACAATTTGACGTTGCTTGTTGACTACATCGTCGTACTCAACCACAGTTTTTCTGGTGTCAAAGTGAAAGGTTTCAATTTTAATCTGAGTTTGTTCCAAGATTCGGCTAACCATTGGGTGAGAAATGGCCTCGTTATCCGGCATATTTAGCCTGGTCATAATACCGGCAATTTTTTCGCCACCAAAGATACGCATGAGGTCGTCATCCAAAGAGACATAAAACTGGGAAGCACCAGCGTCACCTTGTCGGCCTGATCTACCGCGGAGCTGATTGTCAATACGCCGTGACTCATGTCGTTCGGTTCCAATTACAAAAAGTCCTCCAAGATCCAAGACATCATCATGATTTTTTTGCCAAATTTCGTACTCACGTTTGTCTTTTTTATCATCTGGCCTTGGTCCGCCAAGGATAATATCGACACCACGACCGGCCATGTTTGTGGCTACTGTAACCGTACCTTTGGTGCCGGCCTTGCTGATGATTTCAGCTTCAGCCTGGTGATTTTTTGCATTAAGTACCTGATGGGGTACTCCTTTGTTTCGCAGTAGTGAGCTAACTATCTGGTTTTTTTCCACCGAGGTGGTTCCAATTAAAACTGGTTGACCTTTTCTATGTAATTCTTCAACTTTAGCCGCAATAGAGGCATATTTAGCTTGTTGCGACTTGAAGATAATATCGTTACTATCAATTCTTTTAGTTGGCCTATGGGTTGGAATTGGTATCACATCTAATTTATAGATTTTTTTAAATTCTTGGGCCTCTGTGATAGCTGTACCCGTCATTCCGGCTAACTTTTCATAAAGTCTAAAATAGTTTTGGAAAGTAATAGTAGCCCAAGTACGTGATTCCTGTTGAATTGTAGTCCCCTCTTTGGCTTCAATTGCTTGGTGCAGACCATCCGACCAACGTCGTCCGTTCATCATGCGACCAGTAAATTCATCTACAATAATAATTTGCCCATCTTTTACAACGTAATCTTTGTCTTTGTGAAAAAGTGCTTTGGCTTTTATAGCGTTTTCAATATAATGAATAGTGTCAAATGACTCCTCGTACAAGTTCCCGACTGAAAGAATTTTTTCTAACTTACGAATTCCAAATTCTGAAAGAGTGGCCGAACGAACCTTTTCATCAACTACATAGTCAGTGGGTTGCAAGGTTTCCACTATTTTGGCGTATTCTAGGTATTTTCCAATAGGTCTATTGTCTGGCGAAGAAATAATAAGAGGGGTTCTAGCCTCGTCTATTAGGACAAAGTCAACCTCATCGACTATGGCAAAAAAATGTCCACGCTGAACTCCTTGGTCTGATCTGGAAATCATGTGGTCACGAAGATAATCAAAGCCAAACTCATTGTTGGTTCCATAGGTAATATCAGCCAAGTAGGCTTCACTTCTAGATACCGGCCGAAGGTGCGCCAATCTATCATCAAACTTTTGTTCCTGATCAATATATTCAGGGTCAAAGATAAAAGATTCTTCATGCACAATACAGCCTGTTGATATACCAAGTTTGTACAAAGCACGAGGATACCAACCGGCCCCTACTTTAGATAGATAGTCGTTTGGGGTGACAATATGGACACCTTTGCCTGTAAGGGCATTTAAATAGGCTGCAAAAATTACGGAGTGGGTCTTGCCTTCTCCTGTTTTTTGTTCAGCTATTGAAGATTGGTGGAGTGTAAGCGCGGCAATTAATTGGACATCATAGGCATATTCACCTACCGTTCGCTTAATAGCTTCGCGGCATACTGCAAAAGCTTCCGGTAAAATATCGTCCAATGATTGTCCCTTTTTTAGTTTTTCTTTAAATTCCTCTGATTTTAATGTCAGCTGTTTATCGGTTAGTTTAGAAACATCGGGAGATAGCTTATTGATTGCATCTACTATTTTTTTGCCAACCGCCAGGCGTCTGGCGGTTGGGTCCACTAATTGGTTTAAAAAAGAAATCATAGCTTGGGCTTTATGATATCAAAATCAAGGAGCGGTTGTAAGACTTTAGGCATGAGAATAGACCCATCTTTTTGCTGACCATTTTCCAAAATAGCAATAACTACCCTATCGACTACAGCAGTAGCATTGAGCATGTGGACAAATTTTGACTCATTACCTATTTTTACCTTTGTCCCAAGTCTGCGACTTTGATAGTCAGTACAGTTACTGCAAGAGCTGGTTTCACGATAGGTGTTCTGACCTGGAAACCATGTGTTGATGTCATATTGCTTTCGGTTAGGATAGGGCATATCGCCTGTACAAACTTTTAGGACTTGATAATGCAGTCCCATTTCTTGTAAAACTTCTTCCTCCTCGGCTAGAAGTTGGTCGCAAATAGCATCAGATACCTTGAAGTCTGGTTGAGTAAAAGCAATCATTTCCACCTTGTTAAAACAGTGCAACCTAAACATTCCTTTCATATCTTTACCATAGGTTCCAGCTTCACGGCGAAAACAAGGTGAAAAATTTACATAGCGAAGGGGCAGAGAAGCAGCACTTAGGGTCTCTTCCATGTGGTATGGGCCTACACTATGCTCGCTACTACTGATAAATGTTAAATCATCTTCGGGCATATAATAGTAAGTCCCAGCAAGCGACTGATTAGAAACATACCCCATACGCCATTCAGTGTCATGTTTGATCATGGCAGGAGGAATCATAGCCTTAAAGCCTTTTTTGCTCAACTTCATAAATACATACCACATAAGGGTTAGCTCTAGTTGGGCAGCTTCGTTCTTGTAATAACCAAAACGGCTACCTGAAATCTGGGCTGCTTTTTCGATATCAAGAATGTCACAAAGCTTTCCTAGTTCAACATGGTCTTTGGGTTGAAAGTCAAATTTCGGTGCTGTACCCACTGTCTTTATGACGACATTTTCCGAGTCATCTTTGCCCACTGGAACATCGTCTGCTGGTAAATTTGGAAGCTGCTCTAAAAGCTGGTTGAACTCGTCATCGACAAATTTATCTTGCTCTTCAAGCTTTACCAGAACATCTTTAATGGCCTTGGCAGTAGCTAGTTGTTCTTGGGTTGGCTTGCCATGTATAGCACGACTAATTTTGTTTTGCTCGGCGCGCTTGTCATCTATCTGGAGCTGTAAATTCCTGCGATTTTTGTCCATTTCTACTACTTGGTCAACCAATTTTGGGTCCTTTCCACGAGAAAGCATGGCTGTTTTAACATGCTCCTGGTTGTTTACTATAAAATTTTTATCTAACATTGTATGAAAAAATAAATATATAAAATTTGCTTAAAAGTGCACTTTAATATCCCCTTGGGGAAAAGGACTTTAAAACAAAAAATATATTTGGCATAGCCTATTGTACTACGAAACCTTCTTTTTACTTAAAATTAAGCCCAAAACAAAAGTAGAAGTCATAGTGAACATGCACATTAAACAGACTGGACAATAGGCGTAATAGACAAAAAGTTCGTAATAGAGCATGCGAGCGCAAAACAACATTCCAAAGGTGGCCATGCCTAAAATAAGCTTTTTGTTTTTAATAATGGTTCCGTAACACATTAAAATAAATCCCATTAGGCCGTAAGCCCCTACTGGGATACCAAATAAGGTGGAAATTTCTCCTTTGGTTACCAGATCGCAGTTAATTTTGGCGTTTATATAACAGAGCGATGTTGTTGGTCTAGCAAAATACAAGTAAAGTAAATAACTGGCTAAAAATACGCCAAAAATAGCAAAATAACGGATGCTTTTGTAAAGTGTTATGGTTGTCATATGGTTAGTATACCCCTTGAAATTCTATAAACCAATTTCGGAGGCAATTTTTTGCATAGACCCAAGGCAAATTTCAATAAACTTTTCTAAAGGAATATTTAGTCCTTGGGGTAATTCGCACTGCCTGACTTCATCGCGACGAGTACCAGCAGCAAACTTGGGTTCCTTTAAAAACCTTTTTAAAACTGAACTCGTTTTTACATCAGCCAGTTTGCGAGAAGGATAAACATAAGCCACGGCTGTAATCAATCCCGTAAGAGAATCAGCACAAAAGATAGCCCACTCGGCTTTGCTTTGTGGCTGATAACTAGTTAATTCCGGAGCATGGGCTTTTACAATATTGAGGGCGACGGGGTCGAGGGTTAGATTATATTTAGCTAAAACTTCTTGAGTTTTCTGTGGATGGGTTTCTTTGTGAGCTATACTGTAATCAATATCGTGAACCAAGGCTGCTAATTCCCAGATATCTTTACTGGGCTCTTTGACAGAGAGTTGGTTATTTTCTTGTAAATAGTCGTATATGCTACCCATACAGGCTGTAAGTGACAAGCTGTGATTGTAAATATTGGGTTCAAGCTCGGACTTGGCGGCTTGTTTATATGGAGTTAATTCAATCATGGTTTAAGTTTAGCAAAGACTATTTTAAAACTATTTACTTAATTATCCCAAGGTAAAATATTTAGCAAAGGCCAAGTGGTTTTCCATCTGGCAGTCTTTTTAACATAATATGGCTCTTTTATTTGAATTTTATTGGGTCTTACTACCAAGTCGAACAGATCTTGCAATCCAAAAGGTGAATATACATCTTCTGTTCTAATCCCAAGAGCTGTAACTGTAGTTGGCCAAGTTCCGATAGCTTCTTCAAGTGACTGAAGTGGTGCAACTTTGACTCCAAAAACTCTAGGGTACCACAAATGAACTCTGGCTTGATTTTTAACGTCAATTTTAACTCCAGGGACTAGACTAGCTACAAGAGTTTCAATTCTTTGCTCTTTGTCTTCTGACAAATCAGGATCAAAGTAGGCAATGTCATAGTCTTTTACTCCTGTACCAGGGGTAAATTTGTGCTCATTGTTCCAGACGGCGGCAGCTATGCTGCTGGCACCAATGTACCAAGGGTAACCTCTAAGCATTTGCGGACAGATTTTAAACAGGTCAACTATGATGGGGTCTTTTTTGCAAAGTACTAGAAGTTTGGCTTCTAGTCTTTTCATTGGTTTTTTGGACGCATGAGTGGATAGAGTTGGACCTCACGTATGCTCCAAGTATCGGTAAAAAACATTGTTAGGCGTTCGATGCCTATACCTATACCGCCTGTAGGAGGCATGCCATATTCCATAGCTTCGATAAAATCTTCGTCGAGTGGTTGAGGATCAGCTTGGCCTTTTTGTTGGTCCAAAAAGCGTTGACGTTGATCTGCTGGGTCATTTAATTCAGTCCAACCATCACAGACTTCGATGCCATTCATATAACATTCAAATCTCTGGACAAAACCGTCCTTGGTTGGATGCTTTTTTGAAAGTGGGGAAACCTCTATAGGGTAATCCAAAACCCAAGTTGGGCCGACTAATTTTTTGGCAACCAGAGGTGAATCAAATATTTTATACATTACTATGGCTTTGGAATCATCCGGGTTAAATTCTATTTTATTTGCCTGGGCATAGGATTGAAAATCAGCAAGGGAAGCTTTAGCGTAATCAAGGTCAGTGTAATCTAAAACCAACTTGGACATTTCGATTCTAGGCCAAGAACCACTAAGGCTAATTTTTTCACCTTTGACAGTCAGTTCTTGGGTACCAAAAATCTCTTGAGCGCAATGTTTTAGCATACCTTCGGTAACATCCATAATACGGTGATAATCGGCATAGGCTTCGTAGAATTCCAGCATGGTAAACTCTGGCGAATGAGATAGATCTACACCTTCATTGCGAAAGTCTCGGGCTATTTCAAAAACCCTATCCATGCCACCAATTACACATCTTTTTAAGTACAACTCTACTGCAATATGTAAATACATATCTATGTCCAAGGCGTTTAGGTGTGTGGTAAAAGGGGCTGCGTTGGCTCCGCCGTATAAACTTTGCAAAACTGGAGTTTCTACCTCAATATACTTTTGGGATTCCAGATATCGACGGATAGAACTAACTAATTTGGACCTCATTTTAAATCTAGCCATAACAGCTGGATCCAGAATGGTATCTAAGTAGCGCTTACGATAGCGGGTTTCTTGGTCTTCTAGGCCAAACCAAGTGCTGGGTAGAGGGCGAATGGCTTTAGTTAATATTTCAAGTCCTGCGACAAAAACTGATAATTCACCACTAGTAGTTTTGTCTACTTGTCCCTTTACCCCAACAATATCGCCAATATCAAGTAATTTTAATTTTTGGTTGTCTGCCTCAGATAGCAGCTTGTTTTGAAAAAATAGTTGAATAGTGCCTGTTTCATCTTGTAATTTCGCAAAGGCGATTTTGCCATGTTCCCGAAACGAAAGAAGTCGACCGGCTGTAATCACTTCCTTGCCTTGTAAGGTTAAACATTCACCAACTAAATGTTTTTTAACAAAAGAGGATGGATAGAGCGTGCCTAGCTGCGAAAGCTTTTCCAGCTTGCTTATTCGTTCAGCTCGAATAGCGTCCAAAGTGGTGTGTTGCATTGCTGATTTTAGCCTATTTCTTAAGCAATGGCTACGATGGTATAGCTTACTTTACCTGCTGGGGCAGTAAGTTCTGCTGTTTCCCCGACTTTCTTTCCACTTAAGGCCAATCCCAATGGAGAGTTTTGAGAAATTTTGTTTAAGGATGGATTAGATTCAAAATGAGAAACAATAGAAAAGGTTTTTTGCGACCTGCCTACTTTTACAGTAACATCGGCCCCAAGCTGTACAGTATCATATTTTTTCTTCTCGGTTACTATTTCAGCTTTTAACAATCCTTCTTCTAATTCCTCTATATGGGCGGAAACTAGCTCTAGTTCTTCTTTGAGCTGAACAGCCAAGGGATTTTCACCTTCTTCGTCCGATTCAGAATTATATTCAATTTTGGCTAACAAGTCCTGCTCTTTTATTTTAGCGTCTTTAAGCTCTTTACTAAGTTTTACAAAGCTTTCCTTGGTTAGTTGTAATTTGGTCATATAGCCATAAATCTTATCACTTTCACTAACGATGTCAAATCATACATACCTGTTGTGTCCCCATAAGGACCTTGAAAAAATGGGAGTAAAAATGTTACAATAGTAGTTCATTACAATCATAAAACCATGATTACTAAACCTGGAAAACTAAAATTAGAAGAAAAGCTAGTTGAGTTAGAAAAACAGCTAGATTATACCTTAACTGAGCGCAGAAGAGCTGCAGAAGAAGGAGATCTTCGGGAAAATTCGGCCTATCATTTCCTTGGTGCACAAGCTGAGGTAATAAGAGCTCAGATAGCTGAGATTGCCGATGCCCTGAAAGGTAAAATGATTACTACCCCTGCTAAACACGATAAAGTAACCCACGGTCACAAGGTTGGGATAACTTTTTCGGATGGTAAAAGTCTGTCAGTCACGATAGTTGGCAAATTTGATTCAAATTTACGTCCTGGTTGGATTTCATTTGAAAGCCCATTGGCAATTTCTATACTGGGGAAAGGCATAAACGACATGGTGATGGTTAATGATCGCGAGGTAAAAGTTGTATCCATAGAGCCAGGTGAGATAGACTAGCTAATGCTAGACTTGTTGCGAGTGGTTCCCAAAAAAAGAAGCGTTAGGCTGAGGTCTAAAAATGGCATACTGTTTTCTAATCCAAGCCTAGTGGGAAAAGTATTTTTTTATGTTGCCACAGGTCTTTCTTTTCTCGCTTTGATTTATCTTGTTTACCTTTATCAACCACTTGGTTCTGCTTTAATTTCATATTATTTAAAAGACCAGGCAAGGCCTGCCAGTAGTCAGGTTATCCTTGAACCCTCACCTACTATGGCTCCAGTAGAAGATCCCCGGTTTGTTATAACA
>CAYTYZ010000017.1:17693-21474 GCA_964442385.1 uncultured Gammaproteobacteria bacterium
TTCCGCACAGTCAGAAATTGTTCCCATGGTTGATGTGCAATCAAAAGATGGCTATATGAATGTGTTACGATCTGGAAAAATCGCTCATGCTTTGGGGAGTTATCTTCCCGGAGATGGACTGGGAAAGAGTATCTATTTATTTGCCCACTCAACTGAGCAAGATTTTTCAGTTGTAAGGCAGAATTCAGTTTTTTATTTATTAGATAAACTGGACAGCTCTGATTCGGTATATATTTTATATAAAGGGAAAACTATTAAGTACAAAGTCTATGACAAAAAAATAGTATCTCCAATAGACACTGAATATTTAGAATATATTGATCCCTCCAGAGAAGTTCTTATATTACAAACTTGCTGGCCTCTTGGCACCAACTGGAAAAGGCTACTGGTTTTTGCACAAAAGCAGTTGTAAAATATAAGATGGAGCTAGGGTTGCATAATTTAAACCTTGTCATTAGCAACGATGATTGGAAATGGGAAAAACTAGAGAAGTGTTTGCCAAAAGTGTCTAATAAGGAGAAAATTAAGTTAGCTTGGGAGTTTGGGTATCATGCTCATTTGGGACAAAAAAGAGATTCCGGAGAAATGTATTTTACCCACCCTGTTTGGATTGCCAGTGTGGTGGCTCAACTAAATATTGGAGATGAGGCTGTATGTGCGGCTTTACTACACGACACTGTTGAAGATACGGAAATAAGTTTAGAAATGATTGCAAATATGTTTGGAGATGAAGTGGCTCTGTTGGTTTCTGGTCTTACAGACATAAAAGATCGTTCTCAAAAGGCAGTTTTGAAAGATAGCAATATAGAAATTTACAAGAAATTTTTATTTTCCTCGGTAAATGATGTGAGAGTTTTAGTGATTCGACTAGTGGACAAACTTCACAATGGGCTTACTTTAAAACATGTCAGTCAAGAAAAGAAAGCTAAGTATGGCAAAAAAGTTCTGGCTGTTTATGCTCCTGTTGCTGAATATGTAGGGTTACATTACTTTAAAAGGTTGCTAGAGGATTTGGCTTTTGAAGCAGTTTACCCAATAGAGGCGAGACAAATAAATAGCATGCTAGTCGGACGAAGGAAGGAAGAAGAAAGGGTCCAGGCAAAATTAAAATATAGTATTGAACAAACTCTGAGGGCTAATCATGTAACACATTATGAAATTCAAAGTCGAATTAAAGGTCTATACAGCACGTTTCAAAAAATAAAGAAAAAGGGTGATTCGTACAATTTTAAAGACAGAATTGGACTGAGAATTTTAGTAGATTCCATTGAAGTGTGTTATACAATATTAGGTCTACTGCATGCTCAAAACAAACATCTTCCGGATGAGTTTGATGATTATATTTCTAACCCAAAAATAAATGGATATCGTAGTTTACAGACTACACTGGTTTGGGGTGAATTCAATGTGGAAGTGCAAATTAGGACCTTTGAAATGCATGACTTTAATGAATTTGGGCCCGCTTCACATATTGCTTATAAATTAAACAGTAAAAATCAAGACAGCATGGGATATGAATGGGTAAAAAACCTGGTGGCCTGGGAAAAAGACAAAGATAAGAATGTTAAAAACTATAAAATTAGTGTACTGCAAGATCATATATATGTATTTACCCCACACGACGACGTAATACAGCTCCCAAAAAGTAGTGTGGCATTGGATTTTGCTTATTATATTCACCGCGAGATTGGTGAAAAATGTATAGGAGCGAAAATTAATGAGACTATGGGTAAATTATCAACACCTTTAAAAACAGGAGATAAGGTGGAAATTATTGTGGGGTCTAAGATAAATGTAAACAGAGATTGGCTTAGGATTGCCAAAACTAAACATGCGCTGGAGCAAATAAGAAAAAATCTTGTGCATGCGATTTAGTCATTGACACTGTCTTATAGTACGAATATAATTAGCTGTTCTTTTGAATGTAAACGCTTTGACGGAGAATCAGTACCTTTGTATACCAAAGGGAATTACACCTCCTGAGCGGTCTTGGCCAAACCAAGAACGGTTGACCCCGTAATAGGTCTAGAGTATCACTGCTAACGCAAGTACTCGATAATAAGGCTAACTTATATCGAAACTTAATCCCGCAGTGCGGGATTTTTTTTGGCTAAGCTAGTAAAACAAGGTGGTACCGCGAGAGCCCTCGCCCTTGTCTTTGGATGTTCCAAAGGCATCGGGTGGGGGCTTTTTTTGTACCAAATAATGGTAAAAAGCAGGTTCGATTCCTGCTATTTGGACTAGGTTATTAGTTTATCAAAGGAGGTGAAAAATTTTGGAAAAAAAATGTAAGTTTTGCGAACCTTGGAAGCCAGGTTCCACCCAAATGGAGTGTTTAAAAAGCGTTCGGGAAAAACCTAAAGCAGACAAGGCGGAAGGTAGGCTGAGAACCATTACCTTTTCTGCAAACATGGTACCTATCAACTCGTGGTTCTTTTTTTGCACTGTGCCTAATGAGCCTAAGCTCTGCAAAGACGCCGAGGAGTAATAAATAGCTACTGTTTAAGGACCCAAAACGGTAGCTATTTATAGACCAGTTACTTATTAAATATTGAGTTACAATATATTTATGACAGATGAAGAAAAAATAAAATTAATAAGTCAAAATTGCCAGGAGGTGCTGACCCCCTTGGACTTAGAAAATGCCCTAAAATCAGGTAGAAAATTAAACCACTATATTGGTTTTGAAATATCAGGTCAGGTGCATTTGGGCACCGGAATCATGTGCATGGGTAAAATTGCCGATTTTCAAAAGGCAGGAATTAACTGCCAGGTATTTTTGGCTGATTTCCATACATTTTTAAATAACAAGCTAGACGGTAGTTGGGAAAATATTCGCAAGGCAAGGGACATGTACTTTAAACATGCTTTAATTGCTTCTTGCCTGTGTGTAGGCGCTGACCCAGATAATGTTAATTTTGTCTCTGGAAATGATCTGTACAAATCTAGGTTTGACCACTGGGAAACCTTTATGAAAGTGGGGAAATATATAACACTGTCACGTAACAAAAGATCAATTTCTATAATGGGCAAGGATGCAGGGGATGATGTAGATATGGCCACCTTGTTTTATCCCCCACTCCAAGCTGCTGATATATATACTTTGGATGTGGATATTGCCCACGGAGGTATGGATCAACGCAAAATTCACGTAGTCGTCAGAGATAGTCAAAATCAAATGCGTCCAGGAAGGCCTGTTATTGCTGTGCATGGCAATCTGATAGCTGGACTAACTGGACCTGAAAAAGGTGCTATAAATGACGAGGAGTCGTTAAAAATGAGTAAAAGTAAACCTAATAGTGCTGTATTTATTCATGACACCCCCGATGAAATTCGTGCCAAAATAAAAGCTGCTTATGGTCCACCAAAGGACATACAGTACAATCCCCTGTTAAATTGGGTTAAAACCCTGGTTTTTTGGGGCGAAGATGTCGGACAGTTTGAAATATTGCGCAAACCCGAGCACGGAGGAAATTTGAATTACCAAAGATATTCAGATCTGGAAACTGATTATGCAAGCGGAGCGCTGTTTCCACTTGATTTAAAAAACGGTCTATCTGACTGGCTGATTGCAAAATTAGAACCGGCCAGAAAGTACTTTGAGCAAAATGAACCCAAAGAAGGTCTGGAGTTTATCAGGAGCTTTGCGAAAAAGTAGCTTTTTGGATTAATTCTTTTCGGTATTTATTGCCAAAACGGTGGGCTTCGTCGCGTAAACGCTGTAGTAGTTGCAAGCCATTGCTGTCTTTTGGTAGATTAATTTCCTGAAAGCCAGATTTTG
>CAYTYZ010000018.1:0-9692 GCA_964442385.1 uncultured Gammaproteobacteria bacterium
TAAATCAGTTTGTTGATCTTCTGGAAAAATATTATTAAGAATTAAAATTTCTTTTTTGGTTTTAGTAAAGTTTTCTAGATCTAGTTTTGAGTTATAGCGATAGAAATGGGCGCGACCGACACGGGCAACAATGGTAGGACAAGTCCGCCGTGGCGGATTTATTGTGGTTCGAATCCCCTCCTTTGTCGGGCAGGGCAACAAAAAAAGGTGATAAAATGATTTATGGAATTTTTACCTATTCTTGCTGAGTTTTTAGTAACTAATTATATTAAAAGCCTAAAGTTTTACGTTGATATTTTAGGTTTTAAAGTTGAATATCAAAGAAAAACCCCCAACTTCGCTTTTTTGTCATATAACGGAAGTCAAATTATAATTCAGGAGTTAAGAGTAGGCGAAAAAGAAACTGAAAAATTGGAATATCCATTTGGTAGAGGTGTTAATTTTCAAATTGAAACTAATAGTGTACAAAAAATTATTGATTCGTTGGAGAAAAACGATTATCCAATAAAAAGAGGGATAAATGACAGTTGGTATCAGGCGAATAATAAACTCTATGGCTGTAGAGAAATATTAGTTTTAGATCCAGACGGATATTTATTAAGATTTTCTCAAGAATTAGGTGAAAGAGAGGCAAGTTGAAAGTTTGAGCCAAAACTTTAAGATAGGTGATAAATGAAAAAACATTCTTTTCAATAGATATGGTTCAATAGGGGCAACAAAAACGTTTAGGATGTTGTGGTTTTAGTCCCCTCCTGTGTCGGGCAGGGTAACAATGGTAAGAGTAGGTTGAATTTTAAACTAGCCAGCATATATGCGTTTTTGAGGTTCATCCTTTATTAGCTGTTTGCCAACTGTTTTTAAGTTGGAGTGTGAAACTACCACTTCTCCCCCAGACATTAGTAATTCATACTCTTGCTCATTAATAGCGTAAATAGCGGGATACACTGAACTTACTCTTTCTTCATCTCCTGTTGCTATGATTGGATTGGTCGGGTCATAAATAAAAAATCCATTCTCTGTTTTAAATACAACATAGGCGTGTCCAGTTGCTGGTTTACCCTCAGACAGTATGCAATTTGATGAAAATATGAGAGTCGATTCTATTCCTATAAAAGTAAGCAGGTTCTGGGCCACAGTAGCTTTTTCTGCGCATACAGCAAGATTTTTTCCCTTAAGTTCCGATAGGTTAATATTAATTGAGTCCGAAGAATTATGGTCAAGGTTGAATCTTTGATTCCTATCTTCGGTTTTTTGTGTTCCGTAATAGTTTCCAAAGTATTTTCCAATAGCCCTATTTATCGCGTTAAGGCTAACTTGCATTGGACCCAGCTCTTTCCAAGCGGGTACTCGATAAAATTCCCCGATAGTCTCTAAAAATACTTTATATATCTCATCATCGTTAAGGCAAAATGGATCAACCATAAAGTTGCGTATTATTTTTGATTCTGGATGGATGAATCCCCTGTATGTTTTTGAGTTTATTGTGGATATTTCTGTTGGTTTACTTGATGCGGTTAATTCTCCGAGTCTTTTGGTTATCAGTAGTGTTTTGGCAATTTGTAATTCTGTTGGTTCCGGAGAAGAAAATAATTTTTCTACTTCATTTAAAATGGTTTTAGAATTTCTAGGTTTTGAAGCAATAGTAATTCCTTCTTGAGTACCAGTATCATCTGGATTTGACATATACAGTGATATTATCAGGTTTATTTATCAATAGTTGATATTTCTTGCGACTGCTCAAGTGGGGCCGGATGGCTTGGTTAGAATCCGCTCTTGTGACGGGTAGGGAAATAAAAGTGGACTTTAAGAAGTTTGGTCTATATTTTGAGGTAAATCATGATGTTCAACTTTCAAGATTAGATTTTTCTTAACACCTGACATTGCGGGTAATAAATGATTTAGGACTTGCTCTGCTGTCATTGTGAATTTGTTTCCTTTTGACGATATTTTTAGCCATCCTTTTTTATCTTTGTAATATTTTTCAGTGAAGTTTTTGGTACCAATAAAAATTGTATAATTATTATTACTTAGATTCATAATATATTTTAGCACTGCGTACGGTCTAAGTTCGTTCCCATGGGTCAATAAAATGGTAAAAATGAGTATGAAGAAGATTTTCTTTATGGCAATAATTATCTTTGTGATTGCAGTTTTGCCGGTAGCTGGTTTATATATAAACTCAAAGAAAAATGAGCCGAAATCAAATTTAAACCTAAATGTTGGTGTTGGAAAAACTGTGACAATACCAATTGAAAAAAATACCGGTAGGCTAGCTCGATATAATTTTGATAATCTACGAAAGAGAACATATAAATCTTCGGAAATTACTAAAATTGGAAATACTTTGGTGGTAGACGAGGCTAGAAAAGAGCTAGTGAAACGAGGTGATCTAGCTGGAAAAACTTTTGATTTTGAAACTCAAGCTATCAGTTTTATATCCAATGGCAAAAAAATAAGTGGCATGATGAACCTGCCGGTTGGCTACAAAAACAAAAAGTCTCCGGCTATAATAATGATAAGAGGTTTTGCCGAAAGTTACGATTATTATGTTGGTTCTGGTAGTTGGAGGGCTGCGGATGAACTGGCTAGAAACGGTTATGTTACAGTTAGTTTGGACTTTTTAGGATTTGGGCTGTCTGATAAGGAGTCGGGGGATATTTTAGAGGCTAGATTTGAAAAGCCAATTGGTGTAATTGAACTTATTGAATCAGTAAAAAACTTGGATATGGTTGACCCCACAAAAATTGGGATTTGGGCCCATAGCAATGGCGGGCAAATAGCTATTTCAGTGTTGGAAATAAGTGGGGAAAATTATCCTACGGTATTGTGGGCTCCCATGACCAATCCTTTTCCGCAAAGTGTGCTGGAAACGGCCGATGATGATAGTGAGGGAAGCCGAATTGTTAGACAAAAAATTGCCGACTTTGAAAAAGAGTATGATTCAAGGCTGTATTCTATTGATAATTTTTATAGTTGGATTGCCTCCCCTATTTTGGTTCACCAGGGTACTGCGGATGTATGGTGCAAGGTGGAATGGCAAAAGAAACTACGGGATAGACTAAGATCTTTGGGAAAGGATATAAATTTAGATATTCGAGTTGGTAGCGATCATAATTTCAAGCAATCTTGGGATAAAGTTATGAAAAAAGATATTGAGTTTTTTAATATACAATTTAAAAATGGCCAAACAAAAAATTAAGCTTGAGACAAAACCTTGCTATACCGTTTATGTACTAAAAAGCCTGACGACAGGCAAGCTTTATACCGGTTACACCTCGGATATGGTCAAGCGACTAAAAGCTCATAATTCTGGTCGAGGTGGTAGGTTTACCAAATTAAATAAACCCTTAGAGTTGGTTTATAGCGAGGAATATGAGGAAAGGATTGTGGCTATAAGACGCGAACGTGAATTGAAAACAGGCAAGGGAAGATATTTTGTAAAGAAACTACTTAAAAAACAGGCTCTTGATATCTCATAATATTAATGTATAATAGTATTGTTCGTTAACAAATCAGAAATCAGATTCAGGAGGAATAAAATGGCCTACTTGGCTTACGTGATCGCCTTGATCCAAATGCTGGGAGTGGACACCAGCAAAATGACTTTTGAGCAGGGATTCGACAAGTTCCTGGACCTTGCATCTCGTAACAACGAGGTGATTCTTTGGATCCTTGTTTTTTTCTTGATCATTGCCGTGTTGATCGGACTTGTTATTACCGTCATTAGCGGAAAAGGTCGTCGGGCTATTGTCGGTATGATTGGCTGTGTGCCAATGTTGGCTTTTGTTATTGTGCCTTTTTGGCAGTGGGTCATGTGGCGCATCTCTATCGGGATGGCCGAATCCTGGACTGCCACAGGGGCTGCTGATCCTGTTAAGTTTATTGTTCTGACTATGTTGATGATCGTGCTGGGTGCTGGCTAAAGCGCCGGTGTTCTGCAGATTGTCATTCTATATGCCGCCTGAAATAGGGCGGCATTTTTTTGCTAATTTTCTTTATACCTGGGTAGTAACTTTTATTGCTTTCTATTAGAATAAATTATGGTAAAGATGGGTTTAAGTAGTACTCAGGCACAGGCTAGGTTAAAAGAATTCGGTTTAAACGAGGTTAAAGTAAACAAAAAGGCACATGTAGTGCTAGAATTTTTGAAAAATTTTGCCAATCCACTGATTCTGGTTCTGATTTTAGTGGCAATTATTTCGTTTGTATTGGGCGACAAAATTAATGGAATATTGGTTCTTGGAATGGTTATATCTAGTGTATGTTTGAATTTCTACCAAGAACATAAGGCTAGTGAGGCGGCAGAAAAACTTCAAGAAAAAGTAGCATTAATGGCAAGAGTCTTTCGTGATGGAGTGGAGATAAAAGTAAGGGCTAGCTTGGTGTGTGTGGGGGATGTACTGATATTGGAGCCGGGTGACATGGTGTGTGCTGACTGTGAGGTAGTCGACTCCAAGGATTTGTTTGTAAATCAGTCGGCACTAACTGGAGAATCGTTTCCCGTGGAAAAAAGTCATTTGGGGGATAGTAAACTTTTATCTGGTTCAAGTGTGGTTACTGGTAGTGCCCAAGCTATGGTGGTTGCAATTGGTTCACGGGCTGAAATTGGTAAAATTGCCAGTAGGCTAAGCGAGGTAGAAGAGGAAAATAGTTTTACCAAAGGAATAGGCAATTTTAGTAGTTTTATTATTAAAATTATTTTAATTTTTGTCTTGATTATATTTAGTATAAATGCCTTTCTGCGGCAGGATTTTTTGCAGTCATTATCTTTTGCTATTGCAGTGGCAGTAGGATTAACTCCTGAATTTTTACCTATGATAATGGGAGTGACAATGGCCAAGGGTGCCAGCTTGATGGCTAAAAAAGGAGTTATTGTAAAAAAACTTTCGGCTATTCCAACTTTTGGAAGCATGAATATACTGTGTACGGATAAAACCGGGACTATTACACAAGATAAAATTGAACTAGTCAAGTGTGTAGACTATCTAGGGCGGGATTCAGATCATGTGTTTGAGATGGCGTTTTTAAATAGCAGCCTGCAAAGTGGCATAGCAAATCCTTTGGACCAGGCCATTATTGCTCATAAAAAACTGGATATATCAAGTTTTAAAAAACTAGATGAGCTACCTTTTGACTTTGAAAGGAGGAGGATGAGTGTGGTGGTAGAAAAAAATGACTTGGGGCTAATCATAACCAAAGGCGCTCCTGAGTTTATGATAACCCAGGCCAAGTATTTACTACGGAACGGAAAGTTGATTAAGTTAGATGCTAAAACAAAAAAAGAGTTTGTAGATCAGTACAGGGAGCTGAGTAGTAGAGGGTACAGGGTACTGGCAATTGGAAGTAAAAAAATAGACAAAAATAAAAGAATATACGATAACTCTGACGAGAATAGTCTTATTTTGGCTGGCTTTACGGCCTTTTTGGATCCAGTAAAATTAGATGCAAAAAAAGCTATTGAGGAACTGGAAGAGATTGGAATTGAAATAAAAGTTGTAACTGGGGACAACGAACTGGTAACTCAAAGAGCTTGTCAGGAGGCAGATATAAAAGTAAGGGGTGTACTTCTTGGGAGTCAGATAGCAAAAATGAGCGAGCATGAGCTGGAACTTAAGGCAACTCAGACAACAATATTTGCCAGAGTTTCCCCTACTGAAAAAGAACGAGTTATATTGGCTTTAAAACGTGCAGGAAATGTAGTGGGCTATATGGGGGATGGGATCAACGATGCCTTATCACTTAATGCTGCCGATATAGGAATTTCGGTTGATAATGCAGTAGACGTGGCCAAGGAATCGGCTGATTTTATTTTGACTAATAAAAGCTTGAGACAACTTAGAGAGGGTGTTATTGAAGGCAGGGTGATTTTTGGAAATACTATGAAGTATATAATGATGGGCTTGAGTTCAAACTATGGGAATATGTTTTCAGTATTGGGAGCTGTATTGTTTTTACCCTTTTTGCCTATGTTACCGATTCAATTACTGCTAAATAATTTTTTGTACGATTTTTCTCAAATTGCTATACCGACAGATAAAGTTGATAGTGAGTATTTAGTAGCACCTAAAAAATGGGATATTGGTTTTATCCGTAGATTTATGATGGTGTTTGGACCGATAAGTTCTGTTTTTGATTTTCTAACTTTTATTGTGTTATATAAAAGTTTTTCTGGCCAACCACACCTTTTCCAAACTGGTTGGTTTATGGAGTCATTGGCTTCGCAGGTTCTAGCTATTTATATTATTAGGACAAGAAAAATTCCCTTTATCCAAAGTAGCCCGAGTAGGGCACTTTTGGTTTCAACCTTGGCCATGGTAGGCGTTGGCTGGATAATTCCCTATACTAGAGTTGCTAGTTATTTTAGCCTGTTTAGTATTCCCCTGTCGTTATTGGTTACTTTGGCTTTTATTGTAATGGGTTATTTAATTTGTCTGGAAGTGGGCAAAAGATTATTTTTTAGGTGGAGCTATAGTAGGGCTTAGACTGGACGATGGGGTTGCAATGGGGGCTTGGGTTGGTAAGACCAAAGGAATGGCCTCCATGCGCTTTAAAACGTCCCAGTCGATGGCTTTGTAAGAAAGCCAACCGGAGTAGCCAAGGGTTAGAAATAGGAGCAACAAAAGCACCCAGCCAACTTGGTCAATTTTGTTTTCTTGCATATTTTTTATTTTATACGACTAATGGAGTAAAAGGGTGGGTAAAATAGAAAGATAGCTGGTGATTCTTCTAGTAAAATCTTTTGAAATTCGGCGTAGATCTTTTTACGCTCCTGGAGATTGGTGGTTGACCTGCCTTCTTCGAGAAGTTTGTCCAATAGTGGATTGTTTATTCTAGTGATATTGCTACCCTGAGTAGAGTGCCAAAAACTGTATTGATCAGGGTCATCTGGAATAGATGTAAAGGTTAAATAGGTGTCAAAATCCCCTACTTCAGGTTGGTTTTTATAAATAACATCTACGTTCAGACCTAAAATATCCCGCCAGCTATTTTTAATTACCTCAGCTTGGGGTAGAAGTCCTCTATTGCCGATTAGAATTTGGATGTTTTTTAGTTCATTGCCCTTAAAAAGTTCTTTGGCTCGTTTGGCATCAAGGATATATTCTTTTACATTTGGTGAAAAGGCCCAGGAGTTGGGTTCAAAAGATGTTAAGGCTCGGTCTTTTTTAGACTCGCTTTTAGGTGTGGCATAGGCTAGAGCCTGCCGAGTCTTTTTATCTAGTTTCTCGGTATTCAAGTAAAGGGCTGCATAACGATTAAAATCTAGTTTGGTATCTATTTTGAAAGCTGGCCAGGTAGGAAGCTCAACGCTATCCTCTATCATGGCAATATGGTCAATTTCTGCTAGTTTTAGCCCAAGGATGGCGTCTTTGGTTGATGGATAAAAGCGATAAACTAGGTTGGGCTTTTGGTGTTTAACATGGCTAAGTCTAACCTCTTTTAGAAAGCCACTTTGGTACTTTATTTTATCGATCTTGTATTCCCCTAGCCCTACAAGATCTGACTTCAAAATAGGTTTACTTAGAATATCTGGCAGACTGGCGACAATACTGGGGGTTTGTATGGTTAAAGTATGATTGTCTAAAACTGTAGTTTGGAGAGACTTGAACTCACCTTTTAAATCAGCGGCTACCAGGGTTTTATTGTTATGCCAATTAATACCTTTTTTTAGGGTAATTCGAATGGTTTTTTGATCGCTACTTTGTTGGATAGTCTCTACAATTGGTGAGGGTAAAAACTGGCCTAAGTTATTTTTTTGCGTAAGACCAAAGCTTAGAAGTTCGGTTATTTCGCGGGGTAGTTTGCGTTCAGTGGTAAGGGATATAATACCGTAATACTCGGTCTTAAATCTGGGTCCGTCAAAAAAAGAATAGATTTTAGGACTAAGAACTAGACCTAAAAAGCAAGCTATAAAAAAAACGACAAGAGCTAACCGGTGTCGTTTTCCTACCTCTTTTAGATATTCAAGCTTGAATCTTAGAGTTTTGGGCATTTAGTTTAAAACTGACTGCAAGATACTGGTGGCTACAAACAAAACTAGACAGAAAATGGTGGTGTTAAAAATAATTTTATCCCAACCGCGCTTTTCACTGGCTGTGGCCAGTAGATTTGACCTGTTTTCATTTTCACCTGTGGCTTGTAAAAAAATTAGACTAATTAATACAACTGAAAGTAAAACTTGAAAAATTTCTAAGGGTATTTTCATAATTAATCCTTACTTTTTGAAATAAAACTTGCAAAACTGATAAAAATGCTAAGAGTTAAGGATAATATAACATAACTGGCAAATCCTGAAAATTGCATAGATGAGATACTGATACCTTCCCAGTTAATACTTAAACTATTTATTTGTCCTACTCGGAAGTTATCTACAATGAATTCTACGAAATATAGACCCAGGGTGTTTATTACAACTTTGATTAATCCTAAAGTTAGAATATTTATAGGTAATAGCAGTAAATTTATGACTGGCTTGATTATGGTTTCAAAGATACTGAGCAAAAGGCCAATTGTTAGAATATTGGCTAGGGTTTGGTTGTACTGAGGACCACCCCAAACATATCTTAATAGCACAACGCCTATGGAATTAAATAGTATTAGTCTAAGAATTTTTTTCATATATTTTGCGTATAAGTATTATAACCCCAAAGATAATAACTAGGAAAAATAGAATCAATCGATAGTTATGCCAGGTTAGGAGAGGGTAGGCAGAAAGTTGGTTGGAAAGTGGAGGTTGTCCTTCGTAATAATTTAAATTGGGATTAAAACTATTTAATTTTTGACTAAAGGCGCCTGTATAGACTAAGGTTTTGACAAGGGGGGATTGGTCTAGCTCAAAAGGTTTAGTTGAGTATGTAACAAACACAGATTTGGGATTTTTTATGGATTTGTAGGATCCCGGTGGCAAGGGTTGGGTTGGACTAATTCCGCGAATAATAGAAGCTAAGTGGTTTAGATCAATACTGGAAAAATAATCAACACCTCCTGTAGTTTTGCCCCAAGTTGGGTCAATATCCTTCCAGGCTTTGATTGTACTGTCGTAATACTGGGGCCAAGTATGGAGAATGTCGGCATTTTGGTTTAGAGGTTTTATGGATTGATTATTGGTAAGTGCATAACCAATAATTTGTCTGGAAGGGATACCACTTGACCGGGCAAGGGCAATAAAATAGTTGGTAAAATCGGTGCAAATGGCGTTTTTTGGGTTTTTTAAGATATTTTCCAAGCTGGCCTCGGTGGGTGAAGAAGCCCTGGTAAAATCATAGTCTAAGGTGGAGGTAACGGTCGTATAAATATCTTTGGGTGTAGACGGTGGACTATTTAAGCGTGGCCAAAGGTCATTGGATTTGGTTAAGTTGTCTAAATAGGTGGGACTAAAATTGTGAACATAGCTAGAGTTGGAACCTAGTCGTGCCATACCCTGAAGTTGGATTTCCAGTTCCTGGTTGGGGGCCAAGGCATATCTAGCAAGCCAGTTGCCATCTGGATCCGTGGATACATTTTTGGGTTTGGGATCTATGGTAGATAATTTTACTTTTTGCCAAGCAGTATCAGGAGGTATGGGTATGTCTTTGGTAATTGGCTGGTTAGAGTCATTTTTTACAAAATAATTGAGTTGAAATTCTACAATTTGGGCCTGACCAAAAGAAAAAATACTTTTATTCATACGCGCGTGAGATTGAATACGTGACGGA
>CAYTYZ010000018.1:9702-19307 GCA_964442385.1 uncultured Gammaproteobacteria bacterium
GTACTACTAAAACTATGATCTGAAGTAAGGGGAACGCTTTGCTGGGCCACTTCTCCCCAAGAAGTAGGAGTTTTTATATTTACTGTGGTTTGGGTGGAATAGGGATTTTCTAGTAGTGGCAGACTTAACTCGTGAATCTGTCCTCTTTCTTTGACTAAGCCTTTTTGTTTGTAGGAAATTGTAAATTTTTTAGTTTGTCCCTTGCCTAAGGCTGGCGAGGCAAACTCTAACGATAAATTATTTTGGCTAAAACTTTTTAGAACATTGCCGGATTGGTCAAAAGCTTGGACGTCAAAAATCGGTGAACCGTCTACTTTTAGTGAATACTCTTTGGCGTAAAGAAGGGCTGTTTCGTTAGTTAAAGTAATATTGTAAGTAACCTTGGATTCAAGATTTTCGTAGAACTCATATTGAATTGTTTGAGAGACTTTAAATTCTTCCACTTGACTTCGGGTATTGTTCGTGTCAAAGTAACTTATGACACTGGCAAATACATTATACAAGAGACAAAAAGAGATTTATGAATATATTGCTAATACTGTAGAGGAAAAAGGTTTTGCCCCAACTCTGACAGAAATTGCTGATAATTTTGGATTATCATCTTTGGCTACCGTCCACGAACATTTGGCTGTTTTAGAAAAAAAAGGCATGATTCGTAGATACAGAGGCGCTGTGCGAGGTATTGAGCTTCTGGAGCATCAAAAAAGCGATGATGCAATGATAGATTTGCCAATCTTGGGTTTTATTGCATGTGGAGCTCCTTTGGAGCCTTATACTGATCCAAATGCGACTGTTTCAGTTTCTTCTAAATACACCTCTTCAAAATACAGATCTTTTGTTTTACAAGCAAAGGGTGACTCGATGATTGAGGATGGCATACTTCATGGTGACTATGTGGTGATCAAAGAGCAGATTGAAGCTAATAATGGAGACATTGTGGTAGCGGTATTGGACAATGGTTTTGCTACCTTAAAAAGATATTACAAAGAAGCCAATAGGATTCGACTACAACCGGCTAACTCTACAATGGAGCCTATGTTTGTAAAAAATATTACCATCAAAGGCAAGGTGATATCGGTAATACGCCAGTTTCAATAAGTAAATGTGGCTAAATTGTATTGTCTGCCTATAGTGGAATGACAATGTAAAGTATAATTGGCCATGCTGTATTTAATTTCTACTCCAATTGGTAACCTGGGCGATATAACCCTACGATCTATAGACATTCTAGAAAAAGTTGAAATAGTACTGTGCGAGGATACGCGAGTAACTAATAGTCTTTTTGCCAAATTAGGAATTAAAAATCAGCCGAAACTAATATCTTACTATCAAGAAGTTGAGTCCCAAAAGTTATCTGAAGTAGTTACCTATCTGCAGGCAGGAAAAATAGTGGCACTACTTAGTGATGCTGGTACTCCCCTACTGTCTGACCCTGGCTGGTTACTTATCAAGACTTGTATAAAGTTGGGTGTACAGCTGGAGGCTTTGCCAGGAGCTAGTGCCATTTTGCCTGCGCTGCAGCTTTCAGGATTACCGGCGGATAAGTTTATTTATTTGGGATTTTTGCCCAAAAAATCGGCCGACAGACTAAAAATATTAAGTTCTTTTCCTGATATTACAAAAATTGCCTTTGAATCTGCTGAAAGACTAATGGATACTGTACAAGACATGGATAACGAAAGTAGCATAGCAATTTGCCGAGAACTAACCAAACTCCACCAAGAAGTGATTAGAGGTAAAAAACAAGTTGTTTTAGACCAGCTTAGTCAACTCGATCCTCGTGGCGAGGTAGTTATCGTTTGGCGCTAACTCGCTTTTTTTCCGCCCAAGCGATTATTTCCCTAGTTCTGGTAATTGCGTCTGGACTAACTGAAATACCTGTTACACCCCATTCGACTAGTTTTTCAGCTAGTTCCGGATGATTACTGGGGGCTTGGCCACAGATAGAACAACTTATACCGTGTTTGACACAGGTTTTTACAGTACGTTCCAGGCACCACAGGACGGCAGGATCCATTTCATTGTAAGCATTGGCTACTTCGGAGTTGTCCCTGTCTGTACCTAGAATTAACATGGTTAAATCGTTACTACCAATTGATACTCCACCTATACCAACCTTTATAAACTCTTCTAGTTGGATGACATTAGTAGGTAATTCGCACATCATAAATAGTTTAAAACTAGGAGTGCGTAGAAGTCCGGCGTCAGATACAATCTGCTTGGTTTTTCTAAGTTCGTCTGGCGAGCGAACAAAAGGAATCATGAGATGAAGATTTTTGTAGCCATGCTTGTTTCGAATTAATTTAATAGCTTCCAGTTCCATCTCAAAAACTTCTTTGTTGACGATATATCTGGCAGCTCCACGAAAGCCGAGTAAGGGATTTGGCTCGTCTGGTTCATAGCGACTACCCCACTTGAGGTGCTTGTATTCGTTACTTTTAAAATCAGTGGCCCGGTAAATAATTGGCCTGGGGTCAAAAGCTTTTGCAAATTTTAATATTTCATGGGCTAGGGTTTTGATATACTCGTCTCTTTTACCTTCGGCCAGGACATGTTTGGGGTGAACGCCAATATTGGCCATCATAAACTCTGCCCGCAGTAGCCCCACTCCATCTACGTCTCTTTTTGCCATATCTTCCGCTAAATCTGGTTCTCCTAAGTTGACATAAAGCTTGGTGGCAGTTTTAATACGAGCTTTTTTGTTGTCTTCATCATTGCGGCTGGTGTCCATGCCAATTTGGGCAGGATGAACATTGCCTTTGGTAGCGTCTACGGTAACTATTTGTCCTTCTCGTAGAATTTTTGTAGCTCCTTTGGCTCCAACTATACAGGGAACCCCTAGCTCGCGGGAAACTATAGCAGCATGTGAGGTTTGGCCACCACTATTAGTAACGATAGCAGCTACACGACGCATAGCTGGAACAAAATCTGGTGAAGTCATTTCGGTTACCAGAACATCACCTTTTTGGGCACGTTCGATTTCTTTGGGAGACTTTAAAATTACGACTTTTCCGGTGCCAACTCCAGGACTAGCGGGTTGTCCTTTGACTAGAATTGGAGCGATTATATTAAAAGCCTCTTGTTTTTTACTAGTATCAAGGGTGGTAATGGGTCTGGATTGGACAATATAGATCTTTCTGTCTTGGTCTAGGGCAAACTCGATATCTTGGGGCTTGCCATAGTGGTTGTGGACGCGCTGGCCCAAGCGAGCAATTTCAAGAGCTTCCTTTAGAGATAGTTTGTTGGCTTTTTGAAGAGATTTGGCAACTGGTACTTCTTTAGTTTCGTTAGGACCACGAATAAGTTGGACTGTTTGCTCAATATATTCTTTGGAATCAATGGTCCAATCGGACTTGTTTACAATATACTGTTCTGGGGTAATTTTTCCTTGAACAATATATTCCCCTAGTCCCCAAATGGCTTCGACAATAATTTTGGTTTTGTCATTAGTAACAGGGTTTGCGGTAAACATTATTCCGGAAATTAGGGAATTGACTAGTTTCTGGACTGGAACGGCAATCCCCACTTTCATGTGGTCGTATTTTTGTTTTTCGCGGTAAAAAATGGCTCTTGGGGTAAAAAGGGATGCCCAACAGTCTTGGACACGTTTTACTACATTGGCCTCCCCTACTACATTTAAATAGGTTTCTTGCTGACCAGCAAAGCTTGCATCGGGCAAGTCTTCGGCTGTGGCCGATGATCTGACGGCAACGGGCACATTGGTAAGACTATAATTACCAGAAAGTTCACGGTAAGATTTCATTACTTCAATAGCTGTGTCTTCTGGAAGCGGATTTTTGCGAATCAAATCTTGAATTTTTTTGGCAGTGGATTCTAGCTCTCTGGGGTCATCGACATTACAAGTAGTAATGATCTTTTTAATTTGGGGAGCCAGGTTATAGTACTCTACAAAATCATAGTAAGCATTACTGGTGACCACGAAACCATTTGGCACTGGGATTTTGGCCTGGGTCATTTCGCCCAGATTAGCACCTTTTCCACCAGCAATAGGAATATCGTCGTGACTCAACTCTTTAAACCAGGCAACGTGTTTTTTAGTCATATCGGGCAGTAAATATGATGGTTAATAATCTATCCTAGCAGAGAAATCAGTACGCGTTCAAGGGCTAGTTCTTTGGGAATGGCCAGGGTTCCGGTTTTGTTTTGATAATCAAGCTCAATTAGGAGTAAATAAGTTTTTTTAAGCTTTTCTTTGTCAAATTTACTAAAAGTAGCCAGCTGTTTGCGAAAGCTATTTTTTACTAAATATAAAAACAGATCATAGGGTTCAGTTTGAAGCATTTTATCGTAGTTTTGGGCAAAAGCCTTGGCGTTTCCGGGAAGCAGAGAGTTTATAGTAGCCCAAAGAATATCGGCAGCCCGAAAGTCTTCGACTTTGGCTGTGGGAAAGGTTTTTAGTTGGGTGGCTGTTAGCTGTTTGTCTTGCCAGAGTACAATTTCCTCCTGGCTGGTAAGTAGAATTGGGACGATTTTTTCGAGCGTTGGTTTGGCTAATGAAAAGAAATTGTCGATAAGTAGGAGTTTTTTGTCGGCAAAAAATGAAACCGAGTTTAAAAACAGATTTACATTGTCCAGAGTGGCACTTTTGTGGTCGAGCCGCAGGGTGTTTGAGGTGGTCTTTGAATCAAGAAACTGATTGAGCTTGGCCCTGGAGCGTCCACTGTCCTGGCCATGAAAAATATAAATCATGCCTTAGTATATTGAAAAAACAGATTATTTGATAGAATATAAGGCAAGCTACGACGGCCCCATCGTCTAGTGGCCCAGGACTCTCGGCTTTCATCCGAGCAATCGGGGGTTCGAATCCCCCTGGGGTCACCAAATGGTACTAAGGTACCGGGAAATTGTTGTTTTAGCCCTAAATATGGTGCTAATTTAGGTGTTCCAGAAGTTAATTCTGCGTAGGTGGGCATAGTGTCAAAAATAAGCCCAAAGAAGGCAGCTCTTTTAAGCGGATTTGCCGTATCTATCAACACTTCTTCAAGGTGTTCCAGAAACCAACCAATGTGCTTCATAACACTTGGCATATTTATGGAGTTTTCAGTCGTTTTTTGGTTCAATTTTTCATGTTCCAGTTTTTGGATTTCACTTTCAGCTTTTACCATATCAGCTTCCATGTATTTAATGGCAACTTCGGAGGATAAGTATTTTATTTTGTCAGCTGCTACTTGAGCGGACATTTGTAGTTCATGGATTTTTTTATCGATAATTGATGCATCTTCTTGTTTTGATGCAACTTTAATATTCCATTGTTCGATCACATACTTTTTTAGATCACTAATATATTCAGGGGTAATGTTTAATCCTTTGACAAACGTTTCTACAGTTTCTTCAAGTTCTTGGGTGGGCACACGAAAATAATGGCCGCGTTTATTACAATGATAGGCAGGATAATATTTTCCAAGCTTGCCTCTTGAGGCACTACCAAACAGTGGCTTGTTGCAATGAGGGCACATGATTACTCGTTTATAAGGAAACCTCGGGTTATTAATTAGCTTTTTGGTTTGCCACTCTGGTAACTCTTTTTTGAGTAAATGCACTTCCTTGTCGTTTTCTACTAGGGTTAGTTTTCCACGGTTTGCGGTGTTGTAAACGTCTATCGAAATCAGACCGTCAAACCTGGACCTGACCACTTCGCCTTGAGTCCATTTTTCCAGATTGGCTCCGGCATAGATTGGGTTTTTGATGAATCTCCAGAACTGTTTGATAACAAGTGGTTTTGAGCCACGTTCACCTATTACTTTGGTTCGATCGTTAGGATTGCGCATATAAGACTTGCGAGAACGAAAGCCCAATTTGTTAATTTGCTCTACGATTTCTTCGTCTGATAATGTGCCAAGACAGCGAAGTTCAAACATTTTCTTAATCCAAACTGATTCTTCTGGATGGGGTTTTAAAATAACGCGTTTTCCATGTTCTGTTTCAACTTTTTCGTTAATATAGCCAAATGGTGCCTGTCTAACACGATAGCCCATGCGAACGTAGCGGATTTCTGCACCAATCATACGAGTCATAATATCGCGCATTTCGTCTTTGGCTCTTTCAGCTTCAAGAATTTCGGCTTTTTTTGTAGGGCTATATACACTCCATTTATAGGTAACGTCTAAGTGCTCAAGGGTGTTGACGTCTTTATTGCCAATGATTCCATATATATCAATTAACCGTACACCTTGACTCTCAAGTTGCATCTTCAGGTGGTCATATAAGTATGATCCCCCTCTCGTGAAACGGTCTATCGATTTAATGATAAATAGCTGAATATTGTTTTTGGGATTTTTACAATAATCTATGGCTTCTTGTACTGGTTGTTCTTCTTTGGATGCTGATTCCATGAAGATAAAGAACTTTTTTACTTTAATATTTCGAGTACTAGCGTATCTTTCAATTTGTTCTTTTTGTGCCTCGGGAGAATCACCTTGTAATCCTTGTTTGAGAGATGAAATTCTTATGGCAGCAACAGCATTTTCTTCAACCGGTAAGTTAATCATGGTAGTTTGTTTGTAAATGAGATTGTTCTTTTTCTAAGGCCCGATCGACGATAAGACTAGCAAGAACTTTTAGTCGTTCTTCAATACTTAATTGAGATCCAACCTGAGGAGTATTTTTCGTATCTTGAGGTTTTTTGATTATCCGTTTCATATCATATATTTACTTAATACTATCACTATAGTGATAGTATAACAAGTTCAAATTTCCTGTCAAGAGAGTAATATTCACTCTATCTTTGCGAAA
This sequence comes from uncultured Gammaproteobacteria bacterium, assembly GCA_964442385.1. GTDB lineage: Bacteria > Patescibacteriota > Microgenomatia > UBA12405 > UBA12405 > CAYTYZ01. The sequence continues at coordinate 16,456 of CAYTYZ010000018.1, forward strand.
TTTAGTATCAAGTAGTATCATTCATCCAAATATCAAATATTTTAAGTAATTGATGTTAACTGCCCCAAAATAGGCAGTTATGTTGCAAAATAATCTAGTTCTAAGAATATTTCAAAGAGAATTTCTTACTTTTAGCGTATTAGTAAGTCCATATATTCACCAGTTTCAAACCTTAATTAGTCCTTATTTGCCATATATTTTATTGTGTCTAGGAGTTGTATTCGTCCTGACTTTTGCATTTTGGGCTATTAAGCTTTACCTATCTTGGAAAGAGGCACATAAATCTACAACAATATTTGAAGTAATACCTCCAACTATTACTGAACAAAGTTCATATACCACCTCTCAGCTTTTTGTCTCAGTACATGGATTACTACGCCAGCGATCATGGGTACATAGGTTGTTTGATGTGACAAAGTCATATTCCTTTGAGATTGTTTCAACAAAGGAAAAGGGCATATGTTATATCCTTCGACTAACCACTGATGATGCCCAAGTTATTAAAAAGAATTTGATTGCATATTTGCCTGGCATACAAGTGAAAGATGCAAATGACTATTTGGACAATCAAAACGTAAAAGGTAGCGTCATGGACATTGGTCTTACTAATCACTTTGCTCTTCCGCTTAAGAAACAAGATAATTTGGCCCAATACGACCCGATTGCCTATATCACTGGAACAATGACTAAACTGGATGAAAACGAGCTACTAGCTATGCAAATGGTTATATCAACTGTGGACAGATCAACTGCACAAATGGTTAGAAGGCTTAGGTCACAATTTTTGAAAAAGAAAGATGTCTTATCTGAATTAAAAGAGACTCGCATTTTTGGATCCATTGTTCTAGCGATAATATATATCCCTTTGCAAATTCTTTTGTTGCCATTAGGCCTGCTTGTCTGGATATTTAGTGGAGGTCGAGAAGGCCCTGTTCTATTATTTAGTTCAGATAAAATACAATTGCCGGATAGTACCTATAGAGATATTGTGGAAACTCAGATCAAACAAAAAATTGACCAACAACTATTCACTGTTTCTTTACGCTACCTGACTGTTTCCAATAAACTGACTATTAATAAGGGTTTTATTGCAGCACTAAGTCCTTTTACAAACGGAGGTTATCAAAGCTTAGGTCCCAAAAGATATTTAAGACTACGTTTAGTCAATAGAATCTTATTGTGGCTTTTTCAAAGGCGCTTACTTGGTATTGTTGGTAACTTAATACTGTGCACATCAGAATTGTCGGACTTGTATCATTTTCCATACACGAGCACAACAAAAACAGAAAACTTATCCAAGTTACACAGTAAAGAGCTACCTGCTCCTCTCTCCTTAAAACAAAAGACAGAACTTGACATTTATTTTGCCAAAAATACCTATGGTGGAACAGAGACTAAAATCGGATTGACTGCAGACGAACGCCGCCGACATGTCTACATTCTAGGGGCAACTGGTACAGGTAAATCAACTATGCTCTTGTCGATGATTAAGCAGGATATTGAACACAACAAGGGTTTATCTATTATTGATCCACACGGTGATTTAATCGAACAGATTTTGTCGGTTATTCCTAGGGAAAGAATTGCAGATGTGGTTTATTTTAATCCTGATGATATTGGATATCCGATGGGTATTAATTTATTGGAGTTAACTCCCGGATTAAGTGAGGAAGATTCAGTTAGGGAAAAAGAATTTATTGCTGAAAGTATTATTTCTGTCTTTAACAAAATTTACACAGATAAATATTCTGGTCCGCGCATGGAATATATTCTTAGAAACACAATTCACACCGCCTTTACTGTTCCAGATGCCACTTTGTTTACAGTTTATAAACTTCTAATTAACACCTCTTTTAGAAAATCGGTTACACGTGGCCTTACTGATGAAAACTTACAGGACTTTTGGAAGTACGAGTTTGCTAAAGCTGGAGATTATCAAAAAGTGAAAATGATTTCTCCTATTACAAACAAGATTGGACGTTTTTTGTTTTCACCAACTGCCAAACGCATTCTGGAGCAAGGTAAGTCCACTATAAACTTCGATTCAATAATGAATGAAGGAAAAATACTCCTTTGTAACTTATCTAAAGGAAAGATTGGAGAAGATAACTCTAGCGTTTTTGGAGTACTTTTAATGGCAAAAATACAACTGGCAGCACTTAAACGTGCTCGTATGAAGCAAGAAGATAGAAAGGATTTCTTTTTGTATGTGGATGAGTTTCAAAACTTTGCTACTCCTGCGTTTGCCCAGATTCTTTCGGAAGCTCGTAAATATCGATTGGGCGCCATACTTGCTCATCAAACAACTTCTCAGCTTGAGGATGTTTCGTTGGTTAACATAACCCTGGCTAACACCGGAACTGTAATATGTTTTCGAACTGCCAACCCAGAGGATGAACGCATGATCTTGCCACAGTTCCAGCCATACGTAACTCAAGGTGAAATTGCTAGCCTGCCGTCTTTCCATTTCTATATGAGACTTGGTGCATTAACCCCAGAAGAACCATTCTCGGGGGTGACCACACCAGTGAACTTGCCATTTAGTCAGAGTCGTATAAATGAAGTTATAGAGTCATCTAGAAGGTTGTTTGCAAAAAAATATGTAGGGGTGACAGTGGCTCCAAAGCAAGTGAAAAATGTAGTATCTGGAAGAGTAAAAGTCGTACTTCCTTAAGGCATTATTGATTTCCTGCCGGTAGGTAATGTTATATTTTAGTTTAGGTGGATAGATAGGTATATTAAATTTTTAGTTTTACTTCTTATTCCTTATATAAGGGAGAGGAATGATAAAATCATTCCAGATTCTGGAAAACACTATGAACGATCAAACACTAATAGACAAACAAATTACA
>CAYTYZ010000019.1:0-15629 GCA_964442385.1 uncultured Gammaproteobacteria bacterium
TTTGTAATTTATAACCTAAGTATAAGTAAAATATAGAAAATTGCAACTAGAGGCCAGGAATCATAATCTGGAGATTAACCAGGCCACTGTAACCAAAGATAAGGCCTATGAGTTTCATAATGGCAAAGACAGAAAAGACAATCATTAGACCAAAAAAGGCATAGGTAAGTTGCTTTTTGGCAATTTCCAAGGTCCCTTTTTCACCTTCAGAGGTAATAAAGTTGATGCCACCTAGGAGAAAATAAATTAAAAAGTAAATGATGGCTACGGTAATTAAGGTACTGGTGACGGTTTGGATAATTTTGCTGGTAGCGGCAACAGGATCTGAAGGGAGAGGGTTATTGCCTGGCAAGATTACGGCAAGGGTTTTAAGCATGATAATTAGGGGAACAGACCGTTAATGGTTAGTTGAAAAGGCAGGCCGAGGATTTTGATTAGAAGACCAGCAAGAGTATAGGCCGAGGTAATAATGATTAGGCCAATAACGGATTGGGACATGCGGTTGCGAGCCATTTCCACTTTGCCTTTGTCACCTTCGGAGCTAAGCATGCCAAAACCAGCAAAAATAATTTGAAACATAAAATATAGAAAGCCTACGGCGATCATAACATCAATAACTCTACTAAGCAGGGCATCTATATCAGTAAAAGTGGGCTTGGGAAGTGGAATATTCATATTATTTGGTGGGGATAACGTCGACTGGTTGGCCGGTAAATTTACTAATGATGGTGGGGGCCAACATGGCGGCGGCAACGACAACCAGACCACAAATGGAGTACATAATTCTAAACCAGGCAGTTTCGGCTTTCTTAGGGTCGCCTGAAGAGCCCATGTACATATAACCAGCTAAGATTAGTTGAACGAGAGCCCAAAGACCGGCAAATCCAACCATAATATTGATAAATAGTCCTATGATGGTGCCTACACTTCCAAAAACAGGACTTTTGTTAGGGTTGGTGATACAGCCAAGTGGGCCACATTGGGCCTGAACTAGACTGGAAAAATAAATTTTGGTGAAAAGTGTAGTAATCATCCTATGATTTTAATGCCTGTAATAGCCTCGATTAGCTTGACGATGGCTACGGCAGATATGACTAGTATAAAACCTATAATGGAATTTGTCAGCATTTGCTTGTTGGTCTCAAAAGCTTTTGGGTCGGCCCCGCCAGAACCCATCATTTTAATACCGGCATAAATCATACCGACAAATAGAAGAAAACCAGCAAACCACAGGGCCAAACTAAGCAAAAGAGATACAAGATCACCTATGCTAGTAAATTTGGTAAGTCCAAGGGTTGCGAGAATGTCAATTGCGTAAAGTGGACCTGGAACTAGCCTAATTAAGAACATGCCATATTATAGCAACAAATTGGTCCTTGATATAGGGTGAAATGCTGTTAGAATAGCGCTAACTTATGAAAACAACTGCCTGGATTCTGCTGTTTTTGGCCGGGATATTGTCGGTTTGGGGTCTTACTGGAGTTAGAGCAGTAGAAATGAACTTGGTGGAGGTATCTGGAGGACAAGCTTTGAGCAACACATATATATTCTTACTACTTTTACCATTAGTGGCAAGTATTGTGTCGGTTTTACATTATGTGGTTGGAATTAGTGGGTATGGAACCTATATGCCTACGATGGTAGCGGTTGGATTTTTAGCCACGGGAATATTTGGAGGGATACTGCTATTTGCTGTTATTTTGGGCATAAGCGTGGTGGGAAACAGGCTCATTAGAAAACTTCACTTACATTATTGGCCTGGCAGAAGTATTAATTTAATATTCATAAGTGTTGGGGTGTACCTGGTGCTTAAATTGGTGTCTGGAATAACTGTTCTGGATGTGTCAAAAGTATCTATTTTCCCCATTATGTTTATGATTGTACTCTCGGAAGAGTTTGTAAAGGTTCAGCTGGCCAAAAGTAAAAGAGAGGCAAGGGAGCTACTACTAGGCACAATATTATTATCCATGGTTGGTGCGGGAATAATGGGTACGGTAGCCGTGCAGGCTTTTGTACAAAAGTATCCAGCCTTGTTACTACTTGGGACCCTGGTGCTAAATATTTGGGTAGGGAGATATGGGGGCATGAGAATGTTGGAATACAAGAGATTTAGAAAGGCTGTTGCTAGAGTTAATAAAAATCAAGTCAAATGATAATTAACTTTTTGGGCTTTTCACTAGAGATTCCTGATCTGGCTAGGTTCAGGCAATTTATGAGTAAAAATGAAAGAAACAAAATGTTTTTGAGTTTAAATACACCTGAAGCCAGAGGTGTGGCAGATTCTAAATATAAAACCAAACTGTTGCTGTCGGCAAAAAAAGTACCCGTACCAAAGCTTATGGCTAAGCTGGCTACCAGGAGAGAAGTAGAACGATTTGACTGGGAAAAATTAGCAGGAAATTTTGTGATTAAACCAGGAGGAGGGTATGGAGGTGAGGGTATTTTGATAATTAGGGGAAGGGCCAAGGCCAGCAGTAAGTTTGTAAAAATGGACAAAAGGCAGATTGGAATACAGGAATTAAAGCTGCACTGCATGGATATTTTGGCAGGAAAGTATAGTTTGCATAGTAAGCCTGATGTGGTTTTGGTGGAAGAAAGGGTTAAAATTCACCCTAAGTTTTTTGCCTATACTAGGTCGGGAACCCCTGATGTGAGGATAATTCTATATAATAAAATTCCAGTGATGGCCATGTTGAGGTTGCCCACAGATGAGTCGTTGGGACGGGCCAATTTGGAACAAGGGGCTATGGGTCTGGGGATTGACATGGCAAGTGGTCTGACTACATATGGAGTGGCTGGTAAAAGTAAATTAATTGACAAAATATATAATTTTAGAAAACAGGAGGAAAGAAGCGTCTCTGGAATTAGAATTCCTGAGTGGAGAAGTGTGGTGGAGACTGGAATTAAGTGTGCAATGGCCATGCCGGGACTGACTTTTTTGGGAGTGGATGTGGTTTTAGATAAGGAAAAAGGACCAGTGGTACTGGAGGTAAATGCCAGACCAGGGTTGTCGATTCAAATTTGCAACAAAGCTGGCCTAAAAGGACGAATTGATAAAGTTGGAGATGTACAGGTGTCTAGTGTGGCTCATGCTTGGAATATGGCCAGATATTTGTTTGGGGAAAAAGTGGAAGTTAAAAGTAGCAAGGATACTTTTGTAGTAAAGCCCATAGAGAGAATAGAGATTCTAGCCAAGGGAGAACATAAAGCTGTGCGGGCAAAGGTGGACACAGGGGCCTTTAGAAGTTCGATTGACAAAGAACTGGCACAAAAAATTGGATTGTTGGCTCCAGAAAACATACTGTATTTAAGACACTTTAAATCTGCCCTGGGAAAAGAAGCGGATAGGCCGGTTATTGGGGTTACTTTTTTGTTGGCCGGACGAAAAGTTCGAGCTCAGGTGTCGGTGGCCAACCGAAAAAAGCTAAAAACGAAATTTCTAATTGGTAGAAAAGACCTGCGTGGGTTTGTGGTAAAACTTGCTACGTCAAAAACAAAAGTTAAAGATTTTATAAAGAAAATAAAATGAGAGTGGCGATATTTTATGGTGGCAAGCTGACCAATCATTTGGTGGCTTTAAAAAGGGCTGGAAAGCAGGAGGGTGTAGAGGTTTTTTTGTTTTCTTATAACAAGATTTATTTTGAAACTGAAAGTAAAAAAATAAAATTAAGAGATGGGTCGACTAAGTCTTTGAAAAATAATAAAGAATTTGAAATAAAAGATTTTGATTTGATATTTATTCGAACAGCTAAAAATCACTGGCAAGAAGTGGGCTGGGTGGTGGATGAGGTAAATAAACTAGGCAAAATCTTGGTGGATCCAGTGGTAAGCAGGGCTAGGGTGGCTGACGCCCTAAAGGCTAGTCAAATGTTGATGCTGTCAGGTTCGGGCTTGCCAGTACCCAAAACATTGGTGGGTTATTCTTGGCTACTATATAGAAAGGCTCCTGAATATGTTGGCTTTCCAATGATAATTAAAGGCAGTGGAGGACATAGGGGTGGAAGCGTGTATAAAGCAAACAATCTGTTTGAGTTAGGAAAAATAGTTAAAGAACTAAGACCAATAGAAATTGCCGAAGGGAGACGATATATGGCCCAGGAGTATGTGGAAAATAGCTGTGACTACCGGGTAATTGTGATGGGCGAGCGGGTGCTTGGGGCTATGAAAAGAACCAGGCAAGATAAAGACGAGTTTAGAAATAATTTTGTGTTGGGAGGTAGAGTAGAATTGGCCAGACTGACATCCAAACAAGAAGAGTTGTGCGTTAAAGCGGCCAAAGCTTGTGGTCTACTAATTGCCGGGGTAGATTTGGTGTTTAGAAATGATGATCCTAAAAAGCCTTTGTTTTGGGAAGTAAATAGGGGTCCACAGTTTAAGGGTTTTATGCAATCGACGGGAATTGATGTGCCAAGAGAAATTATGAAATTATTTAAAAAGTTAATAATTGAAAAAAGAGATGCAAAACCGCTTACACAAATTTTGTAGTCCTCGCGGTCCTCACTGCGTTGCGGAAGCTGCGGGCTTAAAATTTGCGTCGCATGTTTTGCGCTACAGATAACATATGTCAAAACAAATTTTAGTAATGACCATGAATGATAAAAAGAAAGGTTATGAAGTGGCCAGAGTTCTGGAAGAAGCCCAGAAGGCGGGGATAACGGCTGCTCATGTAGCTTATCGTCAAATGTGGTTTGATTTGGGAAAAAATGAATCCAAAGTTTACGTTGGAAAGACGGAAATATCAGCCGAAAACACCCATGGTTTGTGGTTTAGGGTGGCAGGGACGAAGACAGGAAAATACCCAATTGGGAGAGCTGTCTTAATTCGAAGCTTGATGGAACGAGGGGTGTTTTGTGTCAATCATGGCTCGTATACCAATTGGGAGAGAATGGGTAAAATTGCCCAACACGGAGTATTTACTATTAATAGTATACCGGTGGTACCTACTAGGATTTTTTATACTAGAAAACAGGCGGAAGCTTATGATTTTAAATATCCAGTAATTTGCAAACATGATCGAGGTTTTCAGGGAAGAAGCGTAAAAAAGCTAGACGACAAAGAACAGTTTTTAAAACAGCTGTATAAAATTGAAGAAACAAAATTGGGAATGTGGGTGTGGCAAGATTATTTGCCTTTAAAATGGGACATTCGAGTGATAGTAATAGGCGGAAAAGTATTGGGAGCGATGAGAAGAAGCGCCCAAGGTGAGGAGTTTAGAAGTAATTTCTCACTGGGGGGAGCAGTGGAAAAATGGGAGCTGTCTGAAGGTGATACAAAAATTGCCGAAGATGTGGCCAGAGTGTGTCAACTGGATTATTGCGGGGTGGATATTATGAAGGATGAGGTTGGAAACTCTTTTGTGTTGGAAGTAAACAGGCAGTGCCAGTTTCAAGGATTTGAGAAAAGTACCGGTATAAATGTAGGCAAGGCTGTGGTTGACTTGATTCTGAGTAAACAATAGAATGAATTAATGAAGAGAGTATTGTTTTTGGTGTTGGCGGTATTTTTTAGTGTTTATACAACAAAAAGTGTAAGAGCAGCTGTTCCTACCGGGGTACTTAGCTGTACCTCTTGCGGGTGCAAGTGCCAATTGACAACAGCTGACTGTGCTCAAGATACTCCGGCTTGTACTTATGACATCAGTTGTGGATTGGTTGATGGAAGTTGCCAGGAAACTGGACCACTGGAGCCAGATGATACCAAGAAAGCTCCTTTGCAAATTAGCTTGGCCAAAGATCCATTTGTAGCGAGTAGTGGAACTACGGCACTGACTATAGATAATAGTGAGGGTTATTGGATAGATACCGGTCTTGGAGCTGGTGCCCCTGCTTATGTCAACATGCTTAAAATCTACAACGAGCACATTGGGGTAACTACTGAAGAATATGTTTTTAACGCTAACGCAAGATTTGAAGAGGGAAGGATTTATATTGCTCCCTACAGCGGGACTGATGCCTATGTCCCCAGAATCTTAAAGATAAAATATAATCGGCCGTTAGCTACTTGGAGTAATCCGGTGTATTTGACAAGGCTTGATCCAAATGCAAATTCTAAATTGGTATTCGAGCTCCCCAATGAGGGTCAGACACTGGATTTGGAGGGTGACTATATTTTTAAAGTAAACGATACCTTGGGTGCCAGTGAATATGAGTGGAAGGTGGTGCAGGGACAAAATATATTGAGCGAGATCAAGGTGGGGAAAACTGGTGTGGCTGGGTCAAGAGCTGATTTTAGGATTGACACCACAAACCCTAAGCATGGACTCTTTAAAGAAGGTCCGGCCGTGGTATCTGTTAGAAAAAAAGCATATGGAGTTTGGAAAGATTGGACTAATTTAAACATAAAGCTGGTTTCTAGATATTTTTTAAGATGTCAAGATGAGCCTGCCTGTCTAAAAGCAAAACCCGCGTGTAATTTGCCAGAACCCGGAGAAGGATGGTGTATGCCAACTAACTTTAAAACTGAATATGTACAAATGGCGGTCAAAAACTTGAATATAAAAATTGGCGATGAGGTTTATAACCCCCAAAGGGGCAAGGATCTGCAGGTACATTCTAGTCCCCCATACACTGAAAATGGGAAGACTAGAACCACACTGGAGTTAACCTGGTTTGAATTTGACAAAGAAATGAGGGTATTTATGTATTTCGAGCTTGATAATGCTTTGAATATGTGGAAAATGTATGAATTGCGTACCTACAATGCAGAAACCAAAGGAGATTGGCTGTATTATGACGTAAAAGATTACAATACTTATTCAGGGTTGGGTGAAGGAGATCACATGGTTAACCCCGCAAAGAGATATTTTGCCATGGGTGATCGGTTCGCAAGTTTGGATGTGGAAGGAATGGACTTAAATATAAATTTTGGAACGAAGATAGAAAGCTGTTCTTGTCCAGCTGGAGTGCCTACTAAAGCTAGTGGAAATGCTAATTGTGATGGCGTTATTGACCAGGCGGATTTTAATTTGTGGAAAAGTGAAAGGTTTAATTCAGATGGTACCCCTAGGACCGTGCCTTTCACACCTCCTGGGCCGGGTACTTTTGGTAGCCAGTCAGATTTTAACTGTGATAGTAAAATTGACAACCTTGATTACGAATTTTGGTTAAATAGCTATAAAGCCAGATGAAAAAAGTATTAAGTTTATTATCCATGTTGGTGGTGGTTGGTGGACTGGTGGCTGCTTATCAACTAATTTTTAGAAACGCAGATACCCGGAAATCGGCGGATTCTTCGGCCGTGTCGGTATACTGGATAGACAGTGGCGATACTAAAAGTGAAGTGGTGGCCACAGTCAATAGTGAAAAAACTTTGTCTTTGGCAATAAATTCACTAACCAATGAGCTAGACAATGTAAGCATATGGTTTGCGGTAGACGAAACTAAGGCTGAAATAATGACAGTGAGTCCGGTTGGTTCAAGTTTTAACACCATAAATGCAAACGCAATTGACTCGAGGGATGGTAAAAGCAGGGTGAAGCTTAGTCTGAGCCACAACCCAACTGCTGCGTCGCCTAGGCCTAAGGGTATTATTCCGGTGGCCAATGTAAAGTTTAAGGTTAAAGCTTTGCCAGCTTCAGTTCAATTTATTGATTCTGATGTGCAACTATATGTTTACGGAGTACAAACTGCTCTTACTAGGAAATTAGAAAATGTGAGTTTTGTAGATACTGTGGCCGGAGCCAACCCGGCTGGAAGTATGGAGTTTGTAGGGCCAGGTAGTGTTCAGATGGGTTCGGATGGAAAAATAGAGGTGATGCTAAAGGGCAGGGTACCAGCCGACAAGAGAATTGGAAGTATAACGGTGACTGCGGAAATCATTGGAAGTGGGGAATTTGATTCGGGGATGGTTGCCGCAAGTGTTATTGATCCTAATTTTTCGAATCCCGGTATTGGCAGAATAAGCGCTAAAAAAATCACTTTAAATGGAAATACAAATCAGAATGTTTCTAGTAATGCAGCTTTGCCAAGTGGAACATTTAATTTTGCGAAATTAAAGATAAGTGGTCTATCAACTCCTGGAAATTTTAAAATTAAATTTACTGATCCTAGCATTACTACTTATTATGGAACTGGTTATACTAGTTTTGGAGCAGCAAGCTTGGCAACAAATGAGATAACAGTGGCTTATGTGGCCACAATAGCTCCAATAGAGAATGGCTGCAGTGAAGAGAACAGTAAAGAGTGTGACGGGGACAGTTCCTATAAGTCATGTAAAAATGGACAATGGGGTGTGTCGATTGCTTGCTCAAGTGGAGAAAAATGTAGCCAAGGCGTGTGTAGCGTAGCGGTGGTTGAGCCAATTGCCACTGGCGAAGTGTGTGGAACGTCTGGGCCATTTTCTGGAGTGTTTGCTGGTAAAAGTTGCGAATCAGGGGCAAGTTGTACCAATGGCAGTGATGGGTGGAGATGCAGACTGGCAAGTTTGGGAGGAGGAACGACCACTGCACCAGGTTATAGTGTAAAGCTAAAGGTGTCGTTGGCTGGACTGAGTGACTATACCGAGGCGCCAGCTTGTTTGGGAAATTTGACGGTAAATGTAAGTATGCAGGCTGAAAATAATGTAGAAAAAGTGTTTAGCAATGTGCCCTTGACCAAGGTGGATAAAGTGTGTAGGGCGAGTGATACAGCTGGAAACTGTTTGTCATATTTAGCGGTATTTGAGGGAAATTTGAGTATAGCCGGTGGAAGTGGTAGCTATAATAAAGCCTCGTTTTTAATTAAAGGACCAAGGCATTTGCAAAGTAAATATGGTAAAAATTTACAGGAAGAATATTACAATGAAAAAGATGGACAGATAACAGTTACAAATGGGGTAGTATTGAATTTTTCTAAGTATCCCCTGTTGCCCGGAGATGTAAATAATGATGGGCTGGTGGATGGTAGGGATTATTCACAGGTAGCTGGAAGTTTGTTGACCGAGGTGCCTGGTAATGATTTGGATTATAGCTGTGGAGCGGTAAGTGTAAGGGATTTGAACCTGTTGAAACTAACCCTAAACGAAAGGCAGAGTCAAAAATACTAGGCCGAGGGACCAGTTGACTAGTAGATCAGCAGACCAGTTTTTGGTAAGATAGGCTACTTGTGCTTATAGCTCAGCTGGTTAGAGCGCAGTCCTGATAAGACTGAGGTCCGTGGTTCGAGTCCACGTAAGCACACCGTCCGTGGTTTCCTCCTCCGCTTGCGCTACGGCTCCGCTTCGCGGACAGGCGAGTCCACGTAAACACACCCTTGCTGGAATTATTCAATAACCATTTTTCAACAATCTATGAACACAAAAGAAATTTGGGTTGAAAGGTTTGGAAAGTTGGCTTTTGTTGCAGAGGGTGTCGATTCAATTGTTTATCGTTACAAGGATGGGCGGGAGGAAAGGGTTTTGAGAATATATAAAAATCAAGACTTGACCCTTGGCCAGATTAATTTATATAAAGACACGACCAGCCAGGCGGCGGTCTGGTTGAGAGATAAGCCAGAAAAAATTGGCAGTTTGTCAGTAACAATTTTGCCGATTATAGAAGTTGTTGTTATTGATGGCCAAATAGCAACTGTTAGCGAGTATGTTTCGGGTAAAAATTTACAGGATATAAAAGGAAGCACCGAGGGGCATGATTTGAGGATTAAAGAGGCAATGTTGTCATTGGGTTTGGGGGATAGGGAGATTTTAATTAATTTGGAGACACTGGGAAAAAGAATATCGGACGGACTAGGCTGTATTGGGCTAAACCTTGACCTGGTTAATGTTAAGCCGTTGCTAAAGGAAGGCAAGCTTGTTGGGCTTGTGATTACTGATTTGTGTGGGTCAATTAGAAGTCTGGGGTTGCCTGAAATTCAATTCAGAAGGTGATCAACATGTCCATTTCTTATACAATAGACACATGGATAGTGAAAAATTAAAAAGAGTTAAAGGTGCCATAAAAGAACTGGCCAATATTTTTAACGAGACTGGAGGGAGATGGCTACTGGGTGGCAGTGCTGGACTATTGGTAAATGGAGTAGGGGTGGTGCCAAATGACATCGATCTGGTGGTTGATAGGGGGCTACGTGAACAGACAATGGTTAAGCTAGGTACTAGGATGCGAGGAGGTAAAGATTTTGTAGTAAATGGGGTGGATGGAGAGCTTATTGAGTTTGATATTGACAGACTCAAGCCTATTAGGGTAAGTTTTGAGGGTGTTGAGGTTTGGGTAAATGACTTGAAAGACGAACTAGAATTTTACAGAAAAAGAAAAGACAAACCTGCTGAAATAATAAAGGCCAAGGTTGAAGCTATTGAAGCAGCGCTAGCTAAGAGGGTGTAGATAGTATGGTTTATGGTGTATAATATGGCCAAATGTTGGAAAATGATTTTACTAGACTAGTAGCTGAGTTTGAAAAAAGGAGAGATCAGGAGCCGATTATTGGAGTTGGGGCGGATTCTGTTGTGTACAGAAGCGGAGGCCTTGTGTTGAAATTTTATTTTGATGAACTTTCCTTTGAATTATTAAAAAGATATGTTGAGCTAACAAATATAGTGGCAAGAGCTAAAATTACAATACCCAGGAGCCTGGCGAATGATTTTGAATGCCAGGTGCTTTCATACGAAGATGTAGTTCTTTCACCCAGGGGGCTACCTGTCAGTATTGCAAAATATATAGATGGCCCAAATCTACGACAGGAGAAAAAAGAGCACGAAAGCGGGCTATTGGCATTGTCCAGATTAGATTATGAAGTGCGACCTATTTTGATAGCTACTGGCGAATGGGTAAGAAGTAAAACAGGGGTAAGGGTAGATATATGTACGGACAATGTGAAAAGACAAGGGAAGAAACTCTTGATAACTGACCTGTGTGCCAGAATTAGGACACTGGAAGAGGCTTAGTTGACTAACGAGCACAAGGCCAAGTAGTATTGAGAATGAGAAAAATTGTATTTACGGGGCTTTTTCTGCTGGGATCTCTTTTTTTGAGCGCCGGGGGTGTGTCGGCTGAAAACATTTCAGAGGTATGGGGTTTTTTACCTAGCTGGAGGTTAACAAATAGTCCAAGCGTGGATAAGGTGAATAAATTATTCTTCTTTTCAATACCGGTTAAGGGAGACGGGAGCCTGGAGTGGAGTATTCAGAGCAAGCGAATCTACTCTAAAATATTTGCTGAGCAGGCTAAAAAAGTACGGGATAATGGTGGCAGAGTAGGGGTGGTGTTTGCCATGCTCAAGGATAAAGATTTGGACAAGTTTTTAAACAATAAAGAGGCATGGAATAAGTTTTTTGACGAGGTGGACAAGCTGGAGGGCGAAATTAAGGGAAATATGGTAAATATTGACTTTGAATACCAAAGACGTCCAACTGAAATATTAAATGAAAACTTTTTTGAGTTTTTAACTAAGGCTAGGGAGCGGATGAGTGGAGAAATGTCGGTGGATGTGTATGGCAATACTTTAATCTTGGGTTCGGAAGACAAGGTAAGAAAGTTGTTTGATAAAAGTGATCGGGTGGTGTTTATGGGCTATGACTTTAACAAGCGAGGATTTGCCACACCGGTGGCCCCGTTGGAGGGCATGGTTGGGGCTGATCTGGAAGATGTATTTGGGCGGGTAAATGGATTGGGTGTACCAAAGGGTAAATTTGTGGTGGCACTGCCTTTGTATGGCTATGAGTGGAGAACCAGAACTAGCCAGTTTGGATCAGAAATCCACCCCTATTCTGTAAGGGCTTTGGCTACTATGGGTAGAATGCTGGAGTTTGTAAGAAATAATGCTAATTTGGGTAAGGTATATAAAATAAAATATGGCTATGATGAGGTAACCCAAACACCTTGGTTGTCTTACGTGAAGTCAGGAAGACAACAGCAAATATACTACGAAAACGAAAGATCACTTCGGGCTAAAGTAGATAGGGTGAAAAAATATGGCTACGGGGCAATTGCCTGGTGGGCCCTGGGGTATGAGGGTGGGTTTGATATAAAAAAAGTGCTATAGTAAATTATGGATTTAACCCAACAACCAAACCAACCTAAGTCTGAGCCTGCAGTTATGTCAAATCAATCGAAAGTGGGAGAAATGGTGCCGATGCCAGAAGAGGCAAAGGGACTGTCTTGGGCAGGATTTTTTTTAAGCTGGATTTGGGGAGTGTTTAATGGGGCCTGGTTGTCGCTTTTAGTGTTTATAATCCCTTTTTGGCATTTTGTATTACTATTTAAAGGGAGAGAATGGGCCTGGAAAGGTAAAAAATGGGCTAGTGTGGAGGAATTTAAAAATACTCAAAAAAATTGGGCTATTGCTGGGCTGGTAATAAACCTGATCATGATTCCAATAATTGTCATATTTTATGGAATAATGATGGCGGCAATTTTGTCTACAGTTAATCCTGCGCTTCAGATGGAAAAGGCTAGACAAATGAGAGAGGGACAGGAAGTGCCAAAAGGGAATGTAATTCCACTGATGGAGAAGTTTGAGGAAAGCCAATAATATGTTATAGTTTTATAGTTACTACTTGACATAAGATAATATATATCTTATAGTTAATATTATTATAAATATTTTAAATAAAAAATGACCGAATTTAAACAACAAGAAGATAGTCAGAAAGAGTTATCACCATCCATGCGTGCTTTGGAAAAGCAAAGAGCTCGGTTTATGGCCATAGTTGGCTTGGACCTGTCACAGCCACAGGTTGAAGTGTTGGGTGGACCAGAGGTAGTAGATCATGTAAAAACAGGTTGGGCCAAACAGGTTTCGGCTGATAAACAGGGCTTTTTGAAAAATGACGATGAAACTCGTGCGTTAGGTGGACCAACTAATTTAGATAAATTAGCGAGATTGGTGAGTTTTCATGAAAATGCCGGAAGAATGGCAAAGGCAGAACAAAAAATGGCAGATTTTAAGGCAAATAAGCCTAGAGAGTTCTACATTGCTAGCATAGTGAAAGGAGCCAACTTGGGTGACGAAGATCAAGAAAAGGTTAAAACAATGTTTGGTTTTGATGATTTTGACAAAGCAAAACTTGGAGTTGGAGAAGCTTGGAAAAAACAAGATGAACAGAAGGGATCAATAAAGAGTGCAGAGGAGCTGATGGTTTTTGATGGGGCTGCGAGACTTGATAAAACTGTAAAAGGTGTGAAAGAGATAATGGACGCCATGGACCAGAAAAATCCAGATGGAAAGCCAGGCTTGAGTGTTGACGACCTTAGTGAGGACGAGAAATGGATACTAGGTTTGCCAAGCGAACATGATAAAGACAACAAACCTGAGGATGAGGCCCAGGTTGATGGTTCAAGTGGTGTTAATCCAGAAGGTGAAGGAGAGGGGGATGACAAGGCTCCTGAGGCTGATCCAAATGCTGGTGGTAAGCCAGAAGGTGAAGGGGGGCCAAATCCTGAGGATGAGAATCCAGACGGGCATGAAACGGTGGTTGATATGGTTGATCCTGACGAAGACGTTCCAGAAGAACCAGAGATGCCTCTTGCAGAAGGTAGCGAGACACCTCCTGAACCAGTAGCAGCTCCTGAACCAGTAGCACCTCCAGATGCTGTCGAAGGTGCCGGGACTGAAGGACCAGCTAAACAAGCTGCGCCTGAGGTTGCACCACCTGAACCACCTAAAGCTGAAAAGCCACCAAGTGTTTGGAGGAGGTTTACTAGCTGGGTAGGAAGGATATTTGGTCGAGGGGAAAGAGCATCAAATGTAGACAACTTGTTGCAAGAATACAGAAGACTAGTGGATTCTTCATACTTGCCAACTAGACCTGATGGTATTGACCAACGCATTGCAGAACTAAAAGCTAAAATACCTGCTGATAGAAAGGCTGACCTAGATGCAATCGACAATAGGGATTTTAAGAATTCTTAGTTTGTTGACAACTTAGACGAGGCTGGTTTGTTAAAAAGTGGTATAGTTGGGTATGGACTTGACCCAACAGTTGCCGCCAAACCAGCCTAAAAACGACGTCTCGAATGAACTACCAAATGGACCGGAAGGATTTAACTGGGGGGCGTTTTTTTTAAGCTGGATATGGGGAATTGGCAACAATAGCATTAAGGCAATTTTACTAGGACTATTTTTTAATATTCCCCTATTTACCCCGATTATTTTGGGTCTAAAAGGTAATAAATGGGCCTGGAAGAATAAACACTGGAATAGTGTGGAAGAGTTTAGAAGCTCGCAAAAGACCTGGGCTATCGTGGGACTGTTACTAAACTTCTTTTTAGTACCAGTTTATATTGGACTTTTTTCTGTGAGTATTTTGGCTAGTATAAATCCAATTGAGCAAACTAATAAGGCTAGGGACGCAAAATACAAAAGTGATGCGGCTGAAATATTACTAGCTAGCGAGAGATATTATTCTAATAAGGGTAAGTATCCCTTTGTTTTAGGTGGTGAAAAAGTTGAGGTTTCCACTGTTGTGGGTGAATTGATCCAAGCCGGGGAATTGAGACCAGTATTTGAGGGCAAAGAAATGGTAGTAAGCAAGCTACCTGTGGACAGGATGTATATTGAAGGCACGAAAGATAGCTATAAGGTTTGTTTTACACCCAAAGCGGCAAGTAACAAAAATCTTGGTCAAGAAATGTGCGTACCGGAAGATGTTGAAGTGAAACAAATTGATGCACAATAAAACAGAGTAGATTTGATAGTTCTTGCTTGTTGACCGGGTAATTCTATTTTGATACACTTCCCTCACCTATAAATCTTCGGCTAATGTTTACGCTCAAAAAAACTATTAAACTAACTTAAAAGAAGTTGAATAGTCGACGCCGAAGTAAAAGCTTCGGCTTTTTTTATGTCTTTTTTGGCATAAAGTTCTTTAAATTAGGTTTTTTGCAAATGGGCCTGTGGCTCAGTTGGCTAGAGCACCTCATTTGCAATGAGGGGGTCGGGGGTTCGAGTCCCCCCAGGTCCACTCTAATAGTCGCTAGCTATTAGTCATTAGCTGATAGTTCTTGGGTTTTCTAAAGACTGAAAGCCAATAGCTATTGACTACCATATTGTCTTTGCTAAAGCGCAACGAAAGCTGTGCTTTTTGAATACAATTGACCTTTAACAATCTGTCAACCAAAATAATAAAATACCCCCTAGGAGGGGGGACAACTTAATAAAGTTGCTTGAAATTAGCTGGAAAATTTTTAAATAAAGCATATGGTGAATGCCTTGGTTGCCAAAGCCGAAGAAGGACGTGGAAGGCGACGAAATGCGCGGGGGAGCTGTCTACAAGCTGTGATCCCGCGATGTCCGAATGAGGAAACTCCGGTCTGTGAAAGCAGACTGAAGCTGGGCGACACTAAGTTTTTTTATTTGCTTGTAATTATTTTTTGTAAAATAGCCACTTCGTGAAATATTTTTAAAAAACAATTACTGCGCATAAAAAATTTGGTGTTGCTCAGCTGGGTAAGTCGGGGAACTGAAACATCTAAGTACCCGGAGGAAAAGAAATCAAAGAGATTCCGTTAGTAGCGGTGAGCGAAAACGGAAGAGCCCAAACCCGCCATTGGCGGGGGTTGTAGGACCAGACATAATTGTTTTGAAAATCAGGGGAACGACTTGGAACAGTCGACTAAAAAGGGCGAACGTCCCGTACCCGAAAATGAGTAAAAACAAGGTTTGGCACCTGAGTACTGCGGAGCACGTGAAATCCCGTAGGAATCTAGAGAGACCAATCTC
>CAYTYZ010000020.1:0-15440 GCA_964442385.1 uncultured Gammaproteobacteria bacterium
TCTTAGGCACACCGCCAGCGTTCACCCTGAGCCACGATCAAACTCTTAGTACAAGCTCCGGGCTCTTGCGAGCTTTGGAACTATTCGTGTATCTATTTTTAGCGATAAAAACAGACAAAAATCTTTCCGCTTACGCGGATTTCGTTATCATTTCTGACAACTCAGAACAAACATCTCGTTGTTCTGGTACTAACAAATTGGCTCTAAAAAATCATCCAAAGTTACTATATTTTGGAAGATTGGGAAAAAAACGCACAAATTCGTTGTTAAAGATCATTGGTGGCAAAGCCACCTCGACACCGAAAAACCCATGTTCTTCAAAAGGTGTGAAGGTCATTATATAGCCTGAGCTGAGTTTGTGCAAGAGTTTAGTTAGGATAAATTGATTATGTTTGAGGATGGTAAAAGTGACTCGACACCTGACTCGGCGCTTGTAATAAACGACTGGTGTGTTGAGCAAATATCTACGACTAGCTGTCGGTGCTCTGGATCTAGTTCGGAGAAGATATCATCTAAAAGGAGTATGGGGCTTTGGTTAAAAGTAATTTTTATATAGTTTATTTCGGCCAATTTTAAGGCTAAAACGGCTAGTCTTTCCTGTCCCCTGCTGGCCCAGTGAAGAAGGTTTGTGTCTGAAGTGTTAAATAGACTAGAATGAAAAGAAAAATCCTCTCGGTGGGGTCCCAACTGAGTCGAACCACGTCGTAGATCGAGCGGGTAAGAGGCTGTGAGACCATTAGCAGTTATTGGTATAGGTTGATATTGAATGGAAAGTAGGGCTATTTCTGGATTGGAAGATGAGGCAAAAAAAGTGTTGGCTAGACTAACAAAGCTATTCCGATAATTACAAATTATTTGGCTAGAGCGAATAAGCTCACTATCCCAAAAATGTAATTCATCAGGCTTGGCCTTGGCTAAAAAGATTAGGTCTAAAAGTTCATTGCGATGCTTTAAAGCTTTGTGAAAATTGGTTAAAGCCTGTTGATATTGCCAATGGAGAGGGCTTAAAATACCGTCAAGATAGTCTCGCCTTCTGGTAGGAGAACCGGTAATTAACCGAAGGTCGTCGGGTTGAAAAATAACACATTTGAGGGTACCTAAATATTTAAGTCTAGGCTTGAGTGACTCGTCAAGCTTAAAATTTCTAGAAATAGTGGTTTTTCCTGGTTTTTTGTAAAGTTGAACTTCAAGTTTATTGTCAGCAGTTTTGCCCATAATGGTGGAACTGTCACTCCCCCAGTTAATTAGCTCACCAAGACTATGTGGTAAAAATGTTTTGCCGGAAGACAGGACATAAATAGCCTCTAAAATGTTGGTTTTGCCAGAACCATTTTTGCCTAAAATAAGATTGATCTGGTCGGAGAACTTAAAGACTGATTCCGAGTGAGATCTAAACGTAGCTAACCAAAGACTTTTTAAGAGCATTGACTAGTTTAGCAATAGATTTAACTAGTTGTTATTTAAAAGGGGCAGTTTATAAATGACCCATGATGGAAAAAAGAAGAAAAATAATTTGTTTTGATTGGAATTTTACTTTGTGCAACGACTTGTTTTTTGGTCAAATTGATCCTGGTAGTGAACAGTTTTTGAGACTTGAAAAGGCCTTGTTTAAAAGCGAAGATTCAGCAAAGATAATGGCAGACTGGATGAGGGGCAGAATTGACTACAAAGAAGTTTTAAAAGGGGTAGCACAGCGAGCAGAAATTGATCCGCGCCAGGTGGAAGAGATGTTTATTGTGGGATGCAAAAGAATGCGATTTGCCCTACCTGATATGCCAGAGATTGTATCCAGACTACGGGAAACTAATCAGGTATACGTGGCAACAGATAATATGGATAGTTTTACTTTGTTTACAGCCCCATCACTGAGACTATATGAGATATTTGATGGAGTGTTAAATTCGGCTGATAAGGGGGTTTTGAAGGGTGATTTTTCGGCTGATGGAAAAAGCTTGTTTTTTGGTGAGTTTTTAAAAGAAAGAGGGTGCGCACCTGCAGACTTAACTTTGATTGACGATGCCCAACCCAACGAGCCTATGGCTAGCTATAGAATAAATTATGTAAAAATTGAACCCAAGACTGGACTAAGAGCGGCCTTGTCGAGCCTTCCTTGGTAATATTCGACTTAATTCGCTGGTTAAGCAGATATAATTGGGAGTAGTATCTAGCCTAGTCAGACTTTGATTGAGTCGAATAGATAGGGGTGGTAAAGAACTAGCATTAGCTAGGGCTGTGTAAAGCGATTCCCTGGAAGCAGAGGGGGTGGGGGCAGTGGAATAGGTTCTGGCCGGAATAACTAATCTGGGAACTGTATAGAGATTGCCTGATAGGTTGTCTGGACTGAGGACCAGGTTGTAGCGGACGATAAAAGGAGCATGGCAAAACTCTAGCTCACTACCTCCATCCCCTATTGACCTGGATCCTGGAAGTTCGAAGGCACGATAAAAGTTATTGGTACCACTCCAATTCCAGTCATAAAATACTTTGCTGCTATTTTTCCAAGGGAAATCCGGTGCCCTAAGCACATCTAAGTGTCCTGCATAACTGGCAAGACGGTCGGTTATTAAGCCTTGAAGTTCGGGGCTGAAAATTGTCATAAATAAATTAAAACTATTAAGTGAGTGATTGTGCCTTCTTTAAACAGTGCCAATCTAGAGCTAGGAGCAGGTGGCTATTTTATGATAGGTTGAGCTAGGGGTAAAAAAAGTATCCTAAATATATGCAGATACATGACAAGTGAAAGTCATGTTTTATAATTTAAGTATATTAATTTGGCGTTTTACCAAGTCGGGAAAAATTGATAGTAAAATCGACTTGGTGTGAGCAAAAAGTTGCTTTTGGGCATCAAAAACTAGATCAGACCTGGAGCCTGGATCTTGGCTAAGATGCCTAGAGGCAAATCTAACTTCGGCATCGTTGAAATTAAAACGGTAAAGATTTGATCCACGGGCAATTGGAGTAAGAACCTCGTCTGGTGAAAAATGGTCTGGCCAAGAAAGGGAGAGTGGAAAAGAATACCTGGCTATTAAATTATCTGTTTCCCAAGTGACGTCTGAATACCAACTATAGCTATCATCCATGTCCGTTACTACCGCTTTGGCTGGGCCACAAATCTCTATAATTGGTTTTCCAGATTTGTTTTTAGTAAATAATGAAGTTCCAAGTCTGGAACGAAATTGCTCGAAAGAAGCAGTTTCTGGCCTAACTTGAAAACCTTTGATATAGGTAGTGCAGATATTCTCTAATCTTTTTTCAATTTCAGCTGATATATTGGTCATATTTATCTTGTGAATAGATCTGCTAAAATAACTCCCGCCACGCTTTCTAGGTAGTGTTGTGAGTAGGTTCCCATAATTTCGCGTCCATCTGGCAATTTTCCATCTGTTAAAAAAGTGGTTCTACTAAATACTGCACGAGGCTCATATTTTACATCACATAAAACTCTGAATTCGCGTCTAACTTCCATTATCCCAAGTTGGACCGGGAAATAACTTGCAGTAGTAGCTTTTAAGTAAACATAGGGGTCACGATAATCGTTATCATAATACTTCGGACCCGTTAACTTTAAATATTCCCGATCTTTGTGGATTAGTATGTGTACTGATCCAGGAGTCTCCCGAACCTCAAAAGCCGACGTATAAATTTTATCTTTAGAGTAATGTTCTTTTAGTCTGGCGACAAACTCAGGAAACTTGGGATGGTTGATATCTAACCTGGGAACTTCGGTGAATGTTCTGGTCATTATTTTTTTAAACTATTAACAAGTGAGTATGGCAAGATAAAAAGATTGATTATAGAGCGGGATGGTGATGGAAAAAAAATTATTTTTAAGCCTAGCATTAACTTAATGACTATCATAATAAATAATTTGATGTCATCATATAGATATGAGATGTATGTATTGTGGGAGCGAACAGCTATTTACAGTTAATTCAAGAGCCGTAGCCCATGGACACGAAACTTGGAGAAGGAAAAAATGTCAATCGTGCCATAAAACTTTTACAACAAAAGAAAAAAGTGACCTGTCGGGCTTGGTAATTGTTAAGCGAAATGGAACGAAAAAGAGATATATAAGAGTAAAATTATTTTGTGGAATATACAATGCGGCTTTGGAAACAAAGGGTATGGACCGGGGTGATGCGGCCCTATTGTCAGATGACATAACAAGGATGGTGGAAAATAAAATTGTAGAACTGGGGAAAAAAGAAATTAGCACCAGATGGCTAGCTAGACTAGTGGCGGAAACTCTGTTGGAAAAAGATCCAAACTTGTTTTTGGCCTATCTTTCCTATTTTAACATTATGAAAGACACGGTTAAAAACCAACAGTTTTCCAAAAAATATTGGCGGAGCTTTATAAAGAAAGCTGTAGGGTAGAATTAGACAACTGGAGTGACTGAAATTGGATTTACTTTCTGGTAGGCTTGCCATTCATCTTCGGTAATGACCAAATCAAATCTTTGGCCTTTGTTTAGGAGAATACCGTGATTGTTTATATTTACCCATTGCCCAAGTAGAGAGTCGAGATCTAAAGAGAGTCGCATAAACTGGCCGTCAAGAGTAATAGAAGGTGCTTTTGGTTTGCCAAAAATAGCATGATATGCTTCTTGGTAAATTTGCGAGAAATTTTTTGTGTAATCATCGCCAAATGAAAAAAAATCAAACGCATCTTTAGCCGTAGCTCTGGTTACATCTACTGACTTAAAAGTATATTCTGGTTCACCCCTCAGGCTGACTTGTCTAGGGTTAGCTTTTGATATAGCTAGATCCCCAGAGTATTTTACTGTCAAGGGAAAATTGTGCCGTCGCCTTACAGTATATTCAACATCACGGTAGCGACTTGGCTCATAACTATCACAAATTTCCCACTCCCTATCATAAGCGGTTCCGAGAATATCCAGACTAGGGATTGTTTTAGAGGTCTCAAGCAGGAAAGGGATTCTGTATTTAGAGGCAAGGTCTTTTATTTTCCGGTTAAATTCAGCGAAACCAGTTGTACTAGGAATAACCGTAGCAATTGTTCTATAGGGTTTGATTTGTTCTTCGGCTATTTTATAAAATTCTTTGGAAAAGTGCATTTTAGTAATAAATTTATAATTAGATGTTGGGATATATTAGGACAGGAGGGCAAATGACAATAGAACAAGATAAGGCCAGGGATTTTGGACTAATTTGGTACAAAAAAAAAGACACTAGAGTAAAGAAGGCCTGATATTTATGACTAGCCGTTGTTATCTTACTACCAGCCTGGCTTGGATGGCTTGTACTTGTTTGGCTTTGGATCCGAGATCTGACTTGGCTTTTTCTAATAGACCGTCTAAATAAACCCGCTTTTCAGAAGTTAAAACCAGAGTATTATCTATAATTCCAGCAATAGCTGTAATTTTTGTAAAAGTTGAGGGCAAGATAACCCTTCTTTGAAATCCTTCGACAATTGCATGGCTTTTAACTAAACCATCAAAATCCATACCTGGCCCTTGATAGTAGTCGCGTCCACCCAAATAGCTCGGCTTAAGTTCTTGATAGTCGATATCAATATCTGGAATAAAGGTTCTGGGGCCAAAATATTTTCCCGAGGTAGGTGATAATCTGGCAATTAAACCTTTAAAAAAGACTCCCCAAACATCGTAGCCTGACTCGTAATTGTTAACATAAGATTTTCTTACAGAAATACTACCTGTGCCATTTTCATTTACCTTGGCTGACCAAAGTCCATTTCCTACAAATCTGTCCTTGTTAAGATACGACACAACCCCATTTAAGTCTGTAATTATTCTGCTTTTGTCTATATCGGGTAATTTAGAAACTGCTTGGTGGGTTAATTTTTGTAGCTTTTCGGATACTTGCAGCATTTTAATTTATAGGCAAATAGCTAACTAGTTAGTTTAGTACTGGTAGTGTTTGGTGTCAAGTAATTACACTGGAGGTGGTGTAATAGACTAGTTAAGCGGGGACGTAAGTCTTCAAGGGTGCCTGAATTGTCAAGCCGAAGGTCTGGAACTATTTGACTGGTGAATTCGACTGGGTGATCTTTATTAAACTGACTTGAATCCCCGATCCTTGCAATTGGTCTGGGTCTAAGAACTTCAATAAAGATAAAGCTCCTATCTTTTAAAACTGGATAAGTATTGTTTCGACAATCGGAGTTAATAATAATGGTTTTAGTGGCAAGGGATTCTAGATGATCCAGATTGGCTTGAAAAGTTGGTCCTAGGCGGGCTTGGAAATGGGCGGCTAGAAACTGCAAAAGCCGGCCATCTTGGCCGGTACTTTCAAGATTAAATCTTTGATAGGCAAAAGATTGGATGTCATGTAGCGGCTGGGCTACATTTAATCTGTAAACAGAGTGGGTTTTGATTTCAAAAGATAGATAGTCGTAGGCCAGGGCACCAGCTGTACTTTTGCCTACTCCGCTTTCTTTGCCAAAAAAACACAGGCGGAGGCGATCTGGGAAGCTCATGGCAGATCTTGATAAATTAAACTGGGCTGGGCTGCGTTACCATTGGTGTATTTGCCTGAATACTGGGTTAAGTTGCCTTCTGGTGTAAACCAAAAGATTTGCCCAAAGCGCATGTTGGGATAGACCCTGACTGGGATCTGACAGATAATTTCCAGAGTAATGTGACCAAGAAAACCGATATCAATTAGCCCAGCACAGATATGATTATGAATAAAAAGTCTACCAATGGAACTTTTGCCGGTGCACAGACTAGCATAAAGAGTGCTACCAAAGACTTCAACAGTATGTCCGAGGTATTGGACACCTGGCATCAAAATGTAGCCATTTTTACCGATTTTTACGTCTTTATACAAAGAAGGCTTTTTAGGATCAAGAAACTTTATTTTACCAGTATTGGAGTTTGGCAAAAGGATTTTTAGGTTGGGAGCCAGATGGTAATCATAGCTATTGGGATTGACTGAGCTGGTGTCTAAAGGCTGAATGGTAATCTTTCCAAGGGTGGTTTGCTTGAGTATTTCCTTACCGGTTAGCCATGACATACTTAAATTTAGATTGATAACCCTGGCTAAGATAGGTCGAGGGCTAGTGGTATTTAATTAAGTGCCAGAGCTGGAAATTGTGTACTTGGCAATTTCTAACTATATTATTTAGGATATTTATGTCAAGATACAGCCATGCAATGTATATTCTGCAATAGCGAACAACTATTTACTATAAATACCAGAACTACCTTAAAAAATACAGTTTGGAGGAGGCGAAGATGTGAAAGTTGCCATAAGACTTTTACTACTAGTGAAAAAGTAGATATGAGTCATCTGAAGGTTATCAAAAAAGATGGTAGTGTGCGTAAATTTAACCATCAAAAAATATTTTGTGGAATTTATAATGCTGTGAGGGAGGTCAAGAATATGGACAGAGGCAAGGCTACGGTGATTGCCCAAAATTTACAAGACGAGGTGGAAAAAAAGCTGTGGGGGGCAAATGAAAAAATTGAAAGTAAAAAAATATCAGTAGTTGTACTGGAGGTGCTGTTGGACCGGGCTCCAAATGTGTTTTTGACATATTTAGCTTATGTAAATCGAATGAAGCTATCTAAACAAACCGAACAATTTTCTAATAAATATTGGAAAAGTTTAATTAAAAAGGCGGTAGACTAATTTAATGAAGTTAAAACTTCCTCTTGGGTACAAAAAGGCTATAAATAAAATTAAGGCTTTGAAAGAAAATGACAGATATTTGGGGGCATTTGTATTTGGCTCGGTTGCCAGAGGAGAAATTACACAGGAGAGTGACCTGGATGTAAAAGTGGTAGTTGGTGAAGATAACCTTTGTAAAAATATTAATCATCCATTTATAGATGGAATAAAACTGGATATTAGTTTTCTGTCACTAGAACAACTTAAAGAATCTACAGAGCAGGAGATAAAAAAAGGAGATAGGATCCCTATGGTGGCCGAATCATTGGTGGTTTTTGATAAAACTGGGGAGTTAAAAAAGCTAAGATCATTTGCAAAAAAAGTAATTGCCAAGAAAGCTGTAAAAGGTGACTACCAAAATATACAGTTTGTGTTTTATCACGCGGATGATGTGGTAAAAAGACTAATTAAAAAAAACCAAGAGGCTGCCTGTCTTTCGATGGGGATGGCCGTTTGCGAATTACTAAAAAAGCATTATTTTATTCACGGGAAATGGAGGGTGAGCGATAAAAGATTATTTGCTGATTTGGAAATGTGGGATAAAGAGTTACTTGAAATACTGCGCAAGTTTTCCATGGCACATGATGCTAGAGAAAAGTACCTAGTGTGGACAAAAATAATTGACTATATTTTAAAACCTCTTGGCGGCAGACAACCTATTGCCCAAAATAACTGCACGTGTAAAGTGTGCAAAAGGGATCTGACTTTATTCTAAGCTAGTTTAATTGTTACCAATAAACTTGATATTGGATGGAACTATAAACATGGAAGGATCGGCTGTCCAACTTTGGCAATCAAAAAGTTGCTTGGCACCGAGATCTGGAGTTTGACCTATTGGAAGAGTTCCAGAGGTGGGTTTACCTGCACCCAAGTCTTTGCCCATTTGAGCTAGTTTTGCTAGGCTGGTTTTTGAACCAAAGGCAATGGGTTTTTCCATCCAAAAGTACATATATTCTTTATCTACCATGGTGTTCATTTCAATGGGGGTACCCTTGCCTTGTCCAAGAGTCTGCATAGTGCCGCGAACCTTTCCACCTGAAATATAATACGTGCCGGTGATGTTGGTGTTGGTATTAGAAATATTTAGTGTGCATTTTTTGGTATCGGTCATACCAAGTAGATCCATTAAGCTTCCGGTAAAGGAACTAGCAGGATTAGCTTTGGGCGCTGTAGATACCACAGGTGTAGTAGGTGTAGCTGGGGAGGCAGAGGAGGGACCTGGAGCAGGCTTTGTTGTGGAACAGGCAGAAAGAATAAAGACACCCAGGGCTAGGGTCAAAAGTTTTTTCATGATTTTTTTGAAAAATAATTAAGCAGATTGCCTGCAATATCATCAACTACCGAGCCATCATTATTTTTGTCTAGAAAATCAAAAGCTAGGCTTTTTAAATCAAAGCCTGATGAGGAGTTTTTTAGAACCTTGGACATGGTTTTTTTAGGTAATCTTTTTGATTTCTTTTCCTTGGCCAAATAGGACATAACTACTGGAGCAAGAAGAGCCATGGCAGAGCCCACTTTGCCAACATCAATTCCATGTTTTTTGGCTATGGAAGATGTAACTTGATTCTGCTGGTTGCCAAATACATGAGCTAGGATTTTCTGCCCATCGGTGACGTCTGTTTGGTTAAAAATGTCACCTAAATTATTTAGTAAAGACGGGTCGTGGGCATCTAGAGCACTATTTAAGGCATCTTGGCCAGCAGTAGACTGAGTATTTTTAGCCATGCCAGAAAGTATGGCTGGGCCCGCAACTTGGAGTACTTTGGTCAAGGTGTCGTTTTTTAGTCCGGTTTTTGAGGCAAGATTGTCAACGGCACCTGAAGATGACAACAAAGATAGAAGTACGTTTATATCCACAAGGTAGTATACAACAATTGTCTATAAAGTCGGATACAGATGGAACGGAACAGTAGCGAATTTATTTGATATTTTTGAAACCATGAGACCTCTAGAGAAGTTCTAGGTAATCTAGCCCTAGGTAGCCTGTATTAACATCAGAAAGTTGACCGGAACGAAGATGTTTTCTGAACTGCTCTAAATTCATCAAAATAACATTTGTAAATTCGATTTCTGTATCAGTCGGCTCTTGAACTTTTTGACAATTTTTAGCGACAAAATGATATCGAATGGCTCCAGAATAAGCGTCGATAATTGATTCGGTTACAAACTCGAAATCACCAGTATATCCACTTTCCTCTAAGAATTCCCTCTTGATAGCTTCCAGGGGTGTTTCATCCTTGTTAACAGCACCGCCAGGTAATTCCAAGAGAATTTTTTGAGGACCAGGACGAAACTGCTCCACGAGGATTACATGATTATCTGATGTTAAGGCAAAAACAGCAACTACCCTACCATCTTTACCTGTCAAATAAAAATCCGACTCTTGACCTGTTGGAAGTTTGAAAATTACTTTGTCGATTTTACGACCGTATTTAGAAAATACATTCTCACGGGAAAGCTCTACCCAAGTTTTTATGGACTTCATGAGATATTTTATCAGATGTCTAGTAAATCGGATTCTGATGGAATGGTGCTCTAACAACCAATTCACTTTCCGTAATTTGTTTTATAATCACAGCATGATTAATGTGCTAGAAACAACGAAATTTGTAGTTGAAAACTCCAGGCTTGTTAAAATATCCAAGTCTCAAATTGAGAAACTAACTAGTACAATTAACTCAAATGATTTGGCGACCACTGAATCAGGATGGACACATTATCAGTGTTCATACGATGAATTAGTAAAACTTCTTTACATTTTTAATTCAGTTAACTTTTGTTATTGGGCAGGTAAAAATGAGCCTAAGTGGACAGTGGAGTTTGGAGAAGAAAAAATTGATGGTTCTATGGCCTTATTTAGATGCATTGAAGAAGAAGCAAAGAAAAACCCTCGGTTTACTGAGGCAAAAGTTCTTGCTAGTTTAAGTGAAGATGAGTGGAAAAGGGTTATAAAAGGTAATGTGGAAATTCCACTGTTTAAGAAAAGGTTAGAATGCTTGAGAGAATTAGGTAGAGTACTGGATAGTGACTTTGGCGGATCGTATACAGCTGTTGTCCAGCAATCTGGCGGTAGTGCCATAAGGTTATTGGATTTATTAATAAACAAGTTTCCGAAATTTAACGACTCAGCACTGTTTGAAAATCGGGAAGTTGGGTTTTACAAACGGGCACAATTACTGGTAAAAGGGGTTAGCGATGCAATGGCTTTAAGTGGGCGAGAGCCATTGTCAGATTTAGATAAATTGACAGCCTTTGCCGATTACAAGATTCCACAATTACTCAGAAGACTGGGGATTATTGAGTATGTACCAAAACTAGCTCAGAAAATTGACTCATATGAATTAATTGCATCCGAGACAAGGGAAGAGGTAGAAATTAGGGCAAACACTGTTTGGGCAGTGGAAATGATAAGGCAGGATCTGTCAAAAAGGTTTGGCCAGGTTACATCAGCTCAAGTTGATACAATGCTTTGGAAAAAGTCTCAAGAAAAAACTGGTGACGAAAAACCATATCACAGAACTTTAACCATAGCCTACTAGAAGTTTGAAGTGTCCAGCGGGTAGGAGTCGAACCTACTCAAAACGGTTTTACAGACCGCTGCCTGACCGTTCGGCCACCGCTGGGTTATAGCGATATTGTACCAGAGGCAAAGGGGAAATTTACTATTTAGTACCACCGCAACCGCTGAGTGATCCGCCTAGGCGGACATAGCGCTGGTGTAGAGATTATAGCAAAAAAAGCTTATATTTTAGTATGAACTCGTATTTAAGGCATATTTTTTTAGTTCAGGGACTTACTCATTTTTCCAGTGCCCTACTGGCCCCATTGCTAGCAATTTTTTTACAGGGTTTTACAACTGACTATAAAATTATTGGAATTATCGTGGGGTTGCCTTTCTTGACTTCTACTTTTACTTCACTTTATTTGCTTAAGTTTGAGGATAAAAAAATAGACTACGTAAAACTACGTAAAATTGCCTATTTTTTACAAATTGTTACTTGGCTGGCATTTCTTTTGGCCGGGGATATTTACTGGGTAGCGCTAGGCCAGCTTGTTGGTGGAGTGGCTGACGCTATTGTTACTATCAGTTTCCAGGTTTTTACAGCAAGTCATTTGGACAAGAATAAGTCCCTTCGGGAGTTTTCCCTGTGGAGAGTAATTTTAAACCTAACTGTATTTATTGCTGGAATATTGGGTGGGTGGATTGCTGGAGCCAACGGTTTTAAAGCTTTGTTTGTAATAATGATAGTAGTTACCTCTGCTAGTTTAATACTGGTAAGATACGAGGAAGAGGTGTAATAAAATAGGCTTGATTCAGGTGGTGCAGAAATGGCTCTAGTTTCCTCAGCTACTTTGGAGTACTGATTCTTGTCCTTGGTCGACCTTGTCAAACCTGTTAACAATAGGCATCGGTGGACCGAATTTTAAATAGAAAGACTAGACCATACGAACAAGTGGAACAATATTTTTTGGAATTTCGAGAGTTGTAGTTGACATACTTTGCCCTGTGGTATCGGCAATAACTGCAGTTTGTGGGGCACGTATTATTACTCCGTATTTTCCAAAATAATTCTGTTGCACTTCCCAAGGTAATTCAAGGAAGGTCCGTTGTATGGCGCTGTCTATTGAGCCAGAAATAAAATTCGGTAAAACGGCATGAAATAACATAAGTCCAAAATATGGATTTTTTCTGGCTTTTTCCAAAGATTCTTGGGTTAACTGTGGATTAGATTTTAGGGTAAGGACAATATCAATAGGTCGACCAAAGTCATCTGGCACAAAGGTGGCCAAGGCGATTCTTAATAAATCAGTTTCCTTAGTTTCATAATAGCTTCCGATAGCCACACTTATTTTTGGGTTTCTATGTGTATCTGGCCTCATGCCCCATTCAGAGGGGTGATATCCGTGAAATCCTGGTGTTTCTAAAATAGTGTTGTAGTCTACCCCACACTTTTCATCCAGTCTGACTTGAGGAAAGATAGGAGATATCCAAGAAGCCCTGGGAATACGTGGAAAGGTTGAACCTTTCCATTGGGCTAACAGATTCATGGCAGAAAAACGTTTGGCAAAACGAGTGGCATCTGCTGAAAGGGGCATTTTAGTTTCTGGTGGTAAAATCCCGCTACTTTTTGATAAGTCCTCCTTTGACATGTGTCTTATATTATATGCTTTTCTTTAAATGAAGTAAAATCTGGCATAATGAGTAATGGACTCAGGTGTAGACAGGCGAGAAGCTAAAAAATTTCCAGAAAGTAAATATAAAGTTAATGAATTGGCATCGGCCATGCTGTCTTCTGAGTTGCGACAAATGTATGAAAGCACCGGAACAGATCCCGAGAAAAGACTAGGTGGATCCGTTTTTATCCTAAATGGACTTAATCCTGAACAGGATGTGGGAGACATGAGAGATGGTCAGACAAGAAAGAATCTAAGTACAGAGGAAATTCTAGACTGGGCAAAGATGCATGACAAAAAAGTGGCTTTTTACTATGGAGGTATTAGGTGGACGGGAAAACATGGGGACGAAAAGCAAATAAACCCACACTTGCCAAAGCCCTTTGCTGGGTTGGCAAATTGGTCATCAGATGCCGTGTCTCCTGAAGAACAGGCAGAAGGCGAAAATGAACTAGCATCACTTGATGGGTTTGCTAGCGCCGGATATGATGTAATAATTACTTTGGATCCCAAGGGTGAAAATGGTAAATTTGTGTCATCACTACGAGCTGATATGCTGGCTAAAAAGTTTTTTTACGATAAAGTGGGAGCAAGTAAAAGTAAGGATAAAACTAGAGTTGTTGCTTGGAGCGACGGGGCTTTTAAAGATTATCGTCTGAGAGTGGCGGCTTTTACTAGTCTATTTTTCCAAAGGTTTGGAATGAAAAATCGACAAAGTGCTCCTGGGTTTGAAGAAGAAGTTTTCAAAAACCCAACAGAAGCCAAGGAATTTTTAGAGGCTGCTGGGGGGATAAATTCATTTTGGGGAGGAACACCAGCAGATAGTAGTGAACTGGCTATCCCCTATGTGGCTGAGGGTAAAAAAGAAGTAGTGTCAAAGACACTCCGCGATATTACCAATAAACTTGTGTACAAGCTGGGACATAGTGAAGTTATAAATAAACTGGTAAAACAAAGCTTACTATCCAGACTGTTAGAAATTGGAGCAGCTAATAAGTTCCAGCAGGATTATTTTGAAAATTTTCGTGATCATTATGCGGACATAAAAAATATGGTAAGAGACTTGAACAGAGGGGCTAAACTAGTTAATTTGCTGGATCTATCGGGTGAAGTTGTAAATCCAGCTAACTTTGCAACTGTGGCTAAAACCATGCAAGAAATGTATGGCGATAGTGCCGTGTGTGTGCAAACAGAAGAAGAGAAGGGGCAAGTTGGCAGTGATTATAATATTTATGAGGGTAGTAAATCTCAGCATCGAGAGATAGGTAGAGCTGGGGTGATGAAAATTCTGGAAGCCATGCTGGACCCTATGTATGCAAATGCCTTTGATAGATATAAAGTAGTGGACCCTAAGGTGCAAGCTGGTGAAGTTAACAAGTCGCTACGAAGATTTAAAAAGAAAGACCCTGCCCAGATATGAATACCAGGCAGGGTCAGCAAAACCAGAATAGAAGCTAGCCGGGAGGGCAGGGTCTACCGCCAGTCCAGCGCAAGGATCCTTGTTTATTGGTGGTTACCCCAATGAATCCCAGGCCATACTTCTGATTGACGATGTCGCCATTTATGGCGTGATAGGCGAAATCAATATCGCCTTCGTTTTCAACCGAGACGCTGATGACCTGAGGCACCCCGTTCACGAGGCAGATGTCTGAGGGCACCGGCCCCATGCTCATATTGTCACCATACGAGGTTCGCTTCTGAGCAGTACAGGCGCTTAGCGCCACGATTGCCAGGGCGACGAGAATTCCGGCTAGAAAACTTTGACCACTATTTAGTTTCACGGCTACTCCTTTTTTAATGAACTGATTCGATTGTAATGAAAACAAGTTGTGTTTCCATCGACAATTATATTATAAGTCCTTTTTGCCCAATGTCAAGTCAAAATAATCAAAACTCTGTAAGATACATTGTATGACACTTAAAATAATCTCTTGGAACGTGAATGGTATACGGGCGGTGATACGGAAAGGGACACTGCAGGAATTTATAACTAACGAAAAGCCAGACATACTGTGTTTGCAGGAAACTAAAGCTGAAAAAGGCCAAGCTGAGATAGACTTGCCTGAGTATGAAGAGTACTGGAATTCATCAAAAGAAAAAAAGGGTTATTCTGGGACAGCGATTTTTAGCAAGGAAAAACCAATAAGAGTGGAATATGATATGGACCATGGGCTGGACTTATCTGATAAATACGGGAATCCTGACTCTGAGGGAAGAGTAATTACCGCAGAATTTGAAAAATTTTTTGTGGTTACACAATATACTCCTAATGCCAAAGATGACCTGAGTAGAATTCCCCTACGGGAAAAATGGGACAGGGAGTTTTTGAACCATTGCCAAAGATTAGAAAAAACCAAGCCGGTTATTTTCTGTGGAGATTTGAATGTAGCCCACACCGAAATTGATCTGGCTAGACCTAAGGAAAACGTGGGCAAAAAAGGTTTTACTAAGGAAGAAAGAAGTGCTTTTGATAACTTTATCAAAGCTGGATTTGTGGACACTTTTAGAATATTTAACCAAGAGGGCGGGAATTATTCCTGGTGGAGTAACTTTGGAGGGGCCAGGGCTAGAAATATAGGCTGGAGGATTGACTACGTACTAGTGTCTTCT
>CAYTYZ010000021.1:0-10591 GCA_964442385.1 uncultured Gammaproteobacteria bacterium
TTAAATAGCCTAACTCAACTTTTTGGCTACTCGCCATCTAGTTTCCTGTCAGTTTTTATAGAAGCCAAATCACTATCAAATATGCGACTTTCTAGGTTTCAAAAACCAACCTTTTTGATACTAGGTCTGGATCCAAGAAATGATGTGCTAGAAAAAACGGAGGTAACCGACACTATAATCCTTGCACAACTTAATTTAGAAAAAAACATCCTGTCTATAGTGTCTCTTCCTAGAGATACTTGGTCTGAAAAACACAAGCAAAAAATAAATAAACTTTATCCTCAAAGTCAAAAAACTTCAGATCCTAATAAATATTTAAGAACAGAATTTTCGGAAATTACCGGACAAAATATTAATCATGTGTTTGTTATAACCACTCAAACCTTTAAGCAGATATCAAGTTTAGTTGGTCCAGTTAGTATAGATTTGCCCTATGGCTTTGTGGATGATCGTTATCCAAATCCTGACTATATTGCTACGCCTTCAGCAAGTATCCCTATCTATAAAACAGTAAGTTTTCAAAAAGGTGAAAATATAATTAGTGAAAAAAATGTATTAGAGTTTGTCAGATCCAGAAAAGGTTCTGATATTCCCTCACAGGGAGGTACTGACCTTGGTCGAATTGGCCGACAGCATCTACTTATTGAGGCGTATTTAAAGGCCTTAAAATCCTCCAGATCCATAACTTTACTGGCTGAATTTTTTAAACTCTACAAAACAATCTCAAAAGACTTAACTGACCCTGAGGCGCTCTTGTACCTGTTAAGTATAAATAATCTACAATCACTCCAATTAAACACATTAGAATTACCCATCAATACTCCCGGGGATGTGATTTACGATCCAGAGGTACTGATAGAAAACCAATCTGTATTATTAGCTAGAAATAATTTTTACGATTTACAAATATTTTTAGCCAAAACCTTACCTTGAACTCATATTTAAGTATTCACCAGGATAGATTTAAGTATATTTTAAAGGAAATTCAATCGTTATCCCTGCCCTCAACTGCAAAATTACTTGATATTGGTTGTTTTCCCACACATTTGTTTGACATCTTGGCTGCAACTTATCAAACTTATGGGGTTAGTTCACCGCATGAACCGATAAAAAGAAAAAATATTCTAATTGCAGACATAGAAAAAGATAAGGTAAATTTTTCTGCAAGATCTTTTGATTTGATTATATGCACAGAAGTCTTAGAACACTTAGTTAACCCTAAAAATTTATTTCAGGAGGCCAAAAGGCTACTTCGACCTGGTGGATATTTTCTTATTACCACACCTAATTCAACTAGACTTCAAAACATAGTAAAACTACTTTTTAACAAAAACATATATTTTCACCTAGACCAACTTCTTGAAACCAACCTTAAAACCATTAACCATAGACATAATCGAGAATATACTCAGTCTGAACTGGAACATTTGGTCAATACATTTGGTTTGAATCTTGTAAAATCTACCTCTTTTACTTCTTACACGGCCACCAGAATAAGACAAGTCAGCTTTTTAAAACAAGTCTTAGCCATAGCCAACCAGTTAGTAACTACCATTTTACGAAATCGACGAGATACCTTGTATATACTTGCTCAAAATACCTAATCTCGCTACACTATTTAATGACTGAAATACCTTTACCAAACTTTGGGGAAATAAAGCCCAGTGCTGTTTTTTCATTAAACAAATTTATTATTTTAGCCTTAATCTTGCTTGGGACAGGTTCTGGATTGTTGCTTGGTAAACAGCGTCCTGCACAAATGGTGACTAAACCTACTACATCTGCAATAAGTAATACCCCGCTCAAAACCGTATCCCTTGACAATATCACAGACGCATCTCAACTTGAGATTGGCAAGGACTATGGAAGCAATAGTACTCAATTTAAGGACAAGGCCACAGGGACTCTGGAAAAAGGTGGAATTAATAACGTAGGCACCCATACCCTGATTAGACCAGGTGGTGTTACTCAAAAAGCTGCCTTAACTTCCTCCGTATTAGATTTAGATTTATTTGTTGGTAGGGAAGTAGAGGTAACTGGAGAAACCAATGCTTCAACAAAAGTAGGGTGGCTACTGGATGTTGGAGCAATTAAAATACTGAAATGAAAGTACAACTGTCCAATGTTGTAAAAACTTACGGTGACAATGTAGTATTAAGAGACGTTAATCTAGTAGTCGAAAAAGGGGATTTTGTAGTCATTACTGGAGCATCGGGTGCTGGAAAAAGTACCATTTTAAAGCTGATCCTTCAACAAATACACCCATCTTCAGGCATAATTTATGTTGACAACACTCAGCTTTCTGCTAAAAGCAATAAATTTAGCGAAAGAGTAAGAAGGGAAACGGGCGTTGTCTTTCAAGACTATCTGTTAATTACCAACAAGACCATTGAAGAAAACCTTCGCCTCGCCCTGGATATAAATAATATTGCCGCAAAGGAGTTTGATGCCAGAATAGAGATAGTTCTACAACGTACTGGGCTAACCAACAAAAGACAATCATTTCCATCCCAGCTTTCTGGTGGAGAACTGCAAAGAGCCAGTCTAGCTAGAGCTCTGGTTGTGGGGCCAAAACTTTTACTTGCAGACGAGCCAACTGGAAATCTCGATCCTCACAATACCCAAAAAATAATACAAATTCTTGAGGAAATCAATGCTTCTGGAACAACTATTATTATGACCACTCATCGACTGGAAGTTCTTCCATTAGCAAAAAAGACACTATACGAGCTCGAAAATGGACAGATTCAAGAAAAAAAGTCATCTATTCATAAAAAAAATAAACATGAGCACTCTTAACACTGCTTGGCACCACATGAGGCGCCAACCTTATCAAACCATAGCTATGAACATGGTTATTAGCTTGACTATGTATGCACTAAGCATCTTCTTACTGTTTTCCATCGGACTAAACAAGGTAATTAGTTATTATGAAAGCAAACCAGAAATTACCATTTTTCTAAAAGATGGTCTAGATAAATCTAGTCTTGATAGTATCCAAAACGAACTTAGTAATTTCCAGGGAGTTAAAGAAATTCGCTATATTTCCAAAGAAAAAGCTCTTGAAAACTATAAGGAGCTTAACAAAGACAAGCCAGTTCTTCTCGAAATGGTTACTGCAAGCATATTGCCTGCCTCCTTTGAAGTAACTGCCACCAGCCAGGAAACCTTGTCGCAAATAGCCCAAAGTTTTACTATAAAAAAAGATACTGTAGACGAGGTTGTGTATCCGGAAGATATCATTAGGCCACTACTGCAAACCACAGATACTCTAAAAAGAGCAGCTTTGGGAATAATTATATTTCTAACCATTACCTCTTTGATTTTAGTTACAGGCACAATAACTCAAAAAATTACAGCCAGCAAGGAAGAGGTTAAAGTTAGTAGGCTTTTGGGGGCAAGTAAATGGTATGTTGTAAGCCCATTTGTAGCCGAGGGCTTGGTACAGTCAATTTCGGGTGGCATATTTGGCTGGTCTATGGCCTTTTTTAGCCTGTATTTAGTAAAAGATAGTCTAAATAACTTTTTTAGCCCCATTGTATTTTTTGAGTACACTTCCCTTGCCAGTTGGCAAACCTTGGCTTTTACCATTCTGTTTGCTATGGTACTTGGTATTACCTCAACTTTCATTGGAGCTAGACGCCAAATAAAGTTTTAAATGAAAAAAATTCTAATAGTTTTTTTATTGTTAGGCTCTATTTCGTTTCAGCTTTTGGTGCCAATTTATGCCCAAGATTCTGCACAAGTAACCACAGACTTGGTCAGCAAAATAGCCAAACTTAACGCCCAAATAAAAGATCTCGACAATAAAGAAAACACTCTTGAGAATCTTGTAAGTCGTATTGGTTTTGATATAAATGTTACCGAGCTAACTATAACAAAGACCAAGTTAGCCATAGAAGAGCTTAATCTTCGAATCGAAAGACTTGGGGAGCAAATTGAAGGTCTAGATAAACAAGTGGCAGGCTCAGCCCTAATCTATGTTAGAAATACCGATCAAATGTATAAAAGAATGAAACTATTTGGTTCGCCAGCCATGAGATTACTTAATATAAACAACTTTAATAATTACTTTAAGGCGGAAAAATACCAAGAGGCAGTTAGCAAGTATGTAAAGGGAATTTATGTAAACCAAGAGGTGACTCTTTCTACTATAAAAAATCTTAAATCCGAACAAGAAACACTTCTCGCCAAGAAAAAAGATACTAAAGAAGAATTCGAAGCTCAAAAGCTTAGACTCGCCCAGCAACAAGATGAAAAAAACAAATTACTTGATCTAACTAAAAAAGATAAAAAATATCTAGAGGAGCTTAAGTCTCAAGCAGAAAATGAACTGTCAGGTCTAGTCAAATCCAAGTTTGTTGGTAAACGAAACGTTAAAAAAGGTGACATTATTGGAATTATGGGCAATAGCGGTTACTCAACCGGTCCACATTTACATTTTGCGGTACATAATCTACGAGAAGAAAATCTAGATAAGTTTTCTTATTATAATGATACAGACCCCTTTCCATATTTAAAGCAGTATGGATATCCTATGGAAGATTTTAGAATAACCCAAGGATGGGGTAGAACAGCCTATTCAAGATTCCTATATAAAAGTGGTATCCACAATGGGGTTGACTTTGTTTCCAGTAACAAAAATGTCCATACTGTAAATGACGGCGTGGCCTATTTTTACAGAAATTCAGGTGGCTTGGGCAACAACGTCAGAATTTTTCATCCAGATGGAAAAATGACCTTGTATCTCCATCTGGAGTAGTTTTAGTAGCCTCGGATTAACTTTCTAGTTACAATTCCGCCAGTAGCAAGCATGGCTACCACTAATGTTTTTAACAAGAAATCTTCAGGGCCTGTTTGGGGAGTCTGTAGTTTTCCAATATAGATAACAGCGTTATCACGGCTTATGGATCCATTTTCACATTTTGCGCTACTAACTGCAACCAACTTTTTTATTGTACAACTATCATCTAACCTAGCTCTTACTGTAAAACTCTTTGCTTCTTTAGCTTTAAGTTCAGGGATAGTCCAACTTAAATTCCCGTTACTGGCCTCTTTTTGATTTGGACCATATATCAATGTTGAGCAAGTTGGCAAACTATAAGAGACTTTGGTATCGTTTAGCGCAACATCTCTGTTGTTTTCAATATTAATAGAATATTCCACCAGGTCACCACCTTTAAATAAATAGGTATTCATTTCCAAATTGTCGTAATATTTAGTTTGGGTTAAAGCTCGAACTTTCAAGTCATTACTTACACATGGCGAATTAGTGGTTGAAGTGGACCCATACTGAGCGTGTACAGGTGTAGTGCGTAGCAATAACAAAAGTAAAACTAAATTTGTTAGTGTTATTTTTAGTACATTTTTCATAATATTTGAATACAACCTTTATAAAGTTAACTACAGGACATTATAACCCATAATAAATTAAAGTCAACAACCTGATATACTGTTAACATATGTCGTCAATATCAATGACCAAGCTAAAAGAACTTTCTGTTTTTTTTCCTTGCTACAACGAGGAAAAAAATATTAAAAATACATTCACAAAGGCTATCCCTATTATTAAAAAACATGCCTTTAAATGGGAAGTAATCCTTATAAATGACGGATCAAAAGACAATACAGCCAAGGTAATTGCCAAACTAAAAAAAGAGTATCCAAACAATGTAAAAATTGTAACTCACCCAATTAATAGAGGCTATGGAGCATCATTTAAAAGTGGAATATACAATGCCAAATATCAATGGATAGTACTTACTGATGCTGATGGACAGTTTGATTTTTCAGAACTACCCAAGCTTATTGAAAAACAAGTCCAAACTAAAGCTGATCTGGTGGTTGGATATTATCTAGGTAGAAAAGTTTCAGCGTTTCGTATTTGGGGTTCCTCGATATGGCAACTGGCAGTTTACTTATTATTTGGATTGAAGATAAAAGATATAGATTGCGGCTTTAAATTGTTTAAAAAAGAAGTGGTCGATTCTATACCCAAGCTTACAGCCGAACGAGGTCCATTTATAACGAGTGAATTTTTAATCCATGCTAAAAATCATGGTTTTAAAATTGTCGAAATTGGTGTCAGCCATTTTAGTCGTATCGAAGGAGTGGCAACTGGTACCAATCCAAAGGTTGTCTTTTCGGGATTAAGAGATCTATTAAAAATGAAGCTACATACCCTTTACCAATGAACCTAAATATTTTTAAAAAACGAATTTTATGGATAGTCCTACTATCAGCTTTTTTAAGGTTATATAAAATTGATGGTTATGCCGAATTTTTAGGTGACCAAGGCAGAGATGTGGTAACAGTTGCTAATTTTCTAAAAAATGGGGATCTAATGTTTATTGGACCGCAAACCTCAATTGGCAACATGTATCTGGGCCCTTGGTATTACTATTTAATTGCTCCCTCATTGTTACTTTCTTTGTTTAATCCCATCGGACCAGCAATTTTTGTTGCCTTACTAGGCGTCCTGACCACTTATCTAATCTATAAATTT
Organism: uncultured Gammaproteobacteria bacterium; assembly: GCA_964442385.1. Classification (GTDB taxonomy): domain Bacteria; phylum Patescibacteriota; class Microgenomatia; order UBA12405; family UBA12405; genus CAYTYZ01. The sequence goes on from CAYTYZ010000021.1 coordinate 6,506, forward strand.
TTTGCCACCTGGATTGGTGATGGTGGAGCCAATGTGGCTGCCTTAATTTTTGCCACCTCCCCTGTAATAATTAAATACACTAGCTTTTCTTGGAATCCCAATGTTATGCCTCTTTTTTCACTTTTATTTATTTGGTTTTTGCAAAAAAAGAAATATGTTTTAGCTGCAATTTCTTTTATTATGGTCCTTAATCTACACTATCTTGGTCTTTTATTAATATTCCCAGCTTTAGCCATAATTCTTTATAACAAACCTAAAAAAAATTATTTGCTTAAAATAATTTTAGTCATTTTTTTAGGGTTTCTGCCCTTGATTGTATTTGACATTAAACACAAAGGTCAAAACTTTAATAGTATTTTGAAATTTTTTACTGTTAGACAAGAAACGGTTAATCTAAAGCCATATAAAGCAATTCCCTTAGTGCTTCCCCTTTCAAACCAGGTTGTAGAACGAACTCTAGCAGGTAAAGAATCAAAAATCGCCCTTTTTTATACAGCCATAATTATAATTTTCATGATTTTATCAATTCGATTTATTAAAAAAGACAAAAATTTATTGGTTGTATTGCTTTGGATAAGCACAGGAATAATTGGCTTGGCCTTGTACAAGCAACATATTTATGACCACTATTTTGGTTTTCTTTATGTACCATTTTGCTTATTTGTAGGATATATATTTTATAAGAATAAGTTTCTTGGTTCGATTTTACTATTATTAAGTCTTTACGGCTCAATAAAAAATAGCCATCTTAGATTTGAGCCCAATTATCAAATAAAAAGTGTGGAAGCTATAACTCAATCAATTGTAGAAAATAGTGCTGGCAAATCATTTAACTTAGCCCTATTAGCCAAACAAAACTATGATCCACCTTATCGCTATTATTTCAACATAAAAAATTCTAAACTAAAAGAAATTTCAGACGAAAAGACTTCTCAGTTATTTGTAATTTGTGAACCTAATAACCTGGATTGTTCAAAACCTCCTTTGGGCCACCCTGAATACAATATCGCAGCCTTTGGTCCAGCCAGCTTAGAAAAAACTTGGAAATACCAAGATATCACTATTTACAAACTAACACCTGCTAAACTATAAACATGGAAATTAGCATTGTAATACCTTGTTTTAACGAAGAAAATAACCTTAAAAGAGGGGTTTTAGATCAAGTTTCTAGCTATCTTAAAACCCAAAAGTATAAATGGGAAGTCTTGGTGGTTGACGATGAATCTACCGACAATAGCAAAAAGAGGGTACAAGACTATGTAAAGAAACATCCAAACTTTAAACTTGTGGCTATAAAACACGGTGGTAAGCCTGCTGCTGTGTGGGCTGGTATCCAAGCAGCCAAATACAACACCATTCTTTTTACAGACATGGATCAATCCACACCCCTTAAAGAACTCGAAAAATTAACTCCAAGTCTTGGTGAGGGTTATCAGGTTGTACTAGGTTCAAGAGGGGAGAGTAGAGATGGTAACAGCCTTCTTCGTAAGCTTATGGCCTGGGGATTTCGTAGTTTTCGCAAAGCCATAATTTTGTCTCATATCGAAGACACCCAGTGCGGTTTTAAAGTATTTGAAACCAAAGTAGCCAAAAGATTATTTCCTAAATTAGGTTTTTTTAGTGTTACAAATACAGGAGGTTGGACAGTTTCATCTTTTGATGTTGAGCTAATTTTCATGGCCCAAAAGTGTGGCTACAAAATTAAAGAAGTAGTTGTTGACTGGAGAAATGAAGATACCAGTACCACCAAGGGAGACAATTATGCCAGATTTAAAAAAGAGTCAATACAGATGCTAAAAGAAATATTTAGGGTCAAGCGCAATGATTTGCTAGGTAAATATGAAAAAATATAGTTGTCTACTGTTATTGTTTTTTACATTAGCTTATTTCTTAACACGATTTTTCCAACTGTTATCTCTACCTGTTTTTGCCGACGAAGCAATCTATGTACGATGGTCGCAGCTTATAAAATCTGTGGAAACCTTAAGGTTTATTCCCCTTACAGATGGTAAACAACCTCTTTTTATGTGGATTACGGCCTCTGCATTTAAGTTTTTTGAAGATCCACTTTTTGCTGGAAGAGCAGTCTCGGTAATATCGGGCTATTTAACATTTATTGGTTGCTGGCTAATTCTAGGTTTTTTAAAAGACAATACCAAACCTGATAATCCAATTAAGCTAGTACTCGCTGGTCTAAATAAAAACCTATTAGATAAAACCATCTTTAGTTTTATTTTTTTAATTAATACTTACACTTTATTTTTCGACAGATTAGCCACAGCTGACAATTTATTAACCGCACTTATCGTTTGGTCTGTAATGTTGGCCCTACTCCAGAAAAAGTATCTAAGGTTTGACCTTGCCCTTTCTTGCGGTATTTTTCTTGGACTTGCTTGGCTAACCAAAAGCCCAGCTCCTTATTATTATGCTATTACTTCAATTTACATTTTAATAAGCCAAAAACTATCTATAAAATCACTATTTCTAGTGGGTCTTTCTGGTTTAATTATGTTTGCTATTTACAATATACTTCGACTAGGCCCCCAATTCCAAATGATTGCTATTAGAGCCTCAGACTATGCTTGGCCTTTTTCACATATCCTGTCTAGCCCACTAGATCCGCTCAAACCGCATTTGCAAGCCTTACTTGAAATTTATGGCTATTATTTAAGCCACCTATTGTTACTCCCGCTTGCCTTAATTTTCAAGAAAAACTACAGAACCTCATCGTCCATACTCCTACTTTTTCTTTGGGTTGTGCCAACGATAGGCCTACTTTCAATAGCCAAAGTATTTACCTCTAGGTATTTATTATTTACCATCCCATTTTTAATCATGTTTTTATCTCAATTACTAGCCTTGCTAATAAAACAAAAAAAGTTTATGGTCATTTTACTTGGACTTGTGTTACTCAAACAAGCAGTTTATAGTTACAATTTGGTTACCAATCCCTATGACACCAAACTTCCAAAAAACGACACTGGTTATGTTGTAGATTGGACTAGTGGCTGGGGACTGTTTGAAATAAGCAGGGTCATAAGAACTTACGCTTCTTCCGGGCAAAATGTCATAGTTGGCACAGAGGGTAATTTTGGCAACCCCAAGGATGCTATTCAAATGTATACCAATCAGGTCCCAGGCATTACAATATTACCTCTTTCTGCAAGCTTCATTAATATTCCAGAAAGTCTACAATCTGCCAGAGATTTTGGCGATACAGTTTTTATTGTAACCAACAGTTCTAGAACCAACTTAGAATCTAACAGTCAAAATAAGGTAAAATTAATCAAATCCTATCCCAAGCCAGATGGAACCTTTCACTATTTGTTTAAAATGAACTAATGAAATATTTAATCTTATTACTTTTATCTATCCTTCCAGCTGTAATATTTCTATTTCAGCCTGGTTACTACAATATGCATGATGACATGCAAATGATTCGACAGCTTGAAATGGAAAAATGCTTTATTGATGGACAAATTCCATGTAGATGGGGCCCGGACTTAGGTTACGGGTATGGGTACCCAATTTTTAACTTTTATCCGCCACTTCCTTATTTAGTTGGACAAGGCATACGTCTTTTGGGCTTTAGCTTTGTAGATACAGTAAAGTTAGCAGCCATTTTGCAATTTTACTTTGCTGCCTTGGCTATGTTTTTCTTGGTTAAAAAACTAATTTCTGCTAAAACGGGTTATATCGCTGCCTTGTTTTATACTTACGCCCCGTATCATTTTACCAATATCTACATCAGGGGAGCCTTTAATGAGGCCTGGGCCTCAGTATTTTTCCCTCTAGTTTTTCTATTTACATATAACTTGGCCGTTGAAACTAAAAATATCTGGAGAAATGTTGTTTTGCTTTCATTTTCAATTGCTGGGGTTTTGCTGTCACATAATCCTATGGTGCTTTTAATAGCTCCGTTTACTGCCATTTGGACACTATTTTGGATTATTAAAAATAGAAGTTTTAAAAGTATTTTACCTTTGCTTACCTCTGCCTTGTTATCGATTTCAATTTCAGCTTTTTACACTCTACCTGTAATTTTTGAATCAAAATATGTTCAAGTCGCCTCAATGTTTGAAGGTT
>CAYTYZ010000021.1:10601-15181 GCA_964442385.1 uncultured Gammaproteobacteria bacterium
ACAAATTGAATCCATGTTTTCAAATTATTACTCATTTGTTGCACATTTTACCTCTCTCTGGCAATTATTCTTAAGTTCCTACTGGGGCAACGGTCCTTCCTTTTTTGGACCTAAAGATGGCATGTCTTTTAGTGTCGGTTATCTCCATTGGCTAATACCTGTACTTACTAGCATTTACATTTTATTAGTCAGTATTAAAAAGAGAACCTTAGACAACATTCAAAAAATGCTCTTAATATTGACCTCCTTTGCCTTAATTTCATTGTTTTTATCCCACGAGCGTTCCGGCTTTATCTGGGAAAGGTTATCACTTTTGCAAAAAATCCAATTTCCATGGCGACTTTTAAATATTTCAACTTTCTTTCTTTCTTTAGCCTCATCCTTGTCTCTTTATTTACTTGAAAAAAAACCAAGGTTAAAATATTTATCATTTTTCACCCTACTTGGCCTCTTTCTTATAAATTATTCATTGGCAAAACCGCTACAATTTGGTCCTTTAACAGATGAGGAAAAGTTTTCTGGTAAAGCATGGAACAATCAAATTACCTCAGGAATCTACGACTATTTACCCAAAGCTGCAAGAATTGCCCCACGTGGGCCAGCAGGATCTGGTATTGATGAGATATTTCCACAAGACGCCTTTGGAGGTGTTCTTAATACGAATTCAGGAAGTGATTGGAATTTAATCAGCCTTAATTTAAAAAAACCTGCACAAGTATTTTTGTCACGTTTTGATTTTCCAGGTACAGCAGTCTACAATAATTTGCAAAAAGTAGAACACACTAATGAGCCAGAATTGGGTCGAATCTCGCTCAGTCTCCCTGCAGGAGAGAATTTAATATACGTAAAATTAGAAAATACACCTATCCGAAAAATATCAAATTTAATTAGCATATCCATCTTATTGCTTATTTTCTTGGCTACTATATGGAAAAAGCGACTAGTCAGGACATAAAAAAACAAGCCACAAAAAGCATAATCCACCTTACCATTCGTAATATAGGTTTACAGTCCATAAGCATCATAGGTTTTTTCATATTAAGTAGTATTTTTTCTATTAAAGAAACAGGACTCTTTAATGTATTGGTTGAAGTAGTCGGAATTTTAGGTTATTTCTCAGATATCGGACTGGCAGCAGCTCTAATACAACAGAAACATGAGATTTCACAAGGCGCACTAAAAACTGTTTTTACAATTCAACAGCTTCTTGGTTTGTGCGGTATTATCATTGCTATTTTTATATATTCTAACCAAAAAGTTTTAAACAATTATTCAATAAACGAAAATTTAATCTTTACATCTCTTATTCTGGGATTTATTGCTTCATCACTAAAAACAATTCCATCGGTATTATTGGAAAGAAAATTAGCTTTTAGCTCACTGGCCAAGGTAGATATAGCCGAAAATATTATTTTTTACCTTGTGGCCACCACTGCTGCTTTACTAGGTCTAGGTACTAAATCATTTGCCTTGGCTATTCTGATAAGGTCTCTTGTTGGTCTGGTTTTAATGTATAAATTATCGCCATGGACACCAGGCTTTGCCCTAGACAGGCAATCACTGGTGAGCTTGTTTAAATTTGGCATACCTTTTCAGCTAAACTCTTTTATTGCCCTGGCAAAAGACAGACTTTCAAACTTGTATCTTTCCTCGAGCCTAGGCCTTTATTCTTTTGGGCTTTTGTCTTGGTCTATTAAAATTAATCGAACAGCAATCAGTATAATGGATGCATTTATTAGGGTAATGTTCCCCACCCTGGCCAGACTCCAAGATGATCCAGCCTCGGTTAAAACCATTCTAAACAAAACAGCTTTTGGAATTGCCCTTATTTCCTTTCCATTGCTTTTATGGACAAATTTCGCACTCCCTGAGATTGTTAATTTAATTCCCAAATACAACAAATGGCAGGAGGCTCTTTGGATAGTACCTTTTTTATCAATCAGTGCTTGTATTGCTGCCATAACTACGCCCCTTTCCAATGCCCTAAGTGCCCTAGGAATGATAAAACGGAATACCTTCTATATGATCATGTGGCTTGCCCTTACTTGGATTTTTTATCCATTATTGACTAACATATACGGACTCAAAGGTGCCATCGTAGCTATTTTGTTAGTTGGATCTAGTTCATTCTTGGTTTGGTTTGATATTTATCGTTATTTTTCAGTGAACATATTCAAGTCTATCTCAAGGGTTACCATGTCAATTTTTATAGCAACTATTCCGGCTTTATTAACCATGCCAAATGTCCTCAAACTGCTCTGTTCAATTTTTCTTTATTTATTTGCCATATATAACCTGGAAAAACCAAATTTAGTTTGGCTTTTTACAAAGTTCAAGTTTAGACATGCCTAAGAAAACTTTGTTATTAATTATAATAGGAACACTTTTGACCTCATTCACCATGTTAAGAAGTGGACTTCGTGAGGATTTTGGTATGGGTTTTTGGGGACCCAATGGACATGATGCAATATGGCATCTGGCAGTCGCAAACCACATGTTTGACGGATTACCAGTTGTCAATCCAGTTCTATCTGGCAATGCTTTAACAAATTACCACCTTGGTTATGATTTAATATTAGCAACCGTTTCCAAACTTACCGGTATAACAACTCTTAATCTATATTTTCGATTATTTCCATTATTTATTGCATTTCTGTTAGGTTTTTTAACCTTCAAATATACAAAGTCCAACTTATCTGTTTTTCTAATCTATTTCGCTGGATCTTTCGGTTGGATTTTTACTTTAGTTAAAGATCATGCTATAGCTGGTGAGTCTCTTTTTTGGGCCATGCAATCCGCTTCAACTCAGCTTAATCCCCCTTTTGCCCTGTCCTTGGTTTTACTACTGTTGGGGCTCAATGTTATCAAAAGAAAGCCGTTGCTTTCTGGGGTTTTATTTGCTCTTTCAACTGCTATAAAAGTGTATTCTGGTGTTCTTATTGGACTTTCTCTTTTACTATTGTTTGTTGTAAACAAAAAGAAAAAATATTTTCCCACTATAGCAATTCACGGTTTACTTTCGATAATAATTCTCTGGTCTTACGGGGCTTTTACTTCCAAACAAGAAATTCTTGTTTTCCAGCCTTTTTGGTTTACTCACAGTTTGATAAATGCAGTTGACAAACTGTATTTTCCTCAACTAGCCACTCTTCATTACAATCTCAGTCTAAACCCTTTTACTTACAAATTACCATTTTTTTTACTTATAGAGCTAGGTCTGGTAGTTATTTTTTTTCTAGGAAACTTTGCAGGCAGATTAATTGCCTTACCTGCCATATTAAAAGCTAAAACAGATACAGATTTATTATTACGGTATGTAGTGATAATAGGAATGATTATTCCTATTATTTTTATACAAAATGGTACTGCCTGGAATACAATACAATTTTTATATTACAGTCTATTTTTTACCAGTTTGTTTGTTAAATCAAATATATTTCGTAAAAATAATCTACTATTAGTAATTTTTATTGTTATAAGTTGCTTAGGATCAATTGGAACTCTGAAAGACTATTTTGGTTTTCCTCCTCCCTCAGCAATACAGACCAATGAACTAGAAGCACTGGATTATCTTAAAAATCTTCCAAATGGCATTGTATTAACCTATCCTTATGATAAATATCAAAAAAATAAGTTTATTAAAACACCTATACCAACTTATGCTTATGAATCAACTGCCTATGTTGCGGCTTTCTCCCAAAAAACAACTTTTTTGGAAGATGAAGTAAATCTTTCGATTATTCTATCAGACTATCAAAACCGACTCAAGCTAATTAAGCAATTTTTTACCAACAAAGACATTTTTTTTAACCGGGGATTTTTAGTTAACAACCAGATTGATTATATTTACCTCCTGCGAGGTCAAGAGCTTGCAAATAACCCTATTGAACTTCAAATTGATACCGTCTTCTATAATGAACTTGTAACCATCTATAAGGTCCGTAAATGATAAAATAGGACATGTCGACCATATCGGTTGTAATTAACTGCACTGAGTCTGAGATACAGGAATTAGATAAATGTCTAAATACTTTAAAAAATTTTGCAAACGAAATTATTATTGTAGACATGGAGGCCGGCAAAGGTCTTATCAGTCTTCAAAAAAAATACAACTTTAAAATTTTTCCACATCCATTATTACCAGTAGTAGAACCAGCCAGAAATTTTGGTATCTCAAAGGCAAAATCCAATTGGGTTTTGATTCTAGATGCTGATGAAAGGCTGACTCCAGGTTTAAGGGGCGAATTATTAAAAATTGCTAACAGAGATGACATTGATTATGTAAAAATTCCTAGAAAAAACATAGTATTCAACAAATGGCTTCGCCATACAGGATGTTGGCCTGATTACATAATTCGTTTTTTTAGAAGGGGAGTCGTAAATTGGTCTCCAAACATTCACATTCAACCAAAAGTTGATGGCAAGGGTTTGACTTTAAACGATACACAAGAAATAGCCATTAAACATTACAACTATAGGACCATAGACGATTTTTTAAAAAAAGCCATTAGATATTCTGGCAAAAGATCGGAAGAACTTATTAAAAGCAAATATGCTTTAAAAGTTTCTGACTTGATCTT
>CAYTYZ010000022.1:0-12820 GCA_964442385.1 uncultured Gammaproteobacteria bacterium
GAAACTATTAGCCGTATTATTTCATCACTTATATTTTGTTCCACATATGCCCTTCGATACATAAAAATCCATCTAGTAAGTTTATCTATGTCTTTTTCAGCAATTGCCATCTTCATTCCCTTGCAAATGCTTTTGCAGTCATTTTTGTCCAGTCTGTTTACCAAAAAAGTCAGTAAGTTCCATAAATTATTGGCTCCGTTTTCAGATAAAATTACTGGGTTAAGTTTTGAAAAATCATAAACGAATTTTTTAGAAGTGCCACTGATAATATTGTCTTCAAAATAACTCCACTTGTCTGGATTCTTCCCGCTCACAGCATACAAATGAAAAAGGCCATTCCCACTTCCCACCACCAAAATAGTACATTTTTTACCCCAAGGTACCACCACAAACCCCAGTTCGTCTGATACTGTTTGTCCACTTCCGCAATCAACTTTTACACTTGCAGGCGAACCGATAAAAAATACAATTTTCCCAGACATATCCACATAGTTACTATTTACAAGCCCACCCAGTGGAAGCCCAAGTTCTCCCAAAACTAAATTCATAGATTCATCTGGCAACTTGCGGTGCTTACTTACCACTTCATCATATGGTTGATTAGCTAGTTTTGCACTATATCTGGCCACTGTATTATCACCATCGGAATATAATCGTGACACAAACGAACCATCTTCCCACAAACCCAATACTTTATCTAGCAAACTTCGTTTAGATAATACGATTTTATCAAAAGTATTTTGACCTAATCCCACCACTGCCTTAAACCGGGCACCCAGCAAACTTGAATTTTGATTTAAATCCAACAGGGCCCTATTTTTATAAGAATCCGTTTCTTCAAATACTCCATTTTTTCTAAGCATTGGATAAGTACCAATAAAATCTTTTAGAATTGGCATGGTATTTCTAATAGCTTCTTTATCACTTCCATATTGCTTTTGCCAAACAGATAGCAATATTTGTTTGGCAATACTCTCTGGAGATAGTTCTATAGTTTTAGATAGCTTTGCTCCAGCCCAAACTTCATAAGCATCTGCCAGACCACTGTGGGGCGAACCCAATGTAATCACTTTTTTCAGTTTTGGATCTAGGTTATTTTGCACTGCCCACAGTCTGGCTACCAATCCGCCCTCTGAGTGTCCAACCAAAACCACACGCTCACCACTTGCCACATGGGCCGAAATAAAATTATTTAGTTTTGGGGTAATTTGGGACAAAGGCTTTCTCCAGTCATAATTCCAAACAAACAAATCATTTCCCAAACTGTATCCCTTGGATTGCAAGGTCGCAATAAGCCCGTCGTATTCATGAACCACAGGTGTCATTTTCCAATCACTGTCAGCTACGGGCAAATTATATACAATTGCCCCGGTATTCCAACTAGCTCCAAATCCAGGAATGATGATGACTTTTACTTTGGGCACGGCAGTGGGAGAGGGCACCAATGTTGGTGTTGGTATCAAGGTTGGAGTTTGGGTTGGTGTGGTAGTCGGTGTCAATGTAGGAGTAGCAGTTAAAGTAGGAGTTGATGTAGGTGTCGGGGTAGGGGTTGGAGTAAAGGAAGGGGTTTGCGTCGGCGAAGGGGTTAAGGTGGGAGTTGGTGTTGACGAGGGTTCATTAATTAATTTAACCTCTAAGTAATCTATGAGAAATGTTGTCCAACCACCATTAGTCAATACATCGTTTCCAAAAAAAACAACGTTTGGCTGACACTGACTGCGTGCAGAAGAGGTGACGATAAACGGATCAGGGTTTGATTCTCGATCCATATATAACCGGAATTGACCCGATACTCTCTCGAACTCAGCAACATGCCAAGATTGGTCCGGATTAGAAAAACTTGTAAAGTTATAATAGGTACGGTTATTTCCAGTATTGGTTTGAGATAAAATTTGAGAACATGTAGTTCTTTCAGAGAAATCCTGATGAAAAAATTGAGTATAACCGCCAGATTGCCATACTGTACTTTGAGGAAGATATCTTCCCATGGAGTTGATAAAACCCAAACCAAAACCACTTCCCGAATTCGTTGACCTGGTATACCTAAATCGAATTCTAACAAGATAGTCCTTATCAGTCGGCAAAACAATATTTTTGGAATTGTAAACCAAAGGAAGTAATGGCTTGTCGCTATATATCACCAACCCATCTGGTGTAAATTTGGGAACCTCTGTAAATGTATCTGCTGGTTTATATGTCCAAACAGTTGTACCTACTCTAAAATTATCGTAAAAAACTGAACTTTGGGCAAAACAGGGACTAGGAACAAATAAGCTAAATAAAAATAACAGCGGCAGAACTGTTCTTTTCACTATTTGTTAGTATACTCATAGCAAACTAACTTATGTCAAGAGGGAAAATTGCAATATTCCATAATTTAAAAGATGGTGGAGCAAAACGATATATTATTGAGATAACTAAGTGCTTGTTTAAATTTGGGTACTCTATTGACTTGTATACCTTGGATCCGGATGCAAAACCATCCAAGTATTACAACTTATGCTCTTTTCCACATGCCGAATCGCCACGATTATTTTCTTTTCTTGCGAACTATAAAAATTATCTAAAAAAAATTAAACTTATTGCTGCAGAAATTGAGAAAAACAAATATGATCAAATCCTGATAACACATTGTTATATTTCACAAACTCCTCCAATTTTTGAATTATTAACAGACCAAGAAACAATTAAAAAAACAATATATATTTTTCATGAATTAAAAAGAGAATTCTATGAGAAAACATCAACCGATCATCATAGTTTAAAACGTACCCTAGCAAGGACAGTTAGAATATTTTTAAAATATAAAGAAATTAAGAATATTAAACTTGCAAATTCTATTGTCACAAACAGCTTTTATTCAAAAAATATGTTGTTAAAAAGAACAGGCAAAGAATCAATCGTAATTACTCCTCTTACGGTTACGAATAAATACAGTAGGGTTAAAAACAAAGACAATTTTTTTAGTACTGTTGTAACTGGTGGTTACACAAAGGGGATTGACAAGTTACGCGACTTATTTCATAAAAACTCACACGGTTGGCTTATAAAATATGTCGGAGCTCTCGGAAATGATAATGAAAATGAAAACTTTCTTGGCAAAACAAGTAATCTTGAATACAAGATACTGTTAAAAAAAACAAAATATTATATAGCAAACAATTATAACGAACCGCTTGGACTTGCAACTATTGATGCTATGGTCTCACAAGATATTGTATTTGCACTAAACTCCGGTTCTCACAATGAACTCATTAAAAGTGGTATAAATGGCTTTTTATATCCAAAAGTACGCTTATCTGAACTGGAAAAAATTGTTACCCAAAATATTGAATGTAAATTGTTAAAATATCCTATGTATAAATACGATTGGGAAAAGATTAGCAGACTGATTCTCACCTTATGCAAAAAATAAGTTTATTACTTTTAACCAAAGATTGTAGCTCAGATTTAAAAAAATATTATTCCTGGGTTAAATCAGCAGACTTAATAGACGAAGTGATTTGCGTAGACGACTTATCCCAAGACAATACGACAATAGTTGCAAAAAATCTTTTTGGCGCTAAAGCTAAAATACACAAGAGAAAACTAGACGACTTTGCCTCTCAACGCAATTTTGCCATATCAAAGTGTAAAAATAACTGGATACTTTGGCTAGACCCAGACGAAGAACTAAACAAAGATAATCTACCAAAGCTAACCCAGTTAAACCTAAGCACATCCCACATTTACCACCTAAAACGTTCTGAAATATTTTTAGGAAAACACCTTAAATATGGAGAAGTAGGTGATATTTACAAAGCCAGGTTGTTTAACAAACAACACTCCTGCTTTTTTGGCCAAGTTCATGAAGATTTAAAAACTTCTGCATCTATTCAAAAAACAAATATCGAAATTTTTCACCATGGCAACACAAGTGTAAATATATTCTTTTCTAAAATTAACTTATATTCCAGCTTTCGAGCCAGGGAGCTATTTGACCAAAAGGAAAAGCACAGCTTATTTAAGTTAGTTTTCTATCCACTGGCTAAATTTATCCAAAATTATTTTTGGCAACTTGGCTTTATAGACGGCATACAGGGATGTATTTTTGCTTTTGGGATGAGCTTTCATTCATTTTTGGTACGAGCTAAACTATGGCACTTGCACCAATCGCACTAATTGTAACTTGGCTTATCTTTCCCCTAGGTCAATTTGGCAAACCTTATTTTGATATATCTCTTGGAATATTTGTCCTTTTGTCCGTTAGGCACATTAAATTAAACAAGCCCTGGATTATTTTTTTAATCGTCAATCTCATTAGTTTTAGTCTTAATCAATTAAATCATTCTATTGAAGTTTTGCCTTTTCTTTACCTAATACGACTATTTTGCTTGGTTTTACTACTAAATCTAAATAAGTTTTCTTTTAGCATATCCAGAAAATGGCTAATTATAGCCTGGAGTGTAATTCTCTTATGGGGTTTTATCCAATATTTATTTTACCCAGACACAACAATATTTTCAGCTTTGGGTTGGGATCCACATTTAAACCGACTTATTGGTAGTTTTCTTGATCCAACCTTTACCGGAATCATTTATTTATTATTTTTAATTTACTTTTTTCTAAATAATTACCACAAAGTATTTCTTGTCTTTACTTATCTTGGAATGGCTCTAACTTATAGCAGATCAAGCTTGTTAGCTTTTATAGTGGTTTTACTAATTTATTGCCTAAAAAACAAAGCATACCCACTGCTTTTAGGAGGTATACTTTTAGTTATCCTAACAATAATCGCCCTACCAAAATCAGTAGGGGAAGGCACCAATCTAAGTCGAACAAGTACTATCTCTGCCAAAATTGAAAACTATAAAGAAGCTCTCGACTTTATCTACCACAAGCCATTATTGGGATATGGTTACAATTTTTTACTCCAACAGAGACCTGATATGGACCACGCCGCTTCAGGCTTTGATTCAAGCTTATTAACGATAGCGACTACTAGTGGGTTAATTGGATTTGCCTGCTTCCTGTGGGCCATAAAGGGTCAATTTGACTATTATTTATTAGCAGTTGCAATCCATAGCCTATTTTCAAACAGCCTGTTGTACCCATGGGTATTCTTCTTATTTTTTTCTCTACGACTTAGATATCGTAAGTAATCGTTATTTTTTTGGTAGTTATATTGCCCGCTAAATCTTTTGCCTTTACCTCGTATTCATTTTTTCCAGGGGATAATTGTAGTTTTAGCTTAAACTCACCCTTGTCATTTACACTAGCAACATAGTTATTCAGGCTTACACTTACTCCTGGCTCTGTTTTACCAATAACATCAAAATCAGCCACATCTACAGTCAGCTTATCTTCCGATGGATTTATCATCGTCAAGCTTGGTGCAGTTTCGTCCCTAATTATTACTACTTTTTTAGAAGGTTCACTTTTGGCACTTTCCTTTAAAAATGCCACAGTCCAAAAAGTATTTGGACCAGAATTTAGTTCCACCTGGCTAAATAAAAAATCTCCCTGTGCATCTACTTTCTTTGTCAAAAATAACTTACCGTCTTTATACAATTCCACGTTTCCTCCTTTTTCAGCAAACCCCGCAATATTAATTGTAGCCGAAGAAGTAGCTTCAAACGGCATTACAATCCTGGGTGGAGTTGGGGGCAAGGCTTGAACTTCTTTTATGTTTTGATTTTTTCTGTTTTCTCCTAAAAATACCGAAAATCTAATTAGCAAAGGCAACCCCACGACTAAAACTAATACAAATATCAACAAGGTTGCCATACCTAAAAAAATAGTTCTTTTGGCCAGGACATCAGATCCGTCAGGTCGAGTTTTAATTTGAGTTAATTTTTTACTTTTAAATTCTGGCATATTTTTTCTGGTGAGCCAGAGGAGGGGATCGAACCCTCGACCTCTGCTTTACGAAAGCATTGCTCTACCAGCTGAGCTACTCTGGCACACAACTAAGTGAGCGGCTAAAGGGAATTGAACCCTTGACCTGTGCTTGGGAAGCACATGTTTTACCGCTAAACTATAGCCGCAATCTATGTATCTTAGCACCACTTAGCGGGGAATAACAAGCTTGTTCCCTGAAAAAATCAGATTGGGATTTACAACGCTACTTTTGTTAGCTGCCCATATTCTATTCCAAGCATACATATCCCCGTAAGCCCTTAAAGCAATGCTTGCCAAGCTATCACCACTAGCCACTACATACTCACTTCCAAGAATACTTGTCTCTGATATTATTTTACTGCCAACATTTTCAATTAAACCTTCAGGTAGCTGGACTACTTGCCCCACCCTCAAGTTTCCTGCACTACCCATTATTTTATTTATTCTGGCAATTTCTACATATTTATTTCCATCACCAAATTCCTTTTTAGCAATTTTCCATAAACTATCGCCCTTTTGAATTGTATAAATCCTTTGAGGAATCTTGGATTCAACCATTCCAAGCACTTTAGTTTCAACTTCTGCATTTTTTTCATTTACTTCAAGTTTTTGCTTTAAGTGATCAAAGCTTGGTAGCTGCATTGATATACCTGAAATAGAAATATTTCCAGCAAGTTCTTTTCTAAAATAATTAAATAAAACCCACGAGGCTACCAGAACAATAAACAAACCTAAAACCATGGATACCAATTCGTCGATACGGGTAATGCCTAAATATTTTTTTAACATTAATTTATTTTAGCTAACCCTAGGTTGAATATCCAGTAGGTGATTCAATAAATCTTCGCAAACATATTTTAACTTTAATATACCGACTTCATCCAAACTATACACTCTTTCCCTTTGCCTAACCATACTTTTAATTAAATTAACTTTTTTTAAAATTGAAAGATGGGTGGATAAGGTTGGCTGAGCTATTTCACCATGAAATCTATCTAACAGATCACTTACAGTCAATTCTTTGCTAAGTAATTTTAATATTTTTCTTCTATGTGCGTTGGCTATAGCTTTGAATATATCATCCATAAATACATTATATCGTTATATTTATATATATCAATATATTATTTAGGTGTTGATAATTAACAGCCTACCTCTATAATAATCTATGACAAAATTCAAAACCTACAACCAAGATAATGCCAATCCAAAAACCGAAAGAACGCTAGTTATTATAAAACCTGATGGTGTTCAAAGAAGTCTCATAGGAGAAATAATTCAACGCTATGAGCGTACTGGTCTAAAGTTAGTAGCATCCAAATTTCTATTACCTTCAAGAGAAAGGGTTAAAGCCCACTATAACCTTGACCCTACCTGGGTACAGAGAGTCGGAGAGAAAACCATTGCTTCTTATGAAAAAAAAGGGCTTCAAGCACCTTCAAATGATCCCATAGTTTTGGGAGAAAATGTTTTAAGAATTTTACAAGATTATATTACCGAAGGTCCCGTTTTGGCCATGGTATGGCAGGGGATGCATGCTGTTGGAGTTGTACGAAAAATTACAGGCGGAACCGAACCACTTACTTCCGATGTTGGAACTATTCGGGGAGACCTGACAATACATTCTTACCTTATTGCCGACACAGACGGTGTTTCGGTTAAAAATCTTGTCCATGCCAGCGGCTCCCCAGCCGAAGCAGATGGCGAAATTGCTCTTTGGTTTAACGAAGACGAAGTAATTGACTATAGACTGTTTAACGAAGCCATTTTGTACGAATAGTTCAAATACGATTGATTACTATCCGATAACCTGATAATGTAATCCAATGGGAGTTGGGAACGATTATCAAGAATACAGTCCACGCATAGATAGTTTAAATGTAGATATACCTCTAAATAATGAATTAATGGCCGCATTGGTTGCCAGACTACGAGGAAGAATCAACCCAGATCAACCACAGACGCTCCATTTTGACCCTGCAACTGTTGAATCTCTCGTAACACTAATGGCCAGGGGTGGACTAAAAGATGAAGTTTTAAATGAGACAATTTTGTCAGTTCAAACTATGGTAAGAAGCCCTAACGAAGCCAAGGTAAGACTGGCGGAAATGGCTGACTATGAATGTCGACAAGAAAGAGGAATTTTGGCGTACTTTGTACGAGGGGATAACTTAGTTAGGGAAAATTTCAAACCTGGCGAACTAGAAACTTTTATAAACAGGTACCCGAATCCTTTAAATTTCATGGGGGAACTTGGGGCTTTTTTAGATAAATTAGGGGCACAAGAAGGTATTACAAAACGTCAACAGTACGAAATATCGGCTAACTCTTTTTTAACCAGACTTTATGGCGATAGGTGGGAAGTCGCCAAACAAGCTTTTATCCTGAAAGATCGTGCAAAATCTTATTCAGAACGATTTGTTAGTAAAGAAGTTTGGCCTGGTATATTTGCCAATCTCACCGAAGAAGCACAAGATAAAAAGTCAGTTTTAGAGGAAATGAATTTATATCCAGAAAATAGTAACCAGGCAAAAGCTGGTGGCAAGGAATACTTTTTTTCTAACTCTTTTATGCTGGACAAATCTGGCGGCAAAGGCATAATGGCCTATGTAAAACAAGAAGATGGCAAATTTAAACCAGTTGTATATTATAAAGAAAGTAATGACGGAGTCTGGAGAGTACTTGCAGATACATATTCAGACCGACCAGACACAGAAGTTGCCCATAACCTTAGAAGGCTAGCTCCCGGAGAGCGAGATGACAACATGGTTCCTATTGAGCTGTGGTCACAAATGGAAAAAATATCGGCTGAAGGAACGTTGGCAATGGAAGGTGTATTGACTGACAAGCTCTGGCCTATAATTCCAAAACGAAGTGGGCTAGAAGCCCGCAGCAAAGATGTCGTTAACGTAGAGGGTATACCCAAGGACTTAGTTGCAAACCCGTCTGCGATTCTACCAAATGCAGGAAAAGAACCCAACTTTAGCTTAAAACCTGAATCAAGCTGGGGGAATTTTACCGTCTATAAATCAACAGATGGTACTCTGAGTTACGTATTTCAAGAAGTCAATCAAAAGGTTAGAGTTGTAGCAGTTGGAGAAACCAGAGTTTCGCAAGTGGATCAAAATGGAGCTTCTTTAACTAAAATCGATGCCAATGGATTAACACCACCCTGGTCGTTAGATACAAGCCAATTACAAGGCAAAGAATGGGCTAGGGATCCAGATATGGATGGTAGCGTAGATATGTGGGAAACTTACATAAAAAATATACCCATGATTCAAGCTTATTTACGCGCAAACCCCAACAGAAGTTAACCTTTATTCTTTCAGCTCATACCCTGCGCTTTTGCAATTTGCAGTCCCAGCCAAATTCCAAATATTCCACCCAAAGTGGTAGCTAAAACCGAAATCAAGGAAAACATCGAATAACCCAACATCACTGGTATAGCACCTCCAATCCAAGAAAAAATTGTCATACATATCCAAATTAATTTTGACCTAGTCATATTCAAGCATACACTGATATTGCCCCAAGTTTTTTTCCAATACTAAAACATAAATTATGTGCTATTATGGGTTAATAATGTCTAGCTTATGGCGTCTGCGCTATAACCCTCGACATCAATCGCACATTCACGTTTCAGGAGGTTCAATGGCACCGATACCGTTGTTTTCATTAACATTTAATGATGTTTACTTAAAGCTTTTTGGGCTTTTGCAAAATAAACGCTATGAGATTCTTTCATTTGACCCAAATAATCGCAACGAACAGCTGAGTCGATACGAGTGCCAACCAAAAGGGATGGTGGTAAAAATGATCCACTGTCTAAACTGGAAAAACTTTTCCGGGATTACTATCGACACAGGTGGTGGAATAGATCTCCTCCTTCCAGATTTTGACAGCTTTGACTATATTGCACTCCAAATGATGGGACTTTCTTCAAGAGTTTATCTGGCTTTTGAAGACAAGCAAGTTACGATCGAGATCCATCAGTCAGGTCACATTCTCGTTCGGCACGTCATCCGCGTGCTTTCATAACCTTCTAAATTCAAGCCTCGTTATGTCATATGACAAACGAGGCTCTTTTTTTATATACTGATCAAAAGATGACAAAACCCATTATTGTTGCTACTACTAATCCTGGAAAATTCAATCAAATTAGCAAAGTGCTGGTATCCCTAGGGATAAACAATACTCAGTTTTTAAGTTTAGCTGATTTAGGGATCTTAAATGGTCCAGTAGAAACGGGCTCGATCCAAGATCGTGCCACCCAAAAAGCCCAATTTTGCCTGTCACAAATCAAACCCCTGGGTCTAGCTAATTATAAATTTATTGTAGCCAATGATACTGGTACAAGGCTACCCACTTTAAATCTTGATACGGCTGAATCAAAGAAAATTGCCCAGGAAATTTTAGAAGGGGAGTTGCTTCAACCTGGCGATCCCCTTAACTATATTTATTCCTATACATTCATTAGTTTGCCTAGTCAAAAACTCTACACTGCTCAAGTTGAAGTTCCCTTTACTTACCTAGGTAATCCCCAGAAAATAAAGTTTACCGAAGGTCAAAATATTATGAATGAAGTCAAAGCCATTCCTGGCCAGACCATACCCCACTCCCAGGTTGACGAAATAGAAGTTATAAAATATCGATTAAAATATCTTACCCCAGTCCTAAAACCTATAATAGATCTTTTATAAAAATTATTTAATTAGTTGCCAGAGGCCACTGCACTCTTGCCACTCCTGCTTCAAAAATCCTTTTAGATCTATTATTCACCACACAAAATCCTTCCAACGGCCCTGTTCCACCTAACATAGAATAACGCCCACGCGTAACCCATTTAAGGTTTTTCTCGATAAATAGCATAGTTGGTTCGATTAGATCATCTGCAAGACAGAATCTCAAATCAGCCCTTTGATAGCCACTAACCCGCCCAGAAACTTCTACCAGCAATATGGCCGGTGTCGTATTATATTGCACCCTCATTCAACACTTTCCAGATCTAAGGTCACGTCCGATTTGATCCACTAATTCAGAGGCTAAATCGCATTTATCTGCTGGCTCAAACCCCAAGGCGATAACCCAACCATTTTCGGGCAACTGAAAAACTCGGTTATATACTGGCGCATCAATGCAATTCATTTTTACTATTTTATTGTCTTACTCTAGGTAATATTATTCGATTAATCGCCTCTTCGTCAAAACTATGTTTTTGAATATTTATCTCAGCTCCCGCAACAGTTGTTCCGTTCGTATATCCCACCGTTAATATTCCAGGATCCATACGCTTAATTAATTCAATTAGTATGGCTCCATCTCTTTGATTATTAACCTCATCAATATTTCCGTCAACCACCGCTATACTTATTCTTCCGGGTACAATATTTTTAATAAATGCAAATGACTGATCCATCGTACTTCCGCCTCCAGTATATCTAAATCCCACTGCTTCCATATCCCTAGCGGTACTTTTAATATATAGCTCGTCATCTTCAAACAAAATAAAAGCCGGCTTATTATCGGTTCGTGGAGTAGACAACCGTCCTTTGCCGAGTACATAAATTTTTAACCTTTCAAAAAAAGTTTTTGACATGAAATTAGCTTATTGGCAGATAATAACAAAAACATAAATATTAGACAACTAATAAATATTATGATATTATAGGGCTGTATCTAATTTTTGCTTAGCAAAATAGACACATCTTGTACTTTTGCATTGTGTTTAGTCAAATACCCAAAAAAGGAGAAACATGACATACAAACGAGGAACATCAAGCACAGTTGCCAGTACACAACCATGGATGATCGCCAAACGTTCACTTGGTCAAACACAGTCTAGCCAAACGACTCTCGAAAGACTTAGATTTACCGAAATCAAGGAAGACGATGATTTGTTCTTTTCCTGCCAGCCTCCTCCTGGTTGGACCAAATCTGTAGAAGGTTATTTCACAACCATAAAGGACAATAGTGGCAGAAAGCGCATTTCCCAGTTCTCTAAAATCGCCTATGGTGACACCGAGGCTTTTCTCAGCCTGTGCCCAATGTTTACAATTAGCCAGGCTACAGTGGAAAATGGCTACCTGGTCTGCAAAATCTTAAAAAACGACCAGTTTGTAAATTCTTTTTCATCTCGGGAATATGATCGAACTGACCCATGGAGCAGAGAGAATTTGCGAGTAAAACTCGATAACGAGTGCAAGGACTGGCTTGACACTAATTTTCCAGAATGGAAAAATCCTCTTGCCTACTGGGGGGACTAAACACAAAAAAAATAACAAGAAACCCGCTGCGGCGCGACCCATGTCGTGACCAAGGCGGGTTTTTTAGTAAAACAAAAAGGGCGGGATGAAAACTTTTCAACCCGCCCCTAACTCAGGAAACGTTACCTCGAAACGCTAGGAATAAACGCACAAACCTGCGAGCCAACCGTCGCCGATCCATAGCTGCGACTCTCGCCGACAGGCGGAAGCTCAACTAGCCAGTACCACGCCGTTCCAATTGTTGGATCTGACCATGAATGGACCCCAGGCCCAATTTCTTCATATGTCAACACGTACACCGGAGTTGCATTGCTCCTGTCTTTTGATGTTCCGCGAAGAATCATATAGGCATTGTCTCTCGCACTCTCGCTAAGTGACCAGCGAACAACATTTTGACCACTTACCAACTCCATACAAAAACAAATAACACTAGCTGTTGATGTTCGGATAAATCCGGCATCAATCGTTAGGTTATTCTGCGTGAGAGGCACTGTGACCTGACCACCGATAGCATCGGAGTCTATTGCGTCTGCCTCATTCCCACCTACATTTGGCAAGGTAAAGACATAATCCGGTGGAGGTATAAACCTCACCACATATGTCCCCAGATTTAGGCAATCAAACAGGTATTTCCCATCACTGTCCGTGGTCCGGGTAAACGTTCCATTTGCGCC
>CAYTYZ010000023.1:0-11982 GCA_964442385.1 uncultured Gammaproteobacteria bacterium
AATTGGTTAAGAGGGATGAAGTGGTAATTAATGAACATATGACTAGTCCACCGCCAAGGTATGGGGATGCTTCGCTGGTTTCTAGCCTGGAAAAGCAGGGAATAGGTAGACCTAGTACCTATGCCCCGATTATTTCTACAATTCAAGCTCGACTCTATGTCGAGAAACAGGAGGGTAGATTTCACCCCACAGCTTTGGGGGAAGCTGTAAACACATTTTTAGTAAAAAACTTTGAAACTATTGTGTCGTTACCATTTACAGCTGAGATGGAAGAGGGACTGGATAAAGTTGCTGAAGGCAAGGCTAAATGGCGTGATATGATGGCCGAGTTTTGGCGTAGCTTTAAGCCTGGAGTAGATAAGGTAACAGTTGAGGGTGATAGAGTAAAAATTGAAGTGGAAAAAACTGGAATAAAATGTGACAAGTGTGGTGAGGGAGAACTGGTAGTACGCTCGGGTAGATTTGGTAAGTTTTTGGCATGTAGCAGATTTCCTGAGTGTAAAAATACTCAACAGATCAAGAATATTGCTGATTTTAAGTGTCCAACGTGTGGAAAGGACGTACTAATCAAAAAGACAAAAAAGGGGCGAAAGTTCTTTGGATGCTCGGACTATCCTACTTGTAAATGGGCAGGGTGGAAAAAGCCCTAAGTAAGGCTATAGATTAATAGTCTTCAAGATCTATTTGAGGATAAATCTTGGTTTGTAGGATCTAGTCGGTGTTTGTTTTTGCTATTCTTACATCAACAGTAGTATCTCCTTCGCGATCAAAAACCACTACTGTAACCATGGTTCGAACTGGTGGAAGAAGAGTACGACAGGCATCAACTTGTGCACGTCTAGTTTCCGAGGTTGAGTGGGGACAGCCAGTAATACAATGAAAATCGCCTTTTTCAAAACAAGCACGCTGTGGCTTGACTTTGTCGGGATTAGAATTAGGGCGGACTGGAACCTTTAATTTACCTTTTTTTTCTGGCATAAGTAAGAAATTTGTTAATAAGCCTATTTATATAGCAACGGTGTGTATTGTCAAGAACCTGTGGGGCATTAATTTTTGGTTGAGGGAGTTGGTTTTGTAGAAGGTGGGGGTGTAGAAGTAGGTTTTGGAGTTATGATAGGGTCAAAGTCAGAGTTACGTTTGCCCCAGCGTTCTTGGGAGACCCTGATCACTTTATCTTGACCTTGATTTTTGCAGGTAAGTGGGGCTAGGGCAGTGGCGTAAAAAGGTTCTTGGGTTTGGGTATCTATAGAAATTTTACCCAAGATCTGGTATTTTCCAATTTTTACCAAATCTTCTGGTGGGAAAAGTTTGCCAAACTCACGAGTTAGGATAGCCGCGTCGTTGCTGCCTACTACATAGCAAAGTAAGGTGCCTACATTACCCAAAATAGCATCTTGAATAGTAATATCAAGTTGGGACATGTATTGGTTGGCCATAATTAGATTGAGTCGAAATTTGCGGGCTTCGGAAAGAATTTTGATAAAGGCTTCGGTGGCAAAATTTTGAAACTCGTCGACATAAAGGTAGAAATCTTTTCTTTGTTCTTCGTCAACATGAACCCGGTTCATAGCGCAAAGTTGGATTTGAGAGATAAGCATGGCTCCAAGAAGAGAACTGTTGTCTTCGCCGAGCTTGCCTGTCGATAGATCGGCAATTAGGATCTTTCCCGAGTCCATTATTTCCTGAATTAAGACTTTACTTTTTGGCTGGGATACCGTGTTTCTTATTCTTGTTGCGGACAAAAATTGCGCAACTTTATTAAGGATAGGGGAGATGGCTTCCATCCTTAGTTTGTCGTCCATTTTTTCAAATTCGTATTTCCAGAAATTCAAAAGAGTCTGGTTTTGTAGCAGAGGCAGGACTTTTTCCCGATAGTTTTTGTTGGTAATCATGTCGATAATATTGCCCAGATGGGTGTTGGGTAAATAGACTAAGGTTAAGACTGTGCTACGTAGGATGTGCTCAAGACGAGGACCCCAAGAATTGCCGTAAAGCTTTTTAAAGATGGAGACCACTCCAGAAGCAACTAATTCCCGCTGAGATTCGTCGTGGACCTCTAGGACATTTAAAGGGTAGATAAAATCTGGATCTGAGGGGTTGAAATAGCAGACATCATTGACCCGAGAGCTGGGGATATAGTCAAGAATGGTTTTGGATAGGTCACCGTGGGGGTCGACAACGGCCACGCCTTTGCCCTTTCGAATGTCATCTATGGCCATATTGGCAATTAGGGTAGTTTTTCCGGTACCAGATTTACCAATGATATAAGTATGGCGGCGTCTATCAGGTCCATCTTTGATACCAAAAATAGTTTCTTTGTTACGAAACTCGGTTTTGGCAAAAAAGGTAATTTTTTGACGTTCTTCTTCGGTTAGATTATCAGAAATAGGCAGATTTTCTGGTGGATCAGCATATAGAGTTTTGCCCCAAGCAATATTGGGAAGGGTAGTTAAAACTGTAGGAAGGTGCCACAAAAGTGATAGTTCTTCGGTATTTAATATTTGTTTAGAAAGACGTCGACGAATTTGTCGATTTAAAATAGAGGAAGTTAGGGTGTGGTGGGTAACAAAATTGGTGGGTTTGGCCACTATATAGTTGCCCTTGGGATTAGAGTAAACGCCAAAAGAGGTGGTAACAGTTTCCAGTAGTTCTCTGTTGTTGGTTATAGCATTTATTTGGGCTACAATTCCAGGAAAACTTATTTTTTGTTCAAAAACTAACTTATCGGGATGGGGAGCATATTGCGATTTGCTGGCATCTACTAAAACACCGTGTTGGATGGTTTGAATTAGACTAGATTGCCATTTTTTGTTGGTGGGGGAAAGAAGAATTTGGTAAATGAACAGATTGGAGTTACTATTAGACCGGGAAAGAGGGGCTAAAACTGAGGTTAGGGGGTCAACTAGTTGGTATTCTTTGGCGCTTTTTAGTGGGTAGCTATAAGACCTTCCTAGGGACAGTTGGGTAGTATAAAAAGGGTCAACAAGTTGGGACAGGTAGTCTTTTTTCGGAGTGGCTAGTAGGGCGGTTGGGTATTGGCCCAGAAGTTGTGACTTAATATACTCTGAAGTAGCCTTTGGAGTTACTATGTAAAACTTGATTTGGCCGTCAGATAGGACAATTTCAAGCGATACTAATAGGTCATGACGAAACAAAAGCTTGGAAAGAAAAGGGGAGCGGATACTTTGGGAAATGGTAGACAAAAAAGAAGCGGCGTTTTCGATAGTATATTCGTTTTGAGCCGGTAGGCGGATCTCGTAAACCACTAGCTTGGAGTCGGGCATAGATTATTGTAGCATCAACCGTGGCTAAAACTGAGCTGGTTGAATTAGGTAGAAGATAGTGATATGAATATTAAATGGCAGGAAAAAGAATAGATGGATACGTAAGCCCATTAGCCGAGAAGGGCAGTAAGGAGGCAAAGACATGGAGGAAAATGAAAAGGGTTGAAAAACAGGCCACGGTGGATCTTTTTGCTTCAAGCAAGGGTCAGGGCATGCGAGTGGAAGACCTGGGCAAGGGTTTGACAGGCGGAGCGGCAGATAGGGAAGGTATTATGAGAAGACTTGCCCCAGATGCGCCAAAAAAAGATACTAGAGACGTGCGAATTGCAAAAATAATAGCCGAAGAACAGGTAAATTTTGGAATAGATACTAGTTTACCAATGGCATTTATCGAAGGTAGAAAGATTGCGGGAGTAAACAAAAAGATGCCAAAAGGAGCCAAGGCTGGCTTTAAGGGCAAGGAACCTTGGAATAAAAAGCCACAATTTTCAGGAACGCTTTTTGATGCTTTTGTAATAGAAGGAGGCAAGATAACTTATTTCCGATCTGACGAGGAAATGCCAGGATTTTAAATATCCCCCTTGCATATGCATTAAATGAGTAGTATAAAAGTAAGGTAAACACTAGTTGTTTACCCAACTAAAGCAATTGCGCCTTAGTTAGAGTTTCAACCGGTTGTCCTTTGACAATCTGGAGAAAACAAATTTTCTTTTAACTTTTTAGGGCCTAATGAGTGTCTAGTGGGCATTGATTAAGCTCTAAAAAACAAAAGGAGAATTTAGACTAAACAACAAAAAAATCATTAACAAATCCAAATCACGTAGGCCGCCATTGGCGGTCAAAACCATCAATGGACAAGTAAAAAGGAACGTAAGACCATGTCCCGTATGCAACATGCGAAAATCCGTGCCAAAATCATAGCTCGCAAAGGCCCAATCGATTATTCGTCGCCAAAAGTTCTTGTCTACGAGCGGTTGGCTGAGAAGATCAGTGCCACAGTGGCCAAGAAACAGGGTCGCCAGGCCAAAGAGGCGAATCGCCAGGTCGGCTGAGGTGTAATCATGGCTTTGAAACCGCAAAAACCACCGGTTGATCCGGCAAGCATTCGTGCTCGTGACGAGGGGATTCACTTTGTTCAAAAAGGGACGAGATCTGCTCGTCCGACATCTGTTGCCCATCAGGCATCCACACATGGTGGAGAATGGGTTGACCGTGGTCTTACAGGTGTTGACCCGGCCGAGCTTGAGTTTGATGACGTTAAGGGCCATTTGCTGACTAGCGGTGGCCATCCTTGCATCGACTGTTTGTAGGGGGCGATTATGGCAGGACCACGAACTTCGCTGCCTCGGCATCCGCGGCCAAGTGCTGGACCGGTGCCTGTGAAAAAGGCGTACGGCAACTGCCAGACGCACGATCGCAAGCTTGGACCGCGACGCAAACAGAAGGCGAGCGTCAAGATGGCGTGTGCCCTTCCCCAGCAAACGCAAAGTGGGGAGGGGTGAGATTAGCTATTATCCGCCGTCGGCGGATATCCTCTAGTGCCCTGTCCGGCAGCCTCTGGCTAGCCTGGAAACGCGCGCTGCAGGGCAAAGATATGGACAAAAGTACAGGCGCACTCCTTTTGTCCCAAATGAACTTTGTATTTCATCCCATGACGTATGGAATATGAAGGAGTAGAGTCACACACTGATATAGTGGTCTGTGATATTCGGTGCGCCGGATATCACAGACTGCGGTAGGGTTGTAAGCCTTGTGTTTTTCTCCAGATTGTCGATATATTTTTAAATTTCTTAATTTTTGTTATAGGTTGACAGGTGTGTATCTGTGGTGTATATTTCGGCCATGAGAGAAAATTGGTCAACTAGAGTGAAAATGGCCGTAGCAGCGGGTGGTGTTATGTTTTTGTCGGCTTGTGGTGGAAATGGTCAGGTGGCTGTTCCTTTGACAGGAGATAGGGAAGTTTATAATATTTCAGATACAATACAAAGAATTCGCCCAAGAAATCCGAGAACAGATGCATCAATCAAACAAAGTTATGAAAACGTGTATTTTTATCCAGGCGAATTATATTTAAGTCCCAAAACTGTGACAACAAAAGCTAATACCTGGATGAATGAAAAAAGCACAAGGACTGGACAGGGAATGGGGTGCAAAGTTGGTGCAGATGTAAATAAACCATATGTTGCCAGTTGGATTTACCCCTGTGGTACTGTTTTGAAATTGAGAAATATTGATAGAAGTAGCAAGGGTTATACTAGAGAAATGTTGGTAGTAGTGGCAGATGCAGGCCCAAATAGGAAGTTAACTTCAGTGGGATGGGAAAACAAAAGAGCTAGAAGGTATGCAATGGATATTTCTCCAATGGTTGCTCAAAAATTACTACATACAACAGGAGAGGGAGGGGCACTGGAGGTAACCTTGGTACAATTACCAGCTGGATATGAGAGCCATTATGGTGTTTTAGATTTAATTAACACGACACCAAGTTATCAAGGGCCAGACAAAGCTTTGATAAGATAAGTGTTAGTATTGATTATTCCCTATAGTGTGATAATATGTGGGTATGGCAGTAAGAATTGAAGAAGTAAAAACAAGTGCTGTTTTACGTTATTTTGGCGAAATGACTAATGGTAGAGATATTTCTTATATACGACTTTTTATAAATGCCTTGAACACTGATTTTGTTAATAAACTTCCAGGTGATATAACGGCTCGATTTTATAAAGCTGGTGGACAAGAGGGGTATTATCCCGTCTACATGGGCAGACTTGACCACAAAAGCAGTGTATTTGTAAAAGAAGTGGAGGCTGAAATTCCGACTCAAACCTGGAGGTCGATATCGCCTATGGCCTTGATAAGAGTTGTGTCTGAAGTTGCAAAAATAACCGATGTTACAGTTAATTTTGCAAATTTGACATTTAGACCTGAGCCTTCTACAGAAGCTAAGGGTGGTTTTGGCCAACCTGGTTTGGTAACCAGAAAATCATCGGGTATTATGGGTATAATCAGGGGAGAACTTGGAAACGTTAGAAGTTTGGCAGTTGCAGTTGGTAAAGAAATAATTTCTCCAAACGAAGATATTAAGATTAGGGGAGTTGGTTATGCAGTAAAAAAGTCTGGACTAGAAAGGGTTACTGCCATAGTAGAGCAGATTGATTTGAATAGACTAGCGGAAGTAAGAGCACGAAGTAAAAAATAAATTATATAAACATTGGATGTGTATTTGTGATAAAATATCGTGGTTAGTATAAAACAAGAAAGTACCTATGGTACTGTCTTTGTTCTTTAACACAAGATCGAAAAAAGGAAAAAAGGAGATGAGAAAATGGGACTTAGAGAATTGTTAGCCGGACAAGGCGGAAGTCCAGATGAACAGGGTGGGTCCGGGCCTTCCATGGATGAATACCAGGAACTACCAAGGTCTACAGCTGGTGGCGGAGGTTCTGGGGATATTGACGTACAAGCTAATCTGCGTACTTGGAAAAATATCGTACGCGGTGGGACACTTATTGCAGGATTGGCAGCCATTGGTGCTTCAATCTATTTTAGTGCCAGAGGCTTCGGGTTTGTGGAAAAGGGTGATAGCTCTGGGCTACCCTTTGCCATGGGTTTGCTTTTGGGACTTAAAATTACCATTTTGGAATTTAGTTTTCACCGCTATCGAAATCGAACTGGACTGACCTTGAAAGTTTTGGGCTTTATTGCCTATACCTATGGTGTAATTACCAACTTTATCGGGTTGGTCTTGATATTCATAATCGAAAAGAATAAAAGTTTTTCTGCAAACTCATTGGAAGGTCTTGCAACTATTGTTCTGTATATAGCAATGGCATTGTTGCTAGAAATTGCGCCGGAATACGTTGTTTCTGCTGCTCTTAAGCCGTGGATTGATGAAAATGTTCAGTTTACTTTCCTGAGAGTAGGGAATGTGGTGATGGGGTTAGCGGTGCTATTGATAAGTATCTATTACACTGCTCTTGGTTTTGGGGCTGGAAGTGACGACTCGATGGCAATTGGGGTCATCTTGGCTGTATTTATTACAGTGTTCGAGTTTCTTTGGTCAATTGACACAACCCATCCCAAGCTATTTGTGATTGTGGTTGGTCTCATCTATGTTGCTGGTATATTCTTTAACTTCAAGGGACTTTTGGCTTTGGCAGACTTGCCAAATATTCTTAAAAGTGTTGCAACATTTATGCAGGCAGTGGCTTTGTTTGTTTTTGCCACAATGATGGAAATTGGGCCTGAGCCCATGATTGCGTTTGGGGTTACAGGTGGCGACACTGGGGAAGATGTGGTTGCCAGAATGAGGCGGGCAGGTTCACGATCGTCTTCCTATGGGCCTGGTGGCTAGAGAAGTAAGCTTTTTTCGATCTTGTAGGGCCGTTTTGCGTGGAAACACGTCAAGACGGCCCTTTTTACGTAAATATGCTAAAATTCCTAGTCAATTTATAAATTTAACTATTAGTCCTGTTTAAATTGTTCTGGGGCGTTGCCCCGCAAAACAGGCAAGAAAAGAACAAATTATGGCTATTAAAGCTAAATCAAAAGTCGTTGATCTTCGCGACTCTAAAACAGGAGATAAAAAGGTAGTAGCGTTTAAGGATAAAAAAGAGATAATTGCTGAGAATAATGAAAAAGTTGCCAAGGCAAAAGAAGTAGCTAAAGAAAATCCCAAAAAGACAGAAGTAAAAGCTGAAGTCAAAGTGGAAGTCAAAAAGCCAGAAGTAAAATACGAACTGTCAATTAGTATTCAAGATATGTTTAATGCCGGGTGCCATTTGGGCCACAAATTGGCTAAAACTAATCCAAAAGTAGGTGACTATTTGTATATGGCAAAAGATGGGATTCAAGTAATTGATTTGCCCAAAACAATGGTAGATTTGCAAAAAGCTTGTAATGAACTTCATGCAATGGCCAAAGATGGTAAAACTGTGCTGATTGTTGGAACCAAAAGATCTGCTCGTGAAGTGGTACGTAGAGTAGCAACCGAGATAGGTATGCCTTATGTTACTTCAAGGTGGTTGGGTGGAACCATTAGTAACTGGGAGCAAATAAGAAAGTCCATAAGGACTATGAATGATTTGGCTAAAAAACTGGAAAAAGCTGATGGT
Organism: uncultured Gammaproteobacteria bacterium; assembly: GCA_964442385.1. GTDB lineage: Bacteria > Patescibacteriota > Microgenomatia > UBA12405 > UBA12405 > CAYTYZ01. The sequence goes on from CAYTYZ010000023.1 coordinate 8,399, forward strand.
ATCAGCAAAAAAGAACAGTCGGTAATGAGAAAAAATCTGACCAGAATGCAATCCAATATGGGCGGTATGGCTAAACTAGAAAAGTTGTTTGACGCGGTATTTTTAATTGATATTGGAGAGGAAAAAACAGCTTTGAAAGAAGCTAAAGGTAGAGGGCTACCTGTATTTTCTTTGCTAGATACTGATTCGGATCCAGGCAAAGTTGATTTTCCAATTGTGGCCAATGATGACTCAGTTAAATCTGTGGCCTTAATAATTGAAGAAATCGGAAAAGCTTTAAAAGTTAAATAAAATATATGGACGCAAAAAAAATACTCGAACTTACAAAAAAAATCCGCGAGGAGACAGGTTATGGGATTATGGATATTAAAAAAGCCTTGGAAGAAACTTCCGGTGACATTGAAAAAACTAAAGAAATACTAAAAAAGAAAGGTTTGGAACAGGCTGCCAAAAGAGCAGATAAGGAAACCAGGCAAGGATTGGTAGTATCTTATATACACTCGACTAATAAAATGGGGGCTCTTTTAGAGCTACTGTGTGAAACTGATTTTGTGGCAAAGGGTAGTGACTTTACAACCCTGGCAAAGGATTTGGTACTTCACGCCGCAGCTATGGCGCCTGTTAGTAGCGAAGAAATGCTGGAACAGGATTTTGTAAAAGATCCTTCTAGAAAAATCAAAGATATGATTAGCGAGTTGACTGGAAAAGTTGGGGAAAATGTTAAACTTGGTAGAATTACTAGATTTGAAATATAATAACTAATAATGCTTGTAACAAACGAAATAAAAGTAAAATTTGATAAGGCGGTCGAGATATTTACCAATGATATTGGGACTATTCGAACTGGTAGGGCCACTCCGGCCCTGCTGGAAGGTGTAGTGGTAACTAGTTATGAGCAAAAAATGCGCTTAATTGAATTGGGTTCTATTGGAGTAAGCGATGTAAGAACGTTAACATTTGCTCCGTGGGATCAGTCTAATATTCGAGAAATTGCGAACGGAATAATGGCTGCAAATATTGGTATGAATCCTGTGGTAGATGGTGACATTATTCGAATTGCCTTGCCAATGCTTACTACTGAACAGAGAGAGGAGTATGTAAAACTGTTGGGTAGAAAACTGGAGGGGGCCAGGGGTATCGTGCGTGATATTCGCGCCCAAATTAGGAAAAAACTGCAGGATGCCAAACAGGCTAAAACAGTTTCAGAAGATGAATACAGACGAGACGAGGATATGCTACAAAAAACTACTGATGAATATACCGGAAAATTGGAAGACATGGCCAAGAAAAAGGAGATGGAGATAAGGGGATAAGAAAGTAAATCAGGAGATCGGGAATCAGGGGATCAGAGAAATTTGGGGGATTTTTTAGTATCGTAGTACTTGATCATTCCATTGATTAGCTTTTCACATTCAAAGCTAATGTCATATAGTTTTGTAAAAGGTTCTTTTCCAATGTACTCCAGGTCTCTACAAAGAAAAAGGAAACTTTGGATTTCTTTTGTGGAACCCCTGGCTTGGTGAAAAAATTTAATTTTATCGGCATAGTGGTATCTTCCGTAACCCTCGGCTATATTAGCAGATATTGAGCTACTAGCTCTGCGCATTTGATTGGTAAGGGCAAAAAGTTCTGATTTTGGGAAATCCTTTGTTACTTTGTATATTTCTAGAGTAAGTGAATGAGATTTTTTCCAACAATCTAGATCGTAAAACTCCATATACACATAATACCTGATTCACTGATTTCTGGTTTACTGATAGACTATCTGATGCTTGATTTACTAATATTTTTTGTAGCTTTGTCAGTTTTGGTTATTATTCATGAATTTGGACATTATTTTGCGGCTAAAAAAGTAGGCATAAAAGTAGAAGAGTTTGGGTTAGGTATACCACCTAGGGCTTGGGGAAAGAAAATTGGAGAAACGATTTGGTCGCTAAATTGGCTACCAATTGGCGGATTTGTGCGTATGTTTGGTGAAGATCCACATGTAAGTGATGCCCAGGCTCACAAAATGGGTCACCGGGCTTTTGTGAATAAAACGCCAGCACAAAAATTTGTGGTAGTGGTGGGTGGGGTAACTATGAACATAATTTTGGCAATAACAATATTTGCTATAGTTTATAAAATCACTGGAGTTCCGGTAGAAACAGATAAGGTGCGAGTAGATGCTGTAGCCAAGGGATCTCCGGCAGAGCTGGCTGGGATAAAAGAGGGCTATATAATTGGAATGGTTGCCGAGGAAAAGGTGAGAAGTTCGAAGGCGTTAATCGAAGAAGTGAATAAATATAAGGGTAGGGAGGTGGAGTTAACTACAGATCATGGACTTTTTAAAGTTTTGGTTAGAGAAAAACCACCAGAAGGACAGGGGTCGTTAGGTGTGTCTATAAGTAACACAATAATGCAGCCAATTGAGTGGTGGGAGCTGCACAAAAGTATAGGTCAGGGCTTTAAAGAGGCCTATTTTTGGGGAAAAGTGATACTTACTGGTCTTATAAAAATGGTAGCAGATGTAGTATCTGGCAAGGCACCTGGGGATGTGGCAGGCCCAATTGGAATGTATCAGGCAACTAGTAATATACGCCAAACCCAGGGACTGTTGGCCTTACTTCATTTTTTTGGAATAGTATCGGTAAATTTGGCGGTAATGAACATTTTGCCTTTACCAGCTTTGGATGGTGGTAGGCTAATATTTGTAATTTACGAGTGGATAAGTAAAAAAAGACCGAATCCAGAACTGGAAAGTAGAATTCACCAAGCAGGTATGATGGTCCTGCTGCTACTTATGGTCCTGGTGGCTATAAGCGACGTAGTTCGATTAGTACGGCCGAATTAGCTTCCAGGTATTGGTCAAAGGAGTAGGTTGTTTCAACTACTGATATTGGCTTGGTTATTACAGGGCCTAAAAGTGGAGTAGATTTCATTTCATAGTTACCAGGCGTAAGTCCTTCGAACTTGACTGGGAATGTTTCATCGTGTGTAGAGCTGTAATCATAATTTACTAATAGCAGCTGGGTGTTAGTAGGGGTTTTGGAGGCTAGGGACGAAACCCAAGAACCCTCGCCTGAGAGAGCTAGACGCTGCCCTGAGAGCTTATTAGCAAAAAGTAGGGCCTCATAGCGAGGCTTGGTTTTGGCTCCTGTGGTGGGGTGGCTGATAAGGCCCCAGCCCGAACTGCCATCAACACGTTTACTAGGCCCATCGACTAACTCAAAATGAAATATTTTATGAACTTTACCTGCTAGTCTGGTAATGGTAGCCAGGGTATGGATAGCACTAACGTTATTGTCGTAGGCCTTGTCAGGTTCACTATTAACCCCAATTTCGGTAATCAGTCTTTCGATACTATTATATTTGGGATATTGAGAAAGCAGGGCGTTGGCTTTTTCAATATTTTTTTCAAAATTAAGCGGGTCTTTTTGGTAATCGTGCCAGGATATGAAGTCTAAACGTAGTTTGTTTTTATTTACATGGGTCAGAAGTGACTTAGCCCAATTGTCATAATAGGCAGTTGTAGCTGGGCCGCCTACTTTGAAAAAGGTGCCAGTGGCGCCATCAGTCACAGCTTTGGCTGTGGTGGTATAAAG
>CAYTYZ010000024.1:0-11785 GCA_964442385.1 uncultured Gammaproteobacteria bacterium
CCCAAGCTTTACCAAAAGCAAGCTCAAGGGCAATACCCCAGGGCCTGCCTTCTCGCAGTTCTTCTTTTAGACGGGCGAAAATCAGAATGTTGCTATCCAAAGCCATGCCAATTGATAAAAGCAAACCAACTAAGCCAGGGAAAGTTAAGGTCACTGGAATAAGCTTGTATAGAGCTAGAGTGATACTTGAGTAAATAAGCAGATTTAAAACAGCAACTAAACCCAGTCGGCCGTAGTTAAGAACCATGAAAATAGCCACAATTATAATACCAACAAGACCGGCTGTTAGTCCTTTTTGAATAGTATTTTTGCCCAAGGTTCCGCCAACTTGAGTTTGGGCAACTAATTTAATGGGAATAGGTAGGGCACCGGCATTGAGTTGGGTAGCCAGAAGTTTGGCTTGAGTAGAATCAAACCCACCACTGATTATGGCATTACCATCCACAATCTCGTTGTTAACAGTTGGATAAGTTAAGACAAAATTATCTAGGAAAATAGCTATTCTTTTATTTAAAAAATCTCGTGTAGCAGTAGCAAAAAGTTTGGTCCCTTCGGGGTTAAATTTAAGAGATACAACTGGTTGACCATTTTTGGGATCAAAACTCACGGAAGCTGATTGAAGATGAGAGCCGTTTAGTCCCAAGTCCTTGGAAAACAAATCACTAAAAGTGGCTGTAGCTGTCGCTTCTGGAGCTAAAATAGATTCGCCTTTGAATTCCAACCTGGCTGTTTGACCAATTAGATCTATGGCCTGATCGATATTTGAGACTCCTGGCAGTTCAACCAATAGTCGATTTATACTACCTTGTTTGGACAATTGAACTGTGGCTTCACTGACTCCGAACATATTGACGCGTCGCTCGATATTTTCGCGCAGGGAAGTTAGAGCATTTGAAATTTCTTCAGGGGTGGTTAACTTGCTGGTATCAGCTTCAAAAGTAAGCTGGGCTCCTCCAGCTAAATCCAAACCGTATTTTATATCGAGGTCTTTTTGAATTTTAAATGGGCCAAGCTGTAGATCAAAAACTGGTCTATAAAACTTGCGGTTTAGGATAGTTAATTCTTTTGGCATCGAAACCACTAGACTGCCAACAAACAAAAAGAAAATAAGCCAAAGATTTTGTAATTTTATTTTTTTCATTATTTACTTAATAAATGATAACTGACGTGGGTGACCTGTAAAGATGTAAGTGATGCTGGCTTTAGTTCGGTTGATTTTTATCAAGGCAATATCACCTTCTTTAATCGAGAGGTCTGCTACAGCACTTTTAGGTAAAGTGATAGATAGGCTATTGCCGGTTTTTATGACTTTTCTAGCTTTTGGCATGATTTTGTTTTTGACCAAATATTAAGACTGGCTCATTGAGAAAGAAATCGACTATAAATGGGTCACGTTTTTGTTTTCTAACTAATAGCTCAGACTCTGACATTACCATATAGTTTATTTCGTGCATGCGAATAGTTTCTTCTGTTTTAATGAGATCTTCAACTTCTTGTAAGATTAGCTGGCCTATGATTAGGATATCTACACCAGAGGATGATTTGCCATCCTTGGCTGCGTTGAATAGGAAACTTTGGTTATAGTATATTTTGCTAAGCTTACCTATTCTATCGGATAATTTATGAATTTGACCACCAAGCCCACTGGTTTTATGAGCTATTACCACTAGATCCAGAAACAGAGGAGACAGATTGTTGGCCTGGTGGTAAATTTTATTTGATCTGGGCTCTGAGACAATTAGTCCAGCTTTTTTAAGATTAACAAGCTCTCGTCTAACAGCATTTATTTCTGTTCCCACGTCTCGAGTTAACTGTCTGGTAAAAAACATTTCAGCGGGGAAATAAAAAAGTCTTTGCAGGAGCGCTAGGCGGATAGCGGATGTAAAAAGATATTTAAAACTACTCTTTGCCCTCATACACTGGAGTGTTTTGGGCAGGGAGCAGGACAATCCAGGTTACTCCTGGTACAAACTCGACTTCTTTACCTGCTTTAGTTTTATAAATTGTACGTCCGGTGCGATTGGCTTTGGACCAGGTAATTTCTTCCTGTGTACCATTTTGGAAAAGGTGAGCCTTGCCAGTTCCGACAACTTCATAGTAATTATGGCCATGTTCGTCTATCCCACGCTCTTCTTTTAGGTCCATAATAACGATGTTTTTAGCGGAAAGTTGTTCCTCGGTATTAAAATCAATATGTTTTTGTCCACCATTATTTCGCATGTAGACATTTTTAACAGGATCATAGTCCCAAACAACGTCGTAATCGGCGTAACCTTTCCAAAAACCGTAGCTTAATTTGCCGCTACCAGCTTGTGATTGGTCAGTTTTGGTAAACTGCCAAGACTTGAAGTTCTTATCCCAAGAGGTACCTTTGGCTTCAGTAATATTGGCAAGTCCCCTACTGGCAGCAACATTCCAAAGTTCGGTAGTGGAGCAATACATGGTGTGTTCAGTGTCCTTTACTTCTCCTGTTCTTTCATACTCTCGGCGACATACCTTGTAAGGTAGAGAAAACTGGCTTAGGTCTCCCCAAGTGCCTTTGTTGTTCCAACCCCAAGTTTGCATTGCTTCTATGGCTTGAACCTTTCTGGCTGTGGTACAAGGTCCACCAGGTGATGCTGCGCTGCAATTTGCACCGCCAACGTGGGCATAAAGAGGGTAATCACCATATTCAGAGGCAAGGTTTGCAAAATGTATGCGAGCAGAACGGACTGGGCCAACGTCGTATTTTTCACTAGAACCCCGTAAAACTCCGCAGTAAAATACCCCCATAAATCTGGTAATACCACCTTCTGACATGCCTTCATAAACCAAGTCTGCGTTGGATAGACCGGATTGGGGTCTAGAGTCTAAACTGTTTTCAATCATGACTGTAAGAGGTCTACGAACTTCCCACATGGCCTTTTCTTCAACCGTATGCTTGGAGCCATTTATGGGACAAATTTCAGTTTTTGGACCGTCAAAAGCAATAGTGCCTTCTGGTCCTTTAGTTGGTACGGCTGTGGGACTGAGCTTGGCAGTAGGACTCTGTTGGGAAACAGAACCAAATGGAATTAAACTTAGGCCATATCCAAGACCCAAGGCCAAACAAAAAATGCCCGTGTAAGCAGAAATGGTTATGACTTTTGGATTCATAAGTAATTAAATAGAATAGCTGATATACTGGCTTTATGCAACAAAATAAAGATACATATTCCAAAACAGATTTGGTGAAAAGTATTTTATTTTCCATGATAGCCATCTTGGCTATATTTGTGTATAAAAAATGGGCAGGCATTTAAAAAGACGACAAATATCAACATGGTGTGTAACTTGTAAAAGGAGTCAAGAAGTTTATCTAGATACTGGGCAAATAGTAATATTTAAGAACCAAAGAAAAGGTTTTAGATCGGTCTGTCCTAACTGTGGCACAAAGATTTTCAAGATTTTATCTCTTTTGGACTTAAAATTGCTATAATAAGGTGCAGTCGTCAAAGGGCTAGCCCGCCTAGGCGGGAGGAAAGTCCGAACCACACATTGCACACCACGGAAAGATGTACCGAACCGAGCGATCGGTTGTCACTGCCACAGAGACGAGTAGTTGGCTACTAGTCTTTTAGCTATTAGCCTTTGGCTATTGGCTACTTGGCATAGGGTTGATGATATGAAACGAGCAAACTGGTGGTGGAAATCCCAAGGCGTAGCGCCTAATCTAGCAATGGAAAGCTACAGGTAGGGAGAATAGATTGATGGTCCATAAACAGAATTCGGCTTATTGGCGACTGCAATTTTTGAATCTATTTTTTATTTTTATAATCAAAATAGGTTTTTACGATCACTTCTGCTGTTAAAAAAACAGGAACTGCCAGTATAGCTCCCAATACTCCGCCAAGCTGTCCACCTGTAAGAAGAAGCATGATGGTAATAAGTGGATTTAGACCCACCGCCTCCTTCATAACTTTGGGTACAATTAGGTGATTTTCGAGTTGTTGGACAAGTGTGCCGACGCAAATAGCTAGAACTGCCATTAACATGTTGCCAGTTGATAGGCCGACAAGACCGGCTAAGATAGCTGCAAAAGCTGGGCCAACATTGGGTACTATTTCAAGAATTCCAGCAATAATTGCCAAAGAGGCAGCAAATTCTAGCCCAACCAGGGTGTAGCCTAGAAAATTCAGCAAGCCAACAATGAGCATGAGGATAAACTGTCCACTAATCCAACTAGCCAGCCTGGTTTCAAGCCTGGAAAGAACTTCAAAAAGCATATCAACATGCTTTTTAGACAGAAATGAAAAGGTTGAAGCGGTGAGCAAGGGGCGTTGCATAACCATGTAAAAAGTGATCACTAAAATTAATATACCTTGTACTAAATTAGATAAAATAGCTACAGTAAGTTTGGCTAAAATTGAAGGTAAGGACTCAAAAATTCGAAAAAAAGAACTGACATCGATAGGATAACCAGCAATCTTTAAGTTTTGCAATAAAGATGGTCCAGTCTGGGCCAGTTTGTTGGATTGTTCGATAAAAACCGGGGTGACACCAGCAAAAGCAAAGGTCAAAATTCCTATTATGAATCCATAGATTAGCAAGACAGCAATGGGTCTGGGGACGCCAAGTTTTTCAAATTTGCTGACATTGGGATAGAGGGCTTCACTAACTATAAAAGCCACAATAAATATAATTAAGAGTTGTTTAACTTCACCAAGAAAAGTAATAGTTCCCAAAACTGACAATACCAAGGCAAAAAGATAAAGAATGGATTTAAAGGTAAAGTCTATTTTTACTGGTTTCATTACTTATTGTACCAAAATTGGACCAGATTTATTACACTTTTGGGGTAATCAGGCCTTGTTATATCAATAACATAAGACTTGGGAAAAAACTTTTTAAAATAGGTTTTTTGCCTTTTAAGATATTGATGTTCGTGAATAATCCAAGTACCTATGCAATTTGCAAGAGTGTCTGTCTCTTGAAAAAAAGGTTGGAATTCTTGGTATGAGAGGGTATTTAAACCCGGATCAGAAAAGCTGTATTTTTCGATTAATTTGCTGATTTCAGCAAGTAAGCCCAACTCAAGTCTTTTTTCGATCCGCCTGTCGATTTTTGAGTGTAAATATTCGGTTGGTGCATCTAGGTGAAGATGCAAGATATCTGCATCTAATGAATTAATTTTGAATTTATCAATTTTCAAAAAAGAAATTTTTAGCAGTATTCTTTTGACGAGTCGATGGGGATTGTTTTGTTCAGCATGGTTTAACGAATTAAACTGACCTGGAGCAAGAAACTTATAAAAGCTTTTTAAAAAATTTATATTTAGTTTGTTTAAAACAGGAAATAAAAAGTGGTTTTGAATATTAGGTGAAATAAAATTATGGCTATTAACTAAAGTATTTAGATAATAGCCAGTGCCACCAACAACTATAGGTAATTTATTTCTGGATTGGATTTCTTGAAGTTTTTGCCTGGCTAGGCTGGCGAATTCATGGGCAGAAAAGGTTTGGTCTGGAGTAATTAGATCAATTAAGTGAATTTTGGTGTTGGGTGTATGGTCTTTACCTGTACCAATATCCAAGCCTTTGTAGATTTGGCGCGAATCGGCTGAAATTAACTCTGAAGAAATTTTTTCAGCCAATAACTGAGCCAAAGCAGTTTTACCAGTGGCAGTAGGTCCAGAAATTATAAGAAGTTTTTTCACTTGGCTATTTTACCTAAAAAAAGGCACGCTTGCGCGTGCCTTTGAGATAAACAAACTAAACCAGTTGTATCTTGTCATCTCTAGTGGGACCATTTGAAACAATTCCGACTGGAAGCTTTGTTGCTTCTTGCAGCAAACTGCAATAGTCAGAAATTGGTGTTGATGATCCTTTTAGAGGAAAGATGTAGTTGGGCTTTGCTGAAAGCAGCTGCTTGGTTAGTGCCTCCTGTTTTACAAGATCTGGGATGGGACTTGGTGGCCCCGAGCTATGGACGACTGTATCGTCTGAGAGGGTATAGCTAGTTGCAAAAGGTAACTCCTGTGGATTTTGAAGACGGTCAACATTCGTTAGTACCAGCTGATCAACTTTACCGGAGATGGACAGTGCGTAGCTTATGGCAAGCAGATCTGGGTTGCCCACCCTAAAATCTTGTTGCCAAGTATTTGTTTGATTGTGCTCCTTAAAACCAGTTAGAACCAAGGCTGGATCTTCAGTGACAAACGGCCCTGCCCCATGTCTGGTGGCATAAGCTCGAAGCAAACCGTAACTTAGGGTTTCGCCTGTATATCCTGCATCTTTTAGCAGAGCATAAGCATTTTTCAGAGTAGTTGTAGACCAGGTAGTATAGGGATGAAACCCATACCACTCGTCAAGCAGAACTCCTTGGGCGGCCTCAAAAACTACGTTGCCCTCTTGTTTGAAGAGCCCACGTGCATAGCTTTCATCAACCTGATTGACGCAGCTTGCAAGATACTGATAAACCTCAAGACATTTTGTGGAAAGTTCCGGGTCAGTAAAGATTTGCATCTGCCTGGTTACCAGTGGCAGCTGTTTTTTAGAATCCAGCTCTTGTAAGAAGGGTTGAAGCTGTTTGAGCTTTAACTCCTTTATCCATTGCAAAGTATCTTTGACTTTTTTTGGTGAAGAAAAATCTCCGATTGTTAGCATTTGACCGGGGTATGAAACATTGTCACTTGCCGTTTCCCCTACCCCCATACCACAGCTTCCATGTCGAGACCTGTTTCTAGCTATTTCCTTGATTTGATTGGCTGCTACATGATAAGGGGTAATTACCAAGCATTGTCTGTCAACAAAAGTCCTTGAAAAGATGTCACTATGGCCCATAGATACTAAGTGCCTGGATTCGGAAAGCATACTAAGTGGATCCACTAAAACATATTTTGTGAGATATGTGGCGGTAGATCCAACCAAAGAGCCGCTGCCAAACTGGGCGAAGGTGTGATGAAGACCATCTGGGGTTAGGACATTGTGAGCGGCTTGAGAGCCTCCACTAAACCTAACTACAGTGTGAGCTTGGTGCTTGGCAACCAAGTAGTCAACCAAGCTGCCTTTGCCAGCATCCCCAAATCCAAGGTCAACAGTTAGATAAACTTTTTTTGCCATTGTAGTTCCTTTTAACCAGGAGGTAGGAGTACCTTGCCTCCTGGTTAAATCAAGATTAGGTTAGGCTAGAGCTTTTTTCCAGTAAGGATTGGCCCAGTAGCCGGAGGTAGCGTGCCCTTGAGAGTTACCGGGCCAGTTTTACTAGGTACAGCTTTGGTGGAATAAGTAGAAAGTGCTCGTGTAACGGAGGCAACCACCCGCTTACTTGCGCCAATTGACACTAGGTCTGATACCCCCCTGTCCAAATCGATGCTGTTTTCAAACAGACCGATTAGCAGGGCGATAGTTTCACACACAGACTCAGGATCGTCCAGTTCGTGGACATTTTCTCCGAGGAGTTTTTTCCAAAAACCGAGAATGGTCCTGTCTCCTCCGTAGCTGGCCCCCTTTGGCAAAAGATAAAAAACCTCGTAGCGCTCTTTTAGCTCGGCTACGATAGTTTCCAACCTTATGTCTGCTTGGAGCTTCTTGCCCAGAAGATCATAGACCTGCTCGCTGTCGACTTTTGGATAGGCCATTTCATCCCCAATGATGAACATGTAGCCTTTTTGACCTCGCTTTTCCCAAGCGTCGGTTATGGTATGCCTAGCCATTAGGTACATGGCCAGTTCATAGCTTTCGGTACGCTGACCGCCACCGCCACCTTCAAGTACGATGTGACCTAGATTTTCATCCATGCGATTGTCAGACTCAAACTGCCCGACTTGAAGCGGAACAAGATCGCATGTGGCATCGCCAATAGCACTGAACATGATCTGGGGATCTTGCACATAGCCTTTGCGAAGCAAAAGACCCAGCAGGCCCTTTAGTTTGGCTTGCAGAATCTGTGGAACAGTGAGCATGGACCCTGTGACATCAAACCAAACTGAGATTGGTGTTGAAAAGGGATGCTCGTTGCTATCGCGACACTCGCGAACTTTGAGATTTTTCGGACTCAGGGTTGGGTGAACTTTGTAATCGCCACTGGCAATTACCCGGTCGCTGTAGGCAAAAGCGGATGTTCCGCTGGCTTTCCTAGCCCGATTGGCTTCTTCGTAGACATCGGTAGACCAATAACCACTTCCCATGGTGTTTCTCCTTACTTTTTGGTTGGTAACTCGAACTTGTGAAAACTTTTTGGTCCCCACAAGCGACTTAGCAGCTCGTCAAACTCGACTAAAAGTAGCCAAGCATTGACTGGGCGCGAGGTTGACCCCAGATCTGCAAGACAACCCTGCAGAAATGAGACAATTGGCTTTGGAACTGTTGCGGGTATTTGATTTTTAGCTGGATCACCTCCTAAAAGGTAGATGGCAAGCTTGGATGCCATAAATAGATCGCAATCCTGAAAAAGTGGTTTTCCAGAAGTTACTTCTTTGGGATACCACTGTATAAAGAGAGGATCTATTTCGCTGGCTTCTTGTCCTAGTTTTATGCATTGCCCTAAAGTAAGGAAGATTAGTCCGTGCTTTTGGGGATGAATTATCAGATTACCTGGAAAAAGACCAAAGTGGAGTAGCCCTGCAGAGTGAATGTAACCCAGCCCAGCCAGAAGCCGTCTGTAAATCCAAGCTACATCACGAGGTGGTAATCCTAGTGGGTAGTGCTTTTTGGCTTCCAAGAGACTGTAGTATTGGAAAGGCTGAGTATCGTTTGGAGTATAAACCAGGTTGGCATTTAGTTTTTCATCTTTCCCTCGAGGCAAGATAACAGATTGGACAAGCTGAGGAATGTAACCCTCAAACTTTGGGCCAATATTGCGCCTAAGAAGTTGGACATTCTGAGCCTCTTGTCTTACATACCTGTTACAAACAGGAGACTTGGAGAGACGTAAAAAACCATGTTTTTCTTGCCCATTAACTTGCCAGCTGGTTGCATAAACTTCCAGCTGATTTTCACTTCCCCAATGTTTAACTACATCATAGTTGACCCCCTTACTGATAAAACTAAACAAGGCTCGCACTTGACCATACCTGCCTTCATTTATAAGTTTTTCGGTTTCTTCGTAAAGGCTGGTAAGTTTGATAAAAGCAGCTTCACAGACTTTTTTTTGATCTGGAGCACTGCTTAAATCTGGGTGCACTTGCCTTGCCATGGCGCGATAGGTTTTTTTAATCGCATCCCTGGTATCAACCAGGGTTGGCCCACTTGGTCCAAAAAGTTGTTCTGGATGATCCGCTGGACAGGATTGGATTTGTGAAAAAATGTCCAAAGTTAGACTCCTTATTCTAGTTTAGTTGATTGTTAAAGATCAACGAATGGCTTACGCTTTATATAAGTTATCGTTTAGTGTTTTATATACACTAAGATAGTTTAGAGTAAGTGTAATATAAACACAATAGGCAAATTAGTACCTAGGCATTGATTTTAAATTCCACAACATCATCGGGTTGCATGATGTATTCTCTGCCTTCGTGACGTAACTTCCCGGCCAGCTTGGCCCCTGCATGTCCATGGTGCTCCACATAATCTGCATAGCTGACCACCTCAGCCATAATAAATCCTTTAATAAAATCAGTGTGAATTGCACCAGCAGCAATAGGGGCGCTACTCCCCTTTTGAATAGTCCAAGCCCTGGCTTCTTTTACTCCAGCGGTGTAAAAAGACTGGAGTCCCAGGCTATCATAGGCTTTTTGGATTACACGTTCGAGGCCTGAGCCCTTAAGTCCTAGGGTTTTTAAATATTCTTGTCTATCGCCTACTGGTAAAGCAGAAAGTTCTTCTTCAATTTTGGCGCAAACTGGCAGGGTTTTTTGACCACCTATGGTTAGATCCCAAGAACCTAGTTTGGATTCGTCGGTATTACAGATAATAACATAAGGTTTGCTAGTTAAAAGAAAAAAGGTCTGGTCGTATTCCAAGTCTTTATGGTCCAACTCTATATCCAAGGCCAACTTGCCACTTTCCAAATGGGCCTTAAGTTTTTTGGCAACAACAAGCCGGTGGGCGTCGTCAGGTTTTTTTTCATTGACACTAATATATTTATCCAATGTTTCCAGGTCTTTTAAAATTAACTCAGCACAAATAACTTCAAAATCAAACTGGGGATCACGCGAGCCTTCACGCACCACGTCTTCGTCGGTAAAAGCCCGTACCACATGGCAAATAGCTTGGCATTCGCGGATGTTGGTTAAAAATTTGTTGCCAAGACCTTCTCCTTGGGCAGCACCTTTGACTAGGCCGGCAATATCTACAAATTCAACAGCGGCTGGAATAATTGTTTGAGTACCCACAATTTTAGCCAGAACTGGCAATTTTTCGTCTGGCACTTCTACCACACCGATATTGGGATCGATAGTACAAAAAGGATAATTGGCGGCGTTGGCCACCTGGCGACCAAGAAGGGCATTAAACAATGTCGACTTGCCAACATTGGGAAGTCCTACGATACCGATGGATAGTTTCATAACAGGTATTTTACATCAGTTATGGTCTATTTTGCTCAAGGGCTTGTATCTCTTGTTCGATTGCCTTGGCTATTTCCTGGGGAGCAAGAAGGGAGGTGTCAAATTTAGCATTAAAACTAGCTTTTTCAAGGTCGCCGATTCTTTCAAGTTGGGTATAAAATTCCTGCTCAGTACCCTGATAAGCGCCAGTGATTTTTGGTCTTGATCTGATTCTTTCTAGTAAAATTTCTTTGGGGGCATATAAGTAATAAATTAATATTTTGTATTTAAACTGGGGCGCTTGGTCTATAAAGCCCACTATCTCTGGAAGTTTAGAGCCAAGATTGGCATCTAGAATAATGTTATTGCCCTGGGCAACATGGGATTTTATCAAGTCTAGTAATGTTTCTCTGGCTAGATTTGAAGCAGCTTGCCGTTCTAAAGTTGGATTGTTTGCATAAACTTCCTCACGAATTTCATCTCCCGAACAGACCACATAATCCAGTAATTTTTTTAGTTCTTTTATTACGGTTGTTTTACCTGATCCTTGATAACCTAGAAATAAAATAATAGTTCTATCCATCTTTTTATTATAATCTGACTACTTGAGTAGTATAGCTGGTCCATCAGCTAATATGAGTTTATCTAGTCCATAGCGAATTATTTCTTCTCCCGTAGCCTGAGCTAGCGTAGGTGTTTTGTTATGTTGCACACCTCCGTAAATTTTTATACGCCCATAGGCCGTCAGAATATCATATGTACATACGGCAAAAGTCGCTTCAGAAGTTCTACCTGCACCCTGATGTCCAAAAGGCATATGGCCAATAAACCAGCTCAAGTCCCTGGGTGTCTGTTCTTTTCGGGGCTCTCTATTTTTAGCCATGATATGTTTAAGTGACCAAATTTTACCTTATAATCATTTGGTATGGCTATTTTGAAATATAGAATGTCGATTTTTAGCGGGGATCCTGACAGGTTGGCTGAGTTTTACATATATATTCTTGGCTTGAAATTAATCCACAAGATAGATAAAGTTAATGATTATGGCTATTCCCTAGAAGCTAGTCCTGGATATAAAATATGGATTGCCAGACATTCAAAAGTTAGTGGTAAAAGTAAAGAAGGATATCGAATAATATTAACCTTGTACATAGATAATTTGCTGGAAATATACGACAAAATTATAAGCTTTGATGAAAAATTAGTCATTGAAAAACCAACCGAATATTGCCAGGATATACCCGGAGAAGAACGAACAGTGTGCAGTTTTTCTGACCCCGACGGCAACTGCGTGCAACTAATGCAGTTGAAAAATAATTAAAAAGCAGTGGTTTTGTGGCT
>CAYTYZ010000025.1:0-6835 GCA_964442385.1 uncultured Gammaproteobacteria bacterium
CCAGATTCTGGAAAACACTATGAACGATCAAACACTAATAGACAAACAAATTACAATACTCAAACTTCTTTATCGATTTCGATTTCTTACTAGCATTCACATTCAACACCTCTTAAACGACAAAACATTACGCCTAACAAACTATCATCTAAAAACACTCACTTTAAATAACTACGTTAACAAACACTATTCCCGCTCTCTAGGCTTAGGAAACCTACCAGCTGTCTATTTCCTTGCTCCAAAAAGTATTAAAGTGTTACAAAACATTGATGGGGTAGATCCCAAAATACTAAAACGTATTTATCGTGAAAAACTTAGATCACAGCAATTTATTACCCACTGGCTATTTATAGCCAGGTATTACGAATATCTTTTGACTGAATCTGCCAAATCAAAACACACCCTGCATTTCTTTACAAAAACTGACTTAATGGCTCATAAATATATAATCCATCCCCTACCGGATGCTTACTTTGCCAGAGTTGATGATAGCCAAGAAACCAAGCGTTATTTGGTTGAAATCATTGACGAAGGTGCTCCACGCTTTGCCCTACGAAAACGCATGGAGCAATACACCGACTATATAGAAAGTGGCAAGTTTGAAGAAGTCACTGGCCACCTTTTTCCAACCATTCTTTTAATCTGTCCCACACTTGGCTTGCAGATATATCTAAAAAAATATCTAGCCAAGATTTATGACGAGTCGTCGTTGGACCAGGTTTCGATTTATCTAACCACTCAGGATGGTGCCTTTGCAGGAGATTGGGAAAGAGTTGAGCCTGAGGTTCAATACTTATCTTGAATTAAAAGTAACGCACATTACTCTCTGATTTGTGTGTCGGAATAGTTATTTTTAATGAGTGGTTATTTGAAAAATTTAAGCATTTTTTTTACCAGAATATCATCAACCGGGTTCTCCCAGTATTTGTTCACTTTTAGTAAACCTCCTAAAATTACATAATCTGCATACTTCAAATAAGTTTCTTCATCAAAGCCGGAGCCTGTTATTATCGGTATATTAATTCCTTTACCAAAATTCTCCAAAGTTTTTTGTTCTATTGAGTTAATCATTTCCCTTGCCTTAATTAAAGAGTTTATCGGTATATTCCCGTTATTTGATGAAGTTGTTAGAATAATACCTTCTAATTTTGAAAATGAGACAGTATTTAACCATGAAGACAATACTTTTAGTTCGTTTCCAAAAAGTGTATATTTTTTGTGTAAATCTGTCCATATTTGCGGGTATATTCTTAAATGAGGATCGGAAACGCCAACTAAAGAATTCAAGAAGTTTCTTAAATAATAAAGTTTTGCGAGACCCCCTTTATTAATTAATCTACCCTCGGGCCTCAAGCCAGAAAATACTGAGGAGTCTGATTGGACGAAAAATGCTCCAACAGAAATTGCCATTGGTAAAGATTCCAGTTCGGCCCCCACAAGTAAATTTATGCCCAAAACAGCTTCAGGAAATTTTTGTCTGATAGTTCTCAGTATTAAATGGAATATAGCAAGTTCTTCTAACGGAATATCTCCGCTTAAAAAATACGGGGTACCAACATTCTCGATTTCAATTATCTTGACACCATTTGCCAAATAAATGGAAACTTCTTTTATCGCCCTGTCAGTTAATGCTTTAACAAAAGGCATTGCAATTAATCTTTCCTCTATTTTTTTAGTCTCGCTATCCTTTAATAAAAAAATAGAACTGATTGAATTGATTAAAATACCATCACCGTATTTATCGACAACTTCTTTGTGCAATAAACACATTTTTTTTCTTATATCAATCAATTCCTCTAAATCACTTAGACGGTATGTCTCAACACCCATTCTTTCGCTGTAAACAGTGTTTAATAAGGCATTGTTTAAATTTACATGAAGAACTGCGATAAGTTCTGGCTTATTTGGATTTGATTTTTTGGGAATAATTAGCATATAAAATTAGAAATAACGCAAGTTGTATTATACAATACCCAAGATGAACTTAATGATAAAAAAAATAAGAGATAAGACGCGTGATGCCCATTTTGTTTGGTTTGGTTCCAGATCCTTAGACGCTTCTCCAATTTTAGATATATCAAGCAAACTTGGTGTTGTTTGTTTGGTTGGTGAAGGTAAAGACATAAATAATAGTGTCAGTGGTTTCTCCTTAGAACTTTTTTCTGGTAAAAGAATTGATTACGACAGATTCGGATGGGATGGTTTGGATATTAAATACACCTCACAAATTATTCATTATTTAGAAATAATTTTAAAAAAATCAAATGTTGTAATAGTACCCTTTTCTGCCTCGCAATTTGTATCAAATATTGGATTTTCATTTCCATCAATTAAAATTGCCGGTAATTTCTTTCATTTAGAACAGGCTTTTAATTACAAGCCTTGGGTTGAGTTTCAATTTAAGAAATACAACATACCTGTTAATTCCTGGTCCTATTATATGATTGGATCAGATATTCAAACAAAACTAGATGAAAAGGAGTGGCTCGTTAGACCTGCAAGTGGCACAGGTGGTATGGGGATGCTACGAATAAACTCGTTGCAAGATCTTTTAAAAATAATAAAAAAAACTCCGACTCCACAAGTTGCTTCATTTACTAAATATTTACCGGAAATATTTTCTTTAAATGTCAGTGCTTGCCTGTTCCCTTCCGGTGCATTAACTATCCATCCAATCTCAACACAAATTATAGGATCGCCGATATGTACCGATCGCGAATTTGGCTACTGCGGAAACGATTATGAATCAGTAAAAGAAATATTGTCGGAAAAAGATATAGAAAAAATTGAAATAATAATCAGAAAGGTAGGTAGATGGTTACATTCATATGGATATATCGGTTCTTTTGGGCTTGATTTAATAAAAGACAAATCCAATATATCCGTGACAGAATTAAATGCACGTTACCAAGCTTCTGCTTTTTTAGCATCAAAAATAATGGATCGTATTGGCTTTAATAATATCTACACAGATCATATTGCAGCACATTTTTCTATTGAACCAAGTGGGGTTATCCCATCACTTAAAGATATAACCAAATTACAACCTCCTTTTTCACAAGTTATTTGCTATTACTTACCCGAGCCTAATAGTGATTTTGTAAAAAATAACACTAAAGAAAAAAAAGCTCACTTGTTAGGTGAATTTCAATTGTTACCAAAAGTTAAAAAGTTGCAAAAGCATTCTCTTCTTTTTAGATATATCACAGGAGAAAAAGTCCTTACTGACGGAAGAAATATATCTGAAGATATTCAAATGGCTATCTCGAAACAAAAATCTAAGACTGTAGAAACAATAGCGAAAATTGAAGGTCTAAATTAGTTGTTTTGTGTCAAAATTTGCATTAAAATAGCGCACGAGTAATATGAATACTAAAACTAGAAAAATTTTGATTACAAGTGTAGGCAGTGGTGTTGGTAATGCAGTCCTAACCGCCATACAACGAAGTAGGAGACACTATTATGTTGTATCAACCAATACGGAGCCATTCCATTCGGGGGTATATAGATCAGATAAGGTTTACCTCGTGAAAAAGTCGGATGTATATCCAGATGAATGGGTAGAAAAAATAATTGAAATAGTTAAAAAAGACAAGCCATTAATGCTTATACCAGGAAGAGATGCAGACGTGACACTGTTAAGTAAAGTTAAAGAAAGGATCGAGGAGCTGGGTGTAAAGGTAATGTGTTCTGATAAAAATATTGTTGAACAATCTAATGACAAATTTCTTACCAGCAATTTATTTAATAAATTAGGGCTTCAGTATGCCGAAACAGTAGACATGTCAGACAAGAAGGGGCTGAAGAGGATAATAAATAAATATGGTTTTCCTTTAATAGCTAAACCACGTTTTGGAACAGGTACGATCGGAGTTAAACTAGTATTAAACAAGAGCGATATACAAAACATTTTGGATGTGACAAAACCTCATGAATACTTGGTTCAAGAATATCTTCCTCCGACAGGGCCACTTCATTCCATTACTACTATGACTCCTTTAATTCAAGACTGGGAATATTCAATACAAATATTATTTAATCCCAAAGGCAAGATAATGGGGGTTTTTCCTAGTATTAATACATTAGAAAACGGGTTACCGGTTGCCGTTCGAGTTTCAAGGTCCACAGAAATTGAAGATAGCCTAAAAACAATTACGTCTTTAAATGGAACTATTGTTGGCCCAATTAATATTCAAGGCAGGGTAAAAAATGGGAAAATTGTATATTTTGAGGCCAATCTTAGGTGCACTGGAATAACTGGCACTCGGGCTGGCTTAGGATTTAATGAGATAGATGCTTTATGGGAAGCTTTTGTTGAAAATAAAGATGTACAAATGCCTACTATACCAGATGGGAGCTACGCATATCGTAATCTTGAAGATACATTTTTTACAAAAGATCAGCTCAATTTCTTGATTAGTAACGGAAGTATTATGTTGTCAAAAAACTGAATGGCAGAAAGACATGTGTACATTGTCCGTCATGGAGAAAGTAATGCAAATACTTCCGGAGTTGATTTAGGAAACGACTCCTTACTGACGGAAAAGGGTTATGCTCAAGCATTTTCTATAGCTAAACGTATTTCTCACATAAAAGGTATTGAAACGATTGTAACAAGTCCTCTACGGCGTGCTGTGCAAACAGCCGAAATAATTTCTCAAACGGTAGGTATACCATTTCAAGAAAACAAACTTTTCACACAACGTCTTCGTCCATCTTGTGTAAAAAATAAGAGACATACTGACCCTGAGGTTAGGAAAGTTATGAAAGAAATTTTCTTAGGCTACTTGATTCCTGGCCATCGTCATTCTGATGAAGAAAATTTAGATGAGATAAAAATCCGAATGAAAAATGCTCTTGATTTTCTTAAAGATAATCCATTCCAACACATTTGTGTAGTTACACACGGAATGATACTTCGAGCACTTTTTTGCGCTGTCTTTTCCGGAACTGATTTTACAGGGCAAGACTTCCAGAGGGCAATTCAAAGTTTGGAACCAGATAACATTGGTGTTACGTACATACGAGTAAAAGATGAATCTAACGTTCTAGTCCCTGGCGAAATGGAATCGTCATGGAGACTGATAACTTGGAATGATGTGGCAAAGTTTGCTTAGTTTCTACATACATGCTACTATAGTAGTATGTATAAGGATAGGGAAACTATCACTATAAATGCAGGAAATATTCAATTTGTAAAAGAGTGGACAATTAAGGTGCGTCAGTCTACACTTGATACTCTTTCTGAACATGGAGTGGCTGTTTTAAACATGAGAAAAGGAGATCGCCAGATTGCAGTAGAGAATTTATCACAATTATCTCAAGTATTTGGAGAAATTATCCCTCATAAACCTGGAGAACTTGTAACTGATGTTACTACCAAACCAGAGTTCAATGATCGTTCAGTGGTAAGACCTCAGAGCGATAATGGTCCTCAAACTCCACATGTAGATGGAGTACTAATGGAAAACACCCCAACTCTTATGGCAATGTATTGTTTGCAACCTTCTGTTCATGGTGGTGAGATGGTGTTTTTAGACATGTCAAATGCTTTTAGGCACATGCTTAAGTCCTCCCCACAACTTCTGGCACCTCTTTTCCGTCCCGATGCTGTTAAGGTTATAAGGCCAAATATGGAGAGAACAATTCCAGTATTTCGATTTGATGATAATCTTGTTTATTCTTATTATAGTAGCCATGAATACAACGACGTAATTCCGCACCCAGAAACAACAGAAGCTTTTTCTGTGCTAAGTTCTTATGTTAAAGATTTCACTAACCAGACGATAGTAAACCCCAATCCGGGAACTTTGGTAATGTATGTAAACAGACGTGTGTTACACGGGAGATTAGGTTTTACAGACATTTTGGGTAGAGAAAGACATCACGTCAGAGCTTGGTATGACGGTGCTAACCCAGCTGTAACTCCTTCTATGAAAGGAATTGCTTTAAATGAAAGTGAAAGATCAAATCTTAAAGTGTTGTTAGATTCATATAGGCAAAGTTAGGCTAGCGGTAAAGTCTTAGATACAGAACAGAAACCTGTAATTATGGCATATTATCTTCTTGAAAAAACAGTGAACCTCATTTGCTGATTTGTCTTTAAGATATTGATACATTTACTTTGATAAGTAATAGAACACTAGCTTGCTTCTGGATAATTTAAGTACCCATTTTATTAGAATACTGGCTATTTCAAGGATTAAATAGATAGTTAGGCTAAGCAAAGTTAGTAACAAACCAAATAAGGCCAGGTCTTCGCTGGGTCTTAAGACTATCTCTGCAACGATAAACAAAACTATTAGACCACCAATTAACTTCAACCATTTTTTAAACCAAGGACTCATTCTAATTTTATTTTAACCCCTAAGTGCTAATATGAATTATGTTAACCTATAATTCAAAAATAACCTTTGACCTTGACCCTTTGTATTCTGAGGTAGCCAAACTGGTGCTTAAAACTGGCAAAGCTAGTGCCTCTTTAATTCAACGACAGTTTAAACTTGGCTATGCACGTTCAGCAAGGCTAATTGATGAACTGGAGCAAGAGGGGTTAATTGGACCTTCTAAGGGTGCTGAACCGAGAGAGGTATTTAACAAACCAAGCAGAGAAGAGAAGACAGAGGTAAAACAAAGCAGTTGGATAAAAACGATTACTAAAGACAAAGCAACTAATTTACTAATAGAACTAGGTAATGATGAAAACCAAAAACAAGTTAATCTTAATTTGGATAAATACGGTAATTTAATGGTTATTGGGTCACAATTTACCTCAGCCGTTATTTTACTTAATAATATTTTGGCTACAACTCTGGCTAAATATTCTCCCAAAGAG
>CAYTYZ010000025.1:6845-7665 GCA_964442385.1 uncultured Gammaproteobacteria bacterium
GCTCATCGTTATTGATGGGGTAAGAGGAGATCTAACAGTACCTGACACTGCAACTCATCTTTTGACTCAAGTTATTGTCGAGCCAGAAAAAGTTATGAGTGCACTAAAGTGGTCAGTAGCTGAAATTGACCGTAGGTCAAAGTCTAGTAATAAAAAAGCTGATCCAAAGATGCTAATAGTTATTAACTCTTTAAATCAGATTCTAAGTTTTTCGCCCTCAGACACAGTTGAACTTTTGTATAGGATTATTGTGCAAGGAGGAAAACATGACTTCCACTTGATAATCGGCACAGATTACCCCGAAACAAAAGTTACAAAAAAACTGATAGCTAATATTGCTGCTAAGATAGTATTTAAAACCACTGATAAAAAAATAGCACGAGATAGTGGAGTACCAGAGTCTATAGATCTACTGTCTCCTGACCTAGCAATACTGGAAACAATGTTTGATGGAAAGAAAAAGATTACAGTTGATAAATTAGATACCAAGAAAATATACAAGGAAATATTTAGGTAAAATGTTATGTCCCAGATAGATCAACTAGTACAAAAAGCCAAGGCCAAATATTGCAATAGTAACTACATTTCTACTGGAAAACTGCAAAGAGAAATGAAAATGCCATACGACACTGCTTCGAAAGTGTTGGATATTATGGTTGACCAAAACTTTGCTTCACCTAGAGTTGGAGCTTATCCTTGTACTGTTTTAAGAGGTCATTTTAAGATTTTAAAAAAATATTTTGCAATTTTAAAAACAAAACTAATTTTTCTTTTCTCAATTCGTGAAGACCCAGACATTTTTTTACACTAGAGTATTATT
>CAYTYZ010000025.1:7675-9324 GCA_964442385.1 uncultured Gammaproteobacteria bacterium
TTCCCTTATTTGTTCTCTGTTAAAATAGCCCATGAGGATTGAGGGTCTAATAACAAACCTATTTTATTGTACAGACAAAGGTGAACCAATGATTTCGACCCAAGAGGCCATTGTTTTGGAAAACCTTGGAATACAAGGTGATAGATATCAACGTGGAACAGGTGCATATTCAAAAATACGATCTGGTGTGCGACAGTTATCCATAATTTCGCAAGAAGCGATTTTTAGAACAAACTTTACCCCAGTCCAGACAAGAAGAAATATTGTGACAGAAGGGTTACCCATGTATATGGGTGAATTAGTGGGAATAGAGTTTAGGATTGGGCAAGACATTGTCGTTAGAGGGATAGAAGTTTGTTCACCATGCGATAGGCCCTCGGCACTTTCTAAGATTAGAGGTTTTAAGGAAGCGTTTGTTGATGAAGAAGGCGATAGAGGTGGATTGCGAGTTGTAATCTTAAAAGGCGGTATTTTGCGTGTGGGAGATAAAATATCTAGCTAGTTCAATACCACAAGTCAGTTCCATGCTCTGGGTAAAATAAAATCAATTATTAGTCATCACAAGGTTTTTATAATATCAAGTATTTTTGCAGTTCCTTTTTCTGGATGAGGAATAATAACATTTGCATATTCTTTGGTTGGCTCAAGGTAATTGTCCCACTGGTTAGATATTATTTTCCATCTCTTTAACACATTCTCCCTTACACTTACACTATCCTTACCCCTATTTTGACTAGATCTAAGTGCTCGTTCCAATCTTCTGTTTAAACATATTTCATCTGGGACATCAACAAAAACCTTTATGTCTAGTAAATCTCTCACCTCTTTGCTCCACAAAGCTATAGCTCCTTCGATAATAATAAATTTTGCTGGACATTTTTTAATTGGTGGTTTGTTCAATTTAGACTTCTTATTAAAATCGTAAACAGAGAATTCTGCTGTTTGTCCACGCTTTAACTTGAACAGACCACTATAAAGTTCACTTATTGCCTGAGATTCAAGCTCACCTGGTTTATTACAATCAAACTCAGCTAGGTTTACAGAGAATTCGTCTATGTCTATATGTATAGAATTATTTTTACCCAACCTTTCGACGAGCTCCTGAGCTAGTATAGATTTTCCACTACAACTTCTTCCGGCAATGCCAATTATTAGTGATTTTTTCCGCATAATTCTCTTTTATTAATATGTTAAATCGATTTTAACAGAATTCAGTTTGAAATAAATTTACAATTTTATCTTACTTCCTACAGATCCTGGAACCAAGATCAATTCTATTGGTATACATATTGATCATAATGTTTTAAGTTTGTAAAACACGCCTATCTTGTTGACAAATAATATAGACCGTATCATAATATTCGCAAATACATCAGAGCTGCCCCTCCGAGAGGGGCTTTTTGTAACTAATCCTGCCGAAAATTAATAGTTTATTAATTTGTTAGGAGGAACGTTATGAATAAAAAGTTCATTTTTATTTCTTCTTTGGCGATTACTGCTCTTGCGTTTGCGTCACCCGCATATGCTGCTTCAGCTGACGTAACCAAGATTCAAACATTCATTAAAAGTATCATTCAAGTTCTGGTAACTTTGGCCGGACTTATTGCTGCTGGGTTTTTTGTCTGGGGTGGTGTGGGATACATTACAAG
>CAYTYZ010000026.1:0-9241 GCA_964442385.1 uncultured Gammaproteobacteria bacterium
CTCGGGCCAGGTAGGAATGGGCTATGATATCATGATGGGATCATCAGACAGCAAATCTAAATTTGTTATTTCTCCTTTCGTTTCTTACCATCCTCAGATTCTGCCGACAATCTGGGAAATACACTGTTCATAAAAAAATAGGCCGGCAAGACCAAGCTAGAATATACTTTATAAGCCACACCATAGGAAGCTACTATTTCTTTTCCCCAGAAATAAGACAAAATCCAAGTGTCAACACTTCTGTCATAAGCCACAAAAACCAAATGATACAATCCCATCGGCACACACAACAAAAACAAACCCCACAGTCTTCCTCTATCAATTTTTTCCAGCCTTGGCCAAGCCAGTTTCTTGTCCAACAGTGCCATGCCAAGGACAATACTAAGCACCCTGGCCACCATGTAGACAAAATATATCATCCACAAGTTAGTTTCCCTGACAAACATTATCCAGATAAAAAACAATCCTGAAAACACAACATCTACCAAACTTTTTATATGTAGTTTTTCTCTAGCCTGGCACAGCATTTCAAAGTACCCAGCCCAGCTTGTCAGCACTACCATACCCAGTGCAAACAAAGCCACCCCTCTATAGTCTGTCAAAAGGGGATTAAAGCAAGCAAATATTCCTCCTACAGCCAACACAATCATAGACAGAATAAGTCTTAAAATAAAAAATTCTGCAAAAGATTTAGCTTGGTTTTTTCCAGCCAATGCTTCTTTAACTCCAATTATTTTTGTACCAAAATCAGACAACACATCCCAAATTAGATAAGTGCTAGACAAAAGCACGAAAACACCATATTCAGCCAAACCCAGTTTTATTACCAACTGTCTAACCACTATCAATCCAAGCAGGGAAGTCAGCACCTTGGCTCCGGTTTGGATTCCAGTATCAAACAGGGTTTTTTTTATCATATGCTAGCCCAAGTATAACCGCCAACAGCCCACTTGTTTGCACTCCGGTAATCCAGTGGTGGTCAACCATACCCGTAAGCAATACAAAAAGCAGAACTTTGTTAAATTTGATATTTTTTGACCAATATAATAAAAAGGCCGTCCCCAGCATCCCAATTTCAGCTACAATCAATAAAAATAGATTGTGTACAGGTTGTATCCATCTCGTCCCAGAAAAGGTCACCCCGGATCCTAAGCCCAAAATATTATTTCCCAGGCCCACACCAAACAGAGGCGACTTCTTAATTTCAACCACAGCCTCTTTGGCTAACCAAATTCTTTTATCCACCCCCTCGCTGTCCCAGCCAAGCCAACCCACAGACAGGGACAATATCCCAGCCAAACCCATTCCCAGGACTACTTTTTTTAGCTTGCCCATTGAGCTAAAAGCCACTGCCAAGGTAAAAAAAACCAGGGTACTCAGCCTGCTTCCAGTAAGCACCATGACCACTGTTCCAGCCCACCATGTCAACCAAAAACCCAACTTTCTGTCGTTTCTATATTGCCAAAAAAGTAAACAAGCACCCACAAACCCAGCCTGAACATTGGGATGAGAAAAGGTACCATATGCCCGTACGTATATTTCCTCGACCACTCCCATTAGGGCTATGCCATTG
Source organism: uncultured Gammaproteobacteria bacterium (assembly GCA_964442385.1). Taxonomy (GTDB): domain Bacteria; phylum Patescibacteriota; class Microgenomatia; order UBA12405; family UBA12405; genus CAYTYZ01. The sequence goes on from CAYTYZ010000026.1 coordinate 1,574, forward strand.
GTTGAATAACTAAACTTTCTCTCTCCCAGCCAATAAAACATTCCTTGCAAGCTAGATCCACCAGCTACTTGTGCCAAGTCCAAAAATAACAGTGTCGCCAGCCACAAGGGGATACACCCCAGTAGTGTTTTCTTTGCAAACGACTGATTTTCGTAAACCAACCAGCCGACGATTCCCAGCTTAAAAATAGTTAACCACCTGAAAAAGGCCACTTCCGGCCTCGTGGCTACAATAATGTTAATTCCAGCAAAAACTAAAATCAGCCCTAGCTTCTTTCTGTTTAATTGGTTCTTGAGAATTGAGTAATTAGTTATTATCAGCCCTATGGCCACCAGGTCATGGGCATACAAAACTGGAGACAAGTAGTCTACTTTTATCCCAGCAAACCATGACCAGTCAGGCCAAAAAAAACGGCCCAGTTGTGTAGGCAATAAAAAAATCCATAAAAATAGTAGTTTTTTAGACACCTGCAGATTTTACCACCACATGTCTCAGTTCACCCTCACCTTCACTTTCCGACACCAATCCTGCAGCTACAACTTTTTCATGAACCATTCTTCTCTCATAAGGCGACATGGGGGACAGGTGATAAGGAGCACCAGACCCCTTTACTGCCTCAATGGCTTCGCTTGCAATTTTTTCTATTCTTTCCTTTTGTTGATCACGATACCCATTTACATCTACTAAAACCCGCACAGGTTCGCCAACCTTATTTTTTACCATCAAAGACAACAAAAGTTGAAATGCGGCCAAGGTTTTACCCTTAAAGCCAATCAATATGGCTGGGTTTTCCATCGACAGGGTTACAATAGCCTCACCCTCTGCTCCGTCTTCTACAAAAGCCTCTTGAGGGGTTTGCCCTATGTGGTTGAGAAATTCCACTGCCAAGTTTAGAATTGATTCATTACGAGTTTGGTTCTCCATGGGCAAAAGTATATCACAATTACTTCAAAATATATTCCGGACAATAAAGCTGTCTAGTCGCGAGGTGCCACTAATTACCTTTCTCTTGTTTTTCTTGTCCATAGTCTTGGCCATTGTTCCCTTTGCCTCCAACTTCTTTTCTTCCCAAATGACCAATGCTATCTCTCAAAAAGACCTGGTCACTGCCACAAAATTTTTCTTTTTTGCCCTATCTGTAAACCTCAGCCAAGGTCTACTGTGGCAAATCAACAACTTCAAAGACAGGGTGGCCTTTATCCGGCTTCAAAACATTATCGGGCTTATACTGCATAAAAAAATTAGCTCCCTGGACCTGTCTATTATTGAAAGCAGCCCATACCAAGCCATAATAAACAAAATTCAAGATGGCTGGGGTTGGAAACCTATCAACTTCTTACTAGAGTCCGTTTGGCTAATTCGCAATCTTTTGCAAATACTCATTGCTATTTATATTATTAGTCAGGTCAGTTTTTGGTACATCCCCATAATTGCCCTTTCTCTTTTGCCCAGCTTAATCAACTCTTTAAAGCTAGAAAAGGAAGTTTGGGGCATCTGGGATGCCAAGTCTGAAGTAAAAACCAAATATTACCGAACCCAAGACTATCTTAAGGATTCCAAGTATCTTTACGAAATTAAAATTTTTGGACTTCAAGCCAAGCTACTCGAAACCATGCGTGAACTTTATGCTCGTTTTGCCAACGATCAGTTTGCCAAAAGTCGCAGTAGTTTTTATATTAGCCTAGCCACCAAGGTTTTTGAGGTGATGGTATTTATTATTGCCGAATACAATTTGGTTCAACAAGCCATAGCAGGCAACATCACCTTGGCGGGCTATCTTTTTGCCAGTAGCTCACTTTATACTCTTTCGGCTTCTATAAATGACTTTTTTACCCAGCTTCAACGTGTCTACACCAACAATCTTTGGATGTCGGATTTTTATAAACTGCTGGACACCAAAAACCAGCTTACCTGGGCTAGTAATGCTAAAAAAATATCCTCGTCCTCCATTCCAACAATTGAATTCAAAAACGTCTCTTTCAAATACCCTAACACCCCAAGGTATATCTATCGCAATTTAAATTTAAAGTTAAATCCAGGTGAAGACATTGCCCTCGTAGGGAAAAACGGTGCTGGCAAAACCACCTTGGTCAAACTCCTGTGTCGCTTTTATGATGTTACTTCTGGCGAAATTCTCATCAACGGTACCAATATAAAAGACATTAACCTAGACACTTGGTATCGCAACCTAGGCATTCTTTTCCAGGATTTTAACAAATATGCTTACACTGTCGAAGAAAACATTCAATTAGGCAAGGTTAATAAAAAAATTACTCAAAAAGAGCTATTGGCTCATTCCAAAACTTCAGGAGCCTGGGAGTTTATCAGCAAATTTCCGACTACTTTTCAACAAACCTTATCCAAGTCCTATGATGGGGGAATTGACTTGTCAGGCGGCCAGTGGCAACGCCTTGCCCTAGCCAGAGCATTTTATCGCAATGCCAACATTCTAGTCCTAGATGAGCCAACCAGTGCCATAGATGCCAAAGGCGAGTACGAAATCTTTCAAAAAATCAACCGTATTCAGGCTAAAAAAACTACCATTATTATTTCGCACCGTTTTTCCACTGTCCGCAAAGCCGACAAGATTTATGTTGTTGAAAAAGGTCGAATAACCGAGTCTGGCAGCCACCAGGAATTAATGCAAAAAGAGGGGACCTACCACAAAATGTTTACCCTCCAGGCCGAAGGTTACAAAGATTAATTTATTTGATGTTATAATCCCCACATGGATGAATCACTCTTTCGTGACATAAAGGATTTGCTAAATAGCCCACCTTTTGACAAGCACACCCCCCGTATCTGCCTAATTGCCAGAACCTTTGACGAAAAAAGCCCCAAGTATCCCGGAGAGTCAGGCAGAATTGGCAACGTGGTTTTATTTAGAGTTAATTTACCAGACCTTGTGGCACTTAAAGACACCACAGGCCTTTGGGGAATTGAAATAGACCGCTCCGTAGGCACAATGGACTAGCTAGGCTCTTCGGACAGGTTTTCTAAACGTAACACAGACAATTTCGTGCCTATCCGCTGTCAAAATTGCTGGGTTTTCAAGTTCTTTTTCTAGCACCTTTGGTGTTATAATCCCCACATGAACCCAGAAATCAGAGACGTGTTAAGACGAGCAAAAGACCAGCTTAATGCCCCGCCTTATAACACAACTAACACCGCATTAAGTCCCATCATAAATCCGGAAGCCACTGACTCCTTAAAACTTTTAAAAGACCGGCTCGATGACGCAACTTTTGGCAAACTTGACACGGGATTAAAACACACCCTGTTATCTATCAGAGAAGACATGGCTGGAAAAGATCCGCTTGTTCCGCTTTTGATCAGAATCATCAATCCATGTGCATCTAGACTCGAAGGGGAACTGCTTAGAACCGGATCATTCGTTAGCTTGGAAATTCCAGTGTCTCGACTCCATGCTTTAGCTTCCAACCCCAATGTCATAAAAATTGACGCAGGCTAGTTGGCCTTTTCAGGTTTTCCAAGCATTTCCCGGACACACCAAGGAACAAAATCCAGACAAGCATTGTATGAAGAATCCTCACTTAGATCTTAAATACCTTTTCTGCCAATACCTGTTGAATTAGCACTGCCACCGAACTAACCAACCAGTACAATATCATTCCCACCGCAAAGTTCCAGCCAATAAACAGGGTCATTGCAGGCATTACGTATAAGGACTGAGTCCGCATGGCCGCCATCATGTCGTCTTCGCTGTCTTTAGGTGTTTCTTTTTTTACCACCTCTTCATTGGTCTTGGTTTCTGGCATCAAGGCCTTGGCACTCAAAAACTGTGACAGTCCGGACAACACCAACAGTATGACTGGAATAATCAAGGCCGGGGTATTTCCTGTGGCAAATATTTTAGACGGCACTGCGCTCAAATCAGTTCCCATAAACCCCATATTAAACTTAAACCCTTCTTGAACCTGAAATATTGGATTTAATGATCTATTCAGCTCAGTCAGGGCCAGTTTTCCGTTCGTAAACATAATAATGTGGTTAAAGGCATTGTAAAAAATTATCAACACTACTATTTGAAAAATCTGGGGCAAACATCCACTAGTTGGATTAAGTCCATTTTCCCTATAAAAATCCATTTGCACCTGAGCTAGTTTGGTCTTATCTCCCTTATATTTTGCCTGCAAAACTTTTAGCTTAGGCGACAATTCTCGCATCTTTTTTGCAGACCTTAAAGAGGGGATAACAATAGGCAGCATTACCATTCTTAAAAGAATCGTAATCACCACCACAGCCACACCCAAATTTCCCGTCAGGTTATAAAAAAACATTAGTGCAGACACAAAAGGATAGATCACGACTTCCATGGCTCTTAGTCTACCATATCCACTCCACCCTTGGACCAAGGGTGACAGCTAACTAGTCTTTTAATACCCATCCACACACCTCTTAACACTCCATATTTTTCTACCGACTGGTACATATAGACCGAACAAGTAGGGTAGTACCTACAATGACTACCGCTAGATAGATATTTTTTATATATTTTTAAAAGGCTTAAAATTAAGTATTTCATTTTTCAAATGGTCTTATTTTAACCCAAAAGCTTCTTTTTTTGCAATAAAGACTATCCATCCTCCCCTAGGTACACCAATTTCACCAATTGCTTGGGACGCCACTCTTCTAAACCTGTTTCTATCCACAGCCCTAGCAAAGGTCTTCTTAGATACAATAAATCCTATCTTTGGGTCATTTTTTTTCAAATAGGCTATCCCAAAAAAGTTCCCCCAGACAACCCTAGTGTTGTTCTTTACTTCCAAAAAATCCCTTCTTTTGATTAAACGCAGTTCTTTTTTTAGCACCACTTATTCTACTACTTCTGGGATTTTACCGTAAGTTTAGCTCGACCCATGTCACGTCGTCTCTTAAGCACTCTCCTTCCAGTAGCACTCATCATCCGTTTTAAAAAACCATGAACACGTGCTCTTTTTTTCTTTTTTGGTTGATATGTTCGCTTTGTCATAGGGCAATAGTATCACAGCTAATTTAGTTTATCCACAATCTATCACCAATCCAATCATTTTTTCAAAAAGTTCCAATTCTACTCCTTGCACATTGTGGAAAACTCATCTAAATTAGGTTCATCTATGGATCAACCAACTCTCTGGAAAGAAGTACTTAGGAGAGCCAAATCTCAGTTTGATCCTGCCCACTTTGCTACCTTTCTGGCCAAAACGGAACTAGTAGACATTAAAGAGGGGATAGCCACCATCTCTTGTCCCAACACTTATTCTCTTGACAATAATCAAAACCGGAACAAGCATCTTCTAGTCGACCTCCTTAATCAGGTTTCCCTCGAACCCTTGCAAATCGCTTTTGTTTTAAATACTAGCCCAAAATCTGCACCCAAAGCCATAGACGATACTCCACTTTTTCAGCCCTCCACCATAGCCAAGTCCCAGTCTCTGGAACACAATCTAGTCCCACGTTTTACCTTTGACACCTTGGTTGTGGGCAATAGTAACAATTTCGCTTATGCCGCAGCCCAGGCGGTAGTCTCTTCGCCTGGCACTAGCTACAACCCTCTCTTTATTTGGGGTGGAGTAGGGGTAGGCAAAACACATCTTATGCACTCCATTGGTCACGAACTCAAGTCCAGATCGCCTGATCTAAAATTAAGATACTTCCCAGCTGAATCTTTCACGAACGACTTATCACAAGCTCTTCGCAACAAAACCATAGACAGGTTTAAAGACAAATATCGCACTCTCGACTGTATGATTGTCGACGATATTCAGTTTTTATCAGGCAAAGAATACTCCCAAGAAGAGTTTTTTCATACTTTTAATTCACTTTATTTAGCCGGTAAGCAAATTATTCTAGCCTCAGACCGCAAGCCCAGTGAAATCAAGGACCTTCAAGACCGCTTAGTTTCTCGATTTGCCGGTGGTCTGACAGTAGACATCCAGCTTCCAGATTACGAAATGAGAGTCAGTATTATTAAACAAAAATCTGAAGAAAAAAATATAAAAATCAGTCCTGAGGCAGTCAATTTTCTAGCCGAAACCAACCAGTCTAATATCAGGGACCTAGAAGGAAAACTTCAAGAGGCAGCCCTAGTCTCTCTTTCCAAAGGTTTTTCTCAAATAACTATCGAGTCGCTCGGACTATCACCCCAAAACAATCAAACCGGCACAAACCTACTTTTCCACAAAACCAACCCTAGACACATTATTTCCATATGTGCCAAAACCCTGGAAGTAAAAACCGGGGACTTGGTGGGTAAATCTAGACAAGCTCACATTGCCCAAGCCCGCCATATTACTGCTTATGTACTTCTCTCAATTGGCAATCTTCCACTTCAAGAAGTAGGGGAACTATTGGGCGGAAGAGACCATACCAGCATCATGCATGCCCGTGACAAAATCCACAACCTTCTTTCCACATCTCCACAAATCTCATCTCTTTTCCACCAAATCAAGTCCGCACTTTGACAATAAGTCTAAACTTATTAACCTTTTTAGTTGTTCACATCTTTTCCACAATCACTTTCCAACACAACAAAACCCGAATCTCTGCCTAAACTATAAGACAAACATCCCACCTTTTCCCACACCAACAGTACTTTCTATCTTTTCAACATCGTTTCCAAGTTACCTTCCACCTTATTTCTCGTTTTCTGGATAACTAGCCCTTTCCTAATACTAATACTAAAAAAATTCATCTATAATCACCACATGAAACTCACCGTCGACCAGATACAATTTTCTACCTGTCTTCAAAATGTCTCTCGCTTTGTCGCAGGTAAATCTCAACTACCAATCCTAAACAATATCCTTTTTGAAACCACAAAAAACGAACTAAAACTTACTGCCACTAATCTTGAGTTGACTATTCAAGAAACTATTCCAGCCAAAGTCGACGAGCCTGGTCGTCTTACTGTGCCTGCTTCTGAGTTAGCCGAGTTTGTCAGCTACCTGTCACCAGATAAAATAACTTTAAGTCTTACTGAAAATGGCCTTCTTGAACTGACCTCAGGCAAACAGTCGGCCACTTTTGCTACTCAATCACCCGATGATTTTCCACCGCTTCCAGTTTTTGATGACAGTCTGGCTATAGAACTGCCCTTTGCTAAGTTATCTTCTAGTCTGGAACAAGTACTTTTTTCTGCCGCCGCAGATGATACCCGACCTGTTTTAATGGCCATTTTAACCAAGCTAGATCGAGAAGAGCTAACTCTTGTGGCAACTGATGGTTTCCGTCTCTCTAGGATTGTTACAAGCACTCCCAAGGCCCTTTCAAAAGACGAGCAGTCTCTCTTAATTCCAGCCAGGTCCTATAGCGAGGTTTTAAAGCTTGCCAAAGGAAGCTCTACTATCAAGATGTCTTTGGATACTAAAACTTCCCAAGTTTGTTTTTATTTAAATAGTTGCATTTTGGTTTCTAGACTTCTCCAGGGTGACTATCCCGACTATAACAGGATTTTACCCAAAGACATAACCACTACCGTAACAGTGGGCAGGTCTGATTTTCTTCAGGCTATAAAAAGTGCCTCTGTCTTTGCCCGTTCCAGTGCAAATGTGGTTCGTTTCAAGATTGGTACAGCCAGCATCTTGCTAGAATCTAATGCACCTCAAGTGGGTAAAAACCAGGCTGAGGTTGAGGCTAAAATTACCGGAAAACCACTTGAAATTGCCT
>CAYTYZ010000027.1:0-3152 GCA_964442385.1 uncultured Gammaproteobacteria bacterium
ATTTCAAACAGTTTGGCATATAGTTCGCTTTCTCTGGCCTCTTTGGTGTAAACAAAATGCAGATTGCCCCCTTCTACTTCACAAGTATCAACACCTTCGGCAATAATTTTTAATCTAAATTCTTCTTCGGTTAAGGAAAAGGTTGGGATATTGTCGGTTAGTGGCCATATGGATCTAAATACAGATATTGCAGCCTGTCTCTGATGGCCTACAAAAGGCTGTTCTCTGGTCATATCTTCTATAGCGGCCGGTGCCAATTCAATTGATCTGCCTAATGAAGGTTTGATTACTTCTAACATGCTTGCCGCTAAACCTGTATGGGGATAATTGTGGGCTACTATCCAATGCCCTGCCTCGTGTGCATAAACAGAAACCGCATCAACCAGATTTAAGGGAGGCATATATATCCCATAAAATGTTGAAAGTCCCGCATAGGAGGATTCAGAAGTCGGTCTAAAAGGAGCTGGTGGCTCTCTTTTAAGCGAATAGTGACTATAGTCCCGTTCGACTCTCATCCTTTATTATAGGTTATTTAGACTCAAAAGTCAAGTTTATTTACCTGCAACAGGCGTCATAAGCTTTTCTTGGATATCTCTGGGTACTTGAGCATAATGAGATGGTTCCATATAAAAGCTACCACGACCCTGGGTTAGCGAGCGAATGACTGTAGCATAGCCAGACATGGATTCTAGAGGCACTTGAGCTTCGATAATGGTAAAACCAAACTCATCGCGCGAGCCTAAAATTTGTCCTCGACGTGAGGAAATGTCACCCATGGCTGTACCTAGATTCTCTGTTGGAGTATTTATCTCCACTTTCATAATAGGTTCAATAATTATAGGAGTGGCTGCTTTTACTGCGCTAACCATGGCGTAGGCACCGGCAAGCTTGAAGGCTTGCTCGGAAGAGTCTACTTCGTGATAAGATCCGTCGTAAACCGTAACCTTGATATCAACAAGCGGAAAGGAGGCGATGACACCTTTGGTCATAGCTTCTCTGACTCCTTTTTCTATGGCTGGAATAAAGTTGGCTGGAATAGCACCACCCTTGACTCCGTTGACAAACTCATAGCCTTCCCCCCTAGCCTTGGGTTCGATTTTTATTTTACAGTGGCCATATTGACCTCGACCTCCAGACTGGTGAATGTATTTTCCCTCAGCTTCGGCTGGCATTAAAATGGTTTCTTTATAGGCAACTTGAGGTTTTCCGGTTTTAACTTTAACTCCAAACTCGCGGTTGAGACGATCAGCAATAATTTCTAGATATAGCTCGCCCATGCCAGCAATAATAGTTTGTCCAGTTTCGTGGTTATAGCTGACTCTAAAGGTAGGATCTTCGCTGGTAAGCCTATTTAATGCAGAACCAAGTTTGGCCTGATCATCGGTAGTTTCTGGCTCGATAGACAGCGAAATAACAGGTTCACTAAATTGAATTGGTAAAAGAGAAATGGGGGCTGACTTGTCACATAAAGTGTCACCTGTGACCGACTCTTTTAATCCAATACAAGCCACAATTTCTCCTGCAAAGGCTTCATCAATTGGTTCACGCTTGTCTGCGTGCATAAGCAAAAGTCGTCCGATACGCTCATATTTCTGTTTGGTTGTATTATATATTTCAACACCAGAGGTTAATTTGCCTGAATAAACACGAACATAAGATAAAGTTCCGACATGGGGGTCTGATTGTACTTTAAACAACAAGGCCGAGAGTTTTTCATCTACAACCCCTTTTCTGAATATTTCTTGGTTAGTTACTGGATCATAGCCCTTAATGTCTGGTAGGTCTTCTGGAGAAGGTAAATAATCTACGATGCCATCCAAAACTGGCTGGACACCACGATTTCTCCAGGCACTTCCACAATAAATTGGAAACAATTTTCTGGCAATAGTTGCTCTACGTAGGGCTGATTTTAATTCCACCTTGTCAATTTCGTGTTCATTTAGGTATTTCTCCATTAGCGCATCGTCTGTACCAGCAATAAGTTCAACCATTTTGGCTCTGGCCGTTTTGGCTTTTTCTAACAGTTCAGCTGGAATTTCTACAATATCATAGGCTTCTCCAGTTTCATCTTTACCCCAAACCTTGCCCTTCATTTCCATCAAATCTACCACACCAATATGGGCATGTTCTTCGCCAATTGGAATAACCATGGGACAAACTGGTGCACGCAATTTTTGAACAATGGAATCTAGTACCATATCCATACTAGCCCCAACTTTATCCATTTTATTAATAAATGCGATACGAGGTACTTTGTATTTATCTGCTTGGCGCCAAACTGTTTCTGATTGGGCCTGAACACCAGCATTACCATCAAATACCATGACAGCACCGTCTAGTACACGTAGGGACCTTTCTACTTCAGCAGTAAAGTCCACATGCCCCGGAGTATCGATAACATTAAAGCGACAATCTTGCCAAAAAGTGGTGATACAAGCCGACTGGATAGTGATACCACGTTCACGTTCCTGAATCATGGTGTCGGTAGTAGTAGTACCATCGTCAATACTGCCAATTTTGTGGATTTTTCCAGTATAAAATAAAATTCTTTCAGTGGTTGTAGTTTTGCCAGCATCGATATGAGCAATAATGCCAATGTTTCTAACTTTGTTCATGGCAACAATACGATTTTTGGTGGCTCTAGGGTCGGCCATACTTTTTAAATTTCAATAACCAATATTGCGATAACCAATATTGGACTTAAAAATATTTTAAACTAATAATAGAAATTTGGGCACAAAACACCCGTAATTTCTGGATGTAGGAATAATATCAGAAAGTAAGTAAAATAGCACATGTCAAACAAAGTAAAGACTGTGGCAATAATAGGAGGCGGGCTGGGAGGAATGACTCTGGCTTATCGTCTACTCCAAAAGAAATATAAAGTAACTATTTTTGAAAAAGCAGATCATTTAGGTGGGCTTGCTGCTGGGTTTGCCATGTGTGGAACAAACTTGGAACAAGCTTATCACCATTTATTTAAAACAGATACCGCTATTATTAGATTAGCCAAAGAACTGGGTATTTCTAATAAATTATTATGGAATGAAAGTAGCGTAGCTTTTGTAAACGACGATAAAATACAAGCCTGGAATGGAGCAATTGATTTGCTTAGGTACCAAGGGCTAGGACTGATTGACAAGCTAAGACTG
>CAYTYZ010000027.1:3162-8985 GCA_964442385.1 uncultured Gammaproteobacteria bacterium
GGAGTTGCCTTACTGATGCAAAAAGACCATGGCTGGCAAAAGTATCATGGCATAACCGCTTGGAACTTTATGAAGAAAACTTGTGGCGAGAATGTGTTTGAAAATATTTGGAGACCACTACTAGTGGGCAAGTTTCACAATTTTGCAGATAAGGTTTCTATGGCTTGGTTATGGGCCAGGCTCAATACCAGAACTAATTCAAAACAAGCGGGCAAGGAAATGCTGGGATATATTGATGGTGGGTTTGTAACTTTAATCGCAAAATTAGAAAAAGAGATTAAAAAACTGGGTGGAAAAATAATAACTAAAAAAGCAATAACTGGTATCCAATTTAATAAGATGCGTAAAGACTATGACAAGGTAGTTTTTACCGGTCCAAACGGCGCTTTTGCTAACTTAATTAAAGACGAGCTTGAAACTGAGCCAAAATATATTTACGATTTAAAAAAAACAAATTATTTAGGGGCTATTTGCATGGTTTTTACTAGCAGCCAGAGCTTGTCAAAATATTATTGGCATAATATAAATACGAAAGATGCTCCATTTTTAGCCTTTATTCAACATACCAATCTAATCGATAAAGAGAATTATGGGGACAAACATGTTTACTATTGCGGTGTTTATACTCCCGATGTGGAACAAGATGTGGAGAAAAAGTGGTTTAGTTATCTAACGACTATCTTTCCAAAGTTTAATAATAAATTAGTCGACCAAAAATGGATTTTTAGGTTAAAAAATGCCCAACACGTAGTTACTTGTGATTATCATCCGATGCCTTTAAAAACGCCGTTAAGTCACGTTTTTTTAATGAACTTTTCACAGGTATTTCCGCAAGATCGGGGGACCAATTTTGCAGTGGCTGAGGCTCTAAAATTGGCAACTTTATTTTAGATTGGATGAATACTTTGGGCTCAAACTTTAATTTTTCGGGATAGTCAGTAAACAAAGGTTGCCTTGGCTGAGGAAGAGAAGCTGTCAAAGGTGAATTATTAATTTTATATCCATAAGGATATAAAATTTTTTCTATTACTGATTCAGTGTACGGTTTTAATTCTTGCTTATTAAATAATTTACCACCATGGCCATCGATACCCCTGGCTCCGCAAAACATACATTGACCATGGAGCCACTCATCTCTGCTTTTCCATAATTGCTCCTTTCCACATTTGCAGCATTTACCTTTAAAGCCGTTTTCTACTTTTTCAAGGGTATCAAAGTCTTCAGCCTTACAAAACGGAGGTGGTACTGGGGGACCGTAAACCGACCTGACAGGTGCACCTTCACAGTCAGGACAACTATTTACACCCAGGGGGTACTTTTTACCACAAGAAACACAATGGTGATACAAAAGAATTTGCTCCTTTTCAGACATTCTATATTATAAGTCTTTTTAGAGATTTTGTCAAATGTTATAATATGTTATGAAAGGAATAATACTGGCGGGAGGAAAAGCAACGAGACTGCGGCCTCTAACTAAAATAACTTCAAAGCAGTTACTGCCAGTTTACGACAAACCGATGATATATTATCCTATAAACACCCTGGTATCTGCTGGCATAAAAGATATCCTGATTATTATAGCGCCTGACTATGCGGGACAGTTTTTGAATCTCTTAGGAGATGGTAAAGAATTTGGGGTAAGATTTTCTTATGCTATTCAAGACCAGCCTAGAGGACTGGCTGACGCTTTTATTATGGGAGAAGATTTTATTGACAGTGAGCCGGTAGCCATGATTTTGGGCGATAATATTTTTGAACATAATTTTGTAAATGAAGTTGCTGAGTTTAAATCTGGGGGTATGATTTTTGTCAAAGATGTATCCGATCCAAATAGGTTTGGAATTGCACAAGTGGATAAAAAGGGTAATGTTATTTCAATAGAGGAAAAACCAGTTAAGCCAAAAAGTAATTTGGCTATAGTGGGATTTTACGTTTTTGATGGTCAAGTAGCCCAAGTTGCCAAGGAAATACAACCATCAGAACGGGGTGAGCTAGAAATAACTGAAATCCAAAAACATTATTTACACCAAAAAAAGTTAGTATGTAAAAAAATAAGCGGAATGTGGGAGGATGCGGGCACATTTGACTCGCTACTTCGAGTGGGCAATTTTATGGCACAAAAGACCGAAAAAGCTATTTAGCTTTTTCCTCGTATTGAAGATTGTCGTAATAAGTTATGTATTTTTCAGTACCAGGACGATAAACAAATCCCCTGTTTTGTTTCTTGTAAATTATAAAATAGTCCCCTGGGGCAACCATAACTTTGGTGGGATTGTCTGGTAAAAATGTTTTATCTGTAATAATTACTAAAAGTGGTCTCTCTCCCTGAGGAAGGGTGATTTGTTTTCCAAGGGATTCTATGGCATTGTCAAGTTCAGTGTCTAAGTTGGCTTCATACGCCCGCGTCCTATTATCAAATTGATTCTTGCCATTTACAGCAATAAAAACTATAAACACTAGAGCTGCCAGAATAGGCAAAATTATGCGAAGGTTTTTCATTGCACTTCTTCCACTGTACCATCATTGGTTTCGGCTGGTGAAGGCTTTTTTGTTGGTGTTTCGGGCTTAGTTGTGTCTGAAGAAGAAAGGTCAGAGCCAATAGTCATGACAACATCACTAGTATTAGTGTCGGATAGAGTAGCCTGAAAGTCGGCATCAAAGAAAGACATTTCTTGTTTAAAATATTCTTCAAGCTCAGCATATTTTTTCTTTACTTTGATACTATTTGAAGTTGCTTTTGCCGGAGCATTACCAGTTGTGACAGTTTTAAAGCCTAGCTTTAAAAGTTTTTCTTTAATTAAAGCAGCTTGCCCACTAATATCAGTACCATTTAATACTTGGAATTTGAGAGCTTTATTTACTGGCGCTAGGGTAGGCTTGGGTGTAGGTTCGGCTGTTGGACTGACTTGAGGTGTGGGAGTAACCGTAGCAATGTCTTCAGGTGTAGCAGAATCACGATTGTAAACATACCACACTAAAACTGAAACTAAAATGGCGGTGGCTAAAATTGCTAAAAAGATAGGCAGGGGTGAGCGAGAGCGTTTGCCTACATTTTTTTGATCTGTTGGATTAAAGGTAGAATCAGCGGATGATGGAGTTGTAAGAGTAGAAAGCGACAATGGGGCTACTGGAGCTTGAACCTTGGCTACAACCTCAGGTTTGACTAAAATAGTTGGAGTAGGAGCGGATGGTTTTGGTCCCTCTGGTGATTTTGCAATAGTTTTGGGTTTGGTACTACTAGCCATAAAGGCACCTATGGCTGGTACTGGTAAATTAGGAGCGAACTTTAATTGACTGGCAATAGAGCTTTCTTCAAACTCTGCTTTTTCTAGCCCTGCTTGAGATTTGTACTCTAGACTAGTATTTTTAGGATGGAATAGACGGTTGATGGTCTTGTCAAAGTATAAGTTACTGTAATTAATGATTTTTTGGATTTCCGGGTGTGTCCCCTTTAGCTTGTTGGTTAAAAACAAATTGTCTCCTTTGGCTAAAAACAAGACATGTTCATCCTTGTTGTAGGTATAAATAGAAAAGTATTCTTGCTTGTAAAAATTATTTATAACCCTAGCAATAGACCGAGCATAGGAGAGATATTCAACTTTGTCTGGTAAATTAGTTAATTTAACCAGATTTGCTTCTAAAAGTTTGAAACGTGGATTGTGAAACAAATCGGCTTGAATTATGGTTTTGGCGCCTGATTGGTTTAAAACAAATTCTATATTGTCAAGATCGATTTCAAAATTAACGGTATCTTGGGCTAATTTTAAAACTTCTTGCTTGTCTATAGTGGTAGACTTTACATCATAGACAAAGGATTTAGTTACCATGACATCCTCGGTAAGCAAGACTATGACCTGTCCTGGTTTTTCTGTTTTAAGGTGCTCGTTTAAAGGAAGTAAATCTATATCAGCAGTTTCTTTGTAGAGATTAAGTGGGAAGGATAGGAAGTTGTTGACATCTTTGTCAGTATAGACATCCACAGTGTCAGACTTGGGAATTATTACTAGTTTTTTAGGTTTTCCAAACAGCATAGTTAGTTATAACAGTATGGAATAAAATTAAGACAACTGCAAGAGTTAGGTAGACTGCAAACAGCAAAAGACAAATTGAAAGCTAAACAAGTTTGGAAAAACTTTTAGCCTTTGTCCTAGCCCGGTAAAATATATTTGGTTAATTTTAAGCCCAGAGCTAGTGATTAACTCCTTTGCTGTTTTTTGGGTAAAAAATCTTAAATGGTCTGTACTCATAATACCTGGCTTGTATTCAAAATTGCCCAATAAGTGGGATAAACGTAGCTCTAATCTGGCAATATTGGGTAAAGAAATCCAAATTTGCCCATTTTTATTTAAATTTTTAATGGATTCTGTCAAAACTAAGTCTGGCCTTGGCAAGTGTTCGAGGATGTCAGAAAAAACTATATAGTCATACTTTTGTTTTAAATTTATTTTCTCGACATATAGGTTTCTAGAATAAACTTTGTTGCAAAAAGATTGGGCGATTTTTAGGGCTTTTAAATTTATGTCTATACCGTCCACCTTGCAGTTTTTAACAGACAACAGTTTGGCCAGATGCCCACTATTACAACCAACATCAAGAACAGTGGAGGCCGGGCTTATGTTATTAAAAATAATCTTTAAGGGTCCAAATTGATCCAGTGTCTGTGTGGAAAATACAGGATCTTTGTTATACATTTATAACAAATACTACCACTTTAAATGTGCAAAGGCTTTGTTGGCCTCGGCCATGCGTTCGACTTCGGTTCGTTTGGTGACAGAACCACCTTGGCCCTGATGGGCACTTTGCAGTTCCGTATATAGCTTTTCACCAAAAGTATGAAAAGACTTGTTGGGTAGCTTTCTAGCGTTTTCAATTAGCCAACGAATTGCAAGGGATGACTGACGGTGTGGCCTTACTGGAGTAGGAACCTGGTAAACAGCACCACCAATTCTTCGAGGTCTTACTTCTACTTTTGGCTTGACATTGTCTAAGGCTTGTTCTAAAAATATTGCTGGATCGAGTTTGGTTTCGGCCTTGATTTTTTCAAGGCACAAATATACTTGGGCCTTGGCTGCCGCTTTTTTACCGTGAAGCATACACCTATTGATAAGTCTGGTAACTGTGGTGTTGTTGTAGACTAAATCAGGCAACACTTTTCTGGATTGTAGAGCACCTTTTCTCATAGTTTATTTAGCGGCAGCCGTCTTTTTGGCGCCATATTTTGATCTGGACTGTTGCCTTCCAACAACTGCTCCAGCATCGTATTTTCCACGAATAATATGATAACGAATACCAGGAAGATCTCGAACACGACCACCACGAATAGTTACAATACCATGCTCTGCTAAATTATGCCCAACTCCAGGAATGTAGGCTGTGACGACTGTTCTGTTGGAAAGTCGAACTTTGGCTACCTTTCTGAGGGCTGAATGTGGCTTTTTAGGAGTCATGGTTTTGACTACTGTAACTACCCCCTTTTTAATAGGGTTTATGGTTTTTACTGGTCGGTTCTTGACACTGTTAAAAGAACCCCGTAGGGCTACTACTTTTAATTTGTATATCCTTTTTTTACGCGGACGTTTGATTAGTTGATTAAAGGTTGGCATTGTTTTATAAAATATTTTGTTTTTTTCCAACTGGAATTAGACGTCCGATAATAACATTTTCCTTTAGACCAATCAAGTTGTCGATAGCACCAACGAGTGATGCTTCTGTAAGCGTAGTAGTGGTTTGCTGGAAAGATGCGGCAGATAACCAAGAGTTGGTTGTCAAAGATGATTGGATAAGTCCAAGAAGACTCTTGGTTCCTTTTGACAATCTCTTGCC
>CAYTYZ010000028.1:0-8225 GCA_964442385.1 uncultured Gammaproteobacteria bacterium
TAACGATTGGGGCTAAGGATGTAGCTGAGGAATTTAGTTTTTGGCTTGGTTAGCAGGCAGTTATTGAAAATAGTACCCATGCTGATAAGCAAGGAGTAATTATTAAAATTATATTTTTCTAAAAAAACTGGAATAAAGGGTGATAAAAGTGCTAGTTTATTCTCAAAAAAAGTGGGGATATTGAGGTGTACTATTTTTATATTTTTTGGCAGCCAAGGTGTTTTTTCCTGATTATAGTAAGTCGTGTAAAGATCGGCATTTGGAAAAACTGTGAGCAGGTCTAAAAGTACCCTTTCGGCGCCACCCCAGGTATAGAGCCAATCATAAAAAAGGGCAACTTTAGGAGAAGATTTGGTCATAAAAGGCTAGGGTTTTTTGGGCAAGAGTTTGCCAACTAAAAATTCGAATATGCTGATGTCCCCTTTTTATAAGATCTAGTCTTACTTCAGGGTCTTGAACAATTTTAATCTGAGTTATTAAATCTGCTGAAGATAGCGGATCAAAATATAGTGCTGAGGCTCCATGTATTTCTGGTAGGCAAGTAGAGTTTGATGATATAACAGGACAAGACAAGGCCATGGCTTCCAGGCCTGGCAGACTGAACCCTTCCATTAGCGATGGATGGACCAAGGCTAGGGCTTTGCTAAAAATTGTTTTAAATTTGGAGTCTTCAACATATCCTAAAAACTCAACTTGGCCACTTAAGCCCATAGATTCAACCATTTTTTTTGCCCTGTCTTGAAAAATACTAGGCTTACTTATTATTTTTAAAGTAATATTTGGAAGTGACTGCAAAGCCTTGAAGACAACTTGCAGATTTTTATGAGGGTAAAGATTGCCTACATACAACAAATATTTACCAGGTTTTAAATTTGGATTAAGGTTAATTAGCCTTGGATCAAATGATTCATGTGTAGTGATGATCTTATCTGGATTTATTTTATAAGTATCGATAATATAATCCCTCCAATAATTACTGGGCACTATAATATGGTTGTGGGTAATATTGATTGTGGTAAATAGTCGATAAAACAAGTATTTAAACCAATAAAGCAGACTAAACCTGGTGGTACTATCCTTGCCGTAGTAGAAGTTTTTGATTAGATCGTGAACAGTAATAACTGAGGTTTTTATATACAAGACTGGTTTGTTGAAATGGGTAAAATGAACTAAGTCGAAATTATGTAGGTAGAGAATCCAAGGAAGTGTAATTTGCTCTGAAAATGTGTAATGTTTAATGTTAGTTTCTAAGTATTTAAATTTTTCCAAGTAGATATTTTTTATGGTCGGATCATTTATAAGTAAGGTGATGTCGTAATTTTGGTTTAGAGTGGCAACTTGGTTTAGAAGATTTTGCACGTAACGACCGATTCCGGTATGTTTGGTGCCAAACATACGAGCATCAATCAAGATTCTTTTCATGTGGTTAATTTTGACAAACGAATTTTTTCCAATATATCTATTGCCAGAATAATTAGTTTATTAACTAGCCCAGGATAAGAGGAGGATAGGTTTTTGTTATGGAACAGACGCATGGCTTGGGTGCCGGCTAATAGGGACCTTTTTATAGTTTGTGTACTGGCTTTGGAATTGGTGTGTTTTTTAACACCAGAGGAAATACCTTGAAAATGAGTTAGCTTTATATCTGGCATAAACCAAAGAGAATAATTATTTTTTTTAATATCCCATCCCATTTGAATGTCCTCACCATACATAAAATAGTCCTCGTCCCACCAGTGAATTTTTTCACCCACAATTCTCTTTAGTATTAGAGCTGCTCCTACCCCAGCTTCAATTACATGGGGCTTGGTTAAATCCAAATTGGTTAAAAAATACCCACGGTTACTTAGACTAAGAAAATGAGCCAGGGATCTAAGAGGATAAGGAAAGCCTCGGTGACACTCGGGCTGGAGTTGGCCAGTTTTTGCCAAAATTATATTTGGTGAAATAGCATCGACAGCGTGGTTTTGTTTAAAGGTGGAAATGATTTTTTGTAGGGTATTTTTTTCTAAAATGGTATCTGGGTTGAGAAAAAAAACATATTTAGATGTTTTAGATATTTTTTGTATTCCAAAATTATTACCCTTGGCAAAGCCGTCGTTTTTATCACGATAAAATATCTTTAAATTTTTGTATTTAGTTTTATTAATTTTAGGCAACTGCTCTGTTGAAGCATTGTCTACAATTATAATTTCGTAGTCTTTTTTAGCCAGAGTATTTGAGTTTATAGATTCAAGGCACTTAATTAGGTAGTTTCCAGAATTGTAATTTAGTATGATGATTGACAAGATTGGCATTAGATTTGATTGTAGACAGCATTTAATTTTTGGGCACTCATTTCCCAGGTGTAGTTGTTTTTTACCAAATCTTTGGCATTTTTACCAATACGATTTCTTTCCTTTTTATTTTTTAATAGTTTAATGGACATGCTGGCAACTTGGTTGAAAGGTACTACATAGGCATGTTTTTTGTTTACAATTTCAATACCTTCCATACCTTGTTTGGTGGTGATAATTGGTAGATTAGTAGCCATGGCTTCAAAAAACTTAGTCCGTGTGCCATTGCCACTTAATATTGGGGCAACTAATAGCCAGGAACGGTGATAATATGAGATTGGATCATCTTTTTCGCCATCAAGTCCCGCTTCAGTTACGATAACGTCATCACTTTTATAAGAACCAAACTTGTCTGGAGCATAGCGACCAATGATATAAAGCTTGCAGTTTTTAACCTGTTTTTTTATTTCAGGCCAAACATGTTTGAGTAGTAGTTCTACACATTCACTATTTTGCATCCATTTCATATTGGAAACACCATAGATTAAAGATGGAAATGAGGTCTTTTTTATTTTCATGGGGGCATCGGTATATTTGCTATCAATACCGTTGGGGATAATTTCTACGTCTTTTCGTCCGGTATCTTTAGTTATTACTTTTTTATCCTCGTCGGATACGGCTACCACGGTATGGGTTTTTTTCCAATAATAATGTTCCCAGTATTTTATTTTGAAAACATCAATCCACATAAGGGGCTTGAGAAGAGATTTTAAACCAGTGCGAGTTTTGGTGTAGTGCTCATAAACGGCATATTCTATTGTTTGGTCAACTAAAACTATGGGGATAGAGGTTTTTGGGATGTTGGGCATCAGGTAAAAACACTCGGTGTGGATTAGATCATATTGACCATTGTCAATTTCTTCTTTAATTTTAACCTGTAGTTCGCTTGACAAATAATTTGAAACCAAAAAAGGATAAGGACTAAAACCAGTCCGCAGAATTTTTTTAATGTCCCAAGTTCCTCCCCTTTTGACTATTACTATTTTTTTACAGTAAGGACGAATTTCAGATAACCCTTTTTCGTCCCTGGTAAAACAGATTAGGGTAAGATTATTATCTTTTGATAAGTGCTTGATTAGGTAGAATGACCTGGTTTGTCCACCAGATTGACTGGGTGCTGGCAAATAAGGTGTGATCATTAGGATGTTTCTTTTTTTCACAGTATGGGTTTATTTAGATCTAAAATAAGAAGATCTTTGGTTTTATAAACTGGTTGATATTTTGATAGCAAGTTGTTAGTATAAGTGTCGTAGTTAACAGAAACATAAAATAGCTTGTTTTTGTACCTCTCTTGGAATATGGGCATTGGTTCGTATATTTCTATGGGAAAACCGTCTCGTTTTGTTTGATACAAAAAAGCCGTGTCCCCTTGATATGGGACTATGACCACAGCATCTTTGGGAAGAAGATTATCAGCTACCCATCCTGAGAAAATTATTTCGGGTCGATTAATTTTGTAATATTCTTTGATTTTTTGCCAGGAAAAAAAGAAACCTATGGCGATTAGAATAAAGGCAAACCAAGGACGAAGTAGTTTAAGACCTGCAGTGGTAATTAGTATAAAAAATGGCATGGTTATAACTTGGTAATAGTCGTGGTGGACATTGCCTCTGGCCATGATAGAAAAGTAAATAAGAATACCTAGACTGTAAAAAATGTTAATTTTATTTTTCAAGTGACCTAGTAAAAATGGAAATAATAGACCAAATCCAGAAATTAGAACGGTCAATCTTTCGTAAAAAAGCCACCTAAACCAGTAGGGCTTGCCAACCGTAAAAGGTTCGCCAGGAAAACCTTGGTAGAGCCAAAGATTGAAAGGAATTCCTTCGGGGAATTTAGAAATATGTTGCCTCCAAAAGTAAAAAGGTAGTAGCACTAATAAGGCAGAAATAATGGCAAGAATTTTTTGTTTTCTATCAGCTTTTAGGAATGAATATATCCAAACTGGGGCAATTAAAAATCCAAAAAAAGGTTTAATTAAAAGACTGAGGCCAAGAAAAATATTGGACAAGAAAAAATTTTTTTTATGAAGGAAATATAGACAAAGACTAAATAAAAATATACCAGTAGTTTCAGGTAAAATGGCATGGTTGTAAAAAACAATATATGGTAAGAAAAGTGCCAGGACTAAGGTATACAAACTTTTTGAAATTTTATAAAGAACCAAGGCAGTTGCAATGGACAAAATGATGTTTATTAGCCGATGGGAAAAGTCTATCGGAAGATTTGTTATTTGAATGAAGAACTTGGTAATTTGGTTGTAGATGGGTACTTCTACCATGCGGTAGCCTTTTGGATTTTGTTTACCAGACTGGGCTTCGGAAAGGTCATGATATGTAGGAATTAAAAAGCTTCCTTTGCCATTAAGAAGATTTTTTGTCACGCTGGCAGTGTCGGCTTGCCTGAAAGAGTGCCAATCGGCGATAGGATTATCAATTTTATAAAATCTGAAGGCTATTCCTGCAATAACCAAGATTAGGATAAGTAACTTATTCATTTTGGGAAAATTTAATACTTTGATAGTAAATACCCATTATTATCCAAAACATGTAGGCAGTTTTGGAGGCTGCAAAAACATCAATAAATATGGCATTGCCTAACATGCAAAAAACTCCGGTTAGAAAGATAAAATTTAATTTGGAGTAGAAATTGGTTGTTTTGCGTTTGGGAAAAAGTGTAGATAGGGCAAACCAAGCTATGATGCTAAAGAAACTCACAAAACCAAGTAG
This sequence comes from uncultured Gammaproteobacteria bacterium, assembly GCA_964442385.1. GTDB lineage: Bacteria > Patescibacteriota > Microgenomatia > UBA12405 > UBA12405 > CAYTYZ01. The sequence continues at coordinate 5,066 of CAYTYZ010000028.1, forward strand.
TCCAGTTTCCCCAAGTATACGCAAAAAGTCATTGTCGGTAGCAAGCGTAATTGAACCCAAGCCGGTACCTAAAAGTGGGTTAGATTTAAAGGCATTTATGGCTCTGGGCCATTCTACTTTAAATCGTATTTCACCAGATCTGGCTACCCCTGCATCGACATCAACGCTGGGATATTCAAAGTCATCTGGTCTAACTCTAATCGGTGTTGGAATGGGACTGATGTATATAGGTGCCACACTAATACTTGGCAAGGTAGAAATAGGCACAGTGGTTGGGGCAACAGTGGGAAGTGCCACGACAGTTGGCTTACTGGGTAATAAAAGCGCAAGTTGGCGAGTAATAGTTGGAAAGGTAGCTAATAGTCTTTGGTTTAATTCTCCAGACCCAAGAACACTGGCTAAGATTATCAAACTTGTTGGGATGATCCAAAGTTTTTTTCTGATTAATATAAATGCTAGTGTCAGAGATAACCATAGGGCTGGCACTGAAACTCTAGAAGCAGTAAGGGTGAGTGTATAAAAAGAGGCTATCCAAATTAAAAGAACCGGAAATCTATAAAACCATTTTTTAATTAGTACTGCTACTGGTCCCAAAATAGCCAAAACTACGCTTAAAAAGGCAGCAAGGTCGTAGTGTCCAGCAAAAGTAGAACTGATTCTGGTCCAGGTGCTCATGTACAAAAGCTGGCCCTTGGAAAACTCTTCGTTCATGGTTGAAATTATCGGCCAGGAATAATATTTTTGACCTAGTCCTACAATAGCAACTCCTATAACAGCCAGTAGGGTAAATAAAAAAGGATAGATTAGGGTATTTTTATGTTTTAAGGCATCGATGGCAATAAAAAAAACCATCATGTATTCGACTCGCCTAAAGGCATGTAAAAATAATATTGAAACGGGCACAATTTGATGATTGGCAAGGCTATTTAAGGAAGCAGATAAAAGGACCAGCCAATAGGTTAGGAATAACCAGAAGATTTTCTCGCGAAGGACTGGAAATTTATTTTTGATTTGGTAGATGAGCCATACTAAAACAGAAACGGCAATAATTACGTCATCCAACCTAATATTTACATAAGTGCCAGTAACGTCAGAAAGCGGAAACTTGGGGTAAAGGGGGATGGACATAATGATCACGGCTAGGGCAACGCGTAAGAGATTTGGCATTAGGATAAAAATGGTTTAACTAAAAATAACTGATTTGGCTTGTGGATGGCAAAAAATTTTTGAATACCTAGATTTTCCTGTCCATATTTGTGGGATTTGTTTTTGGCTGAAGCACCTCCGATATGAACTATTTGAGGACCGCAAAGATATTGAATAAAAAATTTAGGAAAGGCCAAGTGCATTCTGTATTGCATCTCTACCTCTTCGGCATACATAAAAAAAGATTCGTCAAAACCTTTGATTTTCTTTACCACAGAGGTTCTGGTTAATATAAATGCACCGGTTATCCAGTCTAGGCGTTGATCCGACAAATAAAATTTATCTCGGGTATAAAAACTAGGAGTATGGGGATGTATAGGTTTAACAAAATTGTCAACAAAAGGTAAATCATCTAGATGGGTCTTCCACATAATGGTGTTGACTAGATTTGGGAAAAATCCTCCGGTGGCTTGAAGGCTACGATCAGGGTTGAGAAGTTTGGGGCTGACGGCTAAACATTCGGGATGCGAGGAGAGCCAGGTTAGACATTGCGAGATACTTGAATTTTCAATCAGGGTATCGGAATTTAGAAACAGAACGTACTCCCCCTTGGCTATACCAAGCCCTTGGTTGTTGGCCGCTCCAAAACCTAAATTGGTTTTGTTTTGAATTAAAGTGATAGCCTGTTTTTTTAAGACTGCAGCTGAATCATCAGTGGAAGCATTGTCGACTACGATTATTTCATAAGGTATATGGCCATTTTTAAGATCGGCATCTTGGGCAATTGATTTAAGACAAGCCAGGGTAAGCTGAGAAGTATTAAAAGATATTATTATAATGGAAAGCAAGGGTTTATTTTTTGTCATAAAATGCTTTATTTATTCCCTTGAAAAAAGAAATTAAAGCTAAGTTGATAAAAAGGAGATTTAAAAGGCGCAGATAAAGTGGCGAGATAAACCAACGGATAGAGACTTTGGACTTGTAAACATCTTTACCTATTAGCATTTTATTTACTTCACGTCGACCTGGCTTGGTAAAAACGTCGTTTTCCCATTCATAGCCATTAACATAGATAGAACCTTTTAGCGGTATAACAAACTCTTCTAAATAATAACTTTGGGTGGTGTCTCTAAAGACTTCTTTGGCACGTTCTGGAGGGTGGTTGATAAGAATATATGGACGAGCAATATTGGTGTAATAAAAGGGCATAACTTGAGCCCGGTATTGATTGGTAAAAAAAGCTTTCATATTGGAAATTTGGCCATTGTCTCCCGGCTCGGGAGAGGCGGTGGCATTTATGAGATTTGGCCTTGAAGGAAAAGGCAACAATAGGTAGACAATAACAGGCAGGTTAAGTAATAAAATTACAAGTGTTTTTTTCATGTTATTGAAACATCATGGTCCGTCCAATTTTGTAATTCAATTCCTTGGCCTTTCTGTCCCCTATTTTTTTAGCGGGTACTCCTCCCCAAATCTCAAAGGCAGGAATGTCTTTGGTAACAACAGCACCAGCAGCTACAACAGCACCTTTGCCTATAGTAACTCCTGGTAGGACTATGCTACGAGGGCCAATAAATACATAATCTCCAATGATCACTTTTCCGAAAACATTGCCAAAATTATTATCATGCACGTTGTGTTCATCGTTGTATATTAATACTTCACTGGCAATGTCAGTATGAGAACCAATGGTTAAACTGTCTCGTCCATCTAAAAAACATCGTTTTCCAATAGCAGTGTCTGGACCAATGGTGATACCCGATGGTTTAAAAAATTCAACACCCATATATATAGTACTGGTCCAGGAAAGTTTTACACCTGATAGTAAATAACAAATTTTGCGGAAAGTTCTGGAGGGTACATGCCCTACTAGGTTTAAATTAAAAAGTTGAAATTCCAAAAGTATGGTGGCAAGGCGAATAAAGCTTTTTTTAATAATGGTAGAAAAATCGTGTTTTTGTCCGTTACGGTCGTAAAGCATCCCTTATTATACTGTAAAACGACTGAATTATCT
>CAYTYZ010000029.1:0-5853 GCA_964442385.1 uncultured Gammaproteobacteria bacterium
GCAGGAGCAGGAGCAGGAGCAGGAGCAGGAGCAGGAGCAGGAGCAGGAGCAGGAGGCAGTGGTTTTGCTTCAAACTTGGCCACTACTGGTTGCCCTGATTTTACTGTCTGAACTTCTAACTTTTTTTGCACAGGGAGAGGTAGCGACAATGGCTTGGCATCTTGTTTTAGCAGCACAGTCTCATTTTTCGGTTCATTTTTTTTAGGTAGAGGTGGTAATGGTGGCAAATTTGGTAGCTTGTCAACCTTGGGTGCAGCCTTAAACAAATCCTGATATTTAGGTAAACTGTTTAGTAATTTTTTCCTTTCCTCTTCCTCTTTTTGTTTAGCAATTTCCTTTTCTTGAGTCTCAATTTTTAGCTTATCTTCGTGCACTTTTAGTTCTTCTTTTGCCTCTGCTTCCAATGCTCGAATCTTTTCAGTCAAATCTGTATGTATTTGAGGCTCCGGGTTCTTTTTTTCTTTGGTTTCAACCACTTCCACAGACTGAATACCTCGCCTGTCAAATTCGGTTGGTTTTAAAACAGGCTCAACAATCATTTTTATTGGAGCCGCTTCAGTTTTAACCACCTCCTTTATCTCTTCTTTTAGCACAACAATTGGTGGGGCAACGCTTTTTGGCGCTTCGGCTACAGGTGCAAAGTTAATTGATTTTTCAACCACCGTAGGTGATGGTTCAGCCAGGGGTGTTTCCTTTATCTCTAGTGCCAACTTGCCCTTGGCTTTTAGTTTCATAATTTCCTCAGGGTTTGAGGTGATCAGGGCATGCTCTTCTGCACTGGCCACAACTTTAATTGCCACATGGTTTGAGCCAGCAAAAAATATTCCTTGCCCCTTTTCAGCAGACAACAGCAGTTGTTTTTCTCCTTCGGACAGATAAAAGGTTTGCCCAATCCTGTCAATGGCAGCGCTGTGCTGCTTAAGTAATATTTGAATTGAACTATTGGTTACAATATCCTTTCCATATGGGGCATCCAAAAAATCCCCCACATCCTGGGTAATGGTTGTTGTGGCCAAATAATACTTTCTTCCTCGTTTTACAATACCCCTTAAAAAGGCCGCCGAATCGGCAAATTGCATCATATACCACGCCTCGTCTACCACCAGTATTCTCTTCTTTAGGGTCTTTTTTACCGTGGTCCAAATGTAGTCCAAAATAATATGCATGGCCACCGGGCGCAGCGACTCTTCCAGATTTCTTATCCCAAACACCACAAACGCACTTTTTAAGTTAACCGTGGTTTTTTGGTTAAAGATTCCGGCAAATGATCCCTTGATGTACTTTTCAAACCTAGCCACTAGCATCTTGGCTTTTTCATCCTCCATTCCCAAAAGTGATTTATACAAATCTTCCAAAAGAGGTGGCTCTCTGTCTTGGGTGGCCGGATCTGGGCTTATCCCTTTCATTTTATAAGCATCCACAATAGCCCTGTCCAAGATTGACTCTTCAATCGGATCCATCTCTCCAATCATCACCTTAAACAGCTTGTGCAAGCCCAAAATCTTGTCGTTTAGGGCATTTTCTCCTTCGTCCTGTACCAATGACAAGTCAAAAGGGTTAATCTTAGATGCCTCTCCATAGCCAAAAGCCACGTATTGGCCACCTACCGCCTCGCACATTTCTCTGTATTCATTTTCAGGGTCAATTACAATAACCTCAGTACCAAACATCAAAGACCTCATTGCTTCCAGTTTTACCAAATACGATTTTCCCGATCCTGCAGTTGCAAAAACCACCGAGTTGTAGTTTGGCATTGAGAATCTGTCAAAAATCACCAAACTGCCGTTATGCTCATTGATTCCATACATTATTCCCTTATCGTCAGACAAGTCAGATGACACAAACGGAAAGGTTGTGGCCAAGCTTGTGGTGTCCATGTTTCTGGCAATTTGCAAGGTGTCTATACAGGTAGGCAGGGTAGTGGTAAAGCCATTTTCCATTTCCAAGGTGGCTTTTTTGGTGGTAATCATCAAAGCCCCTAGGCTACTTTCCAAATTCTTGGTTAGCTTGTTCAGCTCCTCCTTGTCTCGGGCAGAAACGGTGATGTAGAGTGCAAACTGAAAAAATCTCTCCTCACCTTTTACCAAATCCTGTTGCAAGGTTAGGGCATCCTCTAGCTTGGCTTGCGTGGCAGGGTTTACCACCTTGCCTCTTTGAATATCTGTGGTCAACTCGGCCTCCATTTCGGCAATTTTCCGCCGCAGGTCATCCAGCACTTCTTTTCCGTCCGTTGGATAAATATACATAGAGATCGAAAGCGACGAATCAAAATTTATTAACCCCGACAGCCAATTCATACCTACAAACCTAGGGTATCCCGACACAAATATTGTTCGATAGTAACGGGAGTCAATTCTCAAAAAATCCCAGTCTACCTCTACTGCTCCTGGGGCAATAATGTCCTTAACTGACACCAGTCCTTCTGCAAATGGTCGGTTTGGCACTCCAATATCGATAGCCTTCTCGGTCGCCGGGGTGGTTTTTTGACCTCCAACAGCCTCAGCTGGCTTTGTGGTTACAGGCCCAGCCTTAGTTTTCTTTAAAAATCCTAATAAATTCATATTTTTGATTGCACCGCCGGACTAGTAAAATCAGATGAAATCTTTTGAGTGGTATAGCTGTCTTCGTTATAAATCTTAAAAAACAATGCAATCAGTTCCTTTGTTCCCAGAGCCCTCACCTCCAACCCCAGCCTGGAAAACAACCTTACTATTTGGTCCCGCTTTGGTTCTAGCGACAGTTTGGCTTTTTCATAAATATATTCTTTGGTATAGGGTAGCTTGCCTTTGTTTTTGCTTCGGCCCAGAAGGTCCCCTTTGATTGCCGCTGTTCCTCCTTTTACTCCCAGTTCCAATGAAGAGTAGGGCACCACCACATAAAAAGATTTTGACAGTACGTCGTTTTTTCTAACTAGTTCTTCCACAAAAGCTCTATAAGACTTGATTCTTTCTCTAAGTAGTCCATTGGGTTGCTTATCTTCAGCCACCTTCAGATTATTAAGGTAAGAGGTGATATCTTTCAAGCTAGTATGAATTACTATTTGAATAGGAAAGTTTAAAGAGTTCAGTATCCCACCATAAGAAAAGACCAATGCTTGTTGTTCTCGCTCAGACAGCAGGTCAAAATTCACAGACGACAGTTGCATCACCATGGCGCACGACCCATCTTTTAACATCACCATACCATTGGCCACATCTTCTATGGTCAAATGGTCTTGTGTAGTGCCTGTTATGGCAACTTTGTGTGGATCGAGAGGCATTAGATTATGTTACCACGGCCTGAATTCTAACTGGTTCCAAAATGGCATTGTTAAATGTTACTTTAACCCTATCAAAAGTGTGACCCTGCTTGGCTGTAATCAGCAAATAGGTGCCATTTGACAGCGGAGTGCTGGTTCTAAACTGGCCCAAGGGGTTGGTTTTTAGTACCCTCGAGGCATTCCCGTGTTCGTCTTGTATTTCCACAATCGCCTCGGCTACAATTTTGCCGACTTTATCTAATACCATGCCCACTAAAATATTTGGAACCGTGGGCCTATTTGGCATTGGAATGGCTCCAAAGTCAGCCACGTTGGTTGCTCCCAGCTTGTCTTTTCTCAGTTCCAGTCCAGCCGCACTATCATCGTTTATCTTCAAAGCCTCGTCTACTTTTATTTTAGCCTGTTCTTTGGCCAATGCTTCCTGTCTCAGTCTTTCCTCTTCGGCTTTGATATCTTCCAAAAGAACATCTTTTTTAACCTCTTTTTTAACCTCTTTTTCTCTATCATTTAAATTTATTTGTCCCGATTCTTTGGCCGGAATGCTATCAATAAACTCTTGCACCTTGGTCATTTCTTTCTTGGGGCCTTTTTCTTCATCGTCGTTGTCTAAGTCAAACTTTTTACTGTAGTCAATATCCAGCCAATTTGGGTCGATGGTTTTTTTCCAAACAAACAAAGTAGGTGAGTACACGCTTCTAACAAAAGCCAAGGCCCATTTTTCCAAGGGTCTGTCGTTAAAAGGAACAAAAGCCGCCGCCAGCCCTCCTGCACCCACCCCCACAGCCAAAGGTAGCTTCACCAGTATAAACAGTGGGGTTCCCCAAATCACCAGCCCGCCTACAATCCCCACTGCAGCCTTGCCAAACTGTTTTATGGTCATGTCGCCAACCAGCTTAAACTCATAGCTGGTTATCTGTTGTGGAATAGGGTGCTGGTCAATTGGCATTATTCTATTTTAGCGAATTTCCCTCTAAAAGTGCACTTTGGCCTACCGTAAGGTTTTTATATCCTATAGTCTTGTAAGTTCACACGATTAGTGTTAATATACTGGAAACAAGCTGACAACCGGTTTCATGCAAGCCAAATGTTGCCAGCTTTAGACCCTGGCTCTTTTAAATCTTGCAGAAAACTAGTTTGTCATATCAGAAAAAAAGGAGACATGCCGTGTTTAACAATATCAACGATGCACTTGAGATTGTTCAATCTCGCCGTGGAGGGTGGAATTCGGAGTATCGACAAGCGTGTGAATACTTGGCACTCCACCGCACTGAACTTCCAAAAATGGTCGCCATCAGTTCCGAGCCGCTGGCAGGACTGGCTTGGACACCGAATGTAATTAATAATTCCGAGTATCTTTGCTATGCGGGTTGCCTCCGGCTGGTTCTTCCCCAGCCTTTTGATTCGACCTATCATCCCGGAGGGGAAACCCATCTCGTTACCGCAAATCAGCCACTCTTCATTCGACCCCGAGGTTCTCAGCTTCCGCTTTGGGTCAGTCTGAAAATCCAAGGCAGCTCCATTGTTCCCCAGGCTCATTGTCCATATGGCACCCCCGTATATCCCATTAAGTTTGAATTTCTGGAGCGATCACTCAGGCGCAATACTCCAAGGATCTACACTGTGGACCTTGGAGGTACAGATATCCCGACTTTCTCTTGGAAATCGGTCGATCTTGGCCTACAAGAGTTTGGAGTTGAGCTCGCCGACACCATGGAGGCCTACGTCCCAGTCCCAGACTTTCAGCATCGCTGTTTCTAGTTTTCGCAAGATCTGCCCCCGGCCAAGCACATCGCTTGTCCGGGGGCTTTTTTATGCACTATCTATATCTACGGCCATTCTCATTTTTACAAATTCGTTAAAAATTACCTTAATTCCCTCCGGGTTTTTATGCCAATTTTCCAAGCCAAGGTTTCCAGTATTCGATATGGCTGGCACAGCCAATATTTCCATATCATTGGCCACATGTTTCCACAGCATTCCTACCGCTCTTCTCATGCAAAACCAACTAGTTACCACCGCAATTTTATTAGGCCTTATGCCCAATTCTGCCAGTTTTTTTAAACTTCTTCTGCCGTTATCTGCCACCGTTATTGCCTCTTCTTCTAAAACAATATCAGCCGGATTCACACCCTCATTTATAGCCATATCAGCATAAGCCCTGGCCTCAGTCCGCCTGTCTGGATCTTCAGGTCTCCACACAGGCCCTCTGCCAGTAAACAGTAATTTTCTCACCCTTCCAACCTTATAAAGATCAGCTGCCAGCTTTGCCCGCAAGGGATTACTTTTATTTCCACCGTACACCAAGGCCACATCTGCCTGGTCAAATTTATCTTCCCAGTCCAAATATTCAGTAACCCTTTCTAATTCCTCACTTATTTTTTCTTGATTTTCCAAAGTTTTTATAACCACCTCTTCTTGTATTTCATTCCCCCAAATTAGATCTTTGTCTGCCTCTCTAAAAAACTCTTTATTACTGTTTACAGATTTAATTTCTCTTGCAAAGATATTATCTTCTACCCCAACAGCCTTCATCCAGTCAATTACACTCTCAAATCTTGGATAATTTCTACCCATTTTATCTGGATGTACAGACA
>CAYTYZ010000030.1:0-4918 GCA_964442385.1 uncultured Gammaproteobacteria bacterium
TCCTGCTCCTGCTCCTGCTCCTGCTCCTGCTCCTGCTCCTGCTCCTGCTCCTGCTAAAAATGATAGCACCCCTCAAAACCTGGCTGATATAATTGAAAAAAGTTTGGATAAAAAGACCGAGGTTGCCAAGATAGAGCAAAAACCGGAAGTAGTAAATAAGCCAGTTGAAGCTCCACAAAATTTGGCTGATATAATTGAAAAAAGTTTGGATAAAAATAAAGATGTGACACCACCCGGAACTCCAATGGTGACACCAAGCCTTGCTGTCCCAGCCCAACCCCAACCCACCAAACCAACGGAAGTGATAAAAGAAAAGAAGGAGGAAGTGCCGGCTGCAAAAACGAAGAGTGGGCTAAGCTACGAAGACCTGTTTGGTGGTGGCAAGGTATAATAGCAAAATGGCACAAAACAGGTTTGATTTGAGTAAATTTTTCAAAAAAAAAGATGACAATGGTCCAAAGACAAAACTGGTTTCTGAAATAGTAAGGCTGTATGAATACGAAACCATGGCCAAAAACTATGCTTCCTTGCTCAGAAGTATGGCTGGACCTGGCGGTCCTGAAAAAATGGGCCAAATCCCAACTGAAACATACGTCCAAATAAAGGAGTTTTTTGACAAGGTCTACAATGAGATTAACAAAGAGGGTTTAATATACTTGGCTGGAGATGACAAGATTGATGTAATTGCAGGAATACTTGAGGGATTTGTGGCTCAAGTGGTGACCGAAACAAGGGTTGGGACAAAAGATGAGGAAGAAGTGGAAAAAAATAAAGAACCTGAAAGTGTGGCTTTGTCTTCTTCTGAGCTGTCTTTTTTGATTGAAGAATATGAAAAGCACCAACAAGAAGGAAATAAGGATGAAAACGAAGTTAAAGAGTATTTAAAGAAATTTGTTGAAAAAAACAAACAAGGCGAGGTTGACAAACTGATAGAACGATGGCGAATACAAATTGGCCAAGTTGAAAAAAAACTAGGTGAAAAAGATGGATTTTTAAAACATAATGGTGCAGTTCTAATTGTTAAAAAGTCTTATGCCTTGGCTGGCGACAACGCAGGAATGAGCCCGGAAGGGTTGCAAGAAATTTTATTAGAAGAAGCCAGAATAAATAAGGGGAGGGGCTTGTCTACTGAACAGGTGAGGGGACTAATTTCTTCTTATAACCACAAGAGTGAACCTGGTAAAAGAATAGGGCTTTTGGATAGCAATGTATTAAAACAAATTTCAGAGGCTGGAGAGGAACTGTATGGGGCAAGGGCTGCATATGCAGCTGCCCAGGAAATGGCCGTGTCCGTCCTTGGAACGGACAACACTGCTGCTCACCGCCAGTTGGTAAAAAATATTTTTGAGTCCATGGTAATCCCCGGAGAAGACCATATAAACATACAGTCCTTAAGAGGAGTGGTTAAAAATGGTGAAAACTTGGAAATAGCCAAAAGAACCATAGAGAGTGGAATGTCAAAGTTTGTATCTGAAAACCCAACCTTGACTCTTTTAGCCGGAAGTAGCGCTCTGGAGACTGTGGAAAGGAGACGAATGATGTTAAAAGATAGCGTTATTTTTCAAAATCTGGATGGAGAGGCCAAAAAAGAAGCGAGTCAATCGATTGACTGGATTTCTAATTTTAGCAAGGATGCCTATAAAGACCCGAGGACAAGAGCAGTTTTACTGATGGCTAGGGACGCCAAAACAAAGAATGAGTTGACCAGCCGAGGTGCCGTTGAAGATTTGGGAGCGCTGGTTTATTTCGCTTCAAAAGGTGAAGGAGTCGAGGATGCATCCGGAGAGTTTGGTTACCACAGAGAGGTGTTGACCAAATATGGATTTGATATTTTTAACAGAGGTCAGTTTGGAAGTATGGTGGGGTCATTTAGCAAGGCTGCAGACATTGTACAAAATCCAAAAAATAAAGCTTTTTTTCAGGGGTTTAAAAAACACCTTTTAGAAAATAAATATGTTGATAAATATTATGGAAGCATCCTGGGTGCTTTAAAAACGACCAAGGCTGGGGATATTTACAAAACAGCCTCTTTGGTTCTAGGGGTAAAAGAAGTGGTTTTGGGTGAAATAGTGGGATTTGTTGCAGAAAAAGGAATACAAAAGGCTGTTTTGGTTTTCTCTAAACTAGGATTTGAAAAACTGGCCAGTGGGGCGGCCAGTTTGACCACTGAGGCTGGTGTGAAGGCAGTCCTAGGGGGACTCCTAAAGATTGTAGGGATTGGCAGTGGCCCGCCGGGCTGGCTGGTTGCTGTCGTTTCATGGGTTGCCAATGATGCCATAGTGGGTTCAATTAAAAAGACTAAACAGTGGTTGTTAAAAGACGGGGTGTTTGGGTCCATTTTTAGACTACCCTTGGTGGGAATTGTTCTTGTGGGTAGTTTTGTTTCAGAACTATTTGAGACGATTAAGAAAACGGCGACCCCTGTGGCTAAATTGGCCTTAATAGCCGTGGTTGTATACACTCTAGGTATGGGAATGTGGATATCAACCATACAATCTGTATTTGTTACTCCAAAACGCCTAAATAGTTTTAATCTAGCACCACCTTTTGCATTGATTAATGACTTTCCTGGAGGAATTCCTCCAGAAGACTGCCCCTATGGTTTTCCAGCTGGAGGCGACAGTCTTACCCAGGGTCCCTTTGGTGGCTATAGTCATAAAGGGGCAAATGCTATTGATATTGCTGTGCCGCTTGGAACTGCTGTTCAGGTTACCCACTCAGGAACAGTAGAGGTTGCAGGTTGGAGTCCTGTTGGTTATGGGAACCTGGTGGTGGTTAAAGGTGAGTGTACTCACCCAAAGACAGGTGAAAAAGTATCGTTTTGGACTTACTATGCACACAACTCTTCGATAGCTGTTGGGGTCGGAAGTTCGATATTAAAAGGCAGGACCATAGCCTTGGCTGGAACGTCTGGAAATAGCACTGGCGTGCATGTGCACTATGAACTGAGAAATTTAGGCAATATTTTAAACTTTTTGCCTAGTAGTGTGTTTACCATACTGCAAAGACTGTCTTGTTATTTAGCAGGGCCTTTAATTTGCAACTAGTATGAAAAAAAACATCCTTATCATTGCTGGAATTGGACTAACTATTTTATTGGTAGTTTTTGTAATAAATCGCCCCGGACAACAAACCAAAAAGAATGAGCTTAAGCTTGAGGTACGGGACGAGGCAGCCAACCCCATGCCAAAAACAGAAAGCTTGGTTGAGCCTGGCAGTTCTGTTGTGGTAGTGGGTGCGGAAAGCCTTCCGGTGGCAGGTAAAATTTGGCAGGTAGGGATTAAAAGCCCAATTGAAAAAATAAATGTTGAACCCGTATTAAAATCATTTGACACAAAAGGAGAAATAAAAAATATAGTAGATACGGAAGTATTTATGGTAGAAGAAGATACAAAAAGTGGAAACAAAAGGGTGCTGCTTTCAAAGAAAGTACCTAATATTATTTTTGCTTGGCAACAAAAAGGGTCTGGCTTGAAAAATTATAGCTTGGATGAACTTGGAGAGCAGGCTGCTAAAATAATGGCAAGCTTGGCTGAAAAAGAAGGAAAATGGAGTGCAGTATCAGAACAGACTTTGTTTTTAAAGAATTCAGGGGAATCATCGGTGGTTGCCAGCCAAGAAGATTTTGATGTGGTTAGATATTTGGCTAGTTGGAAATGGGAGGATAACAAAGTGTACAGTAAGGGTGGTTATCCGATAAGGTTGGATTTTGCAAAAACTGGTCTAATTTATGCCGAAATAGGATTTTTGCCAGGAGAAGTGATTTTACAAAAAGAAAATTTGATAATAAAAAATCCAGCTCAGCTGGCTGATGGTACTACCTATCAAACATTAAGAATGGAGGGAGATAATTCGTTTTATACCTATGACCTGGAGCATAAGTATAAAAATATTTTGTCAAAGCAAAATAATTTTCGAACTGGATACCTACTAACTGATGACAACCTGCTGTGGCCTTATGTATTCGTAGATGGGGAGATATATGACACGGCCTCAGAAGGTAGAGCAAGAGTGCTATTAGGTACTAGTTTAATAAGATAGAATTAAGAATGCCACCACTACTGTTTAAATATCGGCTAATAATATTTTTAGCTGCCATAGTGGGTTTAATTATTGTAGTGAGGGTTTTTAATTTATGAAAAAATTTGTAACTATGCTGGCTTTTAGTTGTTTACTTTTAGCTTGTAGTAAGCCTGAGGTTGAACCAAAAGTTGATGCCAAAAAAATATATAGTGGAACTATAACTGGAAAAATTGCTGACGAGTATATATTAAAAACTGAAGACGGAGAACTCATTAATGTAAACAGTAGAAATATTAAGCTAGAAGACTACTTAAATAAAAATATTAAAATGGAAGGAATGTTTTCAGGCAGTACTTTTTACGGAGACAAAGTAGTTAATTAGTCGTTAGCTATTAGTCGTTAGTCTTGGAGACGGACAGGCATAATGACGTGGGTAAGTTCAGACAAGGAGCTGTCTTTAAACAGTGCTGGAGATAATGGCTCATTGAGACCCAGTTCAATGGTCGGACTTTTGCAAACAGACATAAAATCCAGTAAAAAACGAAAATTAAAGGCAATTTCGAGTGGTTTTCCGGTAATCTTAGCCTCAACTTCAGCCTGGTTTTTACCCACTTGAGGTGCATTCGATTCTAACAAGATACTAGCAGTGCCAATTTTAAAACGAACCACATTGGCGCTGGAACGGGCAAAGACCGAGGCGCTTTTTATAGCTTGAAGAAAATCAGATCTACCCACAGTTACAGTGGTGGTTATATCTTTGGGTAAAATTCTGTTGTAGTCAGGATAATCACCCTGGAGTAACCTGGAAACTAAAATGCAACTTTTTAAATAAAAGCTAACTTGAGAAGTTTTAGGATCCAAAGACATCTTGATAGTAGAGCTTCCTTTGGCAAGC
>CAYTYZ010000031.1:0-3503 GCA_964442385.1 uncultured Gammaproteobacteria bacterium
CAGCCTCGCTGCCTCGATCGATGCAGGCACACGCCCATCTCCGCCGCATGCGTCGCACGGCGGATCGCTCGGCTTCCCGTCGCACGCCACGCACGCACACCACGCCTCGACGACCTGCGCCGCGCCGCGCGCCGCGTAGCCACGGACTTCGCTTGCGACGAGGCGAGCGAAGTCTACGGGCGCCTCTTCGGGGCGTGGGGAGAAGAGATCAGTAGTGATATTCGCCCGCTCCGGCGCAACCGCAGCATAGATTTCTCGGATCGCCGAGAGCATCTCCGCATTATCGTCATGCGCTGCGCGGAGAGCGCGGCATAGCGACAGTACGTCTTCGCGTGAGTTCTCGATGAATGCCGACGTCGGGTGATCGCAGAACAGGAGACCGATGACGCAACTCCACGCCTGCTTAGGATCATCGGTGACGAGTACCTGCTGCGCGCCGAACCCGCGGGGCTGTTGAACGATCCACCGCCCGCCAAACGCTTCGCGAGCCATCGTCTCTACCTTGTCGACATCGAGTTTTTCGCCTGCATGTCGCACTGGGCGAGGAGATGCTCTGCGGTAGTCTCGTTCTGCGAGGTATAGCGTCTCAGCCGCGACTGGGTCGTCGTTCGCTACGTCGTCGGCGCGGTCATGGAGCCACGTCGCGAACCTCGCGCGCGTGCGTTCGTCGTCGCCCGACGGGGCTCCCGGCGCCAGGCGCCCGACCCCGGACCATCCGCATGATGATGATGCTCGAATGACTGCCGCTCTTGCTGTCGCAGAGTATCCTTCGACGCCAGTTGTCCATCCTTGCGATTCGAGAAACACCGGCACATCTCGCGACGTTCCGTCTTCGAGAGACACGCGCCACAATTCATGCGTCACCGACTCGCTCATCATCTGCCCTCGCTCTGCGTACGAATAGATACCGTTCTCAGCATCGCCGAAATCATCGCAGCCACACGCCTCTTTTCATCGCTCTCACTGCGTTTGCGTGCGATCTTGTCGAGTTCGTTCGCGACCTTGCCAGCCGCCGTCCTGCACGCCTCGAAACGCGCGCCGATCGATTCGGAGAACAGCGCCGCCGCGCGTTCCTCGATGCGATCGCGAATCGAACGCTCCATCGCTCGAAGGTCAGCCCACGGCTCGCTGGCGTCGCCAGAGCCCCAGCACGCGTCACACACATCATGCGTCATGGCCGAACCGCCGATACCGCCTCGCCACGTCGATGTCGACCCGTAAACGATGCCTCCTGATCCGCTGCACTGAGCGCACGGCGTTTCCACGCCGCGCCACGCGCAGAACTCACGGAACATGCGCGCCCTCGTCTCTTCGTCGTTCACTGCGTCTTCTCCGCCTCGTGATGTTCGCCGAACACTGCCCGCACTCTTCGCATCTCAGCCTCTTCGCCGACGAACTTGCCGGACCAGTATCCGCACTCGCCTTTGATGCAATACCAAGAAGTCGGATCGCCGATAGGGCCGGTATAGGCATCGCGGCTTTGACGACGATCGGTAGGTCACGCAGGGCCTCTGACGTGGCCGACGCCTCGACTGTCGGCGAACTGGAACGACTCCCGCTGCGGGCTGTACTTCTTCTCGCGGCCTTGCATCCCGAACGTCCACACGTTGCCGCAGCCTCGGCAGCGGTACGCTCTGCGTCCGTCGAAGGCGCGACCCTTGTCGGGCTTGTCGCGATGGCACACCGGACACGTAGTTGCTTCGATCATCGCCTTTACCGTCCCTCTGTAGGGCATCCCTTGATGTGCACTTCTTCGCACCAGAAGCGCCTACGCTGCATGTCTTCCGCGCACCGCGCCACGTCGATCGGCCGGTCCAGCCATACACGCTTCACGAACACGCGAGAGACTTTAGCGTATTGCAGATACCCGGTGCAGCCGCAGGCGCGAACGTATACGTCGTCGCCTTTATGTAGCTGCGTCGAGCAAGCGCATCGGCTCATCACGGCATCGCCACTTAGCGCCCGTCATGCGCGGAGTTCGCAGCGCGCAACGCCTCGGCGTGCGGGAGGTCTTCGAGTGACGTGCAGTCGTCCGCGCGCCACGCTAGCGCTGATCCGCAGTTGGAGCACCATCGCTGATCGACGGTGCCCGTGTGGTCACCGCACATGCACGATGCGCAACGCATTGGCGTGCGGTGGTCTCGATCGCATCTGCGTTCGTCGCTATTCCATCGAGTCGCGACGTGATCGCATCGATCGCACTTAGGCGCGTGAAAGAATAGCGCCGCGAGCAACTCCTTGAACGTCGCGTTCATTCATGCACCTCGACTTCTGCACCGTGACGCATCGCAGCTTCGAGCTTGTCTGCTTTCACGCTCTCGCCTTGAGCGTGAGCGTACAGAGCCCGGATCGTTTCGCGTGCCCGTTTTGACGAGCCATCGCGGCGGCTCTGCTCGATCTCGGCTCGCTTCTTTTCCCCATGAGGCACGATCTCACGCAGCGATAGCTCGAACCGGCGCGCGATCTGATCGGCCACGCCAGCCACGACACGACCTCCGTCCGCTGCGCGATGGTCGCACGTAAACGTCTCATCCCTGAACATAGTGATCGCGCTCCAGCCTCCATCGAACGGCTCCGAGACGTCCACGGCGACGACAACTCGCTCTCCGTCGAACGGGTCGACCAGCACGATGCGCCACTTCTCGTCGTCGCCGATCATCGCTCTTCCATCGTGATTCCGACGCGCAGCGCGGCTGCGTCGATCACCTTGAGCACCGTCTCGGTCGGGAGTTCGTCCCACTTCGGCGGCGCGGCCTTGTCCCAGTGCATGACGCTCCAGAGAGCGAGAACGATCGCGTTAGATGCGTTGCCACCATCGTCGCACAGCACGCCGAGTGCGCCCTCTGCGAAGGCTACCATCTCCGTGTGCGAGCCGAACATCGGCGGTGCTTCGTGCATGGCGCGCAGCATCGAGGCGACTCGGAGACGAGGCTTGCGCACAAGCGATGAAACCTCTTCGTGCAGCGCCTTATCGCCGCACGCATTGACGTGCGAGACGAAGACCGCTTCGAGAGCTCTGAGCCGTGTTACCTCGGCGACGAGAAGGCGATTCGACTGGCACGACCTATCGAACTCACGATCGCGAAACTCGGTTCGTGACACGTCGTCAGGGCCGACGATCTCACGCATCGGGATGCCGAATCGTTCGGCGATCGCGTCGGCGACACGAGCGACTGCTCGACCAGCGTCGTACCCAGAGATTTCGAGTCCGTCGCCGAAACGCTCGCATCGGAACGTCGTGGAAGCGATCCAGAAATACGGCACCGTCTCCCGCGTATCGACATCGATCTCGTGCCTCTGGTTCGAGTCATCAGCGAGCACGATGCGCCACTTCTTTTCGCTCACCGCCGCACCTTCTCCGCTGTCACGCCCTTGAGCGTAACGGTTGTCTCGTCCATCACGCCACCGAGCACCGCAGCCAGCCCCGCCAGCCCATCGTTGAGTGACTTCGCGAAGGCGATCTCGCCCACCCCCCAGTGCGTGAGCTGCCCAACGCCATCGCG
>CAYTYZ010000031.1:3513-4885 GCA_964442385.1 uncultured Gammaproteobacteria bacterium
CGCCACGTCGCCTTCCAGGCGCTTGTAGTTCTTCTTCACCATCTGGATCGCCCACTCCTCCAGGTTGTTCTTGAACGCCTCCCACTCGGGAAGGTCGGCCTGGCCGAGGCTCTGCACGTTGACCTTGCCGTGGATCGGCTGGCCGGACGTGAAGTCGATCTCGTCCACGTCAGCGCGGCACACCGCGACGCCGACCGACGTCGTCATGCCTTCGTTCGAGACGTACACCTCGACGATCGCGCCGACGCCCGCGCCGCTTTTCGCCACGCCATCGAGGATCGTACGCAGCCTGCGGTTCTCTCGTGCGAAGTCACGCAGGGACTCTTTCGCTTCTGCTTCTGTCATCGCGTCGATGTTCTCGTCGACGCTTCGCTCGGCTTCGTTGTTCACGACCCCACCTCATCCGGCGTGATCTCGCTGTTCGCGGACGCGCGAGTCGCCCGCTTGCCGACGTGCAGCACCGTGAACGATACCGCGTCTCCCTCGTCTGCGTCGATGAGCTTCTCGAACTGATCGACCTCCACCACGTCGCAGTCGGCCGGAATTCCGACGAAGAATCTCCACTTGCTAAGCGTCCCGTGCTCCTCTTCGTCGGCGAACGAACCGATCGCTTGACTCCACCCATCGACGTCAGCGTTCCAGAGTCTCTCGAACACGTCGCGAGGTTTCGTGTCAGCACCGCGCTTGAACTTCGAGCCGCAGTCCGGGCACGCCTTCGCGGATGGCTTCGCTGCGAGCGTGGCGACGCAGCACGGCTTTCGCTTGACCTCCGGCGCCTTGCAGATGCGACGAAGCTCGCCGACGAACGATCGGATCGCCTCTTTTGCGTCGGTGAACGGCTTGCCCTCCCAGTGAACGAGCATCGTCGTTGCTCTGGCGCCTTCGCAGTAGCCCATCGACAGGCAGAGACCCTTGATCTTGAGAGGAATCGCCACGTCAGCCGTCCTTCTTTTCGTACATCACGCCGCGCATCTCCAGCCAGAATCGGCACGACCGTGCGATCATACGCGATGTCGCTCGGCGATGCCTGTTGACGTGCGTAACCGACCGCACGAGCCATAGCGCGTATGGCAGCGTGAGACCACTCACGCTGACGATCGCACCTCTCGCTCGCACGGTAACACTCATCGCGCTCGCATCATGACGCAGTCACACTGAACCGCCCGAACGGACCGCCGTTCGCGGGGCGGAAGTCGCCGAGCCCGATGAATCGCCCGCCGTTCTCCGCCGCGGAGATCAGCGCCGCACGCTCGATGCTCTCGGGATCGAAGAGGAGCGACCACGTCACGGACCACTTGCGGAAAATCGGGCGGCAGCGCATCACGCGCGACGTTCCGACCACCACGGATCGGATATCGCGGAACGACCCGGC
>CAYTYZ010000032.1:0-830 GCA_964442385.1 uncultured Gammaproteobacteria bacterium
ATCATGGAAATACTCTTCTACTATAAGCCAGAACTACCCAAATTCATTATCTTCACTAATACACGATAAGCTTATTCTATCCCTAACTCTTTTATCTATAATCAGATTTTTAAGTCTAATGAAGATTGATACAAAACCTACTTATGCAATTCATCAATTTTCTAGTATTATATTTTTAGCACCCCTAACCATCCTAACCGCAATTATCGGCAAGGTAAGACTATATGTTGATAAAGTAATAATAGTATGAAATTTACTGGCGAAAGACTTATCCCAGACATAAATAGAGGTGCAGCATTTTATTTTGAACACATAGCAAGGTACTACCTGGCAACACAGTTTTGTAAAAATAAAAATGTCCTAGACATTGCCTGTGGAACTGGCTACGGCAGTAGAATTTTAAAAAAGAGAGGAATGGCTAAAAATGTAGTAGGTGTTGATATCTCCAAAGAGACTATAAAATACGCATCTGTAAAATACAAAACTAATGGTGTTCAGTTTGTTGTAGACGATGCCACAAAACAAGAAAATATAGGAAATTTTAAGTTTGATGTTGTTGTTAGTTTCGAAACAATAGAACATCTTAAAAAAAATAGTAAATTTATTAAATTAATTTGTGAAAAATTAAACCCAGGAGGAATTTTCATCGTATCTACTCCCAACACCTTAACGTATCCAGAGGGTAACCCTTATCATCAAAACGAAATGGATCCACACGAATTTAGTGAAACCTTAAAAAAATATTTCTCAAAAATAGAAATATTAACTCAAAAATTTTACTTGACACAAGTTATTAGAAAAAATGAAAATAGTAAAAAGTCCAGATTTAT
>CAYTYZ010000032.1:846-4176 GCA_964442385.1 uncultured Gammaproteobacteria bacterium
AGTAGCAAAGAAACTAGTTACATTGACCCAAGTAGAATAGAAGACTGTGAATACTTAATAGCCATTTGTTCAAACCAAAAAATTCCAAAAATCAGAACCGTATCCATCTCGGTTAACAAAGTGGATAGTTTTGACCTAAAAAATGGCATGTTAACTCTATCAAAACAATTTTCAGATATGAACCATGCCTATATATCATCAGTAAATAAATTAAAGGAAACTGAGAACATTCTAAATATTATTCAATCATCAAAATTTTATAAATTATGGCAAACTTATAACAAGGTAAAGAATAAACTAAAAAATGACTAGTAGCGTACAATTTACATCAATTACAGACTTAAAGAAAACACTAAGAAAGATTAAAGTATCTAAATATTTTAAAGTTATGAATTTCTTTAAAATATACAGAAATAAAAGCAAATTGAATAATCATCAAAAAGCTGCAAAGCACAGGGTATTAATGGAAAGTGAGTTCTTTTCATCACCAATAACTTTCAAAATTTGGCGTAAATATAATTTAATAAAAAGTATATTTATAAGTATTGTTCGCAAGACATTATTACTATTACCTGGTCTGTATTACTTATTTGTAAATATATTTTATGTTGCTTTTTCTATATTTTACGAACTATTGTTGCAAGTAAAAAAAACAACACTAAACATAAAACCAGAAGATAATATTCTTAATGGAATTAGTTTTATTATCCCAACTTGGAACAAAAAGAATATGGTGGTTAAGTGCGTCAAGCTACTTGATCAAATTATTTCTACAGAAAACCAAGATATAAATTGTGAAATTATAGTCGTGGATAACGGCTCAAAGGATGGAACTTATCAGGCTCTTGCAAAACTTACAACAAAAACAAAATTGATTATCATTAAAAATGATATTAACTTGGGTTATGCCAAGGCAATAAACGAAGCCGTGGATAAATCAAAATATAATTATGTGTATCTACTTAACAATGATATGGAGGTACAAACTGGCTTTTTAGCATCTCTAATTGAATTTGCCAAAAACAAGATAGACAAAAATGAAAAGTTCTTTGGTTTGGCCTCCCAAATATTTTTCTTTAACCCAAAAAAGAGAAGGGAGGAATCAGGTAAAACTTACTGCCAACCCAAAGCAGGATTTATCAATATAGCCCATATGGTTAGCAGACAGAACCTGACTCAAAATTCTATTACTCTCTATCCAGGTGGTGGATCCTCGTTAATTAATAAATACATTTTTAACAAACTTGGAAAATACGATCATAAATCTTACACGCCGCTATATTGCGAAGACCTGGATCTTGGCTATTTAGCTTGGAAATTCGGCTATCCCTCATATTTTATATCCAACTCCCACGTAATCCACCACCACCAATCTTCTACTAAGAAATTAACCAAAGACCCAACCTTCTATTTATACAAAAACTTATTAGTCTTTATCTTAAAAAATTTTACCTCACCAAGAGTGATAGTAAAACACACGTTGCTATTTGTTCCACAGCTTATTGTCAACACAAAATACATCAGATATGCCCTAGAAGCTACAAAAAACATTAAAAATATTTTTGCATCTAGACACAAGTTGGCCAGTTACAAGATTATCCATTCAGATAAACAACTAGAGAATTTTATCTTATTTGAGTCAAAATATAAAAACAAGCGATGAACAATAAATTACTTCTGGTCACAGCTATCTCTCCCATCCCCAAGTCCAGTGGGGGAGCTGTCCGTATTTACAACACTATCAAAGAATTGTCCAAGAATTTTGATCTTCATCTAGTCGTCTTTAAAGACTCCAAATACTCATTCAGTAAAGAAGATATAAATTTTCTAACAAATAATAGTAAGTCTTGGACAAGCTACGACACTAGTTCAGACAAAACAGAGCAAGTGTTTATTGACTTTTGTCAGCCTTATTGGTTTTCCGATTGGTATAGCCCAGAAGCCATTATAGGCATCAACCAAACTATCAAAAAGTACGGTATAACCGTTGTACACATTGAGCTAACTCAATTACTGTATTTATATGACTATTTACCAAAACAAATATACAAAATATTTGTGGCCGAAGATATCTCCACCATTTCGTTTTCGAGAAGATTGGAAGAAATTAAAAGTATAAAAACCAAGATAATACACTTTTTTCGTTGGTTAGAAATATATTACTACGAAAAAAAATATCTCAAAAAATTTGATTTGGCAGCCGCAGTTTCTGAGTATGACAAAAAGATCCTTCAAGACAAATTTAATCTTAAAAATGTAATTTGCATCCCAAATGGCATTGAAAATATTGATTTTCAAGAAATTAAAACATCAAAAAAAGTAATTCGACTGGGTTATTTTGGATCATTTAATCACCCCCCCAATAAATTTGCCTTTATTTATTTCTTAAACAAGATTGCGCCATTATTAGAAGAACATAAGTTAAAATACACGTTTTATTTAGCCGGTAAAAATAACCCACAGGAGATTGATTATCTTGTACGCAATTCACCACTTAAAAATACAAAATCTATCATTGACTTAGGTTTTGTAAAAGAAGTTAAAGAATTCTACAAAAATATCGACATGTTGATCACCCCTATTTCGTCTGGCTCTGGATCAAGAATCAAAATATTAGAATGTCTAGGGTTTGGCATACCAGTGGTTTCCACCAAAATTGGTGCAGAAGGCAATAACATAGTCTCGCCCTTTCTAAAAATAGCCACCAACGAGTCAGAATTTGTCAAGCAAATTATCTTAACTCATAAACAATTACTTAATAAAGGCTTATTTAACCACCAAGCCGACCTAAAAAGCCAAATAGAACCTCAACTATGGTCATCCATCATATCAACTTACGCTAAAACTATTGTTAATATAAAATAATATGAAGCTCATATATCCCATACCTTATTTAAATTACAAAGTTGATAAGTTTGCTTCAATCTTGGGCAAATGGCCCATTTATTGCCCAATTTGCAATGGGCTTTCATACATCAGCCATATCGACACACAAAATCTCCGGGAAAGTTGTATTTGTCATCGATGCAAATCGACCAACAGACAAAGACAAATGGCCATTGGCATATTAGAATTTCTAAAATTAAAAAATCTAATAGACATCTTAAAACTAGATATCCACATTTACAACACCGAAACGGGTGGAGCTCTGCACAATCTACTAAAAGCACATCCGAATTACCAATCAAGTGAATACTTTGGACCAAAGCACAAGAGTGGTGATATAGTAAACAGCAAAGTCCACCAAGACTTAATGAACTTATCGTTCAAAGATAATAGCTTCGATATAGTCCTTTCAAGTGAAGTTTTTGAACACATTCCTGACCCATA
>CAYTYZ010000033.1:0-2823 GCA_964442385.1 uncultured Gammaproteobacteria bacterium
CGCGGCGCGAAGAGGCGCCTCCCGCTCGCGAGACACCGGGCACGGTCAAGGCGGTCTCGCCCGACGCCTACGACCCTCGCGACGGGCGTCCTGTGGCGCTCCGTCACGCCTATAAGATCGCGGCCGACAACGGCCACGAAGATAACAAGGTGCTCGCGAGAACGCTCGCGATGCAGATCGCGAACGGTACGCCGACGAGCGATGATCAAATCCGCCAGATCCGCAAGGCGATGAGCGCCTACGGCGTGCCGTTCTACTACCCGACGGACGACGAGGTCTCGGCGGCTCTCGGCCCTCTCAAGCGCCTCGCGGCCACGAACGGGCGTCGTGCGGCTCGTGCCACCCGCAAGCATCCGCGCGCACGACGGTGAGCATCATGGCTGAACGTCACCAGCCCTACGTCGCTACCGAACTCGTTCGCGGCGACTCGCGGCTGCGCGTGTTCGTTGTCGTCGACCGTGACGACACGTACATCGTCGGAGTTCGCCGCATGCTCGGCGCGAGAACGTCGCGCACGACAGCGTGCGATCGTCGTCTGCGGTCGAAGCGGCAGGCCCTCACGCTGCACGATATTGTGGTTGCGGCGCGAGAGCGAGAGGGATGGCGGCAGGCAACGCAGAACGGTCGCGCCTCCGTCTAGAAGTCGATCATCGCGCTACGCGCAGACGTTCGCTGCGATAGAATGTTAGTGCTCGCTGCGCCGTATCACGGGCATGAGCCAACGTCGCTTCGAGCAACGCTCCGTTCCGCCCGCCGATAGCTTCGACGCCGCGCATCCCGACGAGTGGTCCCTCGTCTGGATCGAGGTCGATCGCTTCGGATTCTCGATGGGCCGAGTCTCCGAGAGTGAGGTGTTCGAGGCGGAGCAAAACGGCGCGATTGTCAGGCGATACAAGCCGGGGCAGACGTGTTAGACTAGCGTCATGCCCGCACCGAAGAAGCGCGCGAAGCCGCGCAAGAAGACGATCGCACGACCGAAGAAGAAGTCCATCACGAAGAAGCGGCACAGCAAGCCCGCGAAGAAGGCTGCTCCGAAGTCTCGGATGCGCCTGTACGTGATGGAGTCGCGCGGCGAGAACATGCCGCTCGATGAGCGTCTCATCCCCGGCTCCTCGGAGCGAGCGGCACTCCTCGCCAGCACGCTCACCGGCAACGAGGTGCGCGGATGGGAGAAGGGGCGTGACGGCGAGTGGCGCCACGTTCTGTCGGTGTTTCCGCGCCCGGTCGGTCGCGCCCACACACGAACGTTCTGGTACTGACGTGCGCCGTGTGGCCCGCACCGCAGCGGCGAACGGCCGACCGTCCGTCCCGAAGTCGATCGTCGCGCTACGCGCAGACCCGCGCGTCCGAGAGATCGACGACGAGCGCGTGTACGGCAACGGCTTCTGGCTGTACCTTCGCCCCGGATGGAGCGATGACGCCGATGCTCACGTCGTCCACGCGGACACTGCTGCGGAACTCGTCGAGCATATGCGGTACGTTCGGCCGTGCGACTGCGAGCAGTGCGCTCCGCCGAAGGCAACGCTCCGTCGCTAGATCGCGACGCGCTTCGTATCCTTCGCCACGCGGCGCTTGACCGACCGCACGCCCTGCACCGCCGCCCGGAGAAAGTAGCGGCGGTACTGCGTGTCGGTAATGCCACCGACGGCGTCACCGCGGCCGAGCGTCGGCGAAGGCGTCTCGAACGCCACGCGGGCATCGCGCAGCGTGTCGACGGTGTCGCCGATCACGTCGAGCGTGCGCGGTGAGAGCCGGTCGCCGTGGCGCTCGATGAGGCTGTTCGTGGCGGCGATCTTGCGGTCGATGACTGCGAGGATGGTATCGGTGTTCATGCCGATGGTACGGCGACCGAGGCGCGTGTCTCACGCGGAATCGGCTAGTAGTTGGAGTCGTAGTGCTCCGCGCGGCCGAGAAAGGTCGCGTAGAGGCCCGACGAGTTCGTGTTGTGACCGACGGCCTTCCACGCGACGTCGCCGTTCTTTCGCACGCGACGGGTGACGACGTACGTCTCGCCGTTCGGATCGGGCTCGTAGGCGTATCGCGCCTCACCGGACGTGTGACCGCAGAACCCACCGGGCTCGAACTTGAGCGCGTCGGGCTCGCCCGAGCCTGCGCCGTTGAGCAGCGTGGCCTTGTCGCGGCGCAGCGTAACGCGAGTGCCCTTGCGCTCGACGGCGATGACGGTGCAGGCGTACGAGTCGGTCGCGATGGTGTACGTGGCCGGTCCGCCGACGACGGGGATGCCGTTCGTGCGCCGGTCGATCGCGGGGTTGAGCACGTCGGCGAGCGCCTTCGCTCCGCGACCTTCGGCTTCGATGGTCTCGGGGTAGGGGTGCGTCGTCGGCGACGTTCCATCGGGGCGGGTGAAGTCCATGCGTACGAGGCGCCATGACCCGTCCGGCTTGACGTAGGCGTCGTAGCGACCGCCCGGAAAGTGGAGGTTGACGTCGAGGCTCTCGGCGTCCATCACGCAGGCGTGGTGGCCGAAAACCGCGTCGAACTCGGCTTCGACGGCGGCGGGGAACTCGGTGACCGTGGCGGTGCTCGTAGTGCTCATGCCTGTTCTACGGCGACAGGCGCGCTGTTCTTTCACCGTGTTGCCATTTTATCGCGAGCCGCTGCGCGGAATGTTTCGTGCGGATGAAAGAAACGGTGAAGCGGAGACGTAGAATGAGCATGAACGTCAAGCCGAACACGGCGGTCGTGTAGATGTCGTCCAGTCTGTTGTGGATACTGAAGGTGCCGATGCAGCAGAAGAACAGGATCGCCGGGAACAGCACGGTGTACGGAATCTTGAAGACCGACAGCCAGTAGCGCACCAGG
>CAYTYZ010000034.1:0-2642 GCA_964442385.1 uncultured Gammaproteobacteria bacterium
ACTGCGTGCAACTAATGCAGTTGAAAAATAATTAAAAAGCAGTGGTTTTGTGGCTAGAGATGACGATTTTTTGGGATAGGAAAAAAGCTAAAAACATAAGAACAGTACCTACCATAAAAACCAAGGGTATGTGAATAGAGGCTACTAATCCCCCAAGAATAGGGCCAAAAATTTGCCCTATATTTTGGTAAGAACTATTTAGACCCATAATACTACCCTGGGATTTTTCATCAGTTTCTCGAGACAAAAGAGTTTGAATAAGAGGCCCCACAATGGAATTGGCCAGGCCTAGAAATACTGAAGCTAAAATAAAAACAAAAGCAGTGGTGCTAAAAAACATAGCTAAAAAGCCCAACCCCACCCCAAGGATGGCTCCTGAAAAGGCTTTTTTTAAGCCTAGTTTTTTAGTAATATTTGGCACTATTAAAACTTGACTAAATAGACCAATTAGGCCAAAAACCACAAAAAGTGTGGAAATTTGAGAATCGGTTAGGTGTAGCACTTGTCTAGCAAAGGGCTGGAAGCCATACATCATAGAGCAAGAAAAAGCCAAGGTGGTAATTAGGCCTACCAGCAAAGTCTTGCCAACATTTGGATCAAACAAAGAATGATAAAGTTTGCCAAAGTCAAAGAATTTACCTGAATGGGTTTGGCCAAGATTTTTATTGGTTTCTGGCAGAATAAAGAAAGTAGCCAAAAGGGCAATTATGGAAATTACACCTGCGATTATAAATGGTAGCGATGGTGAGATGCCCACAGTTAGGGCAGAAATTGCTGGTCCAAAAACAAAGCCAAATCCAAAGGAAGCGCCGATAATGCCAAAACCTTTGGCCCGATCTTGTGGCTTGGTGGTATCAGAAATAACAGCGGAAGCTACAGAGATATTACCGGCAGTCAGGCCATCCAGGGCTCTTGCTAAAAAAAGAAAAATTGCCCCGGGAGCGAAAGCCTGCATAAAAAAGGAAATGGCTGTGCCTGCAATAGAAATTAAAAGCAGTGGACGACGGCCATATTTGTCCGACATGCGCCCAATTACGGGAGTAGCCAAAAAGGAACAGATAGAAAAAATTGAAAATAAAAGTCCGTTTTGAAAGTCTGAGAGACCAAAACGTTTGGAATAAGAATATAAAATTGGAATTACGATACCGTAACCCAGGGCATTTACTATGGCAATTAGGGCAATAATGGCCAGTGACTTGTTTTCTTTAAACATATGATGAAATAGGATTATAACAGGTCTATTAGGCTCTTACTTGTATGTCCCCTGAAGTTGTTCTCAGAGCCACAGTTTTGTTAGAGTTAGGGTTGGATTCAAAACCTTTTTGCCTGGAGACGTCTCCCATTCTAGTTGAAGTAATTAATTTTATATCTGAGGGACCTTTATATTTAATATTTCCCTGAGATGAGCGTAGATCAATGTTAAGGGAGTTAGGCTTTGTAACTTCAATATCACCTGAGGATGATTCTCCTATTATATTTCCATTAACCTCATTAAGAGTAGTGTTTCCCTGTGAGGTTTTAAAGGTTGTAGGGCCAAGATTTGTACCTCTAATATCCCCCGAACTTGAACGAACTTGAACATCACCAGTAACCTGATTGAGCAAAATGGTACCCTGGGATGTATTTATCTGCGCAGATCCAAGATTTTCACCAGTAATATCTCCCGAAGAAGATTCTATTTTTGCTTGACCAGCGACACCAGAGATCCTGACAGTTCCCTGGCTGGTGTTAATTATTAAATTATTACTAACATCTGATAAAGTGATGTCTCCGGATCCTGACTTAATCCTTGCATCACCAGCTATCTTGCCTAGTTCAGTTTTACCTTGAGAAGTAACTACACTAATAGGTCCAAGATTTGCTCCATCGATATTACCTAATGAAGTCTGAATAGAAGCCTGTCCTTTTACATTACTAAGAGAGACCTTGCCTAGTGCAGTTTTTACATCTGTAGAAGAACTCTTTGGTGTCAAAATTGAAAAATCAATGCTACCGCCACCTCTAATAACAACCACAGAGTCTTCCCCACCTTCACCAGTGCTTACACTGACATAAGAAGCACCACTAATATCTCCTCTAATAACGACCCTGCCTCCTTTGTTCGTTATAGAAAGCCCACCATCTTGTGACTTGATCGCTTCAACTGCCGCACTAATTGTAAGCTGTGATTTATCACCTGCCACTTCAGCTTTACACTTGCCATCATTTATCCTTTGTAGACCTTCCTCTGCCGATTTACAAGGTATATGGTAGGTTGACTGCAAAACTAATTTGTCGTTTACATCAGAACCTACAACTTGTACATCACCGCTAGTATTGTTGACTGCCAATTTTAAATCAGCTGAGGCAGGAATTTCCTTTATGGTAACAAGGGTTAACATACCATTTTCAAACTTTCTAGAAACCTCGTGTCCTAAATCAGGACTAAGTGGTGTACCAGGTTTGATTTCTGTTGAAGCCTTACTGGAATTAACAATCCCTAAACCTTTTGCGAATTCTTTAAAAAAATTAGTCATATGATTATAATACTACAAAGTGTTAGGAATTTCAAGCTATAGGATAGTTTTAGGCTTTGGATTTGAGCTCTTGCCACTGGTCGCGTCGAATCTTGAGGAGGGGGTTTGAAGCAAGGAGAGCGTCGA
>CAYTYZ010000035.1:0-2202 GCA_964442385.1 uncultured Gammaproteobacteria bacterium
GTCCGTTACGGTCGTAAAGCATCCCTTATTATACTGTAAAACGACTGAATTATCTCCTTTTCGGTATAAATATTAGGTATGCTTTTAGTAGGTTTTTTAAGATTTTGCATAGCCTGGATGAGCTGATTTTCATTTGTAGGGTCAATTATTTGTCCATAAGAGCTGGCTATTTCTGGAAGTGAGCCACGAGAGCTAGCTATAACCGAGGTACGGGTATACATGGCTTCAACTACTGGTATACCAAAACCTTCAAACAGACTTGGTAAAACCAGAGCTTTGGCATATTTAAGCAAGGACCATTTGGTGGGGTCATCAACATAATCAGTAAAAATAATATTTTTTTGGAGACCAAGAGTGCTAACTAGAGAAAAAATATCATCATATAACCAACCTTTTTTACCAGCAATAACAAGGTTTTTAACAGTGCCACCTTGTAACAAATATTTTGCAAATCCGCTGATAAAAAACGGGATATTTTTACTCGGTTTAAGGGTACCTAGGTATAGAAAGTAATTGCTGTATTTTGGTTTTTTTATGATAGCTACTGGTGGGCTAATAATAGGATATAAAATGCTTATTTTACTTGGATTGATGGCGTATTTATCTACGATATCTTGTTTGCAATATTTTGAAATGGCCACAATATGTTGGCTACTTTTAATAGACTGCTCGGTCCAAGATCGAAGTTGATAAAAGTCTTTTTTAGTAAACTGTCCTGGTGTATCCAGGTAGCCTAGGTCCATAATTGATACAATTTTTGGAACTGGGGAAAATAAGGGAGTGTAGTGGCTGGGACTGAAAAAAACATCTGGTTTTTTTAGCTGAGTAAAAAGTCGTAGGGGCAAGGCTAGTCTGGTCCACATTTTTTTTGGCCCACAAATTATATATTTCCAGGAATCAGTTTGAGGTGGCATGTCTAAATTTGGCTTGTCTTTTAGATATATCCAAAAAGTATTGCCGTTGGTTTGACGATGTAGTCCCACAAGAAGATTGTAGGCAAAATAGCCCACTCCTACTTTATTTTTTACATTGGCTTCGTTGCCGTCAATTCCTATGATCATAGATATTCTGGTATAAGTTTAAAGTCGCTTGGGCAGTTTGGGACCAGCTAAATTTTTTAGCTTGCGACACAGCGCCTTTTTTTAATTTTTGGTAAAGTGTTGGTTTTAACATAGATTCCATAGCTAGACGGATATTTTCAGGACTGGTGGGGTCAACCAATATTCCGCCAGATCCAGTAACTTCGGGCAAAGAGGAGGTATTTGAGGTTATTACAGGAACGCCACAGCCAAGACTTTTTAAAATAGGCAGGCCAAAGCCCTCATAAAGTGATGGATAGACCAAAGCTAGGGCGTTTTGATGCAGGGAGAGAAGTTGTTGATCGGAAACATAACCTAACACTTCTACACCGTTGGTTGGTTTTATGTCTTGCCCCCAACCATATTTACCTGCAATTTTTAGGCTAATATTGGGATGTTTTTGGTAAAAGCGTTCAAATGCCAGTAAAACAGTCGTTAGATTCTTGCGTGGTTCTCTGGTGCCTTGGGCTAAAAAATAATTACCAGTAGGCTTGGCTATGGGTTTATAGCCTGGGTCTGCAGCCTCGTAGATGACTGCAGAGTCTTGGTTAAATAGCTTTTTAAAATCTTTTTGAGTATTTTTTGACACACAGATAAATTGGGTACTAGACGAAATTGCACGCTGGAGTTTGGCCAGGTGGGCCGAAATTATAGACTGGTCCTGCCACTGGGGATATAAAAAAGGGGTTAAGTCATGGATGGTGGCTACGGGGATGGCTTTTTTGGTAGGTGGTTGGGTCCAATCACTGGTATGAATCAAGTCGCACTCCCCTATAAACATCTCTATTGGCAATACCTGAAGTTTGTTCCAAAAGATGTGGAGAAGTTTGGGTGGTAAGGGAAAATGAAAAACGGTGCAATTTTTATGTTTATTAAGCTCTGAAATAAATTCTGAAGATAGGCCTAAGCGTAGAGAGCCTAAAAATAATTTATATTGGTTTTTAAAATCGATTTTCAAGAGGTTTAAAACCAATTGCTTGGTATATTCTGACACTCCGGTGCCATAGGGAATACTAGAAATATCGATGCCGATAATCATTTCTTAGGTTGTAAAAACCACAAGTTTGCACTTTCTTGCCACCCATTAACTCGGTCCCACATATATCTTCGTCCATTTTCAGCA
>CAYTYZ010000036.1:0-1677 GCA_964442385.1 uncultured Gammaproteobacteria bacterium
GCTCATCAACGAGCCAAGCAATCGTGGTCACGACTGGTACTACAAAGTGCTCAAAAGGCCGAGGCGATGATCGGACCGAAGACGATATGCGTGCTCTCGCTGGCGAGCGGAGGATCGTCTCGCGCTCGCTTCGAGGCGCATCGCGTTCTGCCGCAGCTACGCGCGGCGGAGCGGAACGGTCTCGTCGAGGCGAGCGAGAGCCGTCGTGGTGTCGGCGGCTGCAAGCTAGTCGTGCTTACCGCTGCCGGTGAACAAGCGTGGAGCGAATACATCGCGTCAGAGTGCAAAAGGTTTAGCGTTGTAGCTGAATAGACAACGGCGACGCGCAGTCTCAATCTAAAGTGGAGCGACACGATGACGCCAGAAGAACTCAAAGCACTGCATGACAAGAGAGTACACGGAGAGCACCTCGCTTCTGGCGTCGAACAAGGCGTGACGTGGGAGGTGCGTGAGCGCGCAGCCCAAGCGCCGTGGAATTCGCAGAACCCCGACGGATGGCGAGAGTCGATCGTCGTACGCGGCGAGTACCGCATCACGGTCGCTCTGCCGTCGTCGGACGCAATCAGGCACGAACTGAGCGCCTACCGTAACTGCGACGTTCTCGTCGTCGCGGGGCACAACTGCGCATCGCTCGGCGCGCACAACGGCTTCACAATCGTGGGCGACTTCATCGAGGCAGCGTCACTCGGCAATGCGATCGAATCGGTCAAGATGTGGTGGCGCGACTGCGTGGCTCAAGGCTACGTGCCGACGGCGACGGCGTGATGCGGCAACTCATCGCCGCAGCCATCGCGACACTGCTTCTCGCGGTCTGCGGCTACGCCGATGCGCAACATACTGGAGGCTCTGTCGGTGCGAGTTCGTGGCGCTCCAGTTCGCCGATCCATCGGCCGTCCACGCCGTACCGCTCGACGACGTTAACCCGGCCGTCTTCGCTCGTATCGCGGCCAGCGATCAACCGCGTCGGAACCTACGGCACGACGCGCTTTGATCGGCACGTCGCGTGGTGGCCGAACATGCACAACGATCGGCACGACCACCACGTCATTGTGGTCGGAGGCGATGGATACGACGGCTCGACAAGCAGCGCTGTCACTGCGATCGTAGTCGCCATCGCGCTTCTTGCCTACATCGCAGCGTACAAGCGGCGACGCTTCTAGACGCCAGTCCAGAACGCTGCGTACGTTCGCATCGAGTCGTCGAGCCCGCCTTGCGTACCGGCGACGACTACGCCCGGAACTCTCCTCAGTCTCTCCCACGTCTTCGCTGCGTCAATCGACGTAGTGCCTCCGGTGCATGCATCGGCGATGATTGCCGCCGGATACGGTCTCGCGGCAGCGTGTTTTAGCGCAGCAACGTACATCGCGAGGCCGAGACCGCGATGCCTGAGAGATGGGTAGCGGACGGCTGACGGCAATGGGTGCTTCTGGTGGCATTTGCGGTTGTTTCTCCATCAACGTCGGCGTTGACACGCTCTACAGCGTGAGTATGATAAACGCGTGGCTCCGAAATCGACAACCCGCCCGCGCGGCGACTTCGCCCTCAACATGAACGTTCCGACTGGCATCATCGCGCGGCTGGACAAGTGGGTCGACGCGCTGAACGCGGAGCCCGCTGGCCCGCGGTGGACACGCACGACGGTGATCTGCGCGGTGTTCCTCCGCGCGCTCGTTGAGC